>NZ_JBVHJE010000009.1:0-299888 GCF_055560195.1 Streptomyces sp. NPDC023481
TCGACCTGCACGATGCCCTCGTCTCCCTGGCCTGCGGCCTCATCTGCTGGAGACGCCTCAAGAAAGCCCGACCATGATCGTGTTACGAGCTCTTAGATGGGTGCAACAGACCCGCTCCGTGATCACCTGGGGCCGCGGCAGCGGTCGTCTCAGAAGTTGCTCAGCAGATGGGTCAGACAATGAACAGGGTCGGCAACGGATTCCTTCGCAGCCAGGTCCGAAAGCGCGATCAGCAGCCGATCCGCGAAAAGCAACGCCAGGTTGACCACCTCGTCGAAGTCGTTCTCCGATCCACCGTACGGGTCTCGTACGCCGTCCGGGAAACACACCACCGAGGCCGGGAGAACAGCGGGTTCGTCCTTCAACGCCGCGATCTCTGTGCGGACGGCCCGCTCGACTTCGGTATCCAGTGGTATCAGCAATGTTGACGCGTCGACCATCCACATCCTGAGCTTCTCCGAAAGCGCGCTGTCCATCTTCAGATCACGGCGGGCGGCAGCCGCGACCATCGGCGCGTGACGGGGCCTTCCCCCACACCAGTCAGCGGACCCCGCCGATCGCACACTCACGAAGTCCCCAAGTGGCGCCAACGCGGTGCTGGCCGCGATGGCGAAGGCGGGCGACCTGCATATGTTGCCGCGGCACACGAAAGCAATAGTTATCGTCATGTCAGCGCACCGCTCCCAGCGCCAGCTTCTCACCCATGTCAAGCAGATGCCACACTCGATGCTCCGCCGCCTGGCCGAAGATGTCTCCGACGCTGTTCAAGCCCTCGCCGAGCTCGCCTTCCTTCCATGGCCCAAGATGGACTCTCAGCCTTCGTCCGGTCTCCAGATCCTCCCAGTCGACCTCGCGCACAATCCCGCGTCGTCGCCCCTCTTCGACGGCACGCTGAACCGCCGGCGAGTCTTGCAGCGGCAGCGTCGCCCCGCGCAGACCCGATGTCGGGTCGCACAAGGGCGCAGTCTCCTCCAGCAGATCCAGCACGCCGTCCACGACAGAACCAATGGATGACACCGAATCGGCAAGCACGTAGCTGCCCGTACGACGCGGTGCGATTTCAGAGATGAGGAATTCACCCGAATCAGGCTGCCAGATTCCCTCAATGCTGAGATATCCGGAAACACTGGATATCTCGGCGATTCGGCGCAGTACTCCAAATGCCCATCCGTGTGCCGGCAGCGGTAATCCGACCTTCACTTTCCAGTCCCCATGCACCACAGGAAGTTTTGTCACCTCCTTCAGGACTGCCGACACAGGATAAACACTCTCGTACACGATGCCCTTGAGGGAGAGTTCGTATCCGTCTGCGAAGTCAGCGAGCAGGAGCGACTCGTCATTGGCATACGTTTCCCCGGCTCTGTCGAACAGGTCTGCCGTGGGCGCTCCGCCGACCATGCCTCGCCCGCCGGTTTCGTTGAGCCGCTTGATCACGACGCGATTCGATGCCCAGCTCGGTGCGACCCGACGCAGGTCCTGTGCCCGTACCAACGTGCTCCGCACGGCAGCGAGTCCAGCTCGCCGCGACAACAGGTGAGCCTCCCACTTGTTGTCGAGGACTCGTGCTGTTTCACCGGAGGGACCGAACATCTGGACACGTCCGGCATGACCCGATGCGACTGCGTCACAGGCCTGCGCGATGCGAACGACACTGCCGATGTCCGACGAACGACCGTGGTTGACGAGCACGGCGTACGACACATCAACGCACCGCTCGGTTATGTGGTCCCTGATGGTGTTCTGCTCGTCTCCGGCCTTCACTTCGACGTGGTCGACTCTCCAGCCTCTTTTAAGAGCCGCCTGGTGCAGCTCTTGTGACTGTCGGCTCGAACCCACGGTGATGAGGCTGCCGGCGCTGGAGTGACCTGGCCCTCGGACCCTGTCACTCGCCATCGCGTAGCTTTCCTGCATTGCGCTCCACCTTGATGAACGCGTCCATATACTGGTCGATCAGCGGCTTGTGCTGTGCCCAGTCGTAAAATGTCGGCAACGACAGACCTTGGGCCGCGACAAACTCGGAGACCGAGAAGGCTGTGGGATCGTTCTGGTGCCGCCGCTTCGTGCCCGCCATCCGGTCCTCCGCGTTTTGGTACAGCGGCAGAGTGGCGAGCGGCGGGCCGGATGGATCGCTGACCTCCACTCCCTCGGCTCGTAGAGCCTCGATGAGCCTCGCCTTCGTCACCCCCGGCAGCTTGTCCGGAAGAAACAGAGGCTTGAAGCCGTACCACGCCCCCATCTCTGCATGTGGCGATATGAACGGCGCCTCGATGTATCCGACCTCTTCCCGGAGGCGGTCCCGAAAATATCCCAGACACCGCGCACGACCCTCTATTATCCGGGGAAGCTGGGCCAGCGAGTGTGTTGCCACGATGGCGTTGAACGGCGACATCCGCAGTTTGGGGCCGAACCCGGTCACCCAGTACGATTTCAGGTCAGGCGTCTCAACATTCTCACGACTTCGATCACGATAGTGTCCGGTCAGCACGGCGCGGTCGTGAAGGGAGGGGTCATTCGTCACCAATATCCCTCCCTCGCCAGCAAAAACCGCCTTGTTGGCCTGCAGTGAGAAGACCGCAACATCACCAAAGGTTCCGCAAAGGCGGCCCTTGTAACGACTCCCGTGCGCATGGGAGCAGTCTTCTATCACCCGTAGATTGTGTTTCGATGCTATGGCCAAAATGGAGTCCATGTCGGCCGGGTGACCCCACTGATGGACGACGGTTACCACACGCGTACGTTCCGTAATTGCCGCTTCTATCAAAGTAGGGTCGATAGCGCGGCTTTCCCTCTCGATATCCACGAGCACGACTTCTGAGCCCAGGAAGTAGGCGGGGCTCAGCGCGGCATGATAGGTAAGTGCCGGGCCGATCACTTCCGTTCCGCTCGTCGCCCCGACCGCAACGTAGGCGGCGAGAAGCGCAGACGTCCCGGAATTGAACGTCACCGCATAGCGGCGCCGTCCCTCAAGGAAGTCCAGAAACTTGTTCTCGAACTCGGCGATCGGTCCCGTGCGGCCACGAATGGAAATGTCATCGTTACGCTGACTGGCAAGGGCCTTGAGCTCGGCTTCCCCGGCCTGGGGCGGCCACACCTCATGGGGGCGGGGCATAGTGACGGCGGACGATCCGCCAAGCAGTGCAAGTTCTGACATTTCAGTCTCCTGTCGAGTCCTCACGCTATGTTCCTGGATGGCGAACACTCCGCACTGCGATAAAGTAGGTCCAGAACCTGGACGATCCTGGAGTGTCGGGCGACGTTCTCCGCGCAAAACGCGGGGTCTTCCAGATGGTCTATATAGTCGAGTGCCATCCGTTTGACCGCCAGATCGTCTTCCCTTTCTGCCCCATCTACCGTTATCGACGCCATGAGCTTGCCGTCGAACGAATACCGCCTGAACTCATCAGGGGTGACGACGATGGATCCTTCACTCGCCTGGATCTGCAACTTCTCATACTTTGTCCCGTGGTGGCGAGATATGATCACTACGCCAGAGAGTCCCCGCTCATACCGGAGTAATCCTGCTGCAGCGTCCTCGAGCCTTCTTGCTCTCAACTGGGGGAAGCAGTAGGAAAGGTTGACGGTGCCGGACTCCGGGGGACCAAAGAGGCGGTCCAGCATGTCCAGCAGGTGATAGCCCATGTCGAGGAGTACGCCCCCGCCGGCCATCAGCGGATCAGCACGCCAACCGGTGGTGATCTGGCCTCTGCTGGCGTGGTATTCATATGTGAAGGAGTAGGGTTCCCCAATAAGGGGAAGCTGATCGATTGCCGCACGAAATGACTTCTCATATGCACGTTGAGCCACAGTGAGCAGCGATCGATTGTTCAACCGTGCAGTTTTCAGCAGAATGTCACGCTCTTCGAGCATCGAGCTGAGCGGCTTCTCCTTTATGACATGGAGGCCGCTCTGCAGCGCGTACGTCGATACGGACAAGTGCTCATGATGAGGGACCGCGACGATCGCACAGTCTGCTTGAACGTGGTTCCGAGCCTCGTCAAGAGAGGCGAACCATGGCAGAGGTCCACTGTCACCGTGAATCATTGTCGGCCTTTTGTCCACGAGTGCGACAATGTCTATTTCGTGACGCAGGGTTCGCAGGTACTGCTGTCCTTGGTGCCCAGCGGATCCGACAATGATCGTTTTCATAGCAGATCTCCTCTAATGGCGTCTTGAGCAAGTGGTCGCGTCGTGGCACCTGTACGGTGCGAAGACTGCATCTGGCCGCTGGGCATCTGGCGCGAGGCGGTCGCCACACAGATCGCGACCGGTTCGGACTGGTGCCTGATCGCGGAGACAGCGGTCCTCCGGTACAGCGGGCGACACGCGCTGGAGATAACCGTCTGCCTCAGCCGCGTCGCCGCGAGGCTTTTGAGCCAGGGATCTCTATCTGTCCAGCGAGCGATCCGCGCGCCGACATCCGCGGGAGCCGTGTGAGCAGCCGCGAGGCGGGCCGTGGAGACTGCTGGTGGAGGACCGCGTGCCGGTGGTCACGACGTACCGGTGCAGGATCAGGGCTCTGCCGCAGCTGGCACCGCTGCCGTCCGAGTGGAATCGCCCGCCTGCGCAACCTCGCCGTCGCCGAGCAGGGATTTTTTTCGTCATATTACTGTCAAGAGGTCAAGGGCCTGGTCCACGCTGAAGTCGTCCAGTCGAGCACTCCATTGCTTTATCTGAGGCCCCAGATTCGCATCGCTCGCCAGTCTCTCAATGTGCTCGCGGACCTCGCTCCACGGCGGGACTTCCCCGGTGGAGTCAATTGCCTTGCCCCACTCTGTGTCCACTTTGGCTTCGCTACTCAGGGAAATCCCGAGCCCGTACTTGTCCAGCTTTCCAGCATATAGCCCGCGCTCGGGGTTATCGCCGGGAAGTGCGACTGAGGGCAGACCGCTCTTGATGCAGTCAAAGACTGTACCCGGCCCACCGTGATGCACCGCCACTTTGGTTTGTGGAGCTATTTCCTCGAAATTCCACATCGCTTGGATGTGAAACTTTGTGTCCGCGCACTGCGTTAGAAGAGACCGGGCGGAGTCCTCGCTTCCCGTCCCAATCAGAACGTGCCTACCATAATCGGAAAAGACGGACCGAAAGGCGCGGAAGGACTCCCCGATTCCCACCGTACGATAAAAGAAGAGATTATCCTGACCAGCCGCGGTGTCAGCTTCCCGTGTGCCCTTGCTCAGTGAGAGCGGCCCCACATACACCGCGCTGCCGGAGAAGACCTCAGGCACTTCATCAAACTCCGGTATGCTCGGAATGAGAACTGGCCCGCGTGAAAGTAGTTCGCGTATGTCCTCGGCTATCAAGGGCTGGCCGAGTTTGCCGATGGTGTGGTTCGCCGACCTTACGGCGTCTCGCCAAAGCGGCGGTGTAGGAAGTCCAGGGTAGTCAAATCCTTCAAGAACGGGTGAGTGGGCTATCACCACGGGCTCTTGGTCGCATACCAGCGCAGCTACGGGAGTGCTCAGTCGGATGTCATGGACCACCAGCGATGCGCCTACTTGCTGAATCATGTCGACATCCGCATCGACAGCAGCTTCAAAGTAGTGCTCGTTGAGCCAGCATTCCCAAGAATTTTTTGTGTCGAGGCCACGCGGATATCTGATGGTCTCGAAGCCGAGCGAACAAGCTAGTGATCGATGAACAGCGTTGTCAGTAAGGGCCACGACCACTCTCCACCCCCGATCTGCAGCCGCCTTTCCGACGGCAGCACAGTGGGTGAAGTGTCCGTTACCACCACCCCAGGGGAGTAACAGAATTGTCTTTTTGCGCAGCATTTGGCGTTCTCCTTTCTGTGGGGTTGGTAAGAAAGGTTGCGCTCAGCACATCAGAGAAGTCGCGGCCTTCCTAGTTCCGGCAGGCCTTCCAGTGAGAGATTAGATCCATGCCGGGCCGACCTCCGCAAGTATCACCAGACTCCAACGACGGAATCACGAATCACAGGCACTTTCTAACATCGTGTGTCACTCAAGTGCTTGCCGTCAAGTGGTGATCACGACCAAAATTTTGCCAAGTTAAGTCAAGTAGCGGTATAGACTTCGCCTTATGTTTCCGGATTAGCCATGCCTCGGGTAAAGCTAGCCGACGTTTTTAAGCCATAGGCGATTTCCAGCCGCGTTGGACAGCGCGCCAAACAGTGCATCTGCCCGGAAAGGCATCCGGCTGATCGGTCGCCGCGTGCGCCCCTCCCGACGGCACATGAAGAAGCTGCCGCCTTCGAGCAGAAGACCGGCTGGCGCTGCTCGATCACGGCGACGAACATCCGGCACGTGTGGGGCATCGCAGGCTCCCACCAGATCCAGTCCCTTGACGCCCTGCACCGCGACCACGCCGAGGTCGAAGACCGGGTGCGTGCCAACAAGGCCATGGGACTGGCCCAGTCGTGGCGCATCAACACGGGCTGGATGCTTGCCGCGAACCTCGCCGCCGATCTCGACACCTGGCTGCGGCTGCTCACCCTGCACGACCAGGATGGCCTCGAAGACGCCGAGCCGGACACGAAGCGCCTCTACACGTGCCGGCCCGCCTGTCCGCGTACTCGTCTGAGTGCACCACCGAGTACGAAGTTATGTGCACCACTGCTCTGGCCACGTCGGTGTCCCGTTCGATGGTCTGGAGACGGTAGCTGTTGCCGTTGATTGGGACGACCTCGCAGTGGTGCAGGAGGCGGTCGAGGATTGCGGTGGCCAGGGCTTCGTCGTCGAAGACCGGGCCCCATTCGCCGAAGGTCTTGCTCGAGGTCAGGATGATCGAGCCCTTTTCGTAGCGTTTGGAGATGACCTGGAAGACCAGTTTCGCCTCGGCCCGCTCGAGCGGCTGGTAGCCCATTTCGTCGATCACGAGGACGCTGGGGCGGAGGTAGCTGGTGAGCTTGCTGATCAGCCAGCCTTGCTCCTCGGCGGCCTTGAGGTGTCGGACCATGTCGTCGAGGCTGGTGAAGTAGATCGAGTAGCCGGCCCGGCAGGCCGCGAGGGCGACGGCGACGGCGACGGCGATGTGTGTCTTGCCGGCCCCGGGCGGCCCTAGCAGGGCGACGTTGGCCGTGTTCGCGACGAAGGAGAGGGTGGCCAGGTCCTTGACCTTGCGCGGGTCGAGTTAGGGCTGGAAGGAGAAGTCGTAGTCCTCCAGTGTCTTGTGGTGCAGCAGCTTCGACAGCCGCAGACCGTTGCGGAAGCGCTGGTCGTCGCGGACCGCGAGTTCCTCGGACAGCACCAGGTCGAGGTAGCCCGTCTTCGCCTCGTCGGCCCGCTGGACGTACTGGTTTAGGGCCTCAGCCAGATGCGGCAGGCCGAGCTTGACGGCGGTGGTGCGGATGCGGGTGCTGGTCAGTTCGCTCAACGGGCGTCCTCGGTCGGGGTGGGTGAGGTGAAGGGTCGGGTGCCGGTCAGCTCGTCGTAGACCGACAGCGGACGGCGGCCGACCTCGACACTTGCGGCTGCGGACCGGTTCAGCAGGGCCTGCAGCGGTCCGGTCCCCGACCCGAGCGGCTGGCTGCGGCGGGGCGAAGGCAGAGCGTCGCCGGTGGTGACGCGGCGGCCAGCACCTCTACCTGTGGGCAGGTCGTCCCAGTGCGTCTCGTCCATGCTGCGGGCTCCACGGCCGACCGCTCGCGGATGGATGGCCAGCAACGTCTGGCCAGTGGCGTCAGGGACGGTGGAGTGCTGGGTGACCTGGGACTTCGTGGCCCTGACCTCGACCAGTTGGCGGGGATGGACCTTGCGGGCGGCACCGAGTAGAGGTTCGCGTCGAAGGCAACCATGCAGTCCCTGCCGACGTGCCTCAGATGCCGCTGGGCGACTACATAGGGGACCTTCGGCAGCGGACGCAGAGCCCTTCGCCGTGGGTGCCGTGGACCTTCGCCTGCCGAAGTGGCACCCAGGCGGCGAAGGCGGCGTTCATCTCTTCGATGGAGGAGAAGGCCCGGTCTGCCAGCACGTGGTCACGGACGATGCCGACCTGCCGCTCGACCCGGCCTTTGCCCTGGGGCCGGTAGGCGGCCAGCACGTCGACGTCGTAGTGCCCGGCGAAGGCGACGGCTTCCGGGTGCAGCGGAACCGCCTCGCCCGGAGCGACATGCCGGCGCACGACCGTCTTGGTCCGGTCGTAGACGATGCTCATCGGCACCCCGCCGAAGTGCGCGAATGCCTGCCGGTGGCAGTCGAAGAACGTCGCCGGGTCCTGACCGGTGGTGAAGCAGCGGAACGGGTCGCGCGAGTACGACAGCGTCATGTGGAAGGAGTAGACCTTCGGGATGCCGACATGGGCGAGGACCTTGCCCTCATCACCCCAGTCCACCTGGGCCTGAGCCCCCGGGGACGACCTCGAAGGTTGCGTCCAGGGAAGTGGTGTACGGGTTCGACCTGATCCGGGGGTATTGAACACCAAGAAGGCGACCGTCGTCACCGGCGGCGAGGGACGCACGCGGTGGGCCGGGGCGTTCCGCCCCGGCCGCATGCACGACCAGACGGCGCTGCGGACCAAGGGCATCGCCGACCTGTTCGAGCGGTTTCCCGAGATTAAGGCCACGGTAGACTCCGGGTACCGGGGCCTGGCCAAGGAGTTCCCCAACCAGGTCCAGGCTCCGCCGCTCAAGCCGAAGAAGGACGCGACACCCGAGGAGGTCGCCACCTGGGACGCGGAGCGTCACCAGCATTCCTCGGAACGGATCTGCGTAGAACACGCCAACGCCGAGCACAAACAGTGGCGAACCCTCCAGCGGTTTCTCGGACGACGCGAATACTTCGAGGAGATCTACCCAGCCGTGGCCGGCCTGGTCTCCGACCGCGTCGTCGAGAGGTGATCACCTATCAGCCGAACCGCCAGGGCGGCACCCCCAGCCCTCAATCGCGCACCACGTCGTAACGCTAGAAGACATCAGTGAACCCCTTTCATCCTGAGTATTGGCAGGTCAAGAGGGTGTGCACGGCTGCCACAATCCTACCGACGCGGTTGGTTGAGCAGCGCGCTCGTCGTAGCAGTCGCCAGGACTTGAGGCGGGCGAAGGCGCGTTCGCCGGGGGCGCGCAGGCCGGCGTGGTCGCGGTTGTTGTGGTAGTGCTCGGGCAGGTCGCGGTGGCCGTAGCGGGGTGCGGAGAGTGGCGCCAGCGCCCTGCAAGGCACGGTCGGCCAGGACGAGGATCTGGTGGCCGAGGCAGGCCTGGACGATGCGTGGGCACGTGCTGCGGTCAGGTCGTGGGTTCGGACCGGCGTTGCCCGTGAGAACCACAGCGGCGTGCCGTCGGGACGTGCGATGACCTGGACGTTCATGCCGTGCTTCTTGTGTTTCCGCGAGTAGTACGGCTCGTCGGCCTTGATGCGGTCGGTGGGGATGAGCGTGCCGTCGAGGATGACGAAGTCGCCTTCGCCCAGGCCGACGAGGGCCTCGTGCAGTCCCGGCGCCCACGAGGCGAGGACCTCGACGGTCTCGTGCACATACCGCCACGCGGTGGCCTCGGAAACGCCGAACCCGGCTCCGACCTGGGCCAACGTCTCGTTCTTCCGTAGGTGTGCCAGAACCAGCAGGGCCTGCTTGAAGCAGCTCAACCTCCGCCAGGACGAGCGAAGTTCACGCCTTCGGGCGTAGATGAGCCAGGAGACGTGTTCGACCAGATCGTGCGGGACGTCGAGCATGGAAGGATACGGAACCAACGAAGCCCCACCGGCCGATGGCGTGTTGAGTGAGATCACCACACCAACGACGGGGGGCTTCGCCATGTCACCCCACCTGACCAGCCCATTTCACCCGGCCGGAACAGGATGAAAGGGGTTCAGTGCGAACAGGTCACCAACGTTTCGCACTGGCTCTGTCACAGAGGGGTCGGCTACCTCGTGGCCAGGCTGTCGCGCTCCTTCATGCCTGCCAGCAGTGCAGACTCAGGCAGTCGCGAGGCGACGAGCATGGTGATCGGTATCGCCAAAACGCTGAGGGCCGCCAGGCTGACCCATAGGGCAAGGCTCGACACGTCGAGCAGTGCAGAAAACATGGTTGGCGCAATAACCCCGGCCACAGCAAAAGAAAACTGGAATATTGCCAAGTATCGGCCGCGAATATCAGCGGGAGCGGCATCGGCGGCAAGCGCGTTGGATACCGGAGAGTGCACCAGTTGAGCCGCGGAATAACAGAGGATGGCTAATGTCAAGCAGGGAATCCAGGTGACCCTTGGTGCCCAGTTCGGGAAGAAAGTCAGGCATGCCCAAGCGGCCCAAAGAGCCCCGGCCAGGCAGAGAGACCGATGCCTGGGATGCGGGCGGATTAGTCGGACGACCAGGGGCTGAAATATGGCTTGGACCATAGTATTCACTGCCAGCAGTGGACCCACAAGCCACATCATGGACGGAAGTTGGCGTGCGACAAATGGAGGAAAGGCAATGCTCAGCATCACATTACACAGGGCGAACAGCGTATTGAGCGCGACGAGTCCGAGATATGGGCGGTCGGCCCACAGTATCCGATAGCCACGCTTATCGTCCTGTTCTCGATGCTCCTTGACGGGAGCAGTCCTGTCGGGCACCCCCACCCGAACCAGCGCAGCAGCTATGACCAAGAGCAGGGCATCTGCCGCGATCGCTCCCCGCGAGGCGACACGAGACTCCGCCGAGAGGACGATGCCTGCGGCGAGAGCGCCGAGACCATAGCCCGCCGCGCGCAATGATCCAATGATGCCGAACCACTTTTCCCGTGCTCGGGCGTCGGGATCACCGTCAGCCAAGTAACTGACGAGCGTGAACACCGAGGACCAGAAAGCCCTCTGACCCAGTGAGGCCACAAGTGCGGAGATAAAGATCGCAACCCGACCCCACGCCACGAGATATCCGGCGAATCCCGCCGCCTGGAGTAACTGCGCCACCAGCACGACTTTCTTGGGGCCGGTCTGATCAACGAGCCGCCCGATCCATAACGGCAATGGCAACGATATGAGCCCGGCAATGCTCAGCAACGTGCCAACCTGGACCAATGACTCACCCGAAATGGTCGACAGGTAGATCATGGATATGGGGATGAAAAGGCCGTTCGCAAGAGAGTCAACCGTCAGAACTAGAAAAACGGAGATCTTTTCGATACGAGGGCGCACAGTTAAAACCCCATCACCTCGGAAGCCAGGTCGACTCCGTTCTTCTCCGCCTCGGCGTCTAACAGGACCGTCGAAGTAGATGAAAGCGCTGACTGCATGCGTACTCCTTCCGCGCTGGGGTCCTCAAACCAACGATGGGCCCACCCGCACGCCACCAGATCACTGGCAGGGCCACCCACATGCGGTACAGGCGACGTTCCAGTGATCAAAGCTCACAGATGAGATGCGGGCTGTCCAGCCCCACGACGGCGCCTGCTGCGACCCTGGCATCCACCAAGCCAACAACAAGATCACCTCGACTGCCGAGGAGCCCCCGGCGGCGTACTAGTTGATGATTTCGGCGCGGTCATCCAAGCGGATCGCGGCCAGCCGGTCCCGCCACGCCTGGAGGGCTTCGGGGGTCTGTCGCGTCCAGTCGGTGACCTCTCCTACGATCCGGAGCGGTTCCCTGCTCCGATAGGAGCGGGTGGGGTTGCCGGGGAACTTCTTGTCGGTGACGTTCGGATCGTTCTCGAACTCCCCGGTCGGTTCGACGACGTACACGCGCGGGGCTCCGTCGCCTGCGGCGAGTTCGGCGGCGAGTCCCGCACCGTCGCGCAACGCGGTGAAGTAGATGTGGTTCATCACGATGTCGGGCCGGTAGTTGGAACGGAAACCGGCGGTGAGGTGATCCCCGACCCGCAGATCGGCCTTCGTGCCGTGGAAGAACGGCCCCTGGTCCAATGCGTCGTCCATCGCCCCAGGTTATCTCTCGGGCAGGGTCGCGGACGGCCCGGTTTCGCGCCGACGGGCGGCAAGGCTTCCAGGCGGGCCCACTGGCCGTTCGCCGGACCACCACGACCGCGGGCAGCGGTCCCCTCGGCGGCGATGCGGTCGGCTTCCCGCAGCTCGCGGGTCATCCGCCCAGCGTGCAGGAGACGCCGTTGAGGGCGAAGGCGTGGGGGGGCCGGTTCGTTTTCGTCCAGGTGCCGAGGAAGCCGAAGGACAGGGTGGCGTGGGCGGCGACCGTCTTGTTGTAGTCGGCGGCGGTGGCGGTGACGCGGGAGCCGTTCTGGTGGACGGTGGCGTCCCACATCTGGCCGACCTGCTGGCCGTCGCGGAAGCTCCAGGACACCTGCCAGCCGCTCAGGGCGCGGTCGGTGGTGACGGTGACGGTGGCCTGGAAGCCGTCGGGCCACTGGTTGTCCAGCTCGTAGGCGACCCGGCAACCGGCCGACCGGGTGACGGCGGAGGCGCTCGGGCCGCCCGCCGGACGGGTGGCGGAGGAGGTGCTGCCCTGGGGTTCGGGGTCGGTCGTCTTGTGGGCGGGCGTGCCCTGGGTGGGGGTGGGGGACAGGGCGGAGGGTGAGTGCGTGGCGGTGGGGCGGGGCGCGGTGCGGGAGACGCCCGGGTCGGCGACCGGTTGCCGGTCGTCCTGGGCGGCGGCGGTGTCACCGCCGGAGCCGCCGGCCGACATCATCGACACCCCGAGCGCCAGCGCCGACAGCAGCACCGCGGCGGCGATCAGCCCACCGCGCAGGACACGGCTGCGGCCCGCGCCCTCCTGCCCGTCACCGGGGTCGGCGGTACCGGGGCGGCCCGCGCCGAGCCGGACCTCGGTGGCGCGGCGGCGCCGCTCCAGGTAGGCGAGGCCACCCCAGCCGATCACTCCGCCTGCCAGCGCGGCGGGCAGCCCGCCGCCGTGCAGCCGCAGGCAGGCGGCCGCCTCGGCGCACTGCACACAGGTGGCCAGGTGCCGGGAGAGGTCGCCGGGGGTCTGCGCGGTGGGCGAGCGGGTGACCGCGTCCAGCAGCCGCGCGTAGCTACGGCACTGCGGGGCCATCGGGGAGTCGAGGTGGGCGCGGTGGCAGCGGTCCCGGAACAGGGTGCGGACCTGCTCCAGTTCCTCGGCGACGCTCGCCGGCTCCAGGCCCAGCCGGCGGCCCACGGCCGGCAGCGGCAGCGCCTCCACCTCGGCCAGCCAGAGCAGCGCGGCGTCCGCCTCCTGCATGTCCCTCAGCCCGCGCAGCGCGACCGGGCGCTGCAACGGCGGCCCCGAGAACCGGGCGGCGCCCTCGGAGTTGAGCCACAGCCGCAGATCCGGGTCGAGCTTGTGCCCCTGCCCGTCGGCCTCCCAGGCGGCCGCGGTGGTGCGTACGGCGGTGAGCAGCGCCGGGATCACCGGCAGCCGCGCGGTACGGCGGCCCGCGCCGCGCACATGGGTGCTCGCGGCGGCGCGGACCTCGCGCATGCCGAGCGTGAACGCCTCGGTGGCCAGCTGCTGGGCCGTCAGGGACCCGGAGGTGCACAGGTCCGCGTACGAGAGCACCGCGTCCCAGCACTCCGAGAACAGCGCGGCCTCGGTGTCGTCCTGGGGGGTCGGCAGGTCGGGCATGAGACTCCTGCATCCACGAGCGAGGGCAACTCACCAAACGGACAAGGGAGTTACGGGAAACCTCGCGGCAGTGCACAGAGCCTTTCACGTCCTCGACACAACTGACAAGCGGCCTGTTCACATCCGGCTACCGACCGTGGTGGCACGGGCGCACGTCACGACGAGCCCCTCACTCCGGCCTCTGATACGGACGCGGACGCGCCCGCGTTCAGCCGCACGGGGCCGGGAAGGGTCCGGTCGTGCGGGAGTCCGGCCCTGCCGCCGTCACACCGGGACCGGTCCCCGCCCGGTCGCGCGAGGGCCGGCCCCGGCCGCCGTCACACCTGGGCCGGCGTCTCCGCCTCACCCTCCTGCGCCGTCGGTTCGCCCGCGGGCAGGCTGTCCATGAAGGAGCTGACGGAGAACACGGCGCGGCCGGGTCCGGGCGGGCCGTAGCCGGGCGGGGAGGACAGGCCGAAGTCGTCCATCGTCTGCCGGTAGGCCTGCAGCAGCCGGATGTGGTACTCCAGCGGCGCGCCCTGCGGGTTGGCCTTGCCGAGCGGGGTCGTGGGCTCCGGGCACCAGGTGGTGAACCGGGGCGTGATGCCGTGCGACATGAAGAACCGCAGGCCCTCGGTGGTGGAGGCGATGGCCTCGTCGACGGTGGTGAAGCCGAACGGCTCGGCCATCTCCACGCCCGCCACGAAGTTCGGGATCACATTGCGCGCGCCGAACACGTCGGCGGAGTCCAGGATCCGGCGGTGCCACTCGTCCCGGCCGACGTACCGCTCCTTGCCCGGGCAGTACAGCTCGAACAGCCGGCGGTCCCACACCTCGAAGTTGGGGTGGTAGATCTGCACGCCGTAGTCCTTGAACCGCTGCACGTCCGCCTTGGGCAGCGCCTGCGCCACGACCTTGCCGATCCAGCGGCCCGGGAAGCGCTCCTCGATGGCCTTGGCGTAGTGGCCGTAGAAGTCGGCCTCGTCGCGCCCGGCGACCGTCTTGGTGATGGCGCCACCGGTGAGGGTGTAGGCGGTGGAGGCCTTCGCGGTGTCGTACCGGTCGATGATCTCAAGGGCCTCCAGCACCTCCTCGACGTCCTTCACCCCGGTGTAGGGGCGTCCGGCCGCCTTGTGCTGGCGCCAGTTGTGGTTGATGTCGCAGTACTGGCACTCCTCCTTGGCGCCGAAGTACTGGCAGACCCGGAAGACGGTGAGGTAGATCAGGTAGCCCCACTGGATGGTCGGGGCCACCTCCATGACGCTCTTCCCGTTGGAGAGGGTGTGCCGGTAGTACTCCGGCATCGGCGGCACCCCGACATCGGCGATGCGCCGGCCGTCGAGGTACAGCCCGAGCAGCCCCTCCTCGTCGGCGGCGACCCGGTACGGCGAGGCAGGGTTCACCCGCACGGAGACGACCGTACGCCTCAGGTCGTACGGACCGCCCGTCAGAATGATCTCCTCCGGCGGGCGGCGCAGCGCGGCCTCGCCCAGCTCGGGCAGGGTGCCGTGGTCGAAGGAGAAGATGAAGTACGACTTCGGCTTGACGTCGCCGTCCTCGTTGTCACTCAGGGCGGACCTGTCGAAGGCGACACCGCCCCGGAGCAGGTCCTCCTTGAAGACGGCCTCCCGCGGCACCTGCGGGAACCGCTCCATCAGATCCTCGACCAGCGCGGTACGGCTGCCCATCGTCTGTCTCCTCCCGGCTCGGGCCTACACCTCTCACCGTATGCCCCCACCACGGACTCCCCCGCGCCGGGTCCTGGGTGATGCTACCGGTGTGCACCTTTCATTCCCCTTTGCCCATAGTTCGATCGGTTGTCGGCCGGTGGCGGCCCGCCCGTCGGGACGGCAACCGGCCGCGGCCCCGGTGACGACGACCGCACCGGCAGCGGCAACCGGTTTCTGCGGCGCGTCCCGCGGATGAGAGAGTCGGCGGCACACGCCATCTCCCGGAGGGGACGCACGGATGACCGAGACCGCGGGTTCGGCGCCCAGCGACAGCACGGGCGCGTTCACGAACTGGGCGCGCACCGTCACGTACACGGCGCGGGAGTACCACCGCCCGCGCACACCCGAGGCGCTCGCGGCCCTGGTGGCGGGCCGTGCGCGGGTGCGGGTGGTGGGCAGCGGGCACTCCTTCAACCGGATCGCCGACCCGGGTCCGGACGGCGTCCTGCTCTCCACCGCCGGGCTGCCGCGGGTGATCGACGTCGACACGGCGGCGCGTACGGTCCGGGTGTCCGGCGGGGTCCGCTACGCCGAACTGGCCCGCACGGTCCACGCCCACGGCCTGGCCCTGCCCAACATGGCGTCTCTGCCGCACATCTCGGTGGCCGGCTCGGTGGCGACGGGCACGCACGGCTCGGGCGTGGACAACGGCCCGCTGGCGTCGGCGGTCCGGGAGGTGGAGCTGATCGTCGCGGACGGCACGGCGGTGACGATCAGCCGGGACGACCCGCGGTTCGCCGGCGCCGTGACCTCACTCGGCGCACTGGGCGTGGTCACCGCGCTCACCCTCGGCCTGGAGCCCGCGTACGGGGTGGAGCAGCGCGTCTACACCGAACTCCCGCTGGCCGGCATGGACTTCGAGGCGGTGGCGGCCTCGGGGTACAGCGTGAGCCTGTTCACCGACTGGCGGGATCCGGGCTTCCGGCAGGTGTGGGTCAAGCGGCGCACGGACCGGCCGGCGGTGGACTTCCCGTGGGCGGCCCCCGCGACCGGGCCGCTGCACCCGGTCCCGGGCATGCCCGCGGGGAACTGCACCGAGCAGCTGGGGGTGCCGGGACCGTGGCACGAGCGGCTGCCGCACTTCCGGGCGGAGTTCACGCCGAGCAGCGGGGAGGAGATCCAGTCGGAGTACCTGCTGCCGCGGTCGACGGCGGTCGAAGCGCTGTATGCGATCGACGGCATACGGCATACGGTCGCCGGTGTCCTGCAGACCTGCGAGGTGCGTACGGTCGCCGCCGACGCGCAGTGGCTCAGCCCGGCCCACGGACGCAACTCGGTCGCGCTGCACTTCACCTGGATCCGGGACGAGGCCGCGGTGCTGCCGGTGGTGCGCCGGCTGGAGGAGGTGCTGGAGCCGTTCGATCCGCGCCCGCACTGGGGGAAGGTGTTCGGTATACCGTCGGCGGTACTCCGTCGGCGGTACGCACGCCTCGCCGACTTCCGGGCCCTGGTCCGCTCGCTGGATCCCGCGGGCACCTTCGGCAACGCCTTCGTGCGGGACCTGCTCGACGGCTGAACCGGCCACACCCCGGCGAGGCCTTTCTCCAGCCCCTTTCCTAACCCCTTGTCGAAACCCCCCACAGCCCATAGCCTGACGCCCGCGCCGGTGCCGAAGCCGCCCCGGCCTGGACTGGTCCGGACGGGACAGGAGGGGCAGCCGCGTGAAGCGCACATCACGGGACATCCGCACCGCGAACCGCTACGAGGTGCTGCGCCAGATCATCGCCGAGTCTCCCACCTCCCGGCAGGAGCTGGCCGCGGCCACCGGGCTGAGCCTGGCCACGGTGGCCACGCTCGTCGGCGAGCTGCTGGACCTCCGCATGATCACCGAGGTCGGGTTCGAGGACTCGGCCGGCGGCCGCCCCCGGGGCCTGGTCGCGGTCAACGCCTCGGGGGGCGCGCTGATCGGCGTGGACATCGCGGAGACGTACGTCCACGTCGAGCTGTTCGACCTGGCGCTGAACGTGCTGGCCCGGGCCGACGAGGAGATGCGCCCCGGTGAGAACCGGCCCGAGCAGGTCGTCGGGCAGGTCGCCGCGGCGGTCGGCTCGGTGGTCGCCCAGGCCGGCGTCGAGGCCGCCCGGGTGCTCGGCGTCGGGGTGAGCGTGCCGGGCCAGGTGGACCGGGACACCGGGGTCGCCGAGTACGCGCCCAACTGGAACTGGCACGACGTGCCCCTGCTCGATCTGCTCGCCGAGCACATCGCCTACCCGCTGTACCTGGACAACCCGCTGCGCGCCTGCGCGGTGGCCGAGCTGTGGTTCGGGGCGGCGCGGGGCCGCGGGGACGCCGTGGTCGTGAACCTCGGCACCGGGGTCGGCGCCGGGCTGGCCCTCGGCGGCGGTCTGCACCGGGGTGTGAGCAACAGCGCCGGCGAGTGGGGCCACACCACGCTGGTCCTGGACGGCCGGCTGTGCCACTGCGGCAACCACGGCTGTGTGGAGACGTACGTCGGCGCGCCCGGCATCATGCAGAACCTGCGCGAACTCGACCCGTGTTCGGCCCTGTTGCATCCCGAGGACCAGACCGCCACCGTCGACGCGCTGGCCCGTGCGGTCGCCGCGGAGGACCCGGTCGCGCTCAAGGTCGTCCGGGACACGGCCCGTTACCTCGGCGCCGGCATCGCCGACCTGATCAACCTGCTCAACCCCGAGGTGGTCGTGCTCAGCAGCTGGGTGGCCGCCCGGCTCGGCGAGCCGCTGCTCGGGGAGGTCCGTCGGGCGGTCGCCCGGCACGCCCTGCGCCGGCCGCTGGCCGCCACCGAGATCGTCCTCTCCCCGATCCCCACCGACCCGGTGTCCCTCGGCGCGGCCACGTTCGCGCTGGAAGGGGCGCTGCAGTCGGTCGGGCAGAGGGCCGCCAAACGCACCACCACAGCCAGGAGCCGTACCGCACCGCCTTCATGACGACGGAAGGGATGCACGTGTCTCACCCCCGCACCATTCACCCCCGCGCCACCCGGGCCCGTACCGCCCGGTCCCGCGGCAAGAGATCGTTCCTGCTCACCGCCTCGGCCGCGCTGGCCGTCACCGGCGCCCTGCTCACCACCCCGTCCGCGAGCGCCGCAGGTCCCCCGGCCGTCGCCGAGGTCTCCCCGCACGCCGCGCAGACCATCGACAACATCGGTGCCTCCGGCGCCTGGTGGGTCAACGACCTGAAGACCTTCGACCCGGCGGTCCGGGCCCGCCTCGCCAAGCTCCTCTTCTCCAAGGACGGCCTGGCCCTCAGCTCGTACCGGTACAACATCGGCGGCGGCGGCACCGGTGTCACCTATGCGCCGCGCGCCCCCGAGGACTTCCTGAAGCCGGACGGCGGTTACGACTGGAGCAAGGACGAAGCCGGCCGGTACTTCCTGTACGCCGCCCGCAAGTACGGCGTGCGGGACCTGATCGGCTTCGTCAACAGCGCGCCCGCGCAGTGGAAGACGAACGGCAAGAGCTGCGGCGGCTATCTGAAGGCGGAGAACGAGCAGGACTTCGCCCGGTACGTCGCCGACGTCACCGCCCACTTCGCGAAGCAGGGCGTACGGCTGGACTACGTCAGCCCGTTCAACGAGCCGACGAACAGCTTCGACTCGTGCGGCCAGGAGGGCATGCTCGTCGACGTCGGCCAGCGCGACGACATCGTCCGCGCGCTGGGCGCCGAGCAGCGGGCCCGGCACCAGAAGACGACGATCATCGCCGACGAGTCGACCAGTACGGTGAAGTTCAACTCCGAGGTCCCGCAGTGGATATCGCAGCCGGGCACGGCCCAGTACGTCGCCCGGCTGGCCCATCACACGTACGACAACCCGAGCGACGCCGACCGGGCGCGGGTGTACGAGACGTCCCGTGCGGCGGGCATCGCGTCCTGGTCGACGGAGATCTGCTGCTTCGGCAAGGGCGGCACCGGCTGGGCGCAGGAGTACGACCCGACGATCGACGGCGGGCTGAACCTGTCCCGGATCATCTACAAGGACTTCGCGACCGCTCACGACTCGGCGTTCCAGTGGTGGGTGGCACTGTCGGAGATGTTCGGCAGCGACCCGAACGCCCGTAACGACGAGGGCTGGAACGACGGCCTGATCTACTACGACCCGGCGTACGCCACGAACGGCAACCAGACCCTGTACTTCACGAAGCGTTTCTACGCGCTGGGCCAGTACAGCAAGTTCGTGCGGCCGGGCGCGGCCCTGCACAACGTGACCGGGGCGCCGGACGGTGTGGAGGTCTCGGCCTACGACCGGGACGGCACGTGGGTCGTCGTGGTGAACAACCACAACACCACCGACACCGCGCTCGACCTGCACTTCAACAGCGGGTCGCCGCTGCGGGCCCGGCAGGCCGTGCGCACCTCCGCCGACGAGAACTGGGCGCGGGTCGCGAAGCCGTCGGTCTTCGGCGGCACCATGGCGGCGACGCTGGCGCCGCGTTCGATCACGACGTACGTCCTGGACCACAAGGGCCACGGCGGTTCGGCGCTGACCGGTGCCCTGGTCGGCGGTCAGTCGGGCAAGTGCCTGACGGCCGACGCCTCGGGTGCGGCGATCGCCGGCTGCACGGGCGCTGCCGGACAGTCGTGGTCGTACGACGCGCGGGGCACCCTGAAGGGCGCCAACGGCTATCTGACGGCGACTGGTTCGGGTCTGGCGACGACGGCCTCGTACCGCGGTGACGACACCCAGCGGTGGCTGCTCAACTCGGACGGGCAGATCGTGAACGAGGCGTCGGGCCGGTGCCTGGACGTCAGCGGGCAGGCGACGGCGGACGGCAGCAAGGTCATCCTCTACAGCTGCTCCGGCGGCGCCAACGAGGCCTGGACCAGGCGGTAGCGCGACCGTTCCCCCCGGCCGGGGGCCGCCGGCCACTCCCGGACCCGGCGGCCCTCATCTCGTATGCCTGAACGCCTGTTCGTGATCCCGAACTGCGTACAACAACTCGTACGCACTTCGTCCAATCCCTTGCCGAAGCCTTAGCCGAAGGTTAGCGTCCCGCACCACGCGCCCCTGCGGGTCCTCCCCCGGCCGCCGGGCGCGGGAGCCGCAGTCGTACCCGAACAGCCACGTCACACACGGCAGACACGACAGACAAGGACGTCAGCATGTCGGCACAGAGCAGCACCTGGGACCGCCGTTCGATACTCCGGGCCGCCGCGGGCCTCGCCGCCGCGGGCTCGCTCGCCGCATGCGGCGGCAACAACGGCCGGGGCGGCGGCTCCGGTGCGGGCAGGCAGCTCGTGCAGTACTTCCACGCGTACGGCGAGGCGGGCACCGAGCAGGCGATCAAGCGGTACGCGAAGGCGTACACGAAGGCGAACGTGTCCACGCAGTGGATCACGGGATCGAACTACGAGAGCAAGCTGTTCGCGTCCCTGCTGACCGACCAGGCGCCGGACCTGTTCGAGTTCCACCCGCAGATCCAGCTCGTCAGGAGCGGGCAGGTGGCCGACCTGACCGACATCATCGAGCCGGTCAATGACGACTTCAACCAGGCCGACATCCACTCCCACACGGTCGACGGCAAGATCTACGGCGTCCGGATGCTCGACGACCCGCAGCTCTTCTTCTACCGCAAGTCGCTGCTGGAGAAGGCGGGCGTGGAGCCCCCGCAGACGCTGGACGAGCTGATCGAGGCCGCCGCCAAGCTGACCACGAGCAAGGTCAAGGGCCTGTTCCTCGGCAACGACCTGCACGCGGTGATCAACCCGCTGATCTGGTCGGCCGGCGCCGACACCCTGAACGCCAAGAACGAGATCGCCTACCACACGGACGGCGTGGTCGCGGGCCTGAAGCAGCTGCGGAAGCTGTTCACCAGCGGCGACCTGCTGCTGGACGCCCCGGCCGACTTCTGGGACCCGTCCGCCCTCAACCAGGGCCTGTGCGCGATCCAGTTCTGCGGCATGTGGGCCATGCCGCAGTTCCAGCAGGCCCTCGGCGACGACCTCGGCATCATGCCGTTCCCCAAGGTCGGCGACGGGGGCAAGCCGTCCGTCTACAACGGCGGTTGGTCGGTGTTCGTCAACGCCAAGACCAAGAACGTCGAAGCGGCCAAGGAGTACGTCAAGTGGCTGTGGATCGACCAGAAGAAGTACCAGGAGGACTGGGCGACCTCCTACGGCTTCCACATCCCGCCGCGCGCCTCCATCGCGCGGTCGGCGAGCAAGCTGAAGTCGGGCCTGCCGGCCGAGGGCGTGAAGATGTTCACCGAGTACGGGCACTTCGACAACATCGGCTGGACCCAGGCGATGATCACCGCCACGGAAGACCTGTTCGCCGACTGCGTCCGCAAGGACGGTGACCCGGAGGCCGCGCTCGACAGGTGCGACAAGACGGTCAACGCCGAGCTGAAGAAGCTGTTCGGATAGGCCGCCGGCGGATCACGACATGACGACCACCACCACACAGGTCGCGAGCCCCGCCCCGGCCGAGGCCGCCGGGACCCGGCCGCCGCGGCGGCTGCGCGGCAGCCGCACCCTCAACTTCTGGCTCTTCACCAGCCCGTTCCTGATCGGGCTGATCGTCTTCGTGTACGTGCCGATCGGCTGGAGCCTCTACCTCAGCTTCTTCGAGGCCCGCTTCACGGTCACGCCCAGCGAGTTCGTCGGACTCGGCAACTACCGCGAGATCCTCTCCGACAGCGGGTTCATGGGCTCGCTGGGCACCTTCACCGTCTTCGCCGCCTTCATCGTGCCCACCACCTGGGCGGTCTCCCTGGGCCTCGCCCTGCTGGTGAACCGGCTGCGTTTCATGCGGGCGTTCTACCGGTCGGTGTTCTTCCTGCCGACCGCCTGCAGCTATGTCGCCGCCTCGCTGGTCTGGAAGATGTCCCTCTTCAACGGCGTGCGGTTCGGCCTGGCCAACACGGTGCTCGGCCTGTTCGGCGTCGACAACGTCGCCTGGCTCGCCAACCCCGACCCGCCCTGGTACTGGCTGGTCATCATCACCGCCCGCCTGTGGCTGCAGTCCGGTTTCTACATGATCCTGTTCCTGGCCGCGCTGCAGAACATCCCGCAGGAGCTGTACGAGGCCGCCGCCATCGACGGCGCCAAGCGCGGCTGGCAGACCTTCCGGTACATCACGCTGCCGCAACTGCGGGCCACCTCCACGGCCGTGATCCTGCTGCTGCTCGTGGCGGCCTACCAGGCCTTCGACGAGTTCTTCAACCTGCTGTCCAAGACCACCTGGGGCCGGCCACCGCTGGTCGAGCTGTACTACACCGCCCTCGGCCAGGACCAGAACTACGGCAAGGGCAGCGCCGGAGCCGTGGTGCTGACCGTGCTGATCTGCGTCGTCACCCTGTTCCAGGGGAAGATCATGGGCTTCGGAAGGGGTGAGGAGTCCAAGTGACCACGACCGCACCCGAGGTCCGCAAGCGCGCCCGGCGCGGCGGGGTGATGAACTCCACCGGCCTGTACATCGCCACCAGTGTCGCCGCGCTCCTCTTCCTCGTCCCCTTCTACCTGCTGATCCGCAACGCCCTGTCCACCGACCCGGAGATCACCGGCGAGAACTGGAAGTTCTTCCCGACGCACATCCAGTGGTCCAACATCACCGAGCCCTTCGAGGACCCGACGGTCGACTTCGGCCGGTCGATGGTGAACTCGCTGGTCGTCGGGATCCTGCACACCGTCGGCACGCTGTTCGTCTGCTCGCTGGCCGGATACGCCCTCGCCCGCATCCCCTACCGGCACGCCGACAAGATCTTCTACGGCGTCCTGGTGACCCTGATGGTGCCGGCGGCGGTCACGTTCGTCCCCAGCTTCGTGCTGGTGTCGTCCCTCGGCTGGGTGGACAGCTACCGGGGCCTGATCGTCCCGGGGCTCTTCAGTGGTTTCACCTGCTTCCTGTTCCGGCAGTACTTCCTCGGGTTCCCGAAGGAACTGGAGGAGGCGGCGCGCGTGGACGGGCTCGGCTACTGGGGCGCGTACTGGCGTGTCGTGGTGCCGAACTCGCTGAACTTCTTCGCGGCGATCGCCACGATCACCTTCATCAACGGCTGGAACGCCTTCCTGTGGCCGCTGGTCATCGGCCAGGACCCGAGCGCCTGGACCGTCCAGGTCGCCCTGTCGTCGTACATGACCAACCAGACCGTCAACTACCACCTGATCTTCATGGCCACCGCCATCTCGATCCTGCCCCTGCTGTTCGTGTTCCTCTTCCTCCAGCGCTGGCTAGTGCAGGGGATCGCGCAGACCGGCATCAAGGGCTGAGCTAGGAGACCGATGTCTTTGCGCACGACCACCGCCTACGTCGAGGACGTCTCACCGGGCACCGGGGCGCTGCCACCCCGCGCCTGGTACGCGTCCTCCGACGCCACGTCCCTCTCCCTCAACGGCAGCTGGCGCTTCCGGCTGTCGGACACGGCCGACGCCGAGGACGACTCCTTCGCCGCGCGGGGGTACGACGCCGGTGACTGGGCGCAGATCACGGTCCCCGGCCACTGGGTGCTCCAGGGCCACGGCTCCCCCATCTACACCAACCACCTCTACCCGTTCCCGGTCGACCCGCCCCGGGTGCCGACCGAGAATCCGACCGGTGACCATCTGCGCGTCTTCGACCTGCCCGCCGACTGGCCGGCCGACGGTGCCGCCGTGCTGCGCTTCGACGGTGTGGAGTCGTGCGCCCGGATCTGGCTGAACGGCACCGAAATCGGCGAGTTCAAGGGCTCGCGGCTGCCGCACGAGTTCACGGTCGGCCATCTGCTGAAGCCCGTCGACAACGTGCTGGCGGTCCGCGTCCACCAGTGGTCGGCGGGCTCGTACCTGGAGGACCAGGACCAGTGGTGGCTGCCGGGCATCTTCCGGGACGTCACCCTGCTGCACCGCCCCGCGGGCAGCGTCCGGGACTTCTTCGTGCACGCCTCGTACGACCACGTGTCCGCCACCGGCACCCTCCGCGTCGACTCCGACGTGGCGGGCCGGGTCACGGTCCCGGACCTCGGCATCGACGTCGCCACCGGCGAGCCGGTGACCGTCCCGGTCGAGCCGTGGACGGCGGAGTCACCGCGGCTGTACGACGGTGTGCTGGCGACCGCGGGCGAGCGGGTGCCGCTGCGCGTCGGCTTCCGCACGGTGGAGCTGTCCGACGGCCTGATCAAGGTGAACGGCCGCCCGCTGCTCTTCAAGGGCGTCAACCGGCACGAGTGGCACCCGGAGCGGGGCCGCGCCCTGGACGTCGAGACGATGCGCGAGGACGTGCTGCTGATGAAGCGGCACAACATCAACGCCGTGCGCACCTCCCACTACCCGCCGCACCCCGCCTTCCTCGACCTGTGCGACGAGTACGGCCTGTGGGTGATCGACGAGTGCGACCTGGAGACGCACGGCTTCACCGAGCAGGGCTGGCGGGACAACCCCGTCGACGACGACCGCTGGACCCCGGCCCTGCTCGACCGGGCGGCCCGGATGGTCGAGCGGGACAAGAACCACCCGTCGGTGGTGATCTGGTCGCTCGGCAACGAGGCGGGCACCGGCCGGGGGCTGACCGCGATGGCCGAGTGGATCCACGGCCGGGACGCCTCCCGGCTGGTCCACTACGAGGGCGACCTCGACTGCCGTGACACCGACGTCTATTCCCGGATGTACGCGGACCACGCCGAGGTCGAGCGGATCGGCCGGGGTCTGGACGGCGGCCCGCACCGGCGCCGCGAACTGCCGTTCATCCTCTGCGAGTACGCGCACGCCATGGGCAACGGCCCCGGCGGACTCGCCGACTACCAACGCCTGTTCGAGGCCCACGACCGGCTCCAGGGCGCCTTCGTCTGGGAATGGATCGACCACGGCATCGCCCACCCGGACCTTGGCTACGCCTACGGCGGCGACTTCGGCGAGGAGCTGCACGACGGCAACTTCGTCTGCGACGGCCTGCTGTTCCCGGACCGGCGCCCCTCCCCCGGCCTGCTGGAGTACAAGAAGGTGATCGAGCCGGTCACCATCACGGCGGACGGCACGGACAGCGCGGCCGGCACGGTCCGGATCACCAACCGGTACGACTTCTCGGACCTGTCGGCGCTCGCGTTCTCGTGGTCGTACGACGTCGAGGGCGAGACCGTGGACCTGGGCACCCTGCCGGTGCCCCCGCTGGCGCCCGGCGAGTCCGCCGAGGTCAAGCTGCCCGCCGCACCGGCCGGGGCACCCCCCGGCGAGGCCCACTGGACCATCCGCGCGGCCCTCGCCTCCGACGCCCCGTGGGCACCGCGGAACCATGTCGTCGCCTGGGGCCAGATCCCGGTGTCGGCGCGCCGGGTGCCGCAGGTCGCCGCGACCGCCCGCCCGGCGCCGGGCGACGGGGTGGTCACGCTCGGCCCGGCGGTGTTCGACGCCCGGACCGGGGCGCTGCGGACGATCGGCGGGGTACCGGTGACCGGTCTCCGGCTCGACGTGTGGCGGGCCACCACCGACAACGACGACGGCGCCGCCTGGCAGAGCGACCTGCGGTACGGGCTGCTGTGGCGGGGGCTCGGCCTGCACCGGATGCGGCACCGCCTGGACGCCGTCGATGTGGGCGAGGACGCGCTGACGGTCCGCACACGGGTGGCGCCGGCCGCCCGGGAGCTGGGACTGTCGACGGTATACCGCTGGACGTCGGACGGAGACAGTGTCCGGTTGACCGTGCACACCGTCCCGGACGGCGACTGGACCGTCCCGCTCCCCCGCCTCGGCATCCGCTTCGGACTGCCCGCAGTCGACCGTGTGCAGTGGTACGGCGGTGGCCCGGGCGAAGCGTATCCGGACACCAGGACGGCGTCTGCGGTGGGCAGATGGCAGTCGACCGTGGACGATCTGCAGACGCCGTACGTCCGCCCCCAGGAGAACGGCGCCCGCGCCGACGTCCGCTGGGCGGAACTGGGCGGGCTGCGCATCGAGGGCGATCCGGTGTTCTCGCTCACCGCCCGGCGCTGGACCACCGAGCAGCTGGACGCCGCCACCCACCGCAGCGACCTGGTGCCCGGTGACACGGTCTGGGTCAATCTGGACCACGGCCAGCACGGCATCGGTTCCCAGTCCTGCGGCCCGGCCCCGCTCCCCCGGTACCACCTGCGGGCCGAACCGGCGGAGTTCTCGTTCGTCTTCTCGCCGACCGGATGACCGGCGCAGCCTCGAAACCGGCCGCGGCCGACCCTCCCCCGGGTCGGCCGCGGCCGCGTCGGGCGCTGATCCCCCCTTGTTCATGCAAGCGTTTTCCCAACCGTCTTCTCAACCCATTCGTTTGACGTGAACATGGTCGCCATGCGACCCATGGGACGACTCCTCGGCGCTCTCGCCGCCGGCCTGCTGACCGTGTCGGGGCTCACCGCCACCGCCGGTACCGCGCACGCCGCCGGTTCAGGGAGCTTCAGTGTCTTGACGTACAACGTGGCCGGGCTGCCGGAAGGCCTCAGCTCCAGCCATCCGGCCACCAACACGCCCCTGATCTCACCCCGGTTGGCGGGCTACGACATCATCAACGTCCAGGAGGACTTCAACTACCACGCGGCCCTCTACGCCGGCGACAACCACCCCTACCGCACCGCCACCAGCGGCGGCGCGGGCGTCGGCGACGGCCTCAACACCCTGTCGGCCTACCCCTTCGAGGACTTCGAGCGGGTGAAGTGGAAGGACTGCACCGGCACCAACTGCCTGACACCCAAGGGCTTCACCCTGGCCCGGATGCGGCTCGCCGAAGGCGTCTACGTCGACCTGTACAACCTGCACCCCAACGCCGACGACACCGACGACGCCCTGGCCGCCCGCCGCGCCAACATCGCGCAACTGTCGGCGTTCATCCAGGCCAACTCGGCGGGCAACGCCGTGATCGTGATGGGTGACACCAACACCCGGTACACCCGCGCCGGCGACAACATCCGCACCCTCGTCGACGGCAACGGCCTGACCGACGCCTGGGTGCGGCTGGTCAAGGGCGGTACGGCCCCCACGCAGGGCGCCGATCCGCTGCTGTGCCCGACATCGGCGCCCTCCGACGACTGCGAGGTGGTCGACAAGGTCCTCTACCGCGGCAGCGACCTCGTCTCCCTGGCGGCGACCCGCTACCACGACGAGTGGGCGAAGTTCCTGGACCCGGCCGACGGCAACCTCTCCGACCACTTCCCGCACACCGTCGACTTCTCCTACACCCTGAGCCCGAAGCTCCGGGCGAGCGACTTCTTCGGCGGCCCGCACGGCACCGCCTTCACCGACGCCGACGACCTGCCGGCCGTGCCCGCCCCGCGCACCCTCACCCTGCGCGGCGACGCCCGCCTGGACGGCGTATCCCTCACCCACGACGGCGGCACGGTCCTCGGTCACGGCGGCACGGGCGGTACGCCCACCTCCCTCACCCTGGCCACCGGGGAGCACCTGACCTCGGTGAAACTCACCGAGGGCCAGAAGGACGGCCGTACCCGGATCTTCTCGGCGGCGTTCACCACCGACCGGGGCAGGATGCTCGCGGCGGGCACGCCGACCGCTGACACCACCACCTTCACGGCGCCCACCGGCTGGCAGATCGTCGGCTTCTCCGGCCGCGCGGGCACCGAGATCGACAAGCTGGGGGTGCTGTACGCGCCCATCGGGTGATGCACACACCCGCCTTCCCTAGATGCTCTAGGCTTGTTCCTGGATACCCAAGGGAGGTGGGCGGATGGCCCGGGTGGGACTGAGCGCGGAGCGGGTGGTCGCGGCCGCCGCGGAGTTGGCGGACGAGGTCGGGTTCGACCAGGTCAGCCTCTCCGCGCTGGCCCGCCGCTTCGACGTCAGGGACGCGAGCCTGTACTCGCACGTCCGCAACCTCCAGGACCTGCGCACCCGGCTGGCGCTGTACGCGGGCGGCGAGCTGATCGACACCATCGCCGCGGCCGTGGCCGGCCGGGCCGGCAAGGAGGCACTGACGGCGTACGCCGGTGCGTACCGCGACTACGCCCTGCGCCACCCCGGCCGGTACGCGGCCACCCAGATCCGTATCGACCAGGCCCTGATCGCCGACTCCCCCGCACTGCGCCGCACCGCGCAGATCACCTACGGCATGCTGCGCGCGTACGCCCTGGAGGAACCGGACCTGACGGACGCGGTGCGCCTGCTGCGCAGCACCTTCCACGGCTACTGCGTCCTGGAGAGCGCGGGCGGCTTCGGCGCGGACCGGGAGGTGGGGGCCTCCTGGGACAAGGCGGTCGACGCCCTGCACCTCGCCCTCGAACACTGGCCGCGGGAGACCGGGAACGACGAGGAACGATGACCGGCATGCCGTACTACGACGTCACGGGCCGGGGTCCCGTACTGCTGCTGGTGCCGGGCGGCGCCGGGCATCCGATGGGCCTCGGGCCGCACACCGAGCGGCTGGCCACGCGCTTCACCGTGGTGACGTACGACCCGCTGGGCCTCGCGCACGGCCGGCTCGGCCGGCCGGTCGCCGAGCAGCGGGTCGCGGACTGGAGCGAGGGCGCGCGGCGCGTGCTGGAAGAGGTGCTGCCGGCCGGCGAGTCGGCGTACGCGTGCGGCACCAGCGCGGGTGGCATCGCGGTCCTGGACCTGCTGGCCCGGTGTCCCGACCGGCTGGCGCACGTGGTCGCGCACGAGCCGCCGTGCATGACGGTCCTGCCGGACGGTGCGGCCCGGCGGGCCGAGCTGATCGAGCAGCTGGACGGGCCCGAACGACCGCCTGCGGAGGGCGAGTCGGCCACGCCTATGGGTGTGTTCCTGGCCCGGGTACTGCGCCCGTTCACCGCTTACGCGCCCACCGCGTCCCCGCCCCCGGGGCGGCTCACGCTCGCCGCCGGGACCGGCTCGCGCGGTGAACTCCTGTACCGTACGGCCGAGTTCCTCGCCGAGCGTCTCGGGTGCGCCTTCGCCGAGTTCCCGGGCGGTCATCTCGGCGCCCTGGATCACCCCGTGGAGTTCGCCGACGTCCTCGCGGGGACGCTGCTGCGTTCCAGTGCGCGGACCTCGGCGTAGGTCGGGGCCGTGCCGCCCGGGGCGCGTCCGGCCACGATGTCGGCCATGGCGTCCAGGACCGCGCCGAGCGCCCGCCGGTACAGCAGCGAACCGAGGCTGATCCGGTGTACACCGAGGCCGGCGAGCTGGTCGACCGTCGGCCCGGCCGGCGCGTACAGCACGTTGAGGGGGACGGCGGTGTGCCGGACGAGGGTGGCGATGCGCCCGGGGTCGGTCAGGCCCGGTACGAACACCCCGTCGGCGCCGGCTTCCTGGTAGGCGTCGAGGCGGCGCAGGGTCTCCTTCTCGTCGCCGTCGCCCGACCAGTACGTGTCCGTACGGGCGTTGACGAACAGGCCGGGCACGGCCGCCTTCACCGCGGCGATCTTCGCCGCGTGCCGGCCGACCGGGCCCAGGCCGTCCTCGAGGTTGATACCGACGGCACCGGCCGTCCACAACTCAGCTGCCAGTTCGGCGACTTCGTCCGCGTCGTCGCTGAATCCGTTCTCGGCGTCGACGGTGAGGAGGTACGGCTCGGAGCCGAGGGTGAGGGCGAGACGGACGGTGTGCTCGCGGGTCGCCGCCTCCCCGTCGGGCAGGCCGACGGCAGCCGCGACCGCCAGGCTCGTCGTGGCGATCGCCGGAAAACCCCGGGCGGCGAGGACGGCGGCCGAGGCGTGGTCCCAGGCGTTGGGGAGCAGCAGCGGCTCGCCCGGACGGTGGTGGAGACCGGCGAAGGAGGCGGCTGAGGCAGGTGCTGCGGTCATACGGCCACGCTAGCCCTCTCTTCCGGATCCTGCCTGCGTCGCAGCGGAAAGGCACCGCCACCCCAAGCCGACCCGATCCAGAAGAGGGGACCTGGGCCCGGAACGCTTCGGCACCCGACGAACCGCCCCCCTCTCACCCGGGCGTCACCGACCACGAGGCTCCCGCGGTGTGTCCGCCCGGCGCCGTGAAACGGAAGACGGCGGCCCTGCCCTCCGGCCAGCTCACCCGCACCTCGTGGCCCGGCTCCGCGCCGTCGTGCTCCCGCACCGCCACGGACACCAGCTCGGTCAGGGGCAGCGGATGCGGCTCCCCGGTGAGCCGGGCGAGCGCCACGAACAGCGTGCCCGCACCGTCCGCGGTCACCCCGGCCCCCTCTTCCGACAGCCCGGCGACCGGCACGAGTTCGGCCCGTACGGCGTCCCCGGCCGGCCAGCCCGTCACCCGCACCGGGGTCCCGGGTGCCGCGCCGGCCACCAGATGGGCCCGTACCTCAACGGCACCCCGGACCACCACCAGGCTGGTCACGGTGATCCCGTCGCGCACGGTGTGCCGGGAGGCGATCCACCCCTCCCCCGTGCCGAGCGGCTCGATCTCCGTACGGCTCGCGTCACCGCCGACGAACACGCTGTTGTCGTACGACGGCACGGGCGCGGTGGCGGTCGAGTAGGCGAGCCGGGTGTAGTGGGGGTCGTAGCGGACGTCCTCGCTGCCGTGGTTGTGCAGCCGGACGAGGCCGTCGGAACGGGTCGTCTGCAGCAGCCAGTTGGGGGCGGGCACGGGATGCGTCGCGTCCGCGCGGTCGGCCGGGGCGGGGGCCTCCTGTGCCGTCCACACCTCGTGCCCGGACGACAGCAGCAGACCGAGGAAGCCCTTGCTCGCCCAGTACGGGGAGGCCGGGCCCGAGTACGTCTGCACCAGGGACGTGTCGGGGCCGAGCCAGCCGAGCGGCAGCAGGCCCCGCTCGTCGACCGCGCCGCCGTCGAGGAAGTACCGCAACGCGCCCGAGGCCAGGCGGCGGGTCTCGCCGGGGGGCAGGGGGGTGTGTCCGGTCAGGGCGCCGAGCCAGAGCGGGGCCGTCGTGGCGAAGCGGTAGGTGAGGGAGCGGCCCTGGCGCAGGGGGGCGCCGTCGGCGCCGAACAGTCGGGCGTAGTCGGCGAGGTGGGCGGACAACCGTCGGCCGTATACGGAAAGCAGCTCACTGTCGTCCGCCAACCATGCGTGGAGGACGGTGTACAGGTGCATGGCCCAGCCGTTGTAGTAGTCGAACTTCCGGCCCGGCCCGTCCGTGTACCAGCCGTCGCCGACATACCAGCCCTCGACCCGCATCAGCCCGCGCTCGATCGCCTTGCGCGCTCTCTCCTCCTGGTGGCCGATCTCGGCGAGGAAGCCGCCGACGGTGACGGGGAACAGTTCCCAGTTGCACGGCCAGGGTTCGGCGGTGAGCGCGTCCGCCAGCCAGGCGGCGGTCCGCTGGCGCACCGCGTCGTCCAGGCGGTCCCACAGCAGCGGCCGGGTCAGGCGCAGGGCGAGCGCGATCGAGGCGGCCTCGACCAGCGGCTGGCCGCGGTCCGTGATCCGCGGCCAGACCCCGCCCGGACCGGCGGCGAGGCCCTCGGCGTACCGGCCGAGCGCGGTCTCGTCGCGGCGGAACGCGGCCAGCAGCAGGGTGCGGGCGTAGCCTTCGAGCCCGTCGGAGAGGCGGCCGGAGTGGCTCGTGTGGTCGCCGGGCAGGTGGTAGAGGGCGCGGTCGGGGGTGGCGTACGGCGCGACGGCGGCGAGCAGTGCGTCGGCGGCGGCCTCCCAGTGGGCGCGGGTGTATCCGGTGTACGGGCTCGACGCGCGGTCGTCGGCGGGCAGTGCGATCACGGCGGTGGCTGTCCTTCCTCGCGGGATCCGGGGCGCCCCCTTTCCGGTCCGGGCGCCCGGGGGTTCATCCCACCCGTAGCGTGCCCTTGGGCACCAGACGCAGGGCGAGCAGCCCGTCGCGAACCAGCCCCGCGTACAGGGTGGCGCCGTGGGCGGAGGTGTGCGTGTTGTCGCGCTTCTCGTCGGAGAGGTAGAGCGACTTGGAGCCCTCCACGCCGAGGGACTCCACCAGCGCCTTGGTCTTCGCGGTGAGGTCGATCAGCGGGACACGCTCGGCGGCGGCGACCGAGCGGATGACGGCCGGATGGTCGACGCCGAGTCCGTTGACGAGGAGGGCGGTGTCGTTGTTCAGCGTGCCGTCGGCGTTGAACCAGCGGCGCACGATCGGGGTGACGAGCACCGGCCGCCCGCCCCGGGCCCGGATGCCCGCCACCAGGGTTTCGAGGTTGGCGCGGTAGGTCGCCTCGTCGGTGGTCTTGTCGTTGTGGGCGAGTTGAACGAGGACGAGGTCGCCGGGCCGGATCCGCGGTCGTACGGCGGCCCAGAGCCGCGGATTCTGCAGATAGCTGACCGTACTCTCGCCCGAGTCGGCGTAGTTGGCGACGGACAGGCCCCTGCGCAGGTACTGCGGGAGCTGCTGGCCCCAGCCGGAGTAGGGGTCGGCGGGCTGGTCGCAGACGGTGGAGTCGCCGATGAGGACGATCTGGCGGGCGTGCCGGGCCGGGGTGACCTCGATGCCGGCGAGGGCGGGTGCCGAGCCGCCGACTGCCAGGTCCAGGCCGGGAGTTCCGTCGGGTCCGGTCGGTTCGCCCTCGGGGGTGCGGACGTCGACGGTGAAGTTCCGGGTGACGCGCTCGTGGGCCGCCACGGCCGTCTCCGGCAGGAGTGAGCGCCGGGTCTCGCCGGTGATGCGGGTGCTGGACGCGGTGGCGCCGCCGAGCCGGACGGTCACGTCATAGGTGCCTGGCGGGACGTCGAAGTGGCAGGCGGTGGCGGTGCAGTCGGCGATGCCGGGTGTCCGGCCCGTGTGGGCCTGGGCGGGGGCCGCCGTCAGTACGGCACCCAGGGCGGCCGGCACCATCAGGGCGGCGGTGAAACGTCTCATGCGCGGCTCCTCCGTCGGTCGAACCTCGGCCGACCCGAGACCGTACCGTTCTCGGCAAGCGCTTTCTAGTCTTCGGCCGAATTTCCCACCACTACCAACTCCACACCGGTGAAAGCCCTTTCGCGGAATCGATTCAACTGTCACTCTGCCAGTCACCCGCACGCCCCGGGCCCCACGAAGGAGACACCCCCCATGTCCGGATCCCCCGACAGCGCGGTCTCCCGCCGCGCGTTCGTCGTCGGCGCCGCTGCCGCCGCCGGTTCCGCCACCCTCGCCGGTCCGCTCGCCACCGCCGCGTCCGCCGCCGGCTTCGGCTGGAGCGACGACGGCTCCGACTACGTCGTCGACACCGGCGCCGGCCTGGTCTTCAAGGTCAGCAGGACCACCGGCGACCTGACGTCCCTGGTCTACAAGGGCACCGAGTACCAGGGCTACGGCGGCAAGAACTCGCACATCGAGTCCGGCCTCGGCAGCTCCACGGTGACCGTGGCCCGGTCCGGCTCCACCATCCTGATCTCGGTCACCCACGGCACACTGCGCCACTACTACGCCGCCCGCAGCGGCGAGAACAACGTCTACCTGTGGACCAACAAGGCCGACGCCTCGGTCAGCGCGACCCGTTACATCGTGCGCGTCCGGGCGGGCCTCTTCCCCAACGACCAGCCGGACTCCTACGCCTACACCACCAGCACCATCGAGGCCTCGGACGTGTTCGCCAAGTCCGACGGGCAGACCCGCTCCAAGCACTACTCCAAGCTCCGGACCATCGACTACGACCACATCGGCTGGACCACCGGCAGCGTCGGCCTGTGGATCGTCCGCAGCAACCACGAGAAGGCCTCCGGCGGCCCCTTCTACCGCTCCCTGCTGCGCCACCAGAGCGCCGACGGCGGCGGGCTGTACGAGATCCTGTACTACGGCGAGAACCAGACCGAGGACGAGCGGTACGGCCTCCAGGGCCCGTACGTCATCGCGTTCACGGACGGCGGGGCACCGTCGTCCGCCCTGTACCACGGCACGCTGACCACCCCGTGGGCCGACGCGCTGGGCATCGCCGGGTACGTGCCGGACAGCGGGCGTGGGCGGGTGGCCGGGGCCGGGATCACCGGGCGGGACACGGCGTACGCGTACACGGTCGGGCTCGCCAACGCGGCGGCGCAGTACTGGGCGGGGGCGCGCGCCTCGGACGGGTACTTCTCGGTGTCCCGCGTACTGCCGGGTGCATACACGCTGACCGTCTACAAAGGCGAGCTGGCTGTGTACACCACCCAGTTGACCGTGTCCGCGGGCGCGACGACCACCCTGAACACGATCGCCATCCCGTCGTCCAACGACCCGTCCACCGCGACCGCGATCTGGCGGATCGGCGACTGGGACGGCACTCCGAGCGGCCTGAAGAACGCGGACCTGATGACGTACGCCCACCCCTCCGACGTCCGAGCCGCCTCCTGGACCGGGAACGTGGTGATCGGCAGCGGCACGGAGACATCCGCGTTCCCGTGCTACCTGTGGAAGGACGTCAACAGCGGACTGCTCGTCTACTTCCGGCTCACCGCCGCACAGGCCGCCGCCGCGCACACCCTGAGGATCGGCGTGACGACGGCCTACGCCAACGGCCGGCCGCAGATCACCCTCAACGACAGCTGGACGTCGGCGATCCCCGCCCCGCCGGCCCAGCCGAGCACCCGCTCCCTGACGGTGGGCTCGTACCGGGGCAACAACCACACGTTCACCTACAGCGTCCCGGCCGGCGCCTGGCGCACGGACGCCGGCCAGTACAACGTGCTCCGGATCAATGTGGTGAGCGGTTCGGGGACGACCGGCTACCTCAGCGCGGGCACGGCGATCGACGCGATCGACCTGCTCGCCTGATCCGACGTCATGTACCGCGAGTCCACTGCTGGTTGTTGCCTCCGTTGCAGGCGTAGGTGATGAGTGCCGCGGAGTTGGCGGTGGAGGCGCCGGACACGTCCAGGCACTTCCCGCTCGTGCGGGCCCTGAGGGTGACGTACGAGCCGGCGGAGGCGACCGACCACTGCTGATTACCGCCGCCGGTGCAGTTCTCCTGCGTGACCGTGCTCGCGTTCTCCTGCAGGCACAGGGAGCCGGCCCGGCCCACCAGCGCGTGGTAGCCGTTGCCGAGGTCCTTGAACCACCACTTCTGGTTGGCGCCGCCGTTGCAGGTGTACTGGCTAACCGCTACGCCCTGCCACAGGGACTGGCCGGGTACGTCGGCGCACTTGGCGCTGTGCCGGGCGATCAGCGTGTTGTAGGTGGCACTGGTGCCGGTGACGGTACCGGCGGCGGTGTCGACGGTGACCTCCGGATACCACGACATGCTCATCGAGGTGGAGGTCGGGAAGGCCAGCGGCAGCCAGACGTAACGGGAGTCGTCGACCTTGCCGCCGAAGGAGTTGCCCCAGCGGTCACCCATGTAGAGGTACGAGGTTCCCGAACTCCCCTGCAGCGGGAGGACGTAGGCGGTCTGGGAGCCGTAGGCGGTGGAGTCGCCGACGTTCGTCCAGGAGGTCCAGGGGCCGGCGAGGGAGGTGGCGGTGGCGTACTGCTGCTGGTTGGGGTTCCAGCCGGTGGCTCCCGAAGTGAGCATGAAGTACACGCCGCCCCGCTTGAACAGGGCGGGGGCTTCGCGGTGGCCGCCGGGCCAGGGGTTGGCGAGCAGGCTGTCGATGCCGGTGTAGTCGGCGGTGAGCCGGTAGATGTGCAGGTCGTTGTTCTCGTTGGCCGCCGAGACCATGTAGGCGGTGCCGTCCGTGTCGACGTACGTGGTGAGGTCGCGGGACATGTACTGACCGAGCGGGCGGAAGCTGCCCCGGTAGGTGTAGGTGCCGTCGACGGTGTCGGAGACGGCGACGGCGGCGCGCGCCTCGCTGTAGTCGGTGCCGTTCTCCTTGTGCATCCACATGACGAACGTGCCGGTGGCCGCGTTGTAGATGACCTTGGGGCGTTCGATGTAGGCGGTGGCCAGTTCGGCGGCCGAGGACTGGGTGAGGACGCGGCCGCGGAACTCCCAGCTCTTCAGGTCGGTGGAGCGGTAGGCGTCGACCGACCGGAAGGTGTTGTCGCTGTTGCGGTCCTCGCCGAACCAGTAGTAGTAGGCGCCGACTTTGAGGACTCCGCCGCCGTGCGCGTGCACGGGGTTCCCCGACGTGTCGGTGAACTGTACGCCGTTGGCAGTCGTCCGTGGTGCCGCCTGGGCGGGGCCGGCCGTCGCCAGGGCGGCTGCGACGGCGCAGCACAGGGTGAGCAGGATGGCGTACGCGCGTCTCATCTCAGTCACCCGCCTTCACGGTGTCGGCCACGGGGACGCCGAAGTCCGGGGTGCCGTCCGGCTTCCAGCCGAGTCTCTGGACGCGGGTGTGCCGGTTGGGGTCGTTCAGCGGGTCGCCGGTGATCTCCTTGTACTGGCGGGCGTGGTAGACGAGCACGTCGGTACGGCCGTCCTCGGCGACGGTGAAGCAGCTGTGCCCGGGGCCGTACTGCTTCGTGGTGTCGTTGCTGGTGAAGACCGGGACGGGCGACTTGCTCCAACTCCGGGCGTCCAGCAGGTCGTTGTGGGCGTCGGCGGTGAGCAGGCCCATGCAGTAGTGCCAGTCGGTGGCGCTGGCCGAGTAGGTGAGGAAGACCCGGCCGCCCCGTTGCAGGACGTACGGGCCCTCGTTGACCTTGTAGCCGACGCACTCCCACGCGTACTCGGGCGTGGACAGCCGCACCTGGGGGCCGGTCAGCGTCCAGGGATTGGCCATCTTGGAGATCCACAGCGCGGTGTTGTTGTCCATGCCGGGTTCGTGCTGGGCCCAGACCAGGTAGCGGGTGCCGTGGTGGTTGAAGGTGGTGGCGTCGAGGGAGAAGGTCTCCCACGCGGTCCTGATCCGGCCGCGTTCGACCCATGTGCCCTTGAACGGGTCGGGGTTCGCGTTCTCCAGCACCCAGATGCGGATGGCCCACACGTCCTCGGCGGGGGCGGAGGCGAAGTAGATGTACCACTTGCCGCCGATCCGGTGCAGCTCGGGTGCCCAGATGTGCGCGCTCATCGGGCCGGTGGTGTGGGCCCGCCAGATCACCGATTCGGTGGCGGTGGAAAGGCCGTTCAGCGTGCGGGCGCGGCGCAGGACGATCCGGTCGTACTCCGGGACGGTGGCCGTGAAGTAGTAGAGGCCGTCGGTGTGGCGGGTGATGTGCGGGTCGGCGCGCTGGACGACGAGGGGGTTCCTGTAGGGGGCCGCCTTGCCGGGCGCGGACGGGGACGCGGACGCGGAGGTGGCGGAGGTGGCGGAGGTGGCGGCCAGGGCGCCGGCGGCTGCGGCACCCTTCAGCAGCAGGCGACGGGAGGGGGCTTCGGGCAGGTCGTGATCGCGGCTCATGCGGACTGCCTCTCGGTGGGGGACAGCGGTACCTTCGGAACACCATTCGTTCGATATCGCGTACAACATCTGTGATTCCGAACGCCGAAAAGGTAAGGGTGGGCCCCGAGAGGGTCAATGGGTCGCGCGGGAGGAGGGGAAAGCGCTTCCCCTCCTCCCGATGTGGACAGCTGACGTCAGGCGGGCGTTTCGGCCGGTTCCCGGCGGCCGCGCAGCCACACGTACACGGGGATGCCCGCGAAGAGGAACAGCACGCCCTGGTAGACGGCCGCGTAGCCGGCGCCGGCGATCAGCCAGAAGGAGAAGGCGAAGGACAGGGCGGCGACGGTGAGGTCACGGGCGAGGCCGGCCGGTCGGACCCGGGCACGGGACCCCTGGGCCAGCCAGTACAACTGGGCGGCCGCGGACAGGAGATACGGCACGCAGCCGGTGAACGTGGTGATGAGCACGAGGACCCGGAAGGTGGTGTCGGGGCCCGCCGTGTAGTTGAGGGCGATCAGGAGCGTGCCGAGGACCGCGCAGGCCCACACTCCGAAACCGGGCGCCCCGCCCCTGCCCGACTTCGCGAAGGGGGCCGGGAAGAGCCCGTCGCGGGCGGCGGCGTACGGCATCTGCGCGGCCAGCAGGATCCACCCGTTGAGGCAGCCGGTGATCGAGACGACGGCGACCAGGGCGATGACGGTACCGCCCCAGTGGCCGCCGGTGATCGCGTCCACGGCGTCGGCGAACGGCGCGCCGGACTGCGCGAGTCGCGCGTGCGGGACCAGGCCGAAGACGGCGACCGTGCCGAGCAGGTAGACGAGCGCGGAGCCCAGCGTGCCGAGGACGCTCGCGCGGCCCACCGTACGCTCCGGGTCCTCCACCTCGCCCGCGCTCACCGCTGCCGACTCGACCCCGAGGAAGCTGTAGAGAAGCAGCGCGGCCGAGGCGGCGACGGCGCCCGGGACACTGTCATGGGTGGCGTTGAACGGGCCGAAGTTGTCGGCGCGTACGAAGAACAGTCCGACGGTCGCGATGAGGAGAAGGGGGACGAACTTCAGTACGGTGCATACGATCTGCACCACACCGACGACACGGGTACCGGCGAAGTTCGCGGCGGCCGGCAGCCACAGTGCGGCGACGGCGACCAGGCCTTGGAGGAGGCGGTTGCCGTGCAGGGGTATGAGGACGTCGACGTAGCCGACGACGGCGACCGCGAGCGCGGCGATGCTGACCCAGCACATCGTCCAGTACGACCAGGCCGACAGGAACCCCGCGAACGGCCCGAAGGCGTCGCGGGGGTAGACGTAGAGGCCGCCGGTGACCGGGCTGCGGCGGGCCAGCTTGCCGAAGAGCAGGGCGAGCAGGACCGCGGCGACGGACAGCACGGCGAAGGCGAGCAGGCTGACCGTGCCGTACGGGGCCACGGTGGCGGGCAGGGCGAAGATGCCACCGCCGATGATGTTGCCCATCACGAGGGCGGTGGCGGCGGCCAGGCCGAAGGTGCGGCGCCGGGGAGTGGCGGCGGCCTCGGCCGGCCGTGCGGGTTCGGTGGAGCTGGGCGCAGTCATGACGGTTCCGTACACGGGAGCGGGAGGGGGCGTGATCGTACCCCGCTGTTCCACATGCTGGGCGCTCTGTTCACGAACTGGACACACTCACGGGCGTGCGCGGAGTCTCCGCAGGTCAGCAGAGTCTGGGCAGGTGCTCACCTACTGGACACCGGGGTCCGTATCCCCAGCGCTTCGATTAGCGTCGTGACATGACGAGCAACACCTCCCCCAGTCTCTCCGCAGCCCTCGCCGCCGGAACGGTCGTGCTCGACGGCGGCATGTCCAACCAGCTGGAGTCGGCCGGACACGACCTGAGCGACGAGCTGTGGTCGGCGCGGCTGCTCGCCGAGCGACCCGAGGCGGTCACCGAGGCGCACCTCGCCTATTTCAGGGCGGGCGCGGACGTCGCGATCACCGCCAGCTACCAGGCCACCTTCGAGGGCTTCGCCAAGCGCGGGATCAGCCGCGCGGAGGCGACCCGCCTGCTGGGGTCGAGCGTGGAGCTGGCCCGGCGGGCCGCCCGGCAGGCTCACGCGGACGGGGTCGACCGCCCGTTGTGGGTGGCGGCCTCGGTCGGCCCGTACGGGGCGATGCTCGCGGACGGCTCCGAGTACCAGGGGCGGTACGGGCTGGGCGTCGGCGAGCTGGAGCGGTTCCACCGGCCGCGCATGGAGGTGCTGGCGGAGTCCGCGCCGGACGTCCTGGCGCTGGAGACGGTTCCGGACGCGGACGAGGCGGCGGCCCTGCTGCGGGCGGTGCGCGGGCTGGGGGTGCCCGCCTGGCTTTCGTACACGGTCGACGGTCGGCACACGCGCGCGGGACAGCCGTTGGAAGAAGCCTTCGCCCTGGCCGCCGACGTGGACGAGGTCATCGCGGTCGGCGTGAACTGCTGTGCGCCCGAGGATGTGACGGACGCCGTGGAGATCGCGGCCCGCGTGACCGGAAAGCCGGTCGTGGTCTACCCCAACAGCGGCGAGGCCTGGGACGCGGAAGCCCGCGCCTGGGCCGGCCGCACCACGTTCGGCACCGAGCAGGTCAAGGCGTGGCGGGACGCGGGGGCACGGTTGATCGGGGGGTGCTGCCGGGTGGGACCGGCGGCGATCGGGGCGGTGGCGCGGGCGCTGGACTCGGCCTGAGTGCGGCGGCCGACGTGGGCTGTTCCATCGTGGGGGGTGAGGGGCGGCTGGTGACTGAGGTGTGCCGACCGTCGACGGTCGGCTGCCGACTCTGTCGACCCGGGGAGTGTCGACGGGCGGCAGGCGACTGTGTACGGGCGACCGCAGACGGGCGACCCTAGATCGCCGACAGGATGCAATCAGTGCCGCCGGACCACCGCCGACCGTCGCAAACGGCGTACCGCCGCCGCCCACTCGGCCCCCGGCGCCCGGATTCCGGAGGCGCGGTCGGACTCCGGGACGGTGTGCGCAGTCGACCACAGGGTGATTTCCGCGTCCCGTGGGCCGTATGCCGTGTACGGTCGACCGTCGCCGAAGATCCGTACCGGATGGGACGCGTCCCAGGCCTGCCACCCCGGGTCCCCGCTCGTGGCGAACCGCACCCAGGCCGCGTGCATCGCGTCGCACAGTTCCTGCGGGGCGCCCTCGCCGGCCAGTTTCCTGGACTCGGGCACGTCGCCGGTGTCGAAGACGAAGCCCAGTTCCAGGGCGTGGCAGGCACCGAGGCCGGGGAGGCGGGACGGCCAGGCGAACTCGTAGAGGTGGGAGGTGCCGGCCCGGGCGTCGGCGAGGCGGTGCAGCGGGGCGCGCAGCAGGTGGTCGGTGACCATCTGGCCGACGATCTCGGCGACGCCGGCGTCGGGGTGGAGGGCGCGGTAGGCGCGGGGTACCTCGTGTCCGGCGTGGCAGCGGGCCATGGCTGCGGCGAGGGCGACCGGGCCGAGCCGGTCGATGTGTTCCTGTAGTCCACCGGGTGTGAACCAGAGCCGGTACTCGTCGCGGGTCCAGCCCATGAGCAGGTCGACGCCTGGGGCGGCGCCACCGTCGAGCAGGGCCTGGAGGGGGTCGCGGGGGACGAGTTCGCCGTCCACGACGATGCCGAACGCGGGTCCGCCCAGGACGGGGCTGCTGAGCCGGCCGACCTCGGCCTGGGTGCGCAGCAGCAGGTCGCGGTCGACGGCGGCGAACGCCTCGGCGGTGGCGGGGATCTTCAGCCGATTGGCCATGCGGCGCACCATGCGGCGTACCTTGTCCCGGTCGGAGACTTCCGGCGGTCCGCTCTGCAGGACCGCGCGCCGGATCAGGCCGCGGGTCGCGGGGGCGGCGAGCAGGACGCCGGTGCTGATGGCGCCGGCCGACTGGCCGCACAGGGTGACCCGGTCGGGGTCGCCGCCGAAGGCGCCGATGGTGTCGTGCACCCAGTGCAGGGCGGCGAGTTGGTCGCGCAGGCCGGGGTTGGGGGGTGCGTCGGGGAACAGGCCGTAGCCCTCGACGCCGAGGCGGTAGTTGACCGAGACGCAGACGACGCCGTCGCGGGCGAAGGTACGGCCGTCGTACACCGGCACGGCGGAGGAGCCCCTGGTCAGGGCACCGCCGTGCAGCCAGACGACTACGGGGAGCCGGGCCCCGGGCCCCGGCTCGGGGGTCCATACGTTGAGGTTGAGGCAGTCGTCGCCGGGGATCACCGGGTCGGACAGGTACCGGGCGAACGCATCGGAGTACGGCGGTTTGGGCGCGGTGGGCCCGAAGGCGCCGGCGTCGCGCACGCCGTCCCAGGGCTCGGGCGGTTCGGGCGGGCGGAACCGGCGGCGGCCGAAGGGCGGGGCGGCGTACGGGATGCCGCGGAACACCGCGATGCCGCGCTCGTACCGGCCGCGTACGGCTCCGTGGGGTGTGATGACCACGGGGCCCGTCTGGTCTGCCGCCATCGCCCACCAGCCCTTCGCCGAGCTCGCGCACCGTTCGCGGTTCACCTTTCGCGGTTCACCGTTCCGGTTCGCGGCTCACCGTTCACCCCAGAGCATCACATTGTCCGAATGTATTCCGGTGCACGAGCCCAGGACTGGGCCATTCGGCGTATACGGCGTATACGGCGAGGGATCCGGGAGGGCACCCCCTCCGAGGAGCCCGTGGAGTGGCCGATTGACCCGTCCTTCCCGGCAGAAATACGGTAGAAGGCGCTTTCTGCACGCCTGTCCACGCCCCCCGCCCCACCGTTCGTCAGGAGAGCCATGCCCAGCCCTCAGCCGCCGCGGGCCGTGTTCGCGATGGATCCGGTGCATCTCCCGCTGCTGTTCCCCCCGCCGCTCATGGAACGGCTGAGGCGGACGGCGGACATCGACCCGGCGTTCGTCGTCAGGGACTTCGCCGATCCGGCGGCGGCCGGCACCCTGGCCACGGCCGAGGTGCTGATCACCGGCTGGGGCTGCCCGCACCTGGACGCCGGTGTCCTGGCCGCGGCCCCGGAACTGCGTGCCGTGCTGCACGCCGCCGGCTCGGTCCGTTCCCTGGTCGGCGAGGCGTTGTGGGCCGACGGCGTCACCGTCTCCAGCGCGGTCACCGGTAACGCGCTGCCGGTGGCGGAGTACACGCTCGCGATGATCCTGCTCGTCGGCAAGGACGCCTTCGACCACCGTGAGCGCTATCGCCGCACCCGCACCCATCCGACCCCCGCCGAGACCGCCGCCACCGGCAACCTGGGCCGCCGCGTCGGAGTCGTCGGCGCCTCCCGCGTGGGCCGCCGCCTGATGGAGCTGCTGCGGCCGTTCGACCTCACGGTCCTGCTGTACGACCCCTACGTCAGCCCGGCCGAGGCCGCCGCACTGGGGGCGGAACCGGTACCGCTGGAGGACCTGCTGCGGCGCAGCGACATCGTCACCCTGCACGCCCCCGACATCCCCGAGACCCGTCACATGCTCGACCGTGCCCGGCTCGCCCTGGTCCGGGACGGGGGTGTGCTGATCAACACCGCGCGCGGTGCGCTGGTCGACCACGAGGCGCTGACCCAGGAGCTGGTCTCGGGACGCCTGCGCGCGGTCCTGGACGTCACCGAGCCCGAACCGCTGCCCGCCGGTTCCCCGTTGTACCGGCTGCCCAACGTCTTCCTCACCCCGCACATCGCGGGCTCGCTCGGCAACGAGCTGGAACGGCTGGGCGTGATCGTCGTGGAGGAACTGGAGCGACTGGCCGAGGGCCTGCCACCGCGACACCGGGTGCGGCACGGGGACCTGACCCGCGTGGCCTGAGGACACCCGGCAACCCACCGGGTCGGGAGACCGGGACCCCCGGCGTTCGGAGTTTCGAAAGTTCCGCCGCGTGCCATCGCGTGAATTCCCAGGTCTTCCCGCCGTCTTGGCGCGCACTTATCGTAGGAAGCGCTTTCCGCACGGTCGGCGAGCAGGCCGTCGTGGCAGCGTTCGGCCCAGCGTCGGCCGCAGCGTTGTCGCAACGTCGGTCGCAACTTTCGGTGGCCCACGGGCGGGCCGGAGAGGTGGTTCCCCATGGTCCGTGCGGGGAGTACGAGCGTCGCGGCCGGGCCGACGCTGGCGGTGGTGGCCCGGGAGGCGGGCGTGTCGGTGCCCACCGCGTCCAAGGTGGTCAACGGCCGGGACGACGTGGCTCCGGAGACCCGCCGCCGGGTGACCGAGGCGCTCGACCGGCTCGGCTATGTGCGCCGGCCCCGCTTCGACGCGTCGAAGGCGCCGGGCCTGGTGGACCTGGTGCTGCACTCGTTGGAGAGCTCCCGGTCGGGGGCGGTGCTGCGCGGGGTGGAGGCGGCGGCGTACGAGGCGGGTCTCGAGGTGGTGGTCTCGGCCGGTGCGAGCCGGACCAGGGACGCCCGGCCGGAGCGCGGCTGGCTGGACAAGCTGATCACGCGCGGTTCCTCGGGCGTGCTGCTCCCGCTCGCGGAGCTGTCCACGGCGCAGTACGCGTGGCTCGACCACCATCGCATCCCGTACGTGCTCATCGACCCGGTGCACGAGCCGCCGGCCGGGGTGGTGTCGGTCGGGGCGGCCGACTGGCAGGGCGGGGTGCGTGCGACCGAGCATCTGCTGGGGCTGGGCCATGAGCGGATCGCGGTGATCGCCGGGCACCGGCGGGCGATGGCCGACGGCGCCCGGGTGGCCGGTTACCGTTCGGCGCTCGCCTCGGCGGGCGTGCGGCAACGCGCCGATTACGTGCGGCACGCGGGCGGTGACGAGACCACGGCCCGGCTGCGCATGCACGAGCTGCTGGAGCTGCCCGAGCCGCCGACCGCGGTGTTCGTGTGCGCGGACCGGATGGCGCTCGGGGTGTACGCGGCGCTGGCGGAGCGGGGGCTGCGGGTGCCGGACGAGGTGAGCGTGGTGGGCTTCGACGATCTGCCCGAGGCCCGTTGGGCCGTCCCGGCGCTCACCACCGTACGGCAGCCGTTGGCGGAGATGGCGGCGACGGCGCTGCGGCTGCTGGTGCGGTTGATGCACGGCGAGCGCCCCGAGGGGACGCGGACGGAGCTGTCGACACGGCTGGTGGAGCGGGCGAGTACGGCCCCGCCCCCGGCGGCCCGCGCCGCGGCGAGCGGACCGGTGCGGCCGGCCGAGCGGCCGACCGCGTGACGCCGGTGGGTGCGGGCCGAGCGGCCGACCGCGTGACGGGGAATCTGGTGGGAGGCGGGTACGGTGACCGGGCCGGGGCGGGGTTCGTTTGCCGGGCATGAACCACACCACGCGTATCGCCGCGGCCCTCGCCGTGACCGCGGCCGCCCTGGTCACCGTCTACGGCTCGGCGCACGCCTCCCGCACCGTCGCGCCTGGACAGCAGCGCGTCACCGTGGCCTCGCCCGCCGACGAGCACGATCCGAAGGAGGACGTCGAGCTGGACGAGACCGGCCGCCCGGACCTCACGGAGGACTGAGCGCCGTACGGGCCGGGCACACGGAGACGGCCGGGCACCTCCCGCACGGGGTGCCCGGCCGTCTCCCTGTTCCGTCGTCCCCTACCCTTCGGTCCCTTCAACCGCCACGGTCCCTCCAGGCGCCACGGTCCCTCCAGGTTCCTGAGTACCTCCCGTTCCCTGAGCCCCTTCCGGCACCGCCGTCCCTGCAGACCCTTGCGTCCGTCCTGGTGCGTCGGTCTCTCCAGGTCCCTCGGTCGTCGGCTTCTCCGGCTCCGCGTCCGCCTCCCTGCCGCGGCCGGGGCCGGGGCCGAAGAGGGCCTCCACCACGTCCACGGCGCTGCCGTCGTGGTCGCTGCCGGCGGTGCCGCTGCCGGTCTGCACATTGGCAGTGCGGTCGACTTCGAGCCAGGAGTCGGCGTGCGAGTTGTCGATCACGGTGATCAGACCCTCCGACGCCACGGCGGGTACGGCACCGGCCCCGAGGAGCGCGGCGGCGACCGCCGTGGCCACGCGGAGCCGGGGTACGGCACCGGTCACACGCCCACGCCCTCGGGGGTGAGGCGCTCGGGGGCGATGTTGCGTTCCAGCAGGGTGGTGGAGGCCTTCACCCCGACCCCGCTGGCGGGGTCCACCTCCGGCAGCCGGCCGTCGGCCGCCTTGAGGCCGGCGAGGGCGGAGTCCATCGCCTCGTGCGCGGCGAACAGGCACGGGGTGCTGTAGATGGCGACGTCCACGCCGAGGTCGGACAGTTCGCCGAGGGACAGGCGGGGCGACTTGCCGCCCGCGATCTGGTTGAACAGCAGCGGCTTGTCCCCGACGACCTTCCGGATCCGCTCGATCCACTCGACGCTGCGCACCCCGTCCACCAGCACCACGTCGGCGTCGGTGGCGGCGAGCCGCTCGGCGCGGTGCAGGATGTCGTGCTCGTCGGTGGCGTCGGTACGGGCGACGACGACGAGGTCCTTGCGGGTCTCCAGGACCTTGTGCAGTTTCTCCAGGTACTCCTCCAGGGGCAGCACCTGCTTGCCGTCGGCGTGGCCGCAGCGGCGGGGCCGCTTCTGGTCCTCCAGGATCACCCCGGAGGCGCCGATGCGCTCCAGTCCCTCGACGACGTGGCAGGCGACCTCGGGGTCGACGTACCCGTCGTCGATGTCGACCAGCAGGTGGTGGCGCGGGAAGGCGCCCCGCAGCCGCTGGACGAAGGCCACCATGTCGGGCCAGGCGATGAATCCGATGTCGGGCAGCCCGTAGTACGAGGCCGCGAAGCCGAAGCCCGATACGAACATCCCGTCGTAGTGCTTGGCCGCGATCGACGCCGAGTACATGTCGTACACGCCGATCAGCGGAGTGGTCCCGGGCTCGGCGATGCGCTCGCGCAGCTTCTTCCCGTAAGTCAAGGTCCGGCTCCTCCCGTGGGTGGGTGACGCGGGGCGGGGTGGGGGTGGGCCGCCGCGTCTCGACGCCCTTTGCCAAGACAAGAGCATCTCTAGATATTCACGTGACCTCTCACCTACGCCAGCTTTACTCACTCCGATGGCGGAACGGGTTCACCGCAGAAACGTCACTCGGCGAGCCGTCCCGCCCAGGTAAGCCCACCGTTCAGGTGGGCCAGGAAGAGCGGGTCGCGGTAGGCGTCGACGGAATGGCCGAGTGCCGTGTAGAACACGCGTCCGCCCGCGGGGCCCCGTTCACGGCACCAGGCGAGCGGATGGTCCGCGCCCATCCCGCCACCGTCGTACGACGTCTCGTCGGCACGCAGCAGCACCCGGGCCCCGCCGCCGGGAGGGTGGTCGAAGTCGTACCACTCGTCGGTGAACTCCCACGCGGCCGGCAGCCGCCGGGTGGCGGGGTGGGCGGGTTCCGTGACGAGGGCGCGGCCGGGCTGGTGGGCGGGGTGGCGGGTGAAGCGGGCGCCGAGGAGTTCGCCGTAGTACGGCCATCCGTACTCGGTGCAGGCCGCGGCGTGCACCCCGGCGAAGCCGCCACCCGAGCGGAGGTGGCTCTCCAGCCGTTCGCGTCCGGCCGGGGTGAGGACGTCGCCGCTGGTGGAGAGGAAGACGACGGCCGCGAACCCGTCCAGCGGGCGTTCGAGGTCAGCGGGGTCCTCGGTGTGCTCGACCGCGAAGGAGCCGAGGTCCCGGACGGCGGCGACGGCGTCCGGGATGGAGTCGTGGCGGTAGTCGGCGGTACGGGTGTAGACGAGGAGACGAGGAGACGTACCGCACGACTCCAGGGGGGCGCGCCCTCCCCCGGCAGCGCTGTGCGGCCGCCGGGGGGCCGAACCGCTCAACCGCCCTCGCCCACACGGTTGTCGGGCGCTCCGTCGCCGTACGTCGGGAGGTCGCCGCGCTTCACCGGGGCCGTCGCGGTGCGGGGCGGCGGCAGCAGGCCGACGAGTTCGTCCGGTGCGGGGCGGTGGACGGCGTCGGCGGCCCGGCGGAGCACACCGGGAGCGACCTTCTCGCCGCCGATCCGCACCACGCGGCCCTTCACCGGCTCCCGGCAGACATACCCCTCGGGGCAGTCGGCGGCGCTGCCGCGTTCGGCGTAGAGGTGGAGCACGGCGCCGTCCTTCGCCCAGTACGAGACGGAGAAGCCGTCGTCCCCGTTCACGCCTATGGACTGCTGGGCGATCGTGAAGCCCGGTACGTCGGTGACGTAGACGAGTTCGGGTGCGATGCCCAACGCGCGCAGGTGGTCGTCCAGTTCGGCCTGCGAGGCGGTGGCGGTGCGGGTGGCGGCGGGGGTGGGGGTGGTCGGCGTGGGCTGCCGGGCGCCGCCGGTCTCCCCCTTCTCGGTGCCGCACGCCGCGAGCAGGGCGGGCAGGAGCAGCAGCGGCAGGGCGCGTGCGGTACGGATCATGCGCCCATGGTGCCGCACGGCGGTTTCCGGGGGCCGGTTTCACGCGAACCGGCGACGCGGCGAGTGGCCCGCGCCGTAGCCCTAGCCCTAGTCGTAGCCGTAGCCGTAGCCGTCGGCCACGACGTCACCGCACCGGATGTACCCCGCCGTCGCCGCCGTTGCCGTTGTGACTCCCGTGACCCCCGTGTCCCTTGTGGGCGTGGTGCGGGTTCTTCGCATGGGTGCGCAGGCGGGCCGTCACGTCCTCCGGGGGCAGGAAGCGGGACCAGCGTTCGGGGAACTCCGAGGGCATGTCGGGGTCGTCGGGGTCGATCTCGCGGGCCGCCGCGGCACGGGCGACGTAGTCGGCGACCTGCGCACGGCGCATCCGCTCGTTGGCCTCGCGCGCGGCGGCCGTGGCCGCGGCGGGCCAGACCCGGTCGATGGCGGCGTTAACCGCCGCGCCGACCAGCACGGCGAACGCGGACACCCCGATCCACAGCAGGACGGCGACGGCGGCGGCGAGGGAGCCGTAGATGGTGGCGCCCTCGATGGTGCTGGTGAGGTAGATGCGCAGCAGGAAGCTGCCCAGGACCCACATGGCGAGGGCGACCAGGGCGCCGGGCACGTCCTCGATCCACGGGGAGCGGACCGGTACGGACACGTGGTAGAGGGTCGTCAGGAAGACGATGGACAGGACGATCACGACCGGCCAGTACAGGACCTGGACGAGCGTCTCCGACCAGGGCAGGATCCGCACCACCGCGTCCGGTCCGGCCACCATCAGCGGCAGCGCCACCGAGCCGATCAGCAGGGCCACGATGAACAGCAGGAACGCCATGATCCGGGTCTTGACGATGCCCCGGACGCCGTCCAGGCCGTACATGACGGTGATGGTGTCGATGAAGACGTTCACCGCGCGGGAACCCGACCACAGGGCGAACAGGAAGCCGATGGAGATGACGTCGGGCCGGCCGCCCTTCATCACGTCGTGCAGGATCGGCTCGGCGATCTCCTTGACGCCCTTGTCGGACAGGACCGTGCGGGAGGCGGCCAGGAGGTTGGTCTCCAGGCTGTGGATGGTGTCGGCGCCGGTCCAGTCGTCGACGTAGCCGAGCAGTCCGATCAGGCTCAGCAGCAGCGGCGGCACGGACAGCAGCGTGAAGAACGCCGCCTCGGCCGCCAGGCCCAGGATGCGGTACTCCATGCAGGAGTTGACGGTGTCCTTGAGCAGCAGCCAGGCGGTCCTGCGCTTGGAGACGTTCCGGTACAGGGCTCTGGCCCGGTGGAGCCGACCGGCCGGCTGCTCGGGGGGTTCACTTGCTGGCTGCACGTCCTAACGGTATCCGTCATGCCGGGCCGTGCTCACCTTCCGGGGGCGATCAAGGGTGCGCCCCGTCCGGTTCCCGGCGCTGTGCCACTCCGGAGGTCATCACCGCCGCCTTCCCGGGTAGGTTCCCCACCATGGCAGGCACCTCCACGCACACCGTGACGAACCAGCCGCCCCCGCTGTTCGGCTACGACGTCTTCACCGCCGACCGGGCCCTCGCCGAGGCCGTCGACCGCTACACGGCCGCGGACGTCCTGGACGAGGTGCGCGCCGAGCTGTCCGCGCTCGGCCGGGCCGCCGGCTCCGCACAGCTGCACGAGTGGGCGGTGCAGGCGGACGAGAACCCGCCCCGGCTGCGCAGCCACGACCGGTACGGCCACCGGATCGACGAGGTCGAGTTCCACCCGGCCTGGCACCGCCTCCTCGGCAAGGGTGTCTCGGCCGGTCTGACCGGCGCCTGGACGCGGCCGGCGGGGCATGTCCGCCGGGCGGCCGGGTTCCTGGTCTGGACGCAGGTGGAGGCGGGCACCTGCTGCCCGCTGTCGATGACGCACGCGGCCGTGCCCGCGCTGCGCGCCGACGCCGAGCTGGCCGCCGAGTGGGAGCCCCGGCTGACGTCCACGGTCTACGACCGGGAGCTGCGGCCCGCCGGACGGAAACCCGGGGCGCTGTTCGGGATGGGCATGACCGAGAAGCAGGGCGGCAGCGACGTCCGCGCGAACACCACGGTGGCGCGGCCCCTCACGGAGCCCGGTACCTATGTGCTGACAGGACACAAGTGGTTCTGCTCGGCGCCCATGTCGGACGCGTTCCTGGTGCTGGCGCAGGCCCCCGGCGGGCTGACCTGCTTCCTGGTGCCGCGGGTCCTGCCCGACGGCGGCCGCAACGTCTTCCTGATCCAGCGGCTGAAGGACAAGCTGGGCAACCGCGCGAACGCCTCCGCCGAGGTGGAGTTCGCCGGCACCTGGGCGCGCCGGGTCGGCGAGGAGGGCCGCGGGGTGCGCACGATCATCGGGATGGTCGCCGCGACCCGGCTGGACTGCGCGCTCGGTTCGGCGGGCCTGATGCGGCAGGCGGTGGCGCAGGCCGTGCACCACTGCGCGTACCGGGAGGCGTTCGGCGGGAAGCTGGTGGACAAGCCGCTGATGCGCAACGTCCTCGCCGACCTCGCGCTGGAGTCGGAGGCGGCGACAGCGCTCGCGCTGCGGCTCGCCGCGGCCTGGGACGACGGCGGGGAGCGGGAGCGGGCCTTCCTGCGGCTCGCGGTGCCGGCGGCCAAGTACTGGATCACCAAGCGCTGTACGCCGGTGGTGGTGGAGGCAGCCGAGTGCCTGGGCGGCAACGGGTACGTGGAGGAGTCCGGCCTGCCCCGGCTGGTGCGGGAGTCGCCGCTGAACTCCATCTGGGAGGGCGCCGGGAACGTGCAGGCGCTGGACGTGCTCCGGGCGCTGCAGCGGGAGCCCGACGCGCTGGACGCGTGCCTCACCGAGATCGGCCGCGCGCACGGCGCCGACCACCGGCTGGACCGCGCGGTGAAGGACCTGTTCACCGAACTCGCCGACCTGGACGGCATCGAGGGCCGGGCCCGCCGCGTGGTGGAGCGGCTCGCACTGGTCCTCCAGGGCTCCCTGCTGGTCCGGCACGCCCCGCCGGAGGTGGCCGACGCCTTCTGCGCCTCCCGCCTGACCGGTGACCGCGGTGCCTCCTTCGGCACCCTGCCGGCAGGCCTGAACCTGGCATCGGTGGTCGACCGGGCGAGGCCTGACTTCTAGGCCGAAACTTCCAGTCCCGGACGCGATCACCCACCCAGGGGCGCGGGGAACTGCGCGCCCAGCCGCGAACACCCGCGGACGCCACCGCACGCCGATCCGCACCCTGTCCCGCGGCCCGCGAATGCGCCGGACCGCCGGACGGCAAGGGGTGGTGCCGCGCCGACACGGCACCACCCCCACCGTCGGGGCCCGTTGAGCCCGCGGACGCGCAGTGCGTCGTGGTCAAGTCTCAGCCACCGCTCGGCGGTCCACCAGGGTTGCAGGGGGTTGCAACTTATGGGGGCACATGCGCGGAGTGTGTGCCTCCGCCATGCCCGGAGCGGCAGTATGAGAGGCACAGCCGGACCGGAAACCGCCGCCCGGACGGCTTGACAAGTGTGTTCGACGCCCCTTCCCGGAGGACCGCAGTGGTGAACCCGCCGATGAACGTGGCGCGCTTGGCCGCCGTGGACGCGGCACAGGCGGCGCGGGTCCTGAACGAGATGCGTGAGGCCACGCTCGCCGGGCAGCGTGCGCGGATCGCGCCCCGCCCGGTGATCGAGCAGTCCTGGGGGCGGATGCTGCGCAGCGGTGTCGATCCCGAACACGACTTCCGCTCCGGCCTGTTGCCGTCCGACGAGGTGCGGCGCCGGCGGGAGGAGTCCCCGCTGCGGCACGTGCTGCCGGTGTTGCGCGAGGGGCTGCTCTCGGTCGCGGACGTCGCGCAGCACATCATGGTGGTGGCGGACGCCGACGGGCGGGTGCTGTGGCGGGAGGGGTCGGCGGCGGTGCTCCGCAAGGCCGACGGGCTCGGTTTCGAACTCGGTGCGGACTGGCGGGAAGACGTCGTCGGCACCAACGGGGTGGGCACCCCGGCGGTGGTGCGGCGGCCGGTGCAGGTGTTCGCCGCCGAGCACTTCGTACGGTCGCACGCCACCTGGACGTGTTCGGGCGCGCCGATCACCGACCCGCGGGACGGCCGGCTGCTCGGGGTGGTGGACGTCAGCGGCCCGTTGGAGACCATGCATCCGGCCACCCTGGCCTGGGTGGACTCGGTGGCCAAGCTGGCCGAGGCCCGGCTGCGGGAGCTGCACCAGGCCTCGTTGGAGGGGCTGCGGGCGGTGGCGGCGCCGGTGCTGGCCCGGCTGTCCGGGCGGGCGCTGGCGGTGGACCGCGACGGCTGGGCGGCGGCCGTGACGGGGATGCCGTACGTGCGGCGGGTGGCGCTGCCCAAGTCGCTGGCGCCGGGCCGCCGGTGGCTGCCCTCGCTCGGGTCCTGCGCGGTGGAGCCACTGGCCGGAGGCTGGTTGCTGCGGGCGGACGACGAGGCACAGGCCGGTGCCGTCCGCCGGATCGTGCTGGACGTCTCCCGGGCGGCCCGGTGCACGGTGGAGGTCACGGCATCGGCGGCCTCCTGGTCCCGGGAACTCAGTCCGCGACACGCGGAGTTGCTGTTCCTGCTCGCCGAGCACCGGGCCGGGCGCGGGGCGGCGGAGCTGGCGGAGGACCTGTTCGGTGATCCGTCGCGGACGGTGACCGTGCGGGCCGAGATGTCGAGGATCCGGCGGTACCTCGGGGAACTCCTGCACCATCGGCCGTATCGTTTCTGCGACGATACGGAAGTGGATGTGATCCTTCCGGAAAATCCGTCCGCCCTGCTCCCCCAGTCGACGGCACCGGCGGTGGCCCGGAAGCGGAATGCCACGCACGAGGGCCGCAACGGGTCCCGCCCGGCGTGAACGGCCGTCCGTCCGGCCCGGATCCGGTCCGTGCTCCCTCGGCCGATCTGCGCGGACTTCGCCCTGCCCGGCCCGTTCCTGCCGTAGCATCCCGTACGGGCCTCCCCACCTGTTCCTCGGATCAACGTACGGATCGTGAGGCGCAGTTGGCCCGCCCTTGGAGGAGAGATGAAGCATCGCGGCAGACACCGCCGGCGCAGACGGGGCACGGCACTGCGCGCCGTCCTGACCGGTACGGCGCTGGCCCTCACCGCCGCCGCCACTCTGATCAGCGCCTCCCAGGCCGAGGTCGGTGACGGCCCGGGCGCGCTGAAGCCGCTGACCTCCCCCGCGGACACCGGCCCGCTCCGGCTCCAGGAGCACCTGGTCCCCGCCCGGACGCTGGACCGGCTCGCCGCCGCGATGGGCCGCCCGGTCGGCGTGGACGACGTGCTGGACAGCGCCGACCGCGTACTGCGCGAGGCTCCCGACTGCTCCTCCGGCGACCGCGCGTCCCTGCCCGTCACCCCGGCCGCCGCCCGCGCCTACTGCTGGGACCCGGCCGACACGGCCGTCAACACCTGGCGGCCGGCGTCGGTCACCACCTCCGGGGACGCCGACGACGACGGCGTCTGGGGCACCCACCGGGTGGTCCTGGCCGGCTGGACCCACAGCACCACCGCCGGCCGCCCCGCCGAGCGGGGCCTGGCCCGGGTCGCCTTCGTCGACGCGGACGACCCCGCGCACCCCGCCTACCGCTGGGCGCTGCTGGTGGTCCCGGTCGACGGCGGCCGGGACTACCGGGGCCTGGCCTCCGGGATCTCCGGGATGGTCTGGTACGAGAACAAGCTGCTGGTCACCACCGCGTCCGGCAGTGCCGACGCGCTCTACGTCTACGACCTGGACCGCATCCAGCGCACCACCGTCGACGCTCCCGCGATCGGCCGGGTGCCCGGCGGCTGGTCCGCCGACGGCTACCGCTTCGTCCTGCCCGCGGTCGGCTCCTACCGCTTCGCCGCCGGCCGCTGCACCCCCGCCGGCCCGCCCTGCCCCGGCGCGCTGGCCCTGGACCGGGGTACCGCGCCCGACAGCCTGGTCGCCGCGGAGTGGACCCCGCCCGGCGGCGACCGGCGCGCCCGGCTGTGGCGGTACGCCTTCAGCACCGACCCGGCGCGCACCGGACTGCTCGCCACGGACGCCCGGGGCCGGGCGGACGCGGTGGAGGCGTACCGGACCCGGGCGACCGGGATCCGGGGCGTGCTGTCGTACCGGAAGGCGGGGGCGGACCGGTCGTCCTGGTATGTGGGACGGCTGCCCGATGCGCAGGACGGGCACGGCGGCCTGTGGCGGCAGGACAGCGCGGGGGCCCGGGCGGCCCGGTGCGGCGCCGACGCCTCGGACCGCTGCTGGGCGCGGAACGCGGGCTCCCTGTCCTACTGGCAGGCGACCGGCGAGGTGTGGTCGCTGTCCGACCGGATGCTGTTCGCGCTGCCGCTGGCCGACCTCGACCACGCGGTGGGCTGACCCCCGCGCCCGGCGGGCCGGGGGTCAGCCGGTGACGCCGATCGACAGACCGGGTCGCGGGATGGTTCCCTGACCCGCATGAGCAGCGTTCCTGTCACCACCTGGTCCCTGGAGCAGACCAGCCCGGCCGATCTCCTGCCCGCCGCCGCCCCCGACGGCGACGTCCGGATCGTCCGCGCCGAGGTGCCCTCCCCCGAGTTCAGCCGCTTCCTGTACGCCTCGGTCGGCGGTGACATCCGGTGGACCGACCGGCTGGGCTGGACGTACGCGCGGTGGCGGGAGTACCTGGAGCGGCCCGGCGTGGAGACCTGGGTGGCCTACGACCGCGGCACCCCGGCGGGTTTCGTGGAACTGGAGCCGCAGGACGAGGGCGTGGTCGAGATCGTCTACTTCGGGCTGCTCCCCGCCTTCCGCGGCCGGCGCATCGGCGGGCACCTGCTGGCGTACGGTACGGCCCGCGCCTGGGACCTGGCCGAGCGGTGGCCGGCACGGACGCCGACCAAACGCGTGTGGCTGCACACGTGCAGCAAGGACGGCCCCTTCGCGATGGACAACTACCAGCGGCGGGGCTTCAAGCTGTTCGACACCAGGGTGGAGCTGGAACCGGACGTGGCCACACCGGGGCCGTGGCCCGGGGCCTACCCCGCCTGACCTGGCGGGACAAGCCTTCCGACAGCGCATGTGAGCGACGACACCCCTTTCCCGTATTTCGAGACCAGGGTGTCCGGATGTTGGACGAAGCTGGACTGTGTCCAGATCGCCGTGACACGCTTCCGTCATGCCTGGAACTGGAATTGCCTTGGTGAGTCGGCGGCACGTCGACCTCGGCCGCATGTCCAGCGCCATCTGTCCGGCGAGCTGACGCCCCAGCACCGCCGCTCCTCCCCGCACCTGATCCCGCTTGCGCAATGGCGCGCACCCATGCCCGCACGCGCACGTACGCGCAGGTCAGAGCCGTTTTCCCGTCTGTCCCGAAGGACGTACAACCATGGCCGCCACCCCACAGAACCCCGCCGCCTCCGCGCCCCGCCGCAAGGTGAGCCGTCACCGCGGTGAGGGCCAGTGGGCCGTCGGCCATCTCACCCCCCTCAACGGCAACGAGCAGGTCAAGAAGGACGACGACGGTCTCAATGTGCGGACACGCATTGAGACGATCTACTCCAAGCGCGGCTTCGACTCGATCGACCCGAGCGACCTGCGCGGCCGGATGCGCTGGTGGGGGCTGTACACCCAGCGCAAGCCCGGGATCGACGGCGGCAAGACCGCGATCCTGGAGCCGGAGGAGCTGGACGACGAGTACTTCATGCTGCGGGTGCGCATCGACGGCGGAGCGCTCACCACACGGCAGCTGCGGGTGATCGGCGAGGTCTCGCAGGAGTTCGCGCGCGGTACGGCGGACATCACCGACCGGCAGAACGTCCAGTACCACTGGATCCGGATCGAGGACGTGCCCGAGATCTGGAACCGGCTGGAGGGCGTGGGCCTGTCCACGGTCACCGCCTGCGGTGACACCCCGCGTGTGATGATCGGCTCCCCGGTGGCGGGCATCGCCGAGGACGAGATCATCGACGCCACGCCGGCGCTGGAGGAGATGAAGCGCCGCGTCCTGAACAACAAGGCGTACTCCAACCTCCCCCGCAAGTTCAAGACGGCCATCTCGGGTTCGCCGCTGCTGGACGTGGTGCACGAGATCAACGACGTCGCGTTCGTCGGCGTACGCCACCCCGAGCACGGCCCGGGCTTCGACGTGTGGGTCGGCGGCGGTCTGTCCACCAACCCCAAGCTGGGCGTGCGGCTCGGCGCCTGGGTGCCCCTCGACGAGGTACCGGACGTCTACGAGGGCGTCATCTCGATCTTCCGCGACTACGGCTACCGCCGGCTGCGCAACCGCGCCCGGCTGAAGTTCCTGGTCGCCGACTGGGGCGCGGAGAAGTTCCGGCAGGTACTGGAGGACGAGTACCTGCGGCGCAAGCTGGTCGACGGGCCCGCTCCCGAACAGCCGGTGCAGCAGTGGCGGGACCACATCGGTGTGCACCGGCAGCGGGACGGCCGGTTCTACGTCGGTTTCGCGCCGCGCGTCGGGCGGGTCGACGGGGCCACGCTGACGAAGGTCGCCGACCTCGCCGAGGCGCACGGCTCGGGCCGGGTCCGCACCACCGTCGAGCAGAAGATGATCATCCTGGACGTGGCGCAGGACAGGGTCGACTCGCTGGTGGAGGGCCTGGAGGCGCTGGACCTCACCGCCCGGCCGTCCACCTTCCGGCGCGGCACCATGGCCTGCACCGGCATCGAGTTCTGCAAGCTCGCCATCGTGGAGACCAAGCAGCGCGGCGCGCAGCTGATCGACGAACTGGAGCGCCGGCTGCCGGACTTCGAGGAGCCGATCACCATCAACCTCAACGGCTGCCCGAACGCATGCGCCCGCATCCAGGTCGCGGACATCGGACTCAAGGGCCAGCTGGTCCTGAACGACCAGGGCGAGCAGGTCGAGGGCTACCAGGTCCACCTCGGCGGCGCGCTCGGCCTGGAGCCCGGCTTCGGCCGCAAGGTGCGCGGCCTGAAGGTGACGTCGGACGAGCTGCCCGACTACATCGAGCGGGTACTGAAGCGCTTCCAGGCGGAACGCGAGGCCGGCGAACGGTTCGCGACCTGGGCTTCCCGGGCTTCCGAGGAGGCCCTGTCGTGACCGAGCGGGCCGCACCCTTCTACTGCCCCTACTGCGGTGACGAGGACCTGCGTCCGCACGAGCAGGACCACGGCGCCTGGGAGTGCGGGGCGTGCAACCGCGCATTCCGGCTGAAGTTCCTCGGGCTGCTCGCCCGGGGGCTGCAGCGAGCCGACAACGGAGGGGATGACCGGATATGACGACGGCTCGGCAGGAGCGTACGACCGACGAGTTGAAGGCACTCGCCGAGCAGGCGGGCCGTGACCTGGAGGACGCCTCCGCGCTGGACATCCTCCGGTGGGCGGTGGACACCTTCGGGAAGAAGTTCTGCGTCACCTCCTCCATGGAGGACGCCGTGGTCGCCCATCTGGCGTCGCGTGTGCTGAAGGGCGTGGACGTCGTCTTCCTCGACACCGGCTACCACTTCCCGGAGACCATCGGCACCCGGGACGCCGTGGAGGCCGTGATGGACGTCAACGTCATCACCCTCACGCCGAAGCAGACGGTCGCCGAGCAGGACGCGGAGTACGGCCCGAGGCTGCACGACCGCGACCCCGACCTGTGCTGCCGACTGCGCAAGGTGCGGCCGCTGGAGGAGGGCCTGAAGGACTACCAGGCGTGGGCGACGGGCCTGCGCCGCGACGAGTCCCCGACCCGGGCGAACACCCCGGTCGTCGGCTGGGACGAGAAGCGGCAGAAGGTCAAGATCTCGCCGATCGCCCGCTGGACCCAGGACGACGTGGACGCGTACGTCACCGAACACGGCGTGCTCACCAACCCGTTGCTGATGGACGGCTACGCCTCCGTCGGCTGCGCCCCCTGCACCCGCAGGGTGCTGGAGGGCGAGGACGCGCGGGCGGGCCGCTGGGCGGGCCGCGCCAAGACCGAGTGCGGGCTGCACGGATGACGGCGCCCACCGCGACGGACCCGTCGTCCGCGTCCGCGTCCGTGCCCGACACGACCACTGCGATCCAGGAGAACCACGTGACGACCGGAGCCACCGTCTGGCTCACGGGTCTGCCGAGCGCCGGCAAGACCACCATCGCGTACGAGCTGGCGAACCGGCTGCGTGCCGAGGGCCACCGTGTCGAGGTGCTCGACGGCGACGAGATCCGCGAGTTCATCTCGGCGGGTCTCGGCTTTTCCCGCCAGGACCGGCACACCAACGTGCAGCGCATCGGCTTCGTCGCCGAACTGCTGGCCCGTAACGGCGTCAAGGCGCTGGTGCCGGTGATCGCGCCGTACGGCGACAGCCGGGACGCCGTACGCGAGCGGCACGAGGCGAACGGCACGCCGTACCTGGAGGTCCATGTGGCGACCCCGGTCGAGGTGTGCAGCGTGCGCGATGTGAAGGGCCTGTACGCCAAGCAGGCGTCGGGCGAGCTGACCGGGCTCACCGGGGTCGACGACCCGTACGAGGAGCCTCAGGCGCCCGACCTGCGGATCGAGTCGCAGCACCAGACGGTGCCGGAGTCCGCCGGGTCGGTGTACGCGCTGCTGAGCGAGAGGGGACTGGCATGACCACGGTCGCCAAGGTGGACGGCGGTACGGCGAGCCCGTACGCCCTGTCGCACCTGGACGCGCTGGAGTCCGAGGCGGTGCACATCTTCCGCGAGGTGGCGGGCGAGTTCGAGAACCCGGTGATCCTGTTCTCCGGTGGCAAGGACTCCATCGTCATGCTGCACCTCGCGCTGAAGGCGTTCGCGCCGGCCGGGATTCCCTTCTCCCTGCTGCATGTGGACACGGGACACAACTTCCCGGAAGTCCTCGAGTACCGGGACCGTGTGGTGGCCGCACATGGGCTGCGTCTCCATGTGGCCTCCGTCCAGGACTACATCGACCGCGGTGTGCTCAAGGAGCGTCCCGACGGCACCCGCAACCCGCTCCAGACCCTCCCGCTCACCGAGAAGATCCAGTCGGAGAGGTTCGACGCGGTCTTCGGCGGCGGCCGCCGCGACGAGGAGAAGGCCCGGGCCAAGGAGCGCGTGTTCTCGCTGCGGGACGAGTTCTCCCAGTGGGACCCGCGCCGGCAGCGCCCCGAGCTGTGGAACCTGTACAACGGCCGGCACGCACCCGGCGAGCACGTCCGGGTGTTCCCGCTGTCCAACTGGACCGAGCTGGACGTGTGGCAGTACATCGCCCGCGAGGGCATCGAGCTGCCGCAGATCTACTTCGCGCACGAGCGCGAGGTGTTCGCCCGGGGCGGCATGTGGCTGACCGCCGGCGAGTGGGGCGGCCCGAAGGACGGCGAGAGGGTCGAGAAGAGGCTCGTGCGGTACCGGACGGTGGGCGACATGTCCTGCACCGGTGCCGTCGACTCCGACGCCACCACGCTGGACGCCGTGATCACCGAGATCGCCGCGTCCCGGCTGACCGAGCGGGGCGCGACCCGCGCCGACGACAAGATGTCCGAGGCCGCGATGGAAGACCGCAAGCGCGAGGGGTACTTCTAAGCATGAGCACGACCACGACCGAGGCGCTCTCGGCCACCACTCTGCTGCGGTTCGCCACCGCCGGCTCCGTGGACGACGGCAAGTCCACGCTCGTCGGACGGCTGCTGCACGACTCCAAGTCGGTCCTCACCGACCAGCTGGAGGCCGTGGAGCGGGTCTCCGCGAGCCGCGGCCAGGAGGGCCCGGACCTCGCGCTGCTCACCGACGGCCTGCGCGCCGAGCGGGAGCAGGGCATCACCATCGACGTCGCCTACCGCTACTTCGCCACCCCCAGGCGCCGGTTCATCCTCGCCGACACGCCCGGTCACGTGCAGTACACCCGCAACATGGTGACGGGTGCCTCCACGGCCGAGCTGACGGTGATCCTGGTCGACGCCCGCAACGGTGTGGTCGAGCAGACCCGCCGGCACGCGGCCATCGCCGCCCTCCTGCGCGTCCCGCACGTGGTGCTCGCCGTCAACAAGATGGATCTGGTCGGCTACGAGGAGTCCGTGTTCGCGGCGATCGCCGAGGAGTTCACGGCGTACGCCACCGAGCTGGGCGTCCCCGACGTGACCGCGATCCCGATCTCGGCGCTGGCCGGCGACAACGTGGTGGAGCCGTCCGCGCACATGGACTGGTACGGCGGCCCGACCGTGCTGGAGCACCTGGAGACCGTGCCGGTCAGCCACGACCTGGCGCACTGCCACGCGCGGCTGCCCGTGCAGTACGTGATCCGGCCGGGGACCTCCGAGCACCCGGACTACCGGGGCTACGCGGGCCAGATCGCGGCCGGCACGTTCCGGGTGGGCGAGCCGGTCACCGTCCTGCCGTCCGGCCGTACGACGACGATCACCGGTATCGACCTGCTGGGCGAGCCGGTCGACGCGGCCTGGACGACGCAGTCGGTGACCGTGCTGCTGGCGGACGACATCGACGTCTCCCGCGGTGACCTGATCGTGCCGACGAAGGACGCGCCGGCCACCACCCAGGACGTGGAGGCGACCGTCTGCCATGTCGCCGACGCCCCGCTGACGGTCGGCCACCGGGTGCTGCTCAAGCACGGCACGCGCACGGTCAAGGCGATCGTGAAGGACATCCCGTCCCGGCTGACGCTGGACGACCTGTCCCTGCACCCGCATCCGGGACAGCTCGTCGCCAACGACATCGGCCGGGTGAAGATCCGTACCGCCGAGCCGCTGCCGGTCGACGCCTACGCCGACTCGCGCCGCACGGGCTCGTTCATCCTGATCGACCCCTCGGACGGCACCACGCTCACCGCCGGCATGGTCGGCGAGTCGTTCGCCGCGCCCGAGCCGGTCAAGGACGAGGCCGACGACGACGGCTGGGACTTCTGAGCATGAACTCCCCGGACTTCTACTCGACGTTCGCCAAGGAGGGCGGCCGCATCGGCAGCGGCGCCCTCGGCAGCGGGCAGGGCGGAGTGGCGCGATGTGTGCGCTGACGTACGCGCACCGCTTGCGCGCCCCGTCCCCCCACCCGACGTCCCGGACGAGACGAAGACCCTTTGCCGAACTCCCGGCCACGACCTGAAAGCCCGTGACCGCCGGGCCAACGAGAGGAAACCCTCCCGTGCCTGCCATCCGCTCATCGTTCCTCCGCCGCGGCGTCGCCGTGGCAGCCGCACTCCCCCTGCTCACGCTCGCCGCCTGCGGCTACGGGTCCAAGTCCACGACCGACAACGCCAAGGAGAAGGTGGCCGCCGGGTCGTCCAAGATCGACGGTCTCGGGTCCGTCAAGATCGGCTACTTCGGGAACCTGACCCACGGCACCGCGCTCGTCGCCCGCCAGCAGGGCCTGTTCCAGAAGGAACTGGGCGCCACCAAGGCGGACTACCAGATCTTCAACGCCGGCCCCTCGGAGATCGAGGCGCTCAACTCGGGCTCCATCGACATCGGTTGGATCGGCCCCTCCCCGTCGATCAACGGGTACGTCAAGTCCGCCGGCAAGGGCCTGAGGATCATCGGCGGTTCGGCCTCCGGTGGCGTGAAGCTCGTCGTCGACCCGAAGAAGATCACGTCCCTGAAGGACGTCAAGGGCAAGAAGATCGCGACGCCGCAGCTCGGCAACACGCAGGACGTGGCGTTCCTCAACTGGATCGCCGACCAGGGCTGGAAGGTGGACGCGAACACCGGTAAGGGCGATGTGTCGGTGGTCCGCACCGACAACAAGATCACCCCGGACGCCTACAGGTCCGGTGCGATCGACGGCGCATGGGTGCCGGAGCCGACCGCGTCCAAGCTGGTCGCCGAGGGCGGCAAGGTGCTGCTGGACGAGGCCTCCCTGTGGCCGGACAAGAAGTTCGTGATCACGAACATCATCGTGCGCCAGGCGTTCCTCAAGGAGCACCCGAAGGCGGTCGAGGCCGTGCTGAAGGCCTCGGTCGAGGCCAACAAGTGGATCAACGCCAACCCCGGCCAGGCGAAGGCCGTGGCGAACAAGCAGCTCGAGGCGGACTCGGGCAAGGCGCTGCCGGCCAAGGTCCTGGATCCGGCGTGGAAGTCCATCCAGTTCACCGACGACCCGCTGGCCGCCACCCTGAACACCGAGGCGGAGCACGCGGTCAAGGCCGGCCTGCTGCAGAAGCCGGACCTGAAGGGGATCTACGACCTCACGCTCCTCAACAAGGTCCTCAAGGCCGAGGGCGCGCACCCGGTCGCCGACGCCGGTCTCGGCGTCAGCTGATCCCCGCCCGACGAGTTCCCAGGAGGTGACGACCATGGCAACGACCTTCGCCGAGGCCGCGGAGTCGGTGGACTACGCCGCCCGTCTCGAGCACGTCTCGAAGTCCTTCGCAGGACCGGGCGGGCAGCAGCTCGTCCTGGACGACATCAGCATCGATGTCGCGCCCGGCGAGTTCGTCACCCTCCTGGGGGCCTCGGGCTGCGGCAAGTCCACCCTGCTCAACCTGGTCGCGGGCCTGGACCGGCCGACCGTCGGCTCCATCGCGACGGACGGCCGCCCCGCCCTGATGTTCCAGGAGCACGCCCTCTTCCCGTGGCTGACCGCGGGCAAGAACATCGAACTGGCCCTCAAGCTCAGGGGGGTCGCGAAGAACGACCGCCGTGGCAGGGCCGAGGAGCTGCTCGAACTGGTCCGGCTCAAGGGCGCGTACGGCAAGCGGGTGCACGAGCTGTCGGGCGGTATGCGCCAGCGTGTGGCGCTGGCCCGGGCGCTCGCCCAGGAGAGCAACCTGCTGCTGATGGACGAGCCGTTCGCGGCGCTGGACGCCATCACGCGGGACGTGCTGCACGACGAACTGACCCGTATCTGGGCGGAGACGGGCGTGTCCGTCCTCTTCGTCACGCACAACGTGCGCGAGGCGGTGCGGCTCGCCCAGCGGGTGGTGCTGCTGTCGTCGCGCCCGGGCCGGATCGCGCGGGAGTGGACGGTCGACATCCCGCAGCCGCGGCGCATCGAGGACGCGCCCGTGGCCGAACTGTCCCTTGAGATCACCGATGTACTGCGTGGGGAGATCCGCCGTCATGGCCAGCACTGAGACGACGCCGGCCCAGGACGCCGGGAGCGTCGAGGCGGGCCTCGACGCGCTGGAGACCACGGCCGGCGGCCGGGCGCCCTTCAGCCAGACCTTCCGTCACAAGATCCTGCCACCGATCATCGCCGTCGCGGTGGTGCTGGTGGCCTGGAGCCTGCTGTATCCGGTCGTCGACGACCCCTCGAAGCTGCCCTCGCCCGGGGACGTGTGGGCCGAGGTCGAGGACCAGTGGCTGAAGGGGACCCTGCTCGACTACATCTGGGGCAGCGTCTCGCGCGGTCTGCTGGGCTTCCTGCTCGCGCTGGCCATCGGTACGCCGCTGGGCCTGCTGGTGGCGCGGGTGCGGTTCGTGCGTGCGGCGTTCGGCCCGATCCTGTCCGGTCTGCAGTCGCTGCCCTCGGTGGCCTGGGTCGCGCCGGCGGTGATCTGGCTGGGGCTGGACAACTCGGTGATGTTCACCGTGATCCTGCTCGGTGCCGTCCCCTCGATCGCCAACGGCCTGGTGTCGGGCGTCGACCAGGTGCCCCCGCTGTTCCTGCGCGCGGGCCGCACGCTGGGCGCGACCGGGCTGCGCGGCACCTGGCACATCGTGATGCCGGCGGCGCTGCCCGGCTATGTGGCCGGTCTGAAGCAGGGCTGGGCGTTCTCCTGGCGTTCGCTGATGGCCGCCGAGATCATCGCCCAGTCGCCGGACATGGGCATGGGCCTGGGCCAGCTGCTGGAGGTGGGCCGCACCAACAGCAGCATGGCGACGGTCTTCCTGGCGATCCTGCTCATCCTGTTCGTCGGCATAGCGATCGACCTGCTGATCTTCAGCCCGCTGGAGCGGTGGGTGCTGCGCAGCCGCGGCCTGCTGGTGAAGAGCTGATTGACGTGCGCCCTGTGAAGCCGGTCCGTCCCGTCCTCGTCGTCATCGCCCACGGCAGCCGCGATCCGCGCCATGCCGCGACGGTGCACGCTCTCGTACGCCGGGTGCGTTCGCTGCGCCCGGACGTGCGGGTGGAGACCGGCTTCCTGGACTTCAACGTCCCGTCCGTGCACGGGGTGCTGGAGTCGCTGGCGGCGGAGGGGGTCCGTGACGTCGTGGCCCTCCCGCTGCTGCTGACCCGCGCGTTCCACGCGAAGGCGGACATCCCGGCCGTGCTGCGGGACGCGCCGGCGCGGCTGCGGATCCGCCAGGCGGAGGTGCTCGGCCCGTCGCCGCTGCTGGTGTCCGCTCTCGAACGGCGGCTGTACGAGGCGGGGTTGTCGCCCGCCGACAAGTCCTCGACCGGGGTCGTGCTGGCCTCGGCGGGGTCCTCCGACCCGGAGGCGATCGCAGTGATCGCCGACATCGCGCGGGAGTGGTGGCACACCGGTTGGTGCGCCGTGCGGCCTGCGTTCGCCTCCGCATCCCTTCCCCGTACCGAGGACGCGGTGCGGGAGCTGCGTGCGCTCGGCTGCGCCCGGGTGGCCGTGGCGCCGTACGTCCTGGCACCCGGTTTCCTGCCGGACCGTATCGCGCGCGGCGCGGCCGGGGCGGACGTCCTGGGCGAGGTGCTGGGCGCGGCACCGGAGGTGGCCCGGGTGCTCGTGCAGCGGTACGAGGGTGCCTGCCGGCCCGCGCTGGCGGCCCTCGGGGCGTGACCGGCGCCCCCTGGCGGTGGCGCGGGCACGCTCACAGGCCCAGGGCGGTGAAGAACTGCCGGGTGAAGGCGAGGCTGCCGGTGCCGGCGGAGGCCGCGATGGCGATGGTGTCGAGCGCGGAGCGGATCCGGCCCCGGTTGGGCGGCAGGCCGTCCTCGGCGGACTCCTGGAACTGGGCCTGGATGATCTCGCCCTGGCGCACCAGTTCCGGGTACTCGGCGCGCAGCGTCTCGATGAGCCGCGCGGAGAGGTCCAGCATGGTCGGCAGATCGGGGTAGGCGTAGTTGATCTCGGTCTGCCCGTGGTCACCGAAGTCGGCCGGGCCGTGGACGTTGCCGAAGTGGTAGGAGCTCATGTCCTGTCCTCCCTTGTGCTCCGGTGGCCCGGTTCCGGGCCGCGGGAGCCGTCGGATGGCTGGGGTTGGGGTTTCGGCGCGGGCGGCCCGGGAGAACTGTCCCGTGAGGCGCCGAAGTTGCCGGGACCGCTGAGGTTACGTCCTGTGTGTCGGTGCGTTCGGGGGAGCCGTGGCCGGAGATGTCGTCCCTGTCCCGGGCCCCGTGGGCGGTGCATCGGCGCCCAGGCGACGGCGTGGGCGCCGAGAGGGCCGAAAATCGCCACCCATCCGGGTGACGGGCGCGCGTTGACCACTCCGTCGGGCCGGTCTCCGGTGAGCACCCGGCCGCCGTACACGGCGACGTCGTCGTCGCGGTACGCGCACACGCTCAGGCGCCGGGTCACCCCGTCCTCGCGGTACCGCGGCAGCGACGGCAGTGGTCCGCCGGTCACGCTCATCCGTCCGTCCCCCTCAGGCCTTCCGCACGCCTCACCCTAGGGACGGCTCCGCGGGCTTGTCGCGTGGTTCGGCGAGGCACGGCGCCGGGGGGCGGGCGTGTGGTAAGGGCCGGCGCGGTCCGGCGCTCCCCTGTGACGTCGGACCGCGGCGGCTCTTGGTTCTGCGCCGGCCGGGGCCGCCGTGTCACACGTGCGGTGCGGCGCGCCCGCCGCAGGGGCGTTTATCGGCCATCACACCGCCGGGCGCCGCGGGTACGCCGGCCCCGGGCGCCGACGGCATCGTTCAACCGCCCTGCCGTACCGCGTCGTCGGCCAGCCGGACCAGTTCCGTGACCGGCAGCGAACCGGCCGGCCGGCCGTCACGCGCGAACGCGTTGGCGAGGCGTTGCAGCAGTTCGTTCAGCGGGGTCGGGACGCCGTGCAAGCGGCCGAGCAGGACGATCTCTCCGTTGAGGTAGTCGGCCTCGATCGTGCCGGTGCCCCGGACCAGGGACTGCCAGGAGGAGCCGCCGCCGCGCGGGACGCCGTCCAGCGGGACGAGGGTGACCTTGTCGCCGCGGGCCGCGCGCTGTTCCTCGGCGCCCGCGTACGCGATCCCGGCCGCGTCGAGCACCGCCTCGGCCTCCGCCCGGACCCGCGCGTACAGGGCCTGGGCCGCCTCGCTCACCACCGGTCCGCTCACCGCCTCCAGCGCGTTGCCGAGGTTGCCGAGCAGCTTGGCGTACTGCCAGCGAGCCACGTCGGGCACGACCGGCACCTCGAAGTACGCCTCCGCGAGGTCGGCGGCGATCCGGTGGGCGGTGTCGTCGGTGCCGTGCGGGGCGCGGCCGAGGTGCAGGACGCCGGTGAGCGGGGTGCCGGCGGCGGAGACGACCCCGGGTTCCACGAAGGTGGAGGGCAGCCAGACGCAGACGCCGTACACGCGGCGGAAGCGGCGCAGTGCCAGCCGGCCGCTCTCGACGCCGTTCTGGAGGCAGAACAGCGGGAGCCGTTCGGCCGCGATGCCGCCGCCGGTGACGGGGACGCCGGCCCAGGTGTCCAGGGCGGCCACGGTGTCCTGGGTCTTCACGGCGAGGACGAGGACGTCGTCGGGGCGCAGTTCGCCGAGCGGGCCCGGACCGTCGACGGCGGGCAGCCGGTACGTCGACTCCCCCTGGGGGACCCGCAGGCGCAGCCCGTGCTCGCGGAGGGCGGCCAGGTGCGGGCCGCGGGCGACGAGGACGACCTCGCGCCCGGCCTGGGCGAGCCGGCCGCCGACGGTACCGCCGACCGCGCCGGCTCCGATGATGACGTAGCGCATGCCGCCGAGCCTCGCACACACGCCCGGCCCCCGCACCGGCCGTCGCGGACCGGGTACCGCGGCCCCCGAGACCCGCCCCCCAGCGCCGCCCCCGAGAACCGGCGAAAGTGGCTGCACCGGCTGCCGGACCTCACCCACGACGAGGCACCGGTGCCGGCCGCGCCGCCGGCGCCCGACCGGGGCGAGCGGCTGACCGTCTGACTCCGCCCGCCGCCGCAGGGCCCGCCGGTTCCCCGTGGACCGGCGGGCCTCGCCGCGCTCTCGGCCGCGCTCCCCGTACTGCGGTGTGCCGCTGACGGCTACCGCGCGCCGCTCACGGACAGTTCGGCCTCGATGAGGTCGGCCGCCCGCCGGGTGCCGCCCTCCCGGGCCGTCTGCGCCTGCACCTCCTTGAGCCGGCGGGCCACCTCCGGGTCGTCCACCAGGGCGAGCGCGGCCTCGCGGAGCCGCTCGGCGGTGGCCTCCTCGGTGGGCAGGTGCCGGGCCACGCCGAGCCCCTGGAGCATGTCGGCGTTGCCGAACTGGTCGACGGCCTGCGGTACGGCGATCATCGGCGTGGCGGTGACCAGCCCCTCCTGGCTGCCGCCGGCGCCCGCGTGCGTGACGAACAGGTCGGCCTGCCGCAGGATCGCCAACTGCGGCACCCAGCTGTGCACTTCGACCTGGTCCGGTACGTCGCCCAGCGCCTCCCGGGTCACATGCCGGCCCACCTGGAGGACGACGTGCCAGCCGGGCAGGTCCGCGAAGGCGCGCACGCACTCCCGGTAGAAGGCGGGCTGGTTGGTGAAGGCCGAGCCGAGCGAGACCAGCACGACCTTCTCCGCGTCCGCGGGGCGCTGCCAGCCGCCCTCCTCGGCGCGCTCGCCCTGGCAGGCGCCGACGAAGCTGTACACCCGCTCGTCGACCCGGTCCGCGTGCGGCTGGAGCGCCCGCGGGATGAGCACCAGGGAGCGGGCCGGGTGGCCGGCGAAGGTGTCCGGGTGCTGGGTGATCCCGTTCTCGGCCAGCCACGCCTCGAACCGGGCGTAGTACGCCCGCCCGCGCTCCGTAGCCCGCGGCTCCCGCCACATGGGCTCGGCGACCTCCTCCTCGTAGCCCTCCCAGGCGACGAGGTTCGGGGAGAGGGAGACCGCGGGGACGCCCCAGCGGTGGGCGAGGACACGGGCCGGATAGGAGGCGATGTCGTGCAGGACGAGGTCCGGGATGTCGTCCGCGTAGGCCTCGGCCAGTTGCGGGAGCGCCTGGATCGCGTCGGCGAGGAACAGTTCCACGTGGTCGAGCAGGATGCTCCCCCAGGCCTCGGGGTCGGCGTCGGGGCCGGGCAGCGTGGAGGTGTAGGGCACGGGCCGGGCGCCGGTGGCGGCCACCTTGTCGGCGAGGGCCGGCGGGATGGCGTAGGTGACACGGTGGCCACGGGTGACGAGTTCACGGATCACCTCCAGGCTGGGGTTCACATGGCCGTGGGCGGCGATGGAGAACATGGCGATATGGGCGGGTCGGGTCGCGGTAGGCATGCACCCGAGACTAGGTGAGACGATACGTCTCGTCTAATTCTTTTCCCGCCCCCGCACCGCCCTCCCTGCCACGCCCCCGCACCGCGCACGCCGCGCCCCCTCTCCTCTCTCCCGGACACGACCGCTCAGCGCTGGTAGCGCGCCAGGACCAGGTTGCCGTCCCTCTCCAGGCGTCTGCGCAGCTCGGCGAGGCCGATCGCGCCGCTGTAGTACTCCTGGAAGGCCGGGGTGGCCACCTTGTCCTTCCATTCCGGGTAGCCGCGCACGGACTGGGCGGGCGCCGGGCGCAGCCGGGCCGCGAGGGCGGTGCCGGTGGCCCAGCCGTACTCGCCGGTGTGCAGGGCCGGGTCCTTCAGGGCCTCGGTGCCGGTGGGCAGCATCCAGTCGCCAAGGGCGAGGCGGACCGTGTTCCGCGGCCGCAGCAGGAAGTCGATGAACGCGACCGCCTCCTTCTTGTGCGGGCAGTCGGCGGACACGGACAGCGTTTGGGGGCTGACGCCCTGGTCGAGTCCGTCGGCGCCCGCCGGAGCCGGCAGCACCGTCCAGCGGAAGCCGTCGGGCGCCTGCTGCACGATCTGCTGCCGGTAGGAGAAGCCCAGCGGGACCATCGCGTACCGGCCGGCGAAGAAACCGGGCAGGGTGTCCGAGCCGCCGCTGCCGAGCGTCGAGGCGGGCGCGCTGCGGTCGAGGGCGACCTGGTCGCGGATGGTGCGCGGAACGACCGCGTCCCGGGCCGTGAACCGTACGGTGACCTTGCCGTCCGCGCCCCGGTGGAAGAGCCGCCCGCCCGCCGAGAGGGACAGGTCGAGCGTGGCGGAGACGGGCTCCTTCAGCGGCCAGGCCACGCCGTACCGCCCGGGCCCGCTCAGCCGCTCGGCCACCTTCCGGAACTCCGCCCAGCTCCAGGGGTGTTCGGGGGTCGGTATGCGCACCTTCGCCGCGCGCAGCCGGTCGGCGTCGGCGATCAGCACCCGGGGCTCCTGGAGGAACGGCACGCCGTACACCCCGTTCCCGAAGGCGGCCGTACGCCAGGTGGCCTCCGGGATGCCGGACCTGAGCCGGGCGGGCAGCAGCCCGGTCAGGTCGGCGAGGTAGCCGCCGTAGGCGAAGTCGGCCAGGTCGTCGGAGGCGTCGTGGATGACGTCCGGGGCCTCGCCGCCCTCGAAGGAGGTGAGCAGCTGGTCGTGGACGCTGTCCCAGCTTCCCTGGACGTACTCGACCTTGACGTCGGAGTGGGTCGCGTTCCACTCCCGCACCAGCTCCTTGTTGGCGGCGACGGACTCCTGCTGCCAGGCCAGGGACTGGAAGCGCAGGGTGACCGGGCCGCCGCCCGTGCCGCCGCCCGGGGAGCAGCCCGCGAGGAGCAGCAGGAGGGCGGCGAGTGCCGTGGTGACCGGGGTGGCGATCGTGGTGCGCATCAGCTCTTCACCGCCCCGGCGAGCAGGCCGCCCGTGATCCGCCGCTGGACGAGCGCGAAGACGGCCACGGAGGGCAGGGTGGCGAGGAACGCGGCGGCGGCGAGCGGCCCGAGGTCGGCCACCCCTTCCGCGCCGATGAAGTGGGTGAGGACGACCGGGAGGGTCTGCTTGCCGGGACTCTTGAGCAGCACCAGCGCGAAGAAGAACTCGTTCCACGCGGTGACGAAGGCGAACAGGGCCGTCGCCGCGATGCCGGGCCCGAGCAGCGGCGCCGTCACCGACACCAGCGTTCTCAGCCGGCCGGCCCCGTCGACGGCCGCCGCCTCCTCCAACTCGACGGGCACCGCCCGGACATGGCCGACGAGCATCCACAGTGCGAACGGCAGCGCCCACACGACGTACACCAGCACCAGACCGGTCAGGGAGTCGATCAGCCGCAGGTTCTTCAGCACCAGGAACAGCGGGATGATCACCAGCACGAACGGGAACGCCTGGCTGACCACCACCCACCCCGTGGCGGCCCGGGCCAGCCGGGTGCGGTGGCGGGCCATGACCCAGGACATCGGGGTGGCGATCAGCACGGCGACGGCGGCGGTACAGGACGCCACGAGCAGCGAGTTGAGGGCGGCGCGCGCCAGCGGCTGTTCGGCGAAGGCCTGCCGGACGTTGGCCAGGGTGGGGTCGCGCGGGATCCAGGCCGGGTGCAGGCTGCCGAGTTCACGCGGGGACTTCAGCGCGGTGGACAGCAGCCACAGCAGGGGGAAGGCCAGGAACAGCAGGTAGCCGAGGAGGGCGGCGTACTGTCCGGCGCGGGCGGCTCGGCGGGTCCGCGAGGCCCGTGGCGTGCGCGGGGGCCGTGGCGTGCGCGGGGGCCGTGGCGTGCGCGGGGGCCGTGGCGTGCGCGAGGTACGCGGGGTCTGCGGGGCCCGCGGGGTGCTCATGCGGGGTCACCGCCCCGCAGCCGGCCGGCCAGGAACACCGCGAGCAGGGTCGAGACGACCGCGACGAGCACGCAGCCCATCGCCGCCGCGTAACCGAACTGGCCGTAACGGAAGGCCTCTTCGTAGGTGAACAGCATCGGCAGCCGGGTTCTGCCCCCGGGTCCGCCGCTCGTGACCACGTAGACCAGGGCGAAGGAGTTGAGGTTCCAGATGAGGTTGAGCGCGGTGATGGCGAGGGCCACCGGCCGCAGCGCGGGCCAGGTGACGGCACGGAAGCGGCGCCAGGCGCCCGCGCCGTCGACGGCCGCCGCCTCGTGCAGTTCGCGCGGGACGTTCTGCAGTCCGGCGAGCAGCGCGACGGTGGTCTGCGGCAGGCCCGCCCAGACGCCGACGACGATCACCGCGGGCAGCGCGGTCGCCAGGCCGCTCAGCCAGTCCCGGCCGGTGCCGAGGCCGAGGTCGCGCAGGGTCTCGTTGAGGACACCGGCGTCCGGGTTGTAGACCAGCCGCCACATGATGCCGACGACGACCTCGGGCATCGCCCAGGGCACGATCGCGAGGGCGCGGGCCAGGCCGCGCAGGCGCAGGTCCTGGTCGAGCAGCAGGGCCAGGCCGAGCGCCAGCAGGAACTGCGGCACGGTCACGCCGGCCGCCCAGACCAGTCCGATCCGGAACGACTCCCAGAAGAGGGTGTCGTGCAGCAGGTCCCGGAAGTTGAGGGCGCCGATCCAGCGGGTGGCGGCCGTCCGGCCGGACTGGGCGTCGGTGAAGGCCAGCAGGATGCCGTAGAGCAGCGGGCCGACGCTCAGCAGGAGGATCGGGACGAGGGCGGGCAGGACCAGGAACCAGGAGCGGTGATCGGCGGTCCGGCGGCCGGCCGGTCCTCGTGCCGATGCCGGTGGTGTCCGCGCTTCGGCCACTGATGCCACGGGATCAGCCCCTTTGCCTGCGCCGGTTGGCGTGTTCATGGTCGTAAAGGCCCGGTACCCCGTCAAGGGCCCGCGCACGGCGGCCGACCTGTGGGAATGCGAGACTGGCCGAGGACGGGGGCCGGGGTCCGGACAGGCACGGCACGGGAAGACGGCACGGAGGCACGAGGATGGACGAGGCACGCGCACGGGACGTACTGGCCGCGGCGGGAGTGCTGCCGGGTCCGGCCCGGGACGCGCGGCTCCTGGCCCTCGGGGAGAACGCGGTGTTCGCGGCCGGCGATCTGGTGGTGAAGGTGGGCCGGGACGCCGAACTGCTGGCGCGGGCCGAGCGCGAGCTGGCCATCGCCGGCTGGCTGGCCGGGGCCGGCGTACCGGCGGTCCGGGCGGCGGGGCCGGAGCCGCTGCTGGTGGACGGCCATCCGGTGACCGTGTGGCACCGGCTGCCGGATGCCGTACGGCCCGCGGAGCCGCGGGACCTGGCCGTACTGCTGCGCCGGGTGCACGCACTGCCCTCTCCTCCCTTCGGTCTGCCGCCCCGCGACCTGCTGGGCGGGGTGGAGCGCTGGCTGCGGCTCGCGGGCGACGCGATCGACCCCGAGGACGCGGCCTTCCTCCGGGCGCGCCGGGACGGTTTCGCGGACCGGGCCGCGGCGCTGACGCCCCGTCTGACGCCGGGGCCGATCCACGGCGACGCGCTGCCGCGCAATGTGCACGTGGGGCCGGACGGGCCGGTCCTGGTCGACCTGGAGACCGTCTCCGCCGATCTGCGCGAGCACGACCTGGTCGTCATGGCCCTCTCCCGCGACCGCTACGGCCTGCCCGCCGAGGCCTACGACTCCTTCACCGAGGCGTACGGCTGGGACGTGCGCGAGTGGGAGGGCTGCGCGGTGCTGCGGGGCGCCCGGGAGACGGCCAGCTGCGCCTGGGTGGCCCAGCACGCCCCGGGCAACCCGAAGGCGCTGGCCGAGTTCGAACGCCGGGTGGCGTCGCTGCGGGACGGAGACGAGACGGTGCGGTGGTACCCCTTCTGAGGGGACCCGTCGGACACGGAGGACCGCTACGCGGGCTGGCCCTCGGTCAGCTCCCGCAGGGGCCAGGCGCCGTCGACCACCGCGTCCGCCTCCCCCTTGCGGCGCAGGAACGCCTGGAAGTCGGCCGCCCAGTCCGCGTACCACTCGATCTGCCGCCGGTGCAGCTCGGCCGGCCCCACGGACGCGATCTTCGGGTGGCGCTCGGCTATGGCGGAGGCGAGCCGCGCCGCGGCGAGGGCGTCTGCGGTGGCGTCGTGGGCCGCGCCGAGGACTATGCCGTACTCGGCGCAGACCGCCTCCAGGTTCCGTTTGCCGCGGCGATAGCGGTCGACCCGGCGGTCGATGGTGTACGGGTCGATGACCGGGGCGGGGCTCGTGCCGCCGAGCCGGTCGGTCAGCGACGGCAGTGCGTACCGCCGCAGTTCGGCCGAGAGCAGGGTGAGGTCGAAGGCCGCGTTGTAGGCGACGACCGGGACACCCGTCTTCCAGTAGGCGACCAGGACGTCCGCGATGGCGTCGGCCACCTGGTCGGCCGGGCGGCCCTCGGCCGCCGCGCGTTCGTTGCTGATGCCGTGGACGGCGACCGCGTCGGCCGGGATCTCCACACCCGGATCGGCCAGCCATTCCCGGCGTCCCATGGGCTCGCCGGCCCTGACCTCGATCACGGCCCCCGTGACGATGCGCGCCGCACGCGGATCGGTCCCGGTCGTCTCCAGGTCGAAGCCGATCAGCAGCTCCCGGTGCCAGCCCATGGGCGGCCCCCCTTCGTGGTGGTGCTTTCCCCCAGTGGCTCCCACCATCGCACGCGGCACTGACAATCCGAGGTGCGCGTTCCGCTTGCCCCCCGCGGACGGTTCAGGACACCGGGCGCGAATCCGCCCACGCCAGCTCGAACTCCTCCCGGTATGTCGGGAAGAGGCCGACTTCACCCACATCGTCGGACCTGACCAGCTTGCCGCCGTTGCGGAGAACCAGCACCGGCGACTCCATCCCCCGCGCCCCGCGCAGATAGGACTGCGTCACGGCGATCCCGTCGGCGCCGTCGCCGTCCACCAGGTAGGCGGTGAAGCGGGGCGTCTCGTCGTACACCTGGATCTCGAACGCGCCCGGGTCGCGCAGACGGGAGCGCACCCGGCGCATGTGCAGGATGTTCATCTCGACCGACCGGCTCAGTTCGCCCCGCTTCATCCCGAGTTCGCGTTCGCGGCGCTTGACCGAGCTGGAGGCGGGGTTGAGGAAGAGCAGCCGTACCCGGCAGCCGGACTCGGCGAGCCGGAGCAGGCGCCGTCCGGAGAAGTTCTGCACCAGCAGGTTCAGGCCGATGCCGATGGCGTCGAGCCGGCGGGCGCCGCCGAAGATGTCCTCGGCCGGGAACTGGCGCAGCAGCCGCACCCGGTCGGCGTGGACCGCGACCACGTCGGCGTACCGGTCGCCCACCAGGTCCTCGACCGCGTCGACCGGAAGCCGACGCGCGGAGGGCACGTCCCCGCCCGCGCCGAGCATCTCCAGCAGCCGGGCCGAGGCCCGCTCGGCCTGCCCGAGGACCGCCTCGGACAGGGCCCGGTTGCGGGAGACGACGTTGCGCGTCACCTCCAGCTCGTCCAGGGCGAGTTCCAGGTCGCGGCGCTCGTCGAAGTACGGCTCGAAGCAGGGCCAGTGCTGCACCACCAGCTCGCGCAGCTGCGGCAGGGTGAGGAAGCTGAGCACGTTGTCGTCGGCCGGGTCGAGCAGGTAGCCCTTGCGGCGGCTGACCTCGCGGACGGCGACCGCGCGCTGCACCCACTCCTGCCCGGCCGGGCCGGCCGCGGCCACCACCCACTCGTCGCCGTGCACGGGTTCGTAGACGGGCCGCAGTACGGCCGCCACGACGGCACGCAGCCGCTGTTCGACGAGGTTCAGCCAGATGTAGGCCCGGCCCGCCCGCTGGGCGCGGGTGCGCACCTCGCGCCAGGCGTCGGCGTCCCAGTCCAGCTCCGGTCCGATGGACCCCGCGTCCATCGGACGGGCCAGGGACACCGCGCCGGGCGGGACGTCTGTGGAGTTTCCCTCGTGACCCTCGTCACCAGGAGGCAGCTCCAGCCCTCCCGAGCCCACCCGTGCACCGCCTTCCGCCCCCCGGGCCTCTCCCGTCTCAACGATCAAGGAAGGGTACTCCGCGAGCGGTCGGCGGTGCAGCAGGACGGGCAGGTCGGTTTCCCGGCCGCCCGGCTCAACTACGCTCTTCCCAGTGGCCGTTCTGCCATGCCAGGTCCTTCGGCGTGAGCGGATTCATAGCCGTGACGTCGCGCGGGGCGATGGAGAAGCCCTGCCAGTGCACGGGCATGGGCTGCTGGTCCTCGTCCCGGGCGATGTGGTGGAAGCCGACGTTCATCCAGACCACCGGGTGGGTGATGGTCTGGCCGTTGACCCACTTGTCGACGGAGTTCGGGTGCCCGCCGGCGCACGTCGGGTTGTAGCTGGCGAACAGCTCGCACTTGTCGTACTGGGTCACGTACAGGTCGTGCCGGGTGAAGGCGCGGCCCGGGTACTTGGTGGTGGGCCCGGGGACCAGCTCGTACGAACGGGCGTGCCCGTCCTTGTTCTTGCCGGTCGCGCTGACCACCCGCCACCAGCGGTAGGTCTGGTAGTCGCCCGCGAACTCCTTGGTGATCTCGGTGCGGGTGGTCTTGGCGGTCGGGCCCTCCTGGCCCCTGGTGGGGGCGCTGACGGTGGAGTCGTACTGCTCGACCCTGGCCTTGGAGGAGCCGTCGAGGCCGAAGTCGAGCCGCCAGAAGACGTTGTGGCTGTGGCTGGTGGAGTAGTCCCTGGCGCCCTTGCCGATGGGCCAGCCGCGGCCGTCCTGGGCGTTGTAGTCGTCCCAGGAGAGGCTGCCGGTCGCGCCCACGTTCATGGAGATCGTGCCGTCGTCCTGGAAGCGCCACTCGCTGATGTACTCGTACCAGCCGACCTGGTTGACCGTGTAGACGAGCAGGTCCTTGCCCTGCTGCTGGTAGGTCCTGCCCGACTGGAGCAGGTCGTGCATGCGGTAGGCGTGACCACGCGAACGGGTGGTCGTACACAGGCCCTTGACGTTCGGGTGGCTCGGGTCGCCGTCCGGGACCTTGACGGTCCTGATGGTGCCGCCGGGGCACTCCCCCGGTGACAGCTCCATCAACTCCTGGGCGAAGTCCTGGCCCGTCAGGTCGTAGTACTCGTGCTTCCCGTCGTCGTACGGAACGTGGATCTGGCCGAGCCGCACGCTGTTGAGGACCTTGATCGGCCTGGTCTCGCCCTTGGGCTGGTAGGAGACGTCCTCCAGGACGAGGCCGGCCTTGCTGTCGTAGCGCCAGCACATCCGCCAGGTCGTGCCGGTGCTGAGCTTCTGCTCGATGGTGTAGGCGGCGCTGCAGCCGGGTGCCGCCGCCGGCGCGGTCCCCGGCCGGGCCGCGGCCGGCCCGGCGAGCGTCGTGGCGCCGGCGGCCAGCGCGGCGAGGGACAGGGCGACGGCCGCGCTCTTGCGGGCGGCGCGGCGCAGACCCGGGGCGCCGCCGGTCAGGTGCTGTTCGGGCATGACGAGGTGACTCCTTGCCGGAGGTCGGGTGGGAGGGGCGGGCGGCGGCCGGTCAGCCGCGGTCCAGGGCGGCGGCCTTGCGGGCGCTCAGGTCGATCACCAGGTCCCTGGTGTCGATCCAGGGCCCGTTGCGCACCTTGGTGAACAGGCGCACGCACCGGTGCTCGCCGCACCGGTCGAGGACGGCGGGCTGGGCGCCCGGCGCCGCCTCGTAGATCCCTCCGCTCAGCTGCAGTTGGTCCGGTGAGGTCAAGTCCCTGCCGGTGGCGTCCCTGTAGTCCGCCTTCAGGCCCGCGCCCAGCGGGTGGGCGATCAGGATCCGGGCCGCCTCGGCGTTCTCGGCGCGGGTGGGCGGCGGCTGGACACCGCGCTGGGTGCCGGTGGCCTCGACCTTGCCGGTGTCCAGGTCGACGGTCTTGGTGACGAGGGTGTCGTTCCCGTAGTCGTAGAAGGTCACGTCGGCGCGCCTCGGCGCGTTCGGGTCGTCGGCCTCGGCGGCCTCCGGTTCGGCGAGGTCGGTGCTCAGCCGCTCGGGTCCGCGGCCTCCGACGACGTCCCGGCCCGTGGCCGAAAGCCGTCCCGCCTCGGCGATCCTCTCGACCCTCCGGATCTCGTCGTCGGTGAGCGGATCCCGCCCGGTGCCCCGCTTCGCCTCGGCGGGTGCCCCCTCCACGACGCCCGGCGGTGCGGCGTCAGGACCCTGCCCGGACTGCCGCGCGGCCCGCGTACCGCCCCCGGCCCCCGCCGAGTCGTCCGCGCCCGCCGTGCCCGGCAGGGTGACCGCGACCATGGCGGCGGTCCCCGCCGCGGCCAGGGCCGCGCCGGTCAGTACTTTGCCCAGATGACGGTGGACTCTCTCGTGCACATCCTCCCCCTGCTCCCCTGTTCCCCGCGGGATCGCGAGTCCGCCCCGCTGGTTCGGCGTACGGCGGGTACCAGAACCGCCATACGCACTGGTCACTGTTGAAGAGGGCGGGTGAGCCACGCAAGGTTGCCTCACTTTCGGACGAGACGCGGGGCCGACCCGGCCCCACCCGGACGGCACACCTGGGAGAGTCGTATCCATGCAGGTCTGGCCTGGAGAGGCGTATCCGCTCGGCGCCACCTATGACGGCGCCGGAACCAACTTCGCGGTCTTCACCGAGGCCGCGAACCGAGTAGAGCTGTGTCTGCTGCACGACGACGGCTCGGAGACGGCGGTGGAACTGCGCGAGAGCGACGCGTTCGTACGGCACGCGTACCTGCCGGGCGTGATGCCCGGGCAACGGTACGGGTTCCGGGTGCACGGCCCGTACGACCCCGGGCGCGGACTGCGTTGCAACTCGGCGAAACTGCTGCTCGACCCGTACGCGAAGGCGGTCAGCGGCTCGGTCCGGTGGGGCGAGGAGGTGTACGGGTACCACTTCGGCGCGCCGGAGCGGCGCAACGACCTGGACTCCGCGCCGCACACCATGACCTCCGTCGTGATCAACCCGTACTTCGACTGGGGCGACGACCGGCCGCCCCGCACCGAGTACCACCACACCGTGATCTACGAGGCCCACGTCAAGGGCCTGACCATGCGCCACCCGGGGCTCCCCGAGGAACTCCGGGGCACCTACGCGGGCCTGGCGCACCCGGCGATCATCGAACACCTGACGAAGCTCGGGGTGACCGCGATCGAGCTGATGCCGGTGCACCAGTTCGTGAACGACCACCGGCTGGTCGACATGGGCCTGAACAACTACTGGGGCTACAACACGATCGGCTTCTTCGCCCCGCACAACGCGTACGCCTCCTGGGGCGACCGCGGCCAGCAGGTCCTGGAGTTCAAGTCGGCGGTCCGGGCGCTGCACGAGGCCGGGATCGAGGTCATCCTCGACGTGGTCTACAACCACACCGCCGAGGGCAACCACCTGGGTCCGACGCTGTCCTTCAAGGGCCTCGACAACCCGTCGTACTACCGGCTCACGGACGATCCCCGCTACTACATGGACACCACGGGCACCGGCAACTCGCTGCTCATGCGGTCCCCGCACGTGCTCCAGCTGATCATGGACTCGTTGCGGTACTGGGTCACCGACATGCACGTCGACGGCTTCCGCTTCGACCTCGCGGCCACACTGGCCCGGCAGTTCCACGAGGTGGACCGGCTGTCGTCGTTCTTCGACCTGGTACAGCAGGACCCGGTGGTCTCCCAGGTGAAGCTGATCGCCGAGCCGTGGGACGTGGGCGAGGGCGGTTACCAGGTGGGCAACTTCCCTCCCCTGTGGACCGAGTGGAACGGCAAGTACCGCGACACCGTACGGGACCTGTGGCGGGGCGAGCCGCGCACCCTCGCGGAGTTCGCCTCCCGGCTGACCGGTTCCTCCGACCTCTACCAGGACGACGGCCGCCGGCCGCTCGCCTCCATCAACTTCGTCACCTGCCACGACGGTTTCACGCTGCACGACCTCGTCGCCTACAACGACAAGCACAACGACGCCAACGGCGAGGACAACCGGGACGGCGAGAGCCACAACCGGTCCTGGAACTGCGGCGCGGAGGGCGACACCGACGACGAGGAGGTGCTGCGGCTGCGCGGCCGCCAGATGCGGAACTTCATCGCCACGCTGATGCTGTCCCAGGGCGTGCCGATGATCAGTCACGGCGACGAGTTCGCCCGCACCCAGCGCGGCAACAACAACGCCTACTGCCAGGACAACGAGCTGTCGTGGATCGACTGGCCGGAGTCCCTGGAGAGCGGTCTGCTGGAATTCACGCGCGCGATGGTGTGGCTGCGCCGCGACCATCCCGTGCTGCGCCGGCGCCGCTTCTTCCACGGCCGGCCGGTGGAGGGCACCCATGACGAGCTGTCCGACATCGCGTGGTTCACCCCCGAGGGCGGTGAGATGACACAGCAGGACTGGAACTCGGCGCAGGCGTCCGCGCTGACGGTGTTCCTGAACGGCAACGCCATCTCCGAGCCCGGCCCGCGCGGGGAGCGCATCACCGACGACTCCTTCCTGCTGATGTTCAACGCCTCCCCCGAGCCGCTGGACTTCCTGGTGCCGGTCGACCACGGCCGCCAGTGGCAGGTGGTGGTCGACACGGCCCGCCCGGACGGCGTACCACCGGGCACCGGCGAGAAGGTCGCGGCCGGCGACCACCTCACCCTCCCGGACCGCAGCCTGACCGTGCTGCAACGGCCGGCGTAGGGCGTACGGACGAGACGCGCGGCCCTCCGGCGGGGGCCGCGCGTCTCGTCCGTACGGGGGGCGATGACACAAAAGGCGGTGAGCGGGGTACGTAGGTTCCCATGACTTCTGCGCGATCCGGACCGGCAGTGCCCACGGCCACCTACCGGCTGCAGCTCCAGCCCGCGTTCCCGTTCGCCGCCGCCGAAGCGGCCGTACCGTACCTGGCGTCGCTCGGCGTCTCGCACCTGCACCTGTCGCCCATCCTGGAGGCCGTGCCGGGCTCCGCGCACGGCTACGACGTCGTGGACCCCGCGCGCGTGCGCGAGGAGCTGGGCGGCGAGGAGGGCCTGCGCGCGCTGGCGCGCACCGCGCGGGAGCACGGTCTCGGCCTGGTGGTGGACATCGTGCCGAACCACATGGCGGCGTCGCCCCGGCACAACCGCGCCCTGTGGGAGGTGCTGCGCGAGGGGCCCGGTTCGCCGTACGCCCGCTGGTTCGACATCGACTGGGAGGCGCAGGGCGGCCGGGTGCTGCTGCCGGTGCTCGGCGGCCCGATCGGCGCGGAGCTGCCCCACCTGCAGGCCGACGGCGACGTGCTGCGCTACCACGACCACGTCTTCCCGCTGCGCCCCGGCACCGGGCACCTGCCGCTGCCCGAGCTGCTGGACGCCCAGTGGTACCGCCCGGTGTGGTGGCGGCTGGCCCGTACCGAACTGAACTACCGGCGGTTCTTCAGCATCTCGGAGCTGATCGGGGTGCGGGTGGAGGACCCGGAGGTGTTCGAGGCCACCCACGCCACGATCCTGCGGCTGCTGGCGGAGGGGGTGGTCGACGGGCTGCGGATCGACCACCCCGACGGGCTCGCCGACCCCGACGGCTACCTGGCGCGGCTGCACGAGGCGACCGGCGGGCGCTGGACGGTCGTGGAGAAGATCCTGGCCGACGGCGAGCACCTGCCGGCCTCCTGGCCCGTCGCGGGCACGACGGGCTACGACGCCCTGCGGCACGTCGACGGCCTGTTCACGGACCGCACGGGGGCGTACGAACTGCTGGGGCGCTACCGGGCGTTCGCGGCGCCGCAGACGGACCGGGGCGGCAACTGGGAGGCCACGGCCCGGCGGGCCGCGTACAAGGTGCTCACGCACGAGCTGGCCACCGAGACGGAACGGCTCACCCGGGTGGCCGCCCGGCTGTGCGCCGCCTCGCCCGACCTGTCGCTGCGCGACCGCGCGCCGTGGGCGCTGCGCACGGCCGTGGAGGAACTGCTGGTCCGGATGCGGGTCTACCGGCCGTACGCCTCCGGTGACGCCGCCGCTGTGATCACCGAGGAGGCCGCGGCGGAGGCCCGGCTGGCGTTCGTGGTGCCGGAGGAGGCCGAGGCCGTCGGCATCGTGCGCCGCCTGCTGGTCGAGCCGCCGGGCGACCCGTCGGCGCCGGACCACGCCGACCGGGTGGAGTTCCGCACCCGGTTCGCGCAGACCGCGTCGGCGCTGCGGGCCAAGTCGGTGGAGGACACGGCGTTCTACCGCTATGTGCCGCTGTTGTCGACGGCCGAGGTGGGCGGCGACCCGGGCAGCCCGGGCGTGTCGCCGGAGGAGTTCCACGCGTACTGCGCGCGCGTGCAGCGCGACTGGCCGCTCACCGGCACGGTCGTCTCCACGCATGACACCAAGCGCAGCGCGGACGTGCGCGCCGCGCTGGCGGTCCTCACCGAGTGCCCGGACCGCTGGTCGGCGTTGCTCGCCGAGGTGAGCCTGGCCGAGGAGGGCGCGCCGGACGGGCAGCTGGCCTGGGCGGCCTGGCAGACGGTGTTCGGGCTGGGGCCGGCCGAGGAGGACCGGGTCCGGGAGGCGCTGCTGAAGCATGTGCGCGAGGCGGGCATGTACACCAGCTGGACGGAGCAGGAGCCGCCGTACGAGGAGGCGGTGGCGGCGTTCGTCGCGGCCGGGCCGTGCGGGCCGCCCGGCGAGCGCGTGGCCGCCCTCCGCAAGGCGCTGGAGCCCCACGTGAGGGCCAACGTCCTCGGCACCGCGCTGGTCCATCTGACGATGCCGGGGGTGCCGGACGTGTACCAGGGCTCGGAGGGCGAGTACCGGGCGCTGGTGGACCCGGACAACCGGCGCCCGGTGGCGTTCCCGCCGGAGGCGACCGGCGAGAAGGACGCGCTGACGGCGGCGGCGCTGCGGCTGCGCGCCCGGCGGCCGGACGCGTTCGGCGCGGACGCGTCGTACGAGCCGCTCACGGCCGAGGGGCCGGCGGCCGACCACTGCCTGGCGTTCGCGCGATCCGGTGCGGTGGTCACGGCGGTGACCCGGCTGTCGCTGCGGCTCGCCGAGGCGGGCGGCTGGCAGGAGACGCGGCTGCCGCTGCCACCCGGCCGCTGGGCCGACGTGCTCACTCCCGGGCGGGAGTTCTCCGGCCACGCGCGCGTGGCGGACCTTCTGGACCGGCTCCCGGTGGCACTGCTGGAACGGGTCGCGGAGGACTGACGGGACCGGGGCTCAGGTGGCCGGTACGGCGGGCGGCTCGCACGCCTCGTACGGCCCACGGGCCCCCGGAGCCGGCCAGGCGCGGGGGCCCGTACGAGGGCGGGTCCCCGCGTCCGGGCGCCCCCGGGAGCCTCCCCCGCCGCGACCTTGACAGTTGCCCCGCCGCGTGGGGGACTGGGAGGGCGAAGCCGGGCGGACAAGTCGGGGGTGAGTCCTCTGCCGGAGCTGCGCTATCCCAGCGTTTGCGAACTGGTCGCCTCCGCTCAGGCCCTGGCGGCGCGGGAACCCGGGCTGTGCGCGCTGCGGCAGGTGGGCGTCTCGCGCGCGGGAAGACCCTTGCACCTGCTGTCGGTGGGGCACGCCCGCCGTGCGGTGCTCGTGGTGGCGGGCGCGCACGCCAACGAGCCGACGGGCGGCTCCACCCTGCGGGTGCTTGCGGAAAGAGTGCTGGCGGAGCGCGGGTTGCGGGCGGGCGTCTCCTGGCACTTCCTGCTGTGCGCGGACCCGGACGGCGCGAGTCTGCATGTCACCCCGGCCCCGCGCAGCCTGCTCGACTACCACCTCGGCTTCTACCGTCCGACGGGCGCGGAGCAGCCGGAGTGGTCGCCCTCCGTACTGCCCCCGGACCGGCTGCCGCCCGAGACGCGGGCACTCACCGGGGTGATCGACGAGCTGCGCCCGTACCTCCAGGTGACCCTGCACGGCACCGATCTGGGCGGCAGCTGGGTGCAGTTGACCAAGGACGTGCCGGGCCTCGCGGAGCCGTTCGCCAAGTCCGCGGCGGAACTGCACATTCCGGTGGAGACGGGGGCCTCGGACGCGGCGGGCTGGCCGGCCTCCGGCCCCGGGGTGCACGTGATGCCCGGCCCGGACAGCGGCGTGGCCTATCCGAGCATGCCGGACGACGCCCGGCACAGCACCTGGTACCACACCCACCGGTACGGCGGTCTGACGGCCGTGGTGGAGGTGCCGATGTGGGCCAGTGACCTGGTGGACGACCCGGCTCCGCACCCGGCCCCGGCGGCGGCCATGCGGCGGCTGGCCGTGCGGTTGCTGCGGGACGCGCGGGAGGTGGAGCGGGTCCTCGCCGAGGCGCTGCCCCGGCTGGACGGCGTGGACGGCCCGCTGCTGCGGGCCGCGCGGTGGGCACTGGAACTGATCCCGGGCCTGGCCGAGGACTGGACCCACACCTCCCCGGCGGGCACGACGATGGCCTACGTGGGCAGCGTGGACGCCTTCGGACGGCGGCTGCCGCTGCGGGCGGCGGCGATGCTGCTGCGGGTGCTGCGGGAGGCGGACGACCGGGCGGCGCCCCGCCTGGAGCAGCTGGTCGCCACCTGGTGCGACGCCTTCGCGGAGCGGTTCAGGGCCCGCTGGGTGCCGTTGGAGCACCAGGTGGAGCACCAGTCCCGGACGGTGCTGGTGGCGGCGCAGCAGGCCCGCGAGCAGGCGTGGTGAGCCGGCCGGCCCACGCGGCGGGCCCACGCCGTCGGTCGCACGCCGTCAGGCTCACGCCAGCAGGCCCACACCGGCGGGCCCACGCCGTCAGGCCCACACCGCCGGGCCCACACCGCCGGGCCCACGTCGGCAGGCTCACGCCGTCGGTCTCGCACCGTCAGGCCACGCCGTCGGTCTCGCACCGTCAGGCCCGCACCGGCGGGCGTCGTCAGGCGCCCACCGGCAGACCCCCGTCGGCCGGAGCAGCGCGCCACGCCCCCGGCAGGGCCGCGCGCTGGTCAGCCGTCCAGGGTGAAGACCGACCCCGTGCGCGCCCTCATGACGCACGCGCTGGTGTACGTCTCCTGGAAGTCGACCGCCCGGCCGCTCCAGCGCCCGCGCGCGCGGACGGTCACCGGCGCGAAGATCATCGGGCAGAAGACGTGCGCGGCCGGGATACGGCCGATGTCTCCCCCGGCGGCGGTCAGGTCGGCGCACGCCTGGGCCGCGTGCGCGTGCCCCACGGGCGGGTCGCACAGCAGCAGCGCGCCGCGGGTGTCGGAGGACCGGGCGTCGCCCTTGGCGACCGTCAGGTAGAGCCAGGTGCGCGGGAGGTTGTCGTGGGCGGCCGCCCGGGCCGGGCCGGCGGTGAGAAGTCCGGTGGCGGCCAGCAGGGCGCCGGCCGCCGCTGCCACTCTGGTGAGGTGTGTCATGCCCGTTCCATCGGCACGGCGGCCCCGCTTCCGCAGTGCGGCTCACCCGATCGGGAGCACGCACGTGTGCCCGGGAGTGACTTCCGACGGACCCGGCCGGGCCGGGTCAGCCCGTCGCGAGCCGGAAGGCCGCCCGGCCGAAGGCGACCTGGTCGCCCTCGCGGACGACGACCGCCCCGATGACGCGGCGGCCGTTGACGGTGGTGCCGTTGGTCGAGCCGAGGTCCCTGAGGACCCACAGGCCGCCCTGGTGGCGCAGTTCGGCGTGCACGCGGGAGACCGTCTCGTGGTTCAGGCGCAGCCCGTTCGCCGGATCGCGGCCGATGCGCAGCGGGTGGTGGTGCGACGGGTGCGGCAGCAGCAGCTTGGGCAGCCGCTCGGCCTGCCAGGCCCGGCGCAGCCGCACGGTGAACCCGGAGACGGCCTCCACGGTGCCGAGGACCGCGCGGGAGAACCGGTTCTCCTGGGGCAGGTCGGCGACGAGCGCGGCGAGTTCGTCGGAGCGGCGCGCGACGAGCGCCAGCTCCATGCGGCGGACGAACGTGTCGTGCGAGAGCCGGCCCAGGGCGACGCCGTCACGCAGTACCCGCAGCGCCTTGTCCCGCTCCGCGTCGGACAGGCGCGCGGGGTAGGTGGAGAACTCGAAGGACGACGTCACGCTGGTGATTGTCGGACAGTGAACCCCGAGTGTCCAGAAAACGCGGAATCGGTGCCGGTGTACGGGCACTTCCGCGACACCTGCCGGCAAAGCGCGGATTCGAAAGCGGATTGATCGTCCGGGACGGCACGATGGAGACGCGGGACAACACGGTGAGCAGACGAAGGGGAACCGTCCGTGCAGTTCGAGGTGTGGGCACCGCAGGCAGACCGAGTGACGCTCCATTGCGAGGGCGCCACGCGCGCGTTGGCGCGCGACCCCGCGCGCGAGGGGTGGTGGACGGGCGAGGCGGAGGCGCGGGACGGCACGCGGTACGGGTTCGCGCTGGACGACGGGCCGGTACTGCCCGACCCGCGCTCGCGCCGCCAGCCGGACGGCCCGGACGGGCTGAGCGCGGTCGTGGACCACACACGCCACGAGTGGCGCGCGCCGTGGCCGGGGCTCGGGCTGCCGGGCGCGGTGCTGTACGAGCTGCACGTGGGCACGTACACCCGCGAGGGCACCCTGGACGCCGCTGCGGCCCGGCTGGAACACCTGGTGGAACTGGGCGTGACCCACGTCGAGTTGATGCCGTTGTGTCCCTTCCCGGGGCGGCACGGCTGGGGGTACGAGGGTGTGTCGCTGTGGGCGGTGCACGAGCCGTACGGCGGCCCCGAGGCACTGAAACGCTTCGTCGACCGGGCGCACGCGCTCGGGCTGGGCGTCGTCCTGGACGTCGTACACAACCACTTGGGCCCGTCGGGCAACTATCTTCCGCTGTTCGGGCCGTACTTCACGGACACGCACACCACCCCGTGGGGTTCGGCGGTGAACCTGGACGCCCCGGGCTCGGACGAGGTGCGCGCGTTCCTCGTGGGCAGCGCGCTGGCGTGGCTGCGGGACTACCGGCTCGACGGGCTGCGGCTGGACGCGGTGCACAGTCTGTACGACACGCGCGCGTGCCACTTCCTGGAGGAGCTGTCGGCGGCCGTGGACGGCCTGGCCGAGGAGGTGGGCAGGCCGCTGTTCCTGATCGCCGAGTCGGACCTGAACGATCCGCGGTTCATCACCCCGCGCGCGGAGAACGGCCTCGGCCTGCACGCCCAGTGGAACGACGACTTCCACCACGCCCTGCACACCGCGCTGACCGGCGAGTCGCAGGGCTACTACGCCGACTTCGCGCGCAACCCCTTCGGCGCGCTCGCCAAGACGCTGATCGGCGGCTACTTCCACGACGGCACGTACTCCAGCTTCCGGGGGCGCGGTCACGGCCGGCCGCTGGACCGCGCGCGGGTGGCCGGGCACCGGCTGCTGGGCTACAGCCAGACCCACGACCAGGTGGGCAACCGCGCCCAGGGCGACCGGCTCGCCGCCCACCTCTCCCCCGGCCTGCTGGCCTGCGCGGCCACGCTGACGCTGACCGCGCCGTTCACGCCGATGCTGTTCATGGGCGAGGAGTGGGCGGCGGGCACGCCCTGGCAGTTCTTCACCGACCACACCGACCCCGAGCTGGCCGAGGCGGTACGGCGGGGCAGGCGGCGGGAGTTCGCCTCGCACGGGTGGGCCGAGGAGGACGTACCCGACCCGCAGGACCCGGCGACCCGGGACCGGTCCTGCCTGGACTGGTCGGAGCCCGAACGCGAGCCCCACGCGCGCGTGCTCGCCTGGTACCGCCGTCTGATCGCGCTGCGCCGGGAGCAGCCCGACCTCACCGACCCGGACCTGGCCGACACCAAGGTGGCGTACGACGCGGACGCCCGCTGGCTGGCCTTCCGGCGCGGGGACGTACGGGTGGCGGTGAACCTGGGCCCGCGGGCGGCGGCGATTCCCCTGGGCACCGGCCGGGTGGAGGTCCTCGCGGCCTGGGACCCGGTCGAGGCGCCGGGGCGGGACGGGCTGCTCCAGGTGCCCGGGGAGTCGTGCGTGGTGCTGACACAGCCCTGAGACGGCCTGGGGGCACCCGCAGGATCCTTGCAGCCCTGTGGGTGCCCAGGGGGCCGTAGGGCCGCGTCAGGGCTCCGGGTCGTCCTCCTGGAAGTCCGTCACCCGCTCCAGCAGGATCGGCTCCCAGGCGCGCCGCAGCTGGGTGCGCAGCAGGGGCAGCGCGGCGTCCCCGGAGCCCGCCAGGCGGTCGGTGAGGCGGAGGACGGTGTCACAGCGGGCCAGCCACAGGCCGCGCAGGCAGGGGCGGGCGCCGTAGCCGGCGAGGGTGGCGGCGCGGACGGCGGCCGGGGAGCCGACCGCGACGGCCAGTCCCGCGATGTCCTCGGCGGGGTCGCCGAAAGCCGCCGCGGTCCAGTCCAGGATGCCGCGCACCCGGCCGTCGGCGCTGACCACCACGTGCGCGCCGGTCAGCCCGTGGTGGGTCAGCACGGCGGTACCGGGCTGCGCGGCGAGCTGGGCCGCGCCGGGCGGGGTCAGCTGGAGCAGTCGGGCGGCGTCGAACTCGTCGGCGGCGGCGAGCCGTTCGGCCGCGTGTACGGCCATCCGGCGCAGCGCCTCCAGGGAGCGCGGGGCGGTGCGCGGCACGCCGAGCGCCTCCGCCTGCCGGGCCGGCACCGCGCGCAGCCCGCTCAGCAGCCCGGCGAGATCGGCCTCGCCGACGGCGGAGACGTCGTACTCGTCGGCCGTGCCGCCGGGCACCCGGGTGTCGAGGGTGTAGGCGAGGCCGGGCGCCCAGTCGCCGTGCGCGACGCTGGTCGGCACGGCGACGGGCACATGCGGGCGGACCAGGTCGCGCAGGCGCAGTTCCCGGCGGCGGCGGACGGAGGCGTCGCGGTCGGGCGCGAGGCGCAGCACATGGCGGCCGCCGATCCACCAGGTGTGCTCGCGGCCCTCCGTCACGGGCCGCACGTCAAGACCCCCGGAGCCGTCGCCGCCGCCCTCCTCGATCAGCGAACGGACCAGTCTGCGGACGGTGTCCGCGGTGGGTGTCGGTGCCTGGGTCATGGGTCGCGCGTCGCCGTTCCGGGTGTCGTCGTACGTGGTCTCCTCGGGCCTGTCAGTCCACTATGACCATCTCACGCGTGGTGGTGTTGAGGCGGCGGCCGCCGCCCTCCGTCACCGTGACGATGTCCTCGATGCGCACCCCGAAACGGCCGGGCAGGTAGATCCCGGGCTCCACGGAGAAGCACATGCCGGGCACCAGCGGCTGCTCCTCGCCCTCGATCATGTACGGCGGTTCGTGCGTGGTGACGCCGATGCCGTGCCCGGTGCGGTGGATGAAGTACTCGCCGTACCCGGCGTCCGCGATCACCGCGCGGGCGGCGCGGTCGACCTCCTGGCAGGCCACGCCCGGGCGTACGGCCCGGAAGCCGGCCTCCTGGGCGGCGCGCACGACGTCGTGGACCCGGCGCTCCTCCTCGGTCGGCTCGCCGACGTGGACCGTGCGGCTGGTGTCGGAGCCGTAGCCGTCCTTCAGGCCGCCGAAGTCGAGGACGACCATGTCGCCGGGCCGGATGACGCGGTCGCCGACCTCGTGGTGCGGGTTGGCGCCGTTCGGGCCGGAGCCGACGATGGTGAAGTCGACCTGACAGTGGCCGAAGCGGCGCAGCAGGCCGGCGAGGTCCCCGCCGACGTCCGACTCGCGCCGGCCGGCGAAGGGAACGTTCCGGATCTCCTCGAACGTTGCGTCGGCAGCCGCTGCGGCGGCGGCGAGGAGTTCCAGCTCGGCCGCGTCCTTCACCGCGCGGAGCATGGGCAGGGCGTCGGTGAGGGAGGCGTAGGAGGTGTCGGGGAGAGCCCGCTGGAGGCCCAGCAGGTGCATCGCCCAGGTGTTGTCGCTGATGCCGAACCGGCCGCGGTCGTCGAGGAGGCCCGCGGTGACGGCGTAGGGATCCTTGCCGTCCGTCCAGTCGCGCAGGGTGAGCGCGGCGGCGCCGGCCGCGTGCTCGGCGTCCGGGGCCTCCAGGGTGGGCACGACGAGAACGGGGTCCCGGCCGGGGGCGAGGACCAGCACGGTGAGCCGTTCCGTGACCGCGGTGGGCGTGTAGCCGGTGAGCCACACCATGTCCGGCCCCGGGGCCACGAGCAGCCCGGCGAGCCCCGCGTCGGCGGCGGCACGCGCGGCACGCTCCATGCGGGCGCGGTAGTCGGCGGCGGTGAAGGGCGCGAACGTGGTACCGGTCATCCGGACCTCCGGGCACGGGCGGGAAAGCGGACCGACGGCATCTCGGGCAGCATCCTGCCCGCCCTGGCGGGTGGACGCGACCTGGTTCCGGTGACCGGTGCGCCGCGGTCCCTGGGCGGGTGGCTTGGCATGAGCCCATGATGACCGGCGGGGCGGATGGCGACGAGGGGGTTTACCGGTGTGTACGAGACCGTGGGGTCCAGCCCCTCCCCGCGGCCGGTTCCCGGCTCGGTCAGGTCACCACCGCCGGGGTGACCGACAGCTGCTGGTAGCCGCCGCTGCTGTGGCGGACCGTGATGAGCAGGGCCGTTCCGGGGTGGGCGCGGGTGACGGCTCGGGCGAGGTCGGCGGCGGTGTCGACGCGGGCCGAGCCGAGTTGCAACACGACGTCCCCGCGGACCAGGCCCGCCGCGTACCCGGGGCCGGGTACGTGCACGCCCACCACCAGCGCGCCCGCCTTCTCGGCATCGACGGCCTCCACACCCAGGGCAGCGCCGGGCGCAGCCGGGGCGACGGGGGGTGTGGGGGCCGCGTCGGCCGACGGGGCCGGCGGCGGGGCCGTGCGCCGCAGCTCGGCGAGTCTGCTCATGCCGATCACCGTGGCGCCGACCGTGCCGATGCCGACGCCGGAGAGCACCAGCACGATCCCGGCGCACAGGCCGAACAGCAGGGTCCGCAGCCGCCGCCCGCGCCGGGGCGCGGCATGCGGTCGGTGGGCGGGGGCCGGGGTTCCCTCGTCCCGCCGGTCCTGGCCCGGCATCGGCTTGGGCCGCAACGCAGTCTGTTCCATGGTTCGCTCGCCTCCGGCTGGTGCTCTACCCGGGGCGACGGTCCGCGACGAGACACGAACGAGTGAGAATGGCCGGAGGGTGGCGGAGGGTAGCCCTGGATTCAGGGCGCCCGGTCTCAGCCCGTGTGGCCCTCCCCGTGGCCGCCGTGCGCCCCGCCGTGGTCGAACTTCAGGGCCTCGGGCGGCATGACGACGAAGGGCCGCATCATGCCCATGTCCTCGTGTTCCAGCAGATGGCAGTGGTACATGAACCGGCCGTACGCGCCGTCGAAGCGACCCATGACCCGCAGCATCTGGCTGCCCGGGACCCGGAAGACGTCCTTGTGGCCGTGTTCGTTGGGTGCGAGCGGGATCGTCGTCCCCGCGTCGAAGCGGATCGGGACGCGGGTTCCGCCGGCCGCCGGGTCGAAGCCCGAGACGTCGTAGGCGTCCCGGCCCAGCAGCTGGAAGTCGGCCAGGTGGATGTGCATGGGGTGCACGATGGGCGCGAGGTTGAGGAAGCTCCACTGCTCGTAGCTGCCCTCGGCGATGGTGAAGCCGAGCCCGTCGTTGAACGTCCGCGCGGTGCGCCGGTACGTCTTCGTGGTGCCGTCGGGTCCGGTGATCTGGACGATGCCGTCGGCCGGGAGCCGGAGTCCCGCGGTGTCCTGGACCTCGGTCATCTCCCATATCTCCGGGTGCCCGCCGGCGCCCTTGGTGGGGGGCGGGGTGAGCAGGACCAGGCGGTGGCCGTGCGGGAGGTCGTGGGTGAGGCGGCGGAAGGAGCCGGAGAGCACCTCGGGCAGTTCGAAGGTGTCCTCCTCGCAGCTCATCCCGACCCGGAACTCCAGCACGGCCGGGTAGGGCACGTCCCCGGCCGGGTCCGGCACGCCCGCCGGCTGGTTGGGGCCCTTGTTCACCAGGCGCAGGGTCCGTCCGGCCAGCCCGCGGAAGTCCACCAGCAGGTCGAAGCGCTCGGCCGGCGCGGCGGTCAGGGTGGGCAGTTCCGCGTCGAAGTCGACCGGCACCGGGCGCGGCAGCAGGCCGCCGTCACTGCCGATCTGGTGGACGGCCCCCGGCACCGGCTCGCCCTCCTCGTCGACGAGGACGAGCTCGAAGATGCGCGCGTTGGAGGCGTTGACCAGCCGGAACCGGTACCAGGCCGGGTCGACGTCGGCGTACGGCCAGATACGGCCGTTGACCGTGGTGTACGGGCCGGTGAACGGGACGGAGACCGGCTTGCCCGTCTCCGGGTTGCTCTGCTGGACGATCACCGTCTTGTGCAGCAGCCGGCCGTTGAGGCGGCCGTCCTCGTCGGTGTCGAGGTTGCGGTCGGCGATGAGGAGCGGTATCTCCCGCTCGCCGGACGGCAGGTGAAGGGCGTCCTCCTCGTCGTCCCGGACGAGGTAGGTGCCGTACAGGCCCGACATCACGTTCCACCGGGTGATGTTCATCGCGTGGTCGTGGTACCACCACTGCACCGCCTGGTGGTCGTTCGGGTACTCCGAGAGCTGGGCGTCGCCGTGGCCCACAGCGTTGTCCGCCCAGCCGTCGTTGCCGCCGCCGGTCTGCGCGCCGTGCAGGTGGGTCACCGACCAGGCGGGCAGTGCGGCGACGTCCTTGTTCGGTTCGACGCCCTCGCGGCCGGGCTCGGTGGTGGCCTGCGGGCGGCCGTCGGTGCGCAGCGGCACCTCCACGGAGGTGACCGGGTACTCGCTGTCCTTGGGTATGCGGTTGGTCCAGGCGATGCGGACGCGCCGGCCGCGCCGCACTTCGATGGTCGGGCCCGGCACGTGTCCGTCGTAGCCCCACATCAGGGTCGGCGGCAGTTGCGGGTGCAGGCGCACCCAGGCCGGGCGCAGGGCGATCTCGGTCTCGCGCAGGACGTCGCCGGCGCCGGGCCGCAGGACCGGCGGCACGGTCAACGGCGCTACGTACGCCGCCAGTTCGGCCGCCATGTCGAGTGCCGTCAGTGCTGCGCCGGCCCCCGCGGTCTCTTCGGTGGGCCTGTCGATGATCTCGGTCAAGATCGAACACCCCCGTGTGTTCGTGGTCTGTTGTTCCCCTTACTCCACAAGACTCCCGAGGGCTCACCGAAGTTCCCTGAATGCCCGGTTCCGTACGAGCAGATTCGGCGACCGTCAGCCGAGCGCCAGGGTGGGCACGGCGGGTGCCCGGCCGGGCAGGAAGCCGTGGGCGCGGCGGCCGAGCCACTCGGCCTTGTAGCGGTCGACGCTCCGGTGCCAGTGCAGGATGCCGGCCAGCCAGTTCTGCAGGTCGAGCACATAGCCGTCCATGGCGGCGCGCGCTTCCGCCGAGAGCCGGAAGTCGTCGTACAGGACCGGGAGTTCGTGGGCGATGACGTGCTCGAACTGCTGCATTCGCTGGGTCGTCAGATCGTGGACGACGGCGAGCGCGGCCGGATAGTCCACGCCGAAGAAGTTCTGCACGACCAGGACGGCGTTGTGCATCTCGCCCTCGTACTCGATCTCCTTCTGGTACGAGAAGATGTCGTTGAGCAGGCACGCGTAGTCCACGGCGGAGTTCTCCAGGGAGCGGACCGGGCCGCTGCGGTACACCTCGGGCGGGACCGCCGGGCCGCGGCCCATGCGGCACAGGCTCAGGGTGAGGTCGGAGCCGAAGGTGGCGCGGCGCATCTCCAGGTAGTCGACCGGGTCGGGGACGCGGTTGAGGAACTGGTTGGACAGCTCCCACACCCAGCTCTCGGTCATCGTGTCCACGGACGCCTTCAGGGTGCGCCGCTCGCCGGCGGTCATCGTGGCCGTGGTGCGTGTCCACAGGTCGATCAGCGCGCGTTCCATGGCGTTGCCGGGGACGACGGACGGCTCGCCCTCGACCGGCATGCACTGCGACAGCCGGGCCGTGGTCAGCCGGGCGGCGGCCAGGTCCCTGCGGTGGCCGTAGACGAGCGGGTAGTAGTCGTCGCCGTAGGTCCCGAAGGCGAGCCACTGCGCGCTCAGGTCGAGGGCCTCCGGACCGGCCTCCGGGTCCAGGCCGGCGGAGCACAGCGCGAGGTCGTACGCCGCGAGCTTGTCCTCGTCCCAGACGCCCTCCTCGAGGATGCCCGTCCGGTGGCACCAGTCGACGAGGTGGCCGCGAGCCTGGTCGAGGAGGGGGCTGAGCCGGACCTCGTAGGGCATGTACATGTCGGGGATGCGGGAGGGTCCGACCTTCTGGTACGGCACGTGCGCGTGGGCGCGCAGGCGTTCCTGTGCGGCCGAGGCGAGCAGCGCGCCGATGTCGGCGGCGGAGGTGCCGGGGCCGCCCCTCGACTCCCAGGGCGAAGCGGACCGCGCGCCCTGGTTCATGTAACGGCTGGAGCGCAGGTGCCATTCGTGGCCGCCGGACTGCCAGTCCTGCAGGCCCTTGGTGTAGGCGGCGATCGCGGCGGTCTCGCCGGGGGTGAGGCCCTTCTCCAGGGCCACCGCCGGGACTTCGGTCAGCGCCGTGTGCTCGAACTGGTGCAGCCGGGAGGTGAGGACGTCGTTGACGGTGTCGGCGGCCTCCTGTGTGGTGCAGCCGAAGAACTTCTCCAGCACGAGCACGCCGTTGCTGTTCTCGCCCTCGTCCTCGACCTCGCGCTGGTAGGAGAACAGGTCGTTGCGCAGGTGCACAGCGTCGGAGAACGTCTCCATGAGGACGCGCAGCGGCCGGGTGCCGGCGACCGCGGCGGGCACCTCGGCGGTCACGTACTCCACGAGTCCGGCCGACCAGGGGGCGCCGCCGACCTTGCGGCGCATCTCGATGTACTCGACGGGGTTGGCGATCCGCCCCCCGTTGATGTTGGACAGCTCCCACATCGACTCGTTGAGCAGGTGCTCGGTGGCGACGGAGAAGCGGCGGCGCCAGTCCACGGACATCGAGGGCACCGTCCGGGCCCACAGGTCGCTCAGTCCGGCCTCCACCGGATTCTCCGGCTGGGGCACGGGGGTGGCGAGGTCGAGCGGCATGAACAGCGGCAGGCGGTCCAGGTGCGCCTTTCCGGCGGCGCGGTCCTGGGTGCGCTTGTACATGTCGAGGAAGTGGTCGTCGAAGAAGAACACCCACACGTACCAGTCGGTGATCAGCGAGAGAGCGGGTCCGTCGCAGTCGGGATGCGTGTAGGCGCACAGGAGGCCGTAGTCGTGCGCCTCCAGGTCGGCCTGGTCCCAGATCCCGGACCCCTCCAGCATGCCCATCCGCCGGGCCCACCCCGTCGAGTGGGCCCGGGCCTCCTCCAGGTGCGGGTTGAGCCGGGCGGGATACGGCATGTAGAAGCGCGGGAGTTCGAACGGCTGCGTCATGGCCGGGCCCTACCCGCGGTCCCGGTCCCTCATCCACCAGAGGTCACATGATCACACCATCGCGTGAACCGGCCGCGAAACGGGGAACTCCGGCGGGGGGTTGTGGCGTTGGTTCCCTTGCCGTGCCCGCGCGCGGGGGCCACGGTAGGCGCATGACCTCCTTCGTGCTGCCCCATGAGGTGCACGGCGACGGCGCCCACAAGGTGTTCGCCGTGCACGGCTGGTTCGCCGACCGGTCCGCCTACGCGGCCGTCCTCCCGGACCTCGACCGCACGTCGTTCGGTTACGCGCTGGTCGATCTGCGCGGCTACGGCGAGGCCAGGGACGCCACCGGCGCGTACACGACGGCCGAGGCGGCCGTGGACCTGGTGAAACTGGCGGACCGGCTCGGCTGGGAGCGGTTCTCGGTGATCGGGCACTCCATGGGCGGCGCGGTGGTCCAGCGGCTGCTGGCCGTGGCCCCGCACCGGGTGCGCCGGATCGCCGGCGTCTCGCCGGTGCCCGCCTCGGGCATGCCGCTGGCCGGGGAGCAGGCGGCGCTGTTCAGGGACGCGGCGCACCGGGCGGAGAACCGGCGCGCGATCATCGACGTCACCACCGGTGGCCGGCGGCCCGCCGCCTGGCTGGACCGGATGGTCGCCCGCTCGCTGGAGCGCATCGATCCCAGGGCGTTCCGGGCCTGGCTGGACTCGTGGGCCGGCGAGGACTTCAGCGCCGACGTCGCGGGCAGCGAGGTGCCGGCGCTCGCCGTGGCCGGCGCGCTCGATCCGGCACTGTCGCCGGAGGTCATGCGGCAGACCTGGATGACCTGGTACCCGCGCGCGCGGCTCGCCGTACTGCCCGGCGCCGGCCACTACGCGATGGACGAGACCCCGCTGGAGCTGATCCGCACCGTCGAGGACTTCCTGCGCGCGGACGAGGCGGACGCGGCGGACCCGCCGAAGGAGCCGCACCGGGCGGAAGCGGCGCGCGAGGGCGAGCGCGAAGGCGAGCCCGCGTGAGCGTGCACGCCGCACCCCCGGTCCCGGACGTCTTCGATCCCCGCCGGTACGCCACCGGTGTCCCCTACGACGACTACCGCGTGCTCCGCGACCACCATCCGGTGGCCTGGCAGGACGAGCCGGAGGTGCTGGGCTGGCCGGCCGGCCCCGGGTTCTGGGCGGTGACCCGGCACGCGGACGTCGTACGCGTCCTCAAGGACGCGGGGACGTACTCCTCGTACGCCGGCGCCACCCAGATCCGGGACCCGGACCCGGACGACCTGCCGTTCATCCGGCGGATGATGCTCAACCAGGATCCGCCGGCGCACGGGCGGCTGCGCCGGCTGGTGAGCCGTGCCTTCACGCCGGGGCGGGTCGACCGGTTCGCGGCGGTCGCCCGGCAGCGGGCGCGCACCCTGCTCGCGGGCGCCCTGGAGGCGGCGCGGGAGGGCGGTTCGACGGTCGACCTGGTGGCCGCCGTCACCGACGAGTACGCCCTGCTGAACCTGGCGGATCTGCTGGGCGTCCCGGAGAGCGACCGGCGGCTGCTGCTGCACTGGACGCAGCGGGTCATCGGCTACCAGGATCCGGACGAGGCCGGTCCGCCGGTGCTGGACGGAGCGGGAAGGCCGGTGAATCCGCGGTCGCCGGCGATGCTGCGGGAGATGTTCGCATACGTTCGCCAGTTGACCGCAGACAAAGGACGGCATCCTGACGACGACATCCTGACGACACTCGCCCATGACACGGAACTCGCCGACGGCGAACTGGAGATGTTCTTCTTCCTGCTCACCGTGGCGGGCAACGACACCGTGCGCAGCGCGGCCCCGGGCGGCCTGCTGGCCCTGGCCGAGCACCCGGAGGCGTACGCACTGCTGCGCACCGGTGCAGTCGATATAGCTTGCGCAGTCGACGAGTTGCTGCGCTGGCATCCGCCCGTGCTCACCTTCCGCCGTACGGCCGTACGGGACACCGAGCTGGCGGGCCGCGCGATCCGGGCCGGCGACAAGGTCGTGGTGTTCCACGCCTCGGCCAACCGGGACGAGCAGGTCTTCACCGCTCCCGACCGGCTCGACCTGGCCCGCTCCCCCAATCCGCACGTCTCCTTCGGGGACGGCCCGCACGTGTGCCTGGGCGCCCACTTCGCCCGGCTGCAACTGCGGCTGCTCCACGAGGAGGTGCTGCGCGCCCTGCCCGGGCCGCCGCGGCTCGCCGGTCCGCCCGGGCGGCTGGTGTCGAACTTCATCAACGGCGTCAAATCACTGCCGGTGCACCTCACCTGAGACGTGGATCAGTGACGTGTGGGATCGACCTGGATCAGCGCGTGGGTGCCGCCTGTCCGCCAGTTCTGCCCCTCGGCCGCCACCAGCGCGGCCTCGGTCGCGGCCGTGAGCCCGGTGATCACGTCGGACTTGAGGGTGCGCAGTGCGGCGACCGGGCCGGGGAAGTAGGCGGTGGTCTCCCGGAAGGGTGTGGTGGGCGGCCAGAGGCGGTCGCCCACCAGACGGCGGTAGTTGAGGTCGCCCTTGACGATGGTCAGGGTGGCCGCCGCGAACTCGGCGTTCAGGTCGTCGGGCATGGCGGCGTAGGGCAGCGGGGCGCAGGAGAAGGGGTGGGCGCGGACGGTGAGCCGGCCGTCGGCCAGGGCCGACCAGAGCGTCCGCCCGTACTCGGCGGCCGCGCCGGTGGCCGCGCGCAGCCGGTGCAGCGCGTCGACCACGTCGGCGGTGGTGGCGTCGGAGACGTAGTACGGGTACGGCTTGACGTGCAGGACGGCCCGTGCGGCCCGTCGCTCGGTGAGGAGGTGGGCGATCAGCAGGAGGTCGGGGACGAGTTCGCGGCCCGCGTTGTCCGCGACGAGCACGAGCGTGCCCGTCCCGCCGGGCGGCAGCAGCGACCAGAGGGTCTCGCTGTCGTCGGCGACCAGCGCGGGGGCCGGTTCCCGGTCCTCGGCGCCCGCGGCGGACAGTCGGAAGCCGAGGTCGGCGCGGTTGCCCCACAGTGAGCCGTGCAGCAGCGCCCGGTCCCGCTCCTCCTGCGGCAGGTCGCGCAGGCCGTCCAGGGCGGCGAGTTCCTCGTCGGTCTCGGGGGCGTCGAGTTCGGCGCGTTTGAAGGGGCGGAAGGGGTCGATGCTCTGCCAGGCGCCCGGGCCGAACCAGCCGACGGCGTCGAGGAGTCGGCGGTAGAAGTAGCTCTCGGCCCACAGCCACGGCACGTCGTACCAGGACCGGCCGGTGTGGTCGGCCAGGCCCCAGCGGTGCCACCGGTCCCGGTCCGGGGCGTTCGCGGGGAGCGACTCGATCGTCCCCTGGGTGCAATTGTGCACCAGCTCGTCCAGTGCCGTGTGCTGCCCGGGGCCGTACGGCAGGGCCTCCCGTACCTGCCGGATGATCGCCGGGTGCCGGTCGGCCAGCACGCTGTGCGGGAAGGAGCCGGGTTCGTTGCCGAGGATCACGGGTGCGAAGGGTGTGTCGGGCATGTCCGTCACGGTATCGCGGGCCTCAGGCGGTGCGGATCTCCCGCTCCAGTTGCGTGGCGAGGGTGACGTAGCGGGGGCGGCGGTGCACCGGGACGAGTCCGCGGATCATGAGGTGCCACATCTCGGCGACCCTGCGCGGCAGGCGTGCGGTCGGCTCCAGTGAACGGCCGGCGACGCGGGTGCCGATGAAGAAGCAGACGAGGGAGTGGGCGACGGCACCGACGTCGAGTTCGCCGTGTACGTCCGCCTCCCGGACGGCCCCGGTGAACTTGCGGGTGGCGAACTCCTGCCACTCGGTGAACGGGTGCCGCAGCGGCGGCCGTACGGCGATGTCCGCGGTGGCCAGGCGCAGTCCGGCGCGCGGCACGGGATCCTCCACGGCGAGCCTGGCGATCCCGAACGTGGTGCGCATCAGGGCCTCCAGCGAGGAGCAGCCCCGGCTCTCGACGTCGGCGACGAGCTGTTGCGCGGCCTTGGCCTGGAGCTCCAGGATGGCGTGGGCCAGATCCTCCTTGGCGGCGAAGTGGAAGTACAGGGCGCCCTTGGTGACCTTCGCATGTGCGACGATGTCGCTCAGGCTGGTGGATTCGTACCCGTGCCGGTCGAACAGGTCGGCCGCGGCCGCGATGATCGTCGCCCGGGTCTGTTCGGCGCGTAACTGCCTCGCCATCCTGGGACCCCCTCCTCGCATCTCTAACGAACAGGACATGCGGTTTGTTTTTAACCCCTTGGATACGATAACTCACGTAACGGTAAAGGGACTCCGGCATGCCCCGTGCACGTTACGACACGTGTCACCTGCCCGTGGGACACCGGCCGCGCACTCGGCGCCGCGCGAGTCGGGCGAGCCCACATCGGATTCCCCCTTCGTCGCGGGCGGGCGCCCGGCAGTCCGGGGGCGACGACCGCCGCTCCCATGATCGCCACGATACGAGGCGGACGGCCGGCTCCTCAACGGGATGTGGAAGCAGGCGTAAAACAGCCGAACCGGTCGGTGCTTTCACGCCCCCCGCGCACGGCGCGCCGATCGGGCTGAACGCGCGGGGCGCCGGCGTCGTACTGGACGCCGCAGACCCCGTTCCCGCGTCCGCCGAGGAGACGTCCCGGATGAGTCGGATGACCGCCCGCCTGAGCGTCAGGGTGGCCGCTGCGGCGGCACCGTTGCTGTTGCTGCCGTGGGCGGCGGGGCCCGCCCAGGCGCACGGGGCCCCGACGGACCCGGTCAGCCGGGTCTACGCCTGCTCGCCGGAGGGCGGCGCCGTGCGGACGGCGGCCTGTCGGGCGGCGATCGCGGCGAACGGCGCTCCGTTCACCGCCTGGGACAACCTGCGGGTGGCGGGGGTGGACGGCCGCGACCGGAAGGTGATCCCGGACGGCAGACTGTGCAGCGGGAACCTGCCGGCGTACCGCGGCCTGGACCTGGCCCGGCGGGACTGGCCGGCGACACGGCTGAGCCCGGGCGGCCGGCTGACGTTGACGTACGCGTCGACGATCGCGCACTCGGGCACGTTCAGGCTGTACCTGACCAAGCCGGGTTACGACCCCTCGAAGCCGCTGACCTGGTCGGACCTGCCGGAGCGGCCCCTCGCGGAGGTCACGGACCCACCGCTGCGCGACGGGGCGTACCGGATGAGCGCCACCTTGCCGGCCGACCGGACAGGGCGTCAGGTGCTGTACACGATCTGGCAGAACAGCAGTACGCCGGACACCTACTACTCGTGTTCCGACGTGGTGTTCCCGGAGCGCGGGAAGGCCGCCGGGACCGGGCCTTCCACGGGTGCGGCGATTTCGGCGGGCGAGCGGGCTTCCGCACCCGTACGGGCCTCGACACCCGCACCGGGTTCGCCGAGGGCGCAGGCTTCGCCGGTGAAGAGCCCTCCGGCGGGGCACTCGACTGCCCTCGCGCAGAGGGACGACGGGCGGCCCGCCGACGGAACTCCGGTGGCGGAGGCCACGCACGGCGGCGCCGGGCCCTCGGCGCCACTGCTGGCGGGCGGCGCCACCGCGGTGCTGCTGCTCACCGGTGGCGCCGCCCTGTTCCTCCGGCTACGGCGTCCACGCCGCAGCTGAACCAGCGGTCGGTTCGGATCAGTTGACGTAGACCGGGCTGCCGGCGTCGGAGACGGGCGCGTACTTGGCCGTGAAGTAGCCGTTGGCGAAGCACAGCGACGAGCCGGAGCTCTTGGCGAACTGCTGGTTGGTGAAGGTGATGCTGTTGTCGGCGTTGTCGGCCTTGCCGGTCAGGCCGGCCGCCTGGTAGACGCAGGTGACGGTGCCCAGCAGGGTGCGCAGCTGGACCGTGGCCTGGATGGTGGAGCCGCTCGGGGGCGAGACGGTGAGGGTGCCGGCGGAGGTGATCGTCGCCGAGTACGGCAGGTTGTTGATGGTGATGCCGTTGACGCCGAGGACACCGGGGACGTTGCTGGAACAGGTGCTGCTGTCGAAGGTGTGCGCGATGACGGACTCGGTGGCCGTACCGGGCGCGGTCGGGTTGCCGGTGACCTTGGCGGTGAACTGGGAGGCGGTGCACTTCACGCCACTGGTGCCGGTCGCGCTGGAGTAGAAGGTCGCGGTGGAGCCCGTCGCCAGGGGCGCGGTCAGGGTGTCGCCCACGGCGGCCGCGGTGCCGCCGGCGCTGCCGGTGGTCAGGACCGCGGAGGCCGCGGAGGCCGGGGTGGCCCAGGTGAGGGCGAGCGCCGTGGCGGTGCCGGCGAGGGCGATCAGGGAGCGCGTACGCATGCGGGTGCCTTTCGTCCAAGGTGAGGGGGGTGAAGTGGAATCGGGGGGTGGCGGGTGGTACGGGCGGTGCCGCCGGCGCAGGACCGCAGCGCCTTCTCCGTACGCGGCGGTCCCGCGCCGGCGGCACACCGGGCACCGGCCGAAGGCTCGGGGGGAGAGACCTCCGGCCGGGCCGGACAAGGGAGCGGCCGGGCACGGGAAGGAAAGGGTGGACAGCCGTGCCGCTGCCGCGCTGTGAGGTGTGGCCGATGCCGTGACGGATGGTGAAGCGATTGCCGTGACAGGCGGTGAAGCGTTGCCGTGACCGGCCGGGAGCGCGGTCGGTGCCGCGGGGACGCGGCTGGTGCCACGCCCCGGGGACGCGACGGATGCCGCCTGTCGGATCCGGCGCCACGGATCCGTGGGGAAACAGGGGAAGTTGTAGACCTGATCAACCGTCAACGTCAAGCAGTTGAAGGGGAGTTGTGGCGGGCGGATACGGGCACGCGCACCTCCGACACCCTTTTTTCACAACTCCCTTGACCCCCCGATGTAACCGGCGGTAACTTCCTCGAAGGCTACTGCCGCGTAACGAGAAAGCCCTTGCACCCGCCGGGAGTCGCGAGGAGGCGTGCGCGGCATCCGCTGTCCGCGCCAGGACACCGCGCCACTGAAGCCCAACCCGCATTGATCCGCGCCCATGGGAGCAGACATGGCCTCGTCCCCGGACCTCTCGTCCGCCGGCAACACCCCTGAGACCCCGGGGAGCCACATCCCCTCCGACACCCCGAACACCGACGGCGGCAGCGCCGGCGGTGAGAGACGAGGACGCGTCCGTGCCCGCCGGGCCGCGGTGATGGCGGTGCCCGCCACCCTGATCGCCGCCGGCCTCGCCGTCCTCACCGCGCAGGGCGCGCTGGGTGTGCAGTTCGCCATCTCCGGAATGCCGTTCACCGTCACCGCGACCGAACTGAACGGCACCGGGTTCGAGCAGTTCGGCGGACTCGACAACATGGCCGAGGGCAGCCCGAACGCCGGTGACTCCGGCGGACAGGTGCTCATCGTCACCTCCGCCATCAAGCACGCCACGCTCACCAAGCTGTGCCAGAGCGTCGACCTCGGCGGCACCAACCTGCTGATCACCGCGGGCAGCGGGGCGGACAAGGTCAGCGCGACCGACCTGACCACCGACTCCACCGAGCTGACGGGTGACGCGGCGTTCAACAACATCGAGATCGGCAACGACGCCAGCACGCTGACCAAGGCGGGCGTGAAGGGTCCGATCGGTGTCTTCAGCCAGCAGGCCGACACCGTGCGGATCGCCAACCTGCGGCAGACGAACTACGCGACCACGGCTGGCGTGTTCAAGCTGCCGGGTCTCAAGCTGCGCTTCAGCGACTCGGGTTGCTGATCGCCGTGCCGGACCCGACACACCGGGGATCGAGGCTCGCCTTCCGTGGATGGCGGGCCCGTCGGCCGTTCTGGGGCGGGTTGCTGCTCACCCTCGGCGGCGGCGAGATCCTGCTCACCGAGAAGGCCTCGCTGAAGGTCGTGATGCACATCGGCATGCAGGGCCTCGCCGGCTACCTGCTGCCGGGCCTCATGGTGCTGCTGGGCCTGCTGATCCTCTTCAACCCCGCCCAGCGGCTCTTCTACTCGATCACCGGCATCCTGGTCTCGCTGGCCACCTGGCTCACCTCCAACCTGGGCGGCTTCTTCATCGGCCTCCTCCTCGGCGCCATCGGCAGCTGCCTCACCTTCGGCTGGCTCCCCGACCAGGAACCGCGCATCAGCCGCCGCAAACGCCGCAAGCAGGCACACACGGCGACCCGCTCCCTGAACTCGGAGGGGGTGGAGAGGGCGGCCTGAGCAGCGCGGGCGCCGGGTACGGCCGGGGGCGCGGGTCGGCTCCGCCGGGGGGCGCGGACCGTTACGTCTGGCTGGGGTACCGGAACGTCTCCGTCCCTCGCCGGACGTCACTCGAACAGGTGACTTGGGAACTTCTTTGCCGTCGCCGGGAGTTCATCGGTCAGTCGGACGGTGGTGGATCGCCGTCCGGGTGAGGCGATGAGCGAAGGAGCCACGGCATGGTGTTCAAGAGGCTGCTGGGCGCGATCGGGGTCGGCGGCCCCTCCGTGGACACGGTGCTGGACGGCGGCGCGGCACTGCCCGGCGGCGCGCTGGCGGGCCGGGTCCGGCTGCGGGGCGGTGGCACGGCCGTGGAGGTCGAGCACATCGGCCTGGAGCTGGTGGCGCGCGTGGAGGCGGAGCAGGCGGAGGGCGAGAGCGAGGGCGCGGTCGTCTTCGAGCGGTTCACCGTCGGCGGCGGCTTCCGGCTCGGCGAGCGGGAGGAACGGGAACTGCCGTTCCGTGTGCCGCTTCCGTGGGAGACCCCGTTGACCGAGCTGCACGGGCAGCCGCTCGGCATCGCCCTGGGGGTGCGCGCGGAGGTCGCGGTGGCCGGCGCCCGGGACAAGGGCGACCTGGACCCGCTGGCCGTCCGCCCCCTGCCGGTGCAGGAAGCCGTGCTGGAGGCCCTCGGCGGACTGGGCTTCGGCTTCCGCTCGGCCGACCTGGAGTACGGCCGCATCGGCGGTACGGGCCAGCGGTTGCCGTTCTTCCAGGAGATCGAGCTGACCCCGCCTCCGCACTACGCGCACGCGGTGAGCGAGATCGAGCTGACCTTCCTCGCCTCCCCCGCGGGCGTCGAGGTCGTCCTGGAGGCCGACAAGCGCGGTGGGCTGCACGCGGCGGGGCATGACGCCCTGACCCGTTTCCTCGTGCGCCACGAGGACGCCTCGGCCCGTGACTGGCCGACGGAAGTGGACGGCTGGATCCGCCAGGTGACCGAGCACCGCGACGCGTACGGCAGCCACGCGGCGTACGGCCACGACGGCAGACCCGCGGCCGGCCCCAGCTCCTTCGACACCCACCACCACTCCGGCCCGGGCCTCGGCACGGCCGTGGCCGCGGGTGCGGCGGGCCTCGCGGTGGGCGTGGCGGGCGGCATGGTGGCCGCGGAGGTCGTGGACGAGATCGGCGACTTCTTCGAGGGAGAGTCCGAGGAGGACTGGGACTCGTCGGGAGAGGAGGACTGACCGGGAGAGCGGACCGGCAGGACTAGGAGACCCGGAAGGCCGCGGAGACCGAGGAGACCGGAAGGAGGCAGAGAGGAGACGGGACGGGACCGCTCAGCCGGCGGAGCCCTGCGTACCGTTCTCGTCCTTCAACGCCTTCGCCTCGCTCTTGAGGATGCGCAGGGACCGGCCCAGGGCGCGGGCGGTGTCGGGGAGCTTCCGGGAACCGAACAGCAGGAGGAACACGACCGCGACGATCAGCAGATGCCAGGGCTCAAGTCCGTTGCGGAGCATGATCGCCCCCTTCCTTGGGTCTCAGCTCGCGACAACGCTTGCCGCATTGCGCAACTGTACAACCCCGGTTCGGGCGCGACGGCGAATCCCCGGCTACGGCAGGCGCCGGTCGTGGCGTGCGTTCGCCACCGTGAGGGCCAGCGCGTACAGGGCGAGGACGGCGGCGAGCGGCAGATGGCAGGTGAGGGGCAGCGCGGTCATGCCGAGCACGGCGCCCAGCGGGCAGGCCGGCAGGGCCAGGGCGACGGCGGCGAGCAGGCCCGCCGCCCAGCCGACCGGGCCGGGCCGTCCGCCGCGGGCCGACCGGTGGCCGGTGCGCAGCAACAGCATCACGAGGGCCTGGGTGAGCAGGTTCTCGGTGAACCAGGCCGAGTGGAACACGGTCTGGTCGGTCAGGGCGTCGGAGCCGTGCGGGGCGAGCCCGAGGACGCCGAAGGTGGCGAGGTCGGCGACCGCGTTGAGCAGGCCGAAGCCGGTGATGAAGCGCAGGAAGGAAGGGGGTCGCAGCGCGGTGGGCCGGCGCAGCGCCCGCGCGTCGGGGCGGTCGAGGGCGAAGGCGAGCTGGGCGGCGTCGAAGCACAGGTTCTGCGCGAGCACCTGGACGGGGAGCATCGGCAGGAAGGGCAGCCGCAGTCCGGCGGCGAGCATGGCGAGGACGTTGCCGAGGTTGGAGGAGAGCGTGACACGGAGATAGGAGGCGATGTTGGCGCTGCTGCGCCGGCCGGCGGTGACGGCGTGTCCGATCGCGGTGAGGTCCTTGGTGCCGAGCACCACGTCGGCACTCTCCCGGGCCACCGCCACGGCCGACCGGGGTGCCAGGCCGACGTCGGCGGCGAGCAGGGCGGGCACGTCGTTGACACCGTCGCCGAGGAAACCCACGGTGTGCCCGGCCGCGCGCAGTTCCTCGACGACACGCGCCTTGTCCTCGGGAGTGCACCGAGCGACGACGACGGCACTCCCGGCCGAGCCGGCCTCAGGAGCCCCGACGCCGGAAAGGCTCCCCGCGCCCTCAGCCGGCGCCCGCACCTCCCCCGGTGTCAGGCCCAGGTCGTGGCAGACGCGGGCGGCCGTGCCGGGGTGGTCACCGGTGAGGATGTGGACGGTGATGCCGAGGTCGGCGAGGGCGCGGAGCGACTCGGCGGCGCCGGGGGCGAGGTCCTCGCGGAAGGTGACCAGTCCGCGGAAGGTGAGGCCGCGTTCGTCGGCGGCGGTGTAGGGGCGCGTGCGGGCGGGGCGTTCCGCGGTGGCGACCGCGAGCACGCGCTGTCCGGCGGCGGCCTCGTGCGCGGCGAGGCTGAGCAGCCGCTGCCGTTCGGCGGGCGGCAGCTCGCAGCGGTCCAGGACGTCCTCGGGGGCGCCCTTGGTGACCAGCAGGTGGCGGCCGAGCGTCCCGGCGAGGACGGCGGTGGCGAGACGCCGGCCGGGGCCGACGGGCAGGGCGGCGAGGCCTTCGTATCCGCCGTCGTACGCATCCGCGTACCCGCCGTCGTACCCTCCGCTGTGCGGATCGCCGAACTCCCCGTCATGCCCACCGCCGTACGGATCGCCGAAGACCCCGTCGCGCCCACCGCCGTACGTACCTCCGGAAACCCCGTCGTGTACGCCGCCGTGCTCCACACCCCGCGCCTCGCCGACGGGGGCGGTGGCGGTGGCGGCCAGAAGAGCCTCGTCGAGGGTGTCGGGGGTAGGGAGTTCGGCGAGTTGGAGGGTCCACCACGCGGCGGTGGTGGCCCAGCGCAGTGGCTCGGGGTCGTCGCGGCCGTCGGGTCCCAGGGAGCGGGCGAGGACGGGCCGGTCCTGGGTGAGGGTGCCGGTCTTGTCCACGCACAGCACGTCGATCGCGCCGAGGTCGTGCAGCGCGGGCAGTCGGCGTACGACGACCCGGTGGGTGCGGGCCAGCAGGGCGGCACCGCGGGCCAGGCAGGTGGTGACGATCACCGGGAGCATCTCGGGGGTCAGCCCGACGGCGACGGCGACGGCGAACGGCAGGGTCTCCAGGCCCCGGCCCCACAGCGCGGCGCCGGCCATGAGGACGAGCGGAGGGGTGAGGAGCATGAACCGGATCAGCACCCAGGCGATGCCGTGCACGGACCGGTCGAAGGCGCTCGGCCCGCGGCGGTCCGGCGCGCGCTGGGCGGCGGCGAAACGGGTGCGGGGCCCGGTCGCGACGACGACCGCCGTGGCGCTGCCCGCGACCACCGCGCTGCCCTGGAAGCACCGGGAGGACTCGGGTTCCGCGCGGGGGTCGGACGGGTCGGCGGCGGTCTTGGGCACGGGCGCGGACTCGCCGGTGAGCGCGGCCTGGCGCACGGTCAGCCCATGGGTGCGCAGCAGTCGTACGTCGGCGGGGACGAGGTCGCCGGGGCCGAGCCGGACGATGTCGCCGGGCACGAGGTCGGTGAGCGGTACCTCGCGGGCGCGTGATGGTGCGGTGTCGTCGGTGCGGCGGAGCACGGTGGCCGTGCCGGTGACCAGTTCGCGCAGGGCCGTCAGGGCCCGGTCGGCGCGGCGCTCGCCGGCCGCGCGCAGCACACAGCCGACGGCGACCAGCGTGAGGATCACGGTGGCGGTGCCCCAGGAGGCGACGCACGCCGAGACCAGACCGAGGGTCAGCAGGACGGCGGTGAACGGGTCGCGCAGGCCGCGCGCCCAGCGGACGGGCCAGGAGGGGTTGGGCGGGTGAGGCGGGACGTTCTCGCCGACGGCGGCGAGCCGGGCGGAGGCCTCGGCGTCGGTGAGTCCGCGGGGGCCGGTCTCCAGGCGCCGCAGTTCCTGAAGCACGGTGCCGGTCAGGGGCTCAGAGGCCACGGAGCCGGCGGGCCGGGACGGCGGCGGGCGTCTGCCGTTCGGCGAGCCGGCCGACGAGGAGGCGTACGACCTCGACCACGGGGGCGTGTTCAGCGGTGTCGACGAAGTACACCTGGCGGCGGCCCTCGCGGCGGGAGCGGACGAGTCCGGCGAGTTTGAGCTTGGTCAGGTGCTGGCTGACGGCGGGCAGCGCGCCGCCGACCCGCTCGGCGAGTCCGGTCACGTCGCTCTCGCCCTGGGTCAGCGCCCACAGGATGTGCAGCCGGGCGGGCGCGGCGAGCAGTCCGAAGGCGGCGGCCGCCTCGGCGAGCACGTCGGCGGAGGGGTCCTGGTAGCCGGTGCCGGGTGCTGTCGCCACTGTCGCCTTCCTCCCGCTGCGTCGTCGCTGTGGTCCGGCTGTCTCCGCCGTGTTCGGGGACTCAGTCTAGATCTCGGGAACTTCCGGGCCGCCCCGTTCGTTTCTACATTGCTGTAGAAGTCATGTTCTACCGCCGTTGGAGAAGTCGCCGCCGGGGTGCTGTCGCAGCATCAGGCGGCCGATACGAGGAGCACGCATGGCCCTGTGGGACCGCTTCAAGGAGTCCGCGTCGCAGATGCAGACCCAGTTGGTGGCGAAGAAGAACGACCTGAAGAGCGGCGCGTTCCGCGATGCGAGCATGGCGATGTGCGCGCTCGTGGCCGCCGCCGACGGGACGGTGGATCCGTCGGAGCGCCAGCGGGTGGCCCAGCTCATCTCCACGAACGAGGTGCTGCAGAACTTCTCGGCGGACGATCTGCGCCGCCGCTTCGAGGAGAACCTGGACAAGCTGACGGCGGACTTCGCCTTCGGCAAGGTGAGCGTGTTGCAGGAGATCGCCAAGGCGAAGAAGAAGCCCGCCGAGGCGCGGGCCGTCGTCCAGATCGGCATCGTCATCGGCGGCGCGGACGGCGACTTCGACAAGGACGAGCGGGCCGTGGTGCGCGAGGCGTGCTACTCGCTGGATCTGCCGCCGCACGAGTTCGACCTCTGAGTCCCGGCGCAGACCGTGGCCCGGCGCTCCCGCCGGCTGCGTACGCAGGCGGGGTTGCGGAGGGGCGGGCCTGCGGAGGGGTGGGCCTGCCCGACCCGCACCGGGCGGGCCGGGTCCGGTGGCTGGTCCGGCGGACGGCGTCGGCCCGGTCGCGCAGGACATCGCCGGGGTTCCGGCCACCCGGGTAGGTTGCGCTCGCGCGAGCCGGTCGGCCGTCTCCCGGGCGCGGCCGACCCGGTCCAGGGCGCCCGGGTCGACGGCGGGGACGGCCGTGGCGTCGGCGAGCCGGACCAGGCCGGGCAGGGTGAGGCCGCGGCCGTCGAGCAGGACACGGGTGTCCCCGGGGTCGGGGGGGCACCCGCGTCTGCGTGTCCACGGTCGTTCCGGTCGTTCCGGTCGTTCCGGTCGTTCCGGTCGTTCCGGCGGGCCGTTCGGGCGGCCGGTGTCAGGCGAGACCGGCGGACTTCAGCCAGGCCTTGGCGACGTCCAGCGGGTCCTTGTTGTCCACCTGCGCCTGGGCGTCCAGCTTGAGCAGGGTCGCGGTGTCGAGCTTGGCGGAGACCGCGTTGAGCGCGTCGACGCCCTTCTGGGACAGCGCGCTCTTGTAGACGAGCGGCTGGACGTTCTCGAACCCGAAGAGGTTCTTCGGGTCCTGCAGGACGACGAACTTCTCCTTGGGGATGTTCGGGTCGGTGGTGAAGAGGTCCGCGGCCTGCACGGCGTCCTTCTTCAGGGCCGCCAGCGTGAGCGGGCCGCCCGCGTCGAGCGCCTTGAAGGACTTGAACTCCAGGCCGTAGACGGACTTCAGGCCCACCAGGCCCTGCTGCCGGGTCTGGAACTCCGGCGAGGCGCCGATCACCAGGTCCTTGGCGACGTCCTTGAGGTCGGCGATGGAGGAGTTCCCGGTGAGGTGGTACTTCTTCGCGGTCGCCGCGCTGACCGTGACCGAGTCCTTGGTCTCCGCCGCCGCCGGGTTCAGCAGCGTGAGCTTGGAGCCCAGCTTGGCCTCGATGGCCTGTGTGGTCTGGGCGAGGGTCTTCGGGGCGGCCTTCGGGTCGAGGTAGGCCAGCAGTGCGCCGTTGTACTCGGGCAGGACCGAGAGAGAACCGTTCTTGATCAGTCCGTAGGTGGTCTCGCGGCTGCCGATGTTCGGCTTGTACGTGACCTTGATCCCCTTGGCCTTGAGCGCCTCGCCGTAGATGTCGGCGAGCAGCGTGCTCTCGGGGAAGTTGTTGGATCCGACGACCACGCTGTCGCCGCTCGCCTTGTTCTCCGTGAGGGGGTTGTCGGCGTTGTCCTTGGAGGAACAGCCCGCCAGCAGAGCCGTCGCCGCCGCGAGGGCGACCGCCGCCGCGCCTCGGTTCCTCCGGATGGACCTGCTGATGTGGGTCGTGTAAGTCACCTACCGATCCAATCCAGCCGGTTCCGGGTCAGTCAAGGCCCATAGATCACCAATTGGCCTCGATCTGCGACCGCTTGTGCACGGAGAGCGGCTCCTTTGTAACGGATTCTTGATGAAAGGCGGGCTGATCGTTCCGTCAAGGGGACGGTAGTCTCGCCGCAGTTGGTACCGACCACGGCGGTGTACGGGGCCCCGCTTCGGTCTCGCGAAGGAGGCCCGGTGTCCACGAACGAGGTGGACGCGCCCGTCCGGCACGCCCCCGTCCGGGGCGGAGCACGGGCGTTCGCCGACCGCTGGCCCTTCCGGCGCAAGCTCAACCTGCTCGTCGGCATCCCCCTCGCGGTCATCGCCGGCCTGCTCACGTACCTCATCACCGACCTGGGACAGCGGTCGTCCAGCGCGGCCGCCGCGGCCCGGCTGGTCCGCGACAGCGCGCAGGTGGCGCGGCTGGTGGACCGGGTGGAGGCCGAGCACCAGCAGGCCATCCTGCTCTCGACGCGCTACGAGTCCGGGGACGCGCACCCGTCGACGGCCGCCTACCGCGCCGCCCAGCACGCGGTGGACTCCGAGGTGACCCGGGTGCGCGAGGCCTTCGGCGACCGGCTGCCGCAGAGCGAGGCGCAGGCCCTGCGCGGCGTCGAGGGCCTGGGCGGCCTGCGCACCTCGGTCGAGCAGTCGTACCTGCCCGCCGACAACATCGACCCGGCCTACGCGGGCGCCGCCCGGAGCCTGATCGACGGCCTCGGTCTCGACCGCAACGCCGACCTCGCCGAGACCTTCACCGGCAGCCTTCTGGACTCCCTGCTGCGCGCGGACGCCGCCCACGGCGCCTTCGAGACCAACGTGTTCGCCGCCACCACGGGCGACACCAACGCCCAGATCGAGTTCACCAACGCGGTCGGCGCGTACGAGCTCTACAGCCACCAGGCCGACCGCTTCGGCCGGTTCGCCACCGAGACGCAGGCCGAGCGGCTGTCCGGCATCGAACACACTCCGGCGCAGCGCGAGATCGCCGAGGCGTACGCCGAACTCCAAGTCGGCGTCGGCCGATTGCCGACAGGCGACCGGGCGGCGCTGCGCCGGGCGGTGCGGGACGCGCTGGCCGACTACCCCGCCTACCCGGAACAGGCCGCCGCCCGGCTGAGGATCACCACCGCGCTGATCGGCCAGATTGCCGACCGGGCCGACGCGGCCGCCGACTCCGCCCGGTGGCGGGCCGGCCTGCTGCTGAGCGGCGCGCTGATCGCCTTCGCGCTGTGGCTCGCCTTCGCGGTGCTGGTACGCCGCTCGGTGATCCGGCCCGTGCAGGCGCTCACCGCCGCGGCGCGGGAGGTCGCCGACGTGGCCGGGCGCGAACTGGCCCGGGTGGCCGACGACGGCGCCGAGGACGACGGTCCGCCGCGGCTGCGGGACATGCCGGTCACCGCCCGCGACGAGATCGGCGACCTGGCGGCGGCCTTCAACCGGGTGCAGACCACCGCCGCCGCGCTGCTGGAACGCCAGGTCCTCAGCCGCCGCAACACCGCCGAGATGTTCGGCAACGTCGGACGCCGGGTCAGCAACCTGACCACCCGGCAGCTCGCGCTGATCGACGCGGTGGAACGGGGAGAGACGGACCCGGCGCTGCTGGAGCGGCTGTACTCCATCGACCACATCGCCGTACGACTGCGCCGCAACGCCGACAGCCTGATGCTGCTGGCCGGCATCCGCGACAGCGCGCTGGACGCGGGGCCGACCGCGCTGTCCACCGTGGTCCGGGCCGCGCTCGGGCAGATCGAGGGCTATCAGCGGGTACGGCTGTACGCGGCGTCGGACGCCCTGGTCGAGCCGGACGTCATCGGCGACCTCACGCTGATGACGGCCGAACTGCTGGAGAACGCGGTGTCGTTCTCGCCCGACGGCAGCCCCGTCGAGGTCACCGTCAGCGCCGGCGCCGAGGGCACGCACGTGGTGGTCACCGACCACGGCCTCGGCATGAGCGCCGAGCGGCTCGCCGAGGAGAACGCCCGGCTGATCCGCCGCGAACGCCTGGACCTGGTGCCGACGAAGGTGCTGGGCCTGTTCGTGGTGGGTGCGCTGGCGCGCCGCTGGGAGATCGGGGTGGAGCTGACCCGGACGCCGGGCGGCGGTGTGACGGCGGAGGTGACCCTGCCGACCTCGCTGCTGCTGCCGAGCACGCCACCAGCACCAGCCAAGTCACCGGCACCAGCACCAGCACCAGCACCAGCCAAGTCACCGGCACCGGCACCGGCACCGGCCAAGTCACCGGCCCTCGCATCGGACCCGGGGCCGGAGGGCCACGAGAAGGCCCCGGCCGACGACACCCCCCGTAGCCACCCCGCCCGTGCCGAGCACGGCGGCTCGCTCCCCCGCCGGACCCCCCGCGCCCCCCGCGCCACGGCCCATCCGGCCGAGGAACCCGCGCGGGACAGCCGACTCCCGGACCCCCTCACCCCAGGCGAGCCCCCGTCGGCCGAGCCCCCCGCCTCCGCCGCCGGCCGCCCCCTGCGCCGCCGGGTGCGCGGGGCCACGCTGCGGGCCACCGCCGGCGCCGCGCCGACCACGCCGACCGCGCCGAAGGCCGTACGGCCGCTGGACGCGGAGGCGGTCCGCAGCGAACTGGAGGAGTTCGAGCAGGCGGTGGAACGCGCCCGACGGGACGCCGACACGGGCGCCTTCCCCCGCCCGGACGCCCCCACCGCAACCACGCACCCGCACCCGCACCCGCACCCGCACCACCCCCCTCACCACGACTCGACCCCCCACCCAGGCCAACCCCCAAGCCAACCCTTGCCCCACCCCCCGACCCACCTCCCGGAAGGAGCCGAGCAGTGAGCACGTCGACAGGCGAGGACCCGACGGCCGGCAGCGCGCCGGCCGATCTGCGGGCCGCCGCGGCCGACTTCACCTGGCTGCTGAACCGCTTCGCGACCGAGACCGCCGGCGTCGTCGACGCGATCGCCGTGTCCTCCGACGGCCTGCTGATCGCGGTGTCGCAGCTGCGTGAGCACGCCGACTCCGAGCGGCTCGCGGCCATCGTGTCCGGCATCACCAGCCTGGCCGCGGGCGCCTCCGGCAACTACGGCCTGGGCGGCCTGAACAAGGTCATCATCGATCTGGAGGGCGGCCATGTCATCGTCTCCGCGATCGGCAGCGGCGCCGTCCTCGGCGTCGTCACCGACAAGGAGGCGAAACTCGGCAACATCGCCTACGAGATGACGCTGTTCGCCAACCGCGCCGGTGCCGCGCTCAGCCCGCAGCTCGTGCTGGAGCTGAAGAACAGCGTCGGCGCGGCGCCGGCCCGCTGAGGAGGAGAAACTTCCCATGGCGGACGGCATCCCGCCGGGCCCGGACCCGGTCGGCCCCGCCCCCGCCGTACGGCCGTACCTGGTCACCGCCGGCCGGGTGGCGGACGCCGCCTCCGGCCGGGCGCTGCCCGTGGAGACCCAGGTGGTCACCACCGTGAGCGGTCTGGACGCGCTCGGCCGGCTCTCCTTCGAGCAGCACGACATCGTGGCCGCCTGCCGGCTGCCGCAGTCGATCGCGGAACTCGCGGCCCGGCTGCGGCTGCATCTGAACGTGGTCCGCGTGCTGGCCGAGGACCTGCGCGAGGAGGGCCGGCTGGCGGTGTACGTACCGGACGCCGAGGCCACCCACGACGCGTCCGTCCTGCGCAGGGTTATCGATGGCCTGCGGGCCGTCCCCGACTCCCGAGGGGTACCGAGTGACACCGACTGAACCGCTCCTGGCCCGGGGCCCGGCCGCGCCGGGGACCGTACGGCCGCCGCTGCCGGTCAAGATGGTGATCGCGGGCGGTTTCGGCGTGGGCAAGACCACGGCCGTCGGCGCGATCTCGGAGATCGAGCCGCTGACCACGGAGGCGTCGATCACCGAGGTCGCGGCCGGTGTGGACGACCTCACGCACACCCCGCGCAAGACCACGACGACCGTGGCGATGGACTTCGGCTGCCTCACCATCGACCCGACGCTGAAGCTGTACCTGTTCGGCACGCCCGGGCAGGAGCGGTTCGGGTTCATGTGGGACGACATCGTGGAGGGCGCGGTCGGCGGGCTCGTCATCGTCGACACCCGCCGGCTGGACGACTGCTACGCGGCCGTCGACTACTTCGAGCACAAGGGCATCCCGTTCGCCGTCGCCGTGAACGCCTTCGACGGGCGGGTGGAGCACTCCCTGGAGGAGGTGCGCTGGGCGCTGGACGTCTCCGACGGGGTGCCGGTGGTGGTGTTCGACGCCCGGGAGCGGGGCTCGGTGCGGGACGCGCTGCTCGTCGTACTCGAACTGGCGCTGGCCCGCACCGGGCGGTGACCGTCAGCCGCCGCGTCGTACGCCCGGCGACACGGTGAGCCGCGCGGCCGCCCAGAACACGGCGAGGGTCACGAGGGCGAGACCGGCGACGAGGGTGGCGCCGCCGATGACCTTCTCGTAGTTCCGCTGGTAGAGGCCGTCGATGATGTACCGGCCGAGGCCGCCGAAGCTGACGTAGGCGGCGATGGTGGCGGTGGAGACGATCTGGATGGCCGCGGTGCGCAGGCCGCTCAGGATCAGCGGCAGCGCGACCGGCACCTCCACCTGGAGCAGCACGCGCGCCTCGGGCATCCCCATGCCCCGGGCGGCGTCCACCGGTGAGGGGTCGACGGAGCGGATCGCCTCGTAGGTGGTGACCAGGATCGGCGGTACGGCGAGCACGACCAGCGGGATCATCACCGGCAGCATGCCGAAGCCGAGCCAGATGAACATCAGGACCAGCAGGCCGAAGCTGGGCAGCGCCCGGCCGGCGGTGGCGACGAGCGCGAGGGCGTTGCCGCCGCGGCCGTAGTGGCCGGTGAGCAGGCCGACGGGCAGCCCGATCGCGGCGGCGATCAGCAGGGCTTCCAGCGAGTACTGGACGTGTTCGGCGAACCGGGTGGGGATGCCGTCGTAGCCGTGCCAGTGCGCGCTGTCGCTGAAGAAGGTCTGCGCGAAGTTCAGGACGTTCACCGGGTGGCCCCCTTCCGCGGCATCCAGGGGGTGAGCAGGAGGCGAACGAGGACCAGCGCGGCGTCGACGAGGACGCCCAGCACGCCGATGGTCAGCACCGAGTTCAACGCCAGGGCGGAACGGTGGTAGGTCTGGGCGTTCCAGAGCATGTTGCCGAGGGCGCCCTGGTTGCCGATGAGCATGCCGACGCTGACCAGGGAGATGCTGGACACGGCCGCCACCCTGAGGCCGGCGATGATGGCGGGTACGGCGATGGGCAACTGGACCTGGAAGTACCGGCGTACGGGTCCGAGACCCATGGCCTGGGCGGCGGCCAGGGTCTCCGGCGGCACCGAGCGGACGCCGTCCACGATCGCCGGGACCAGTACCACGAGGCTGTAGAGGGCGAGCGGGATCATCACCGTGGTCTCGCTCTGCCCGAAGTAGTCGATGAGGACGACGAAGAAGGCGAGCGAGGGGATGGCGTAGAGCACGGTGGTGATGCCGAGGACGGGCGGGTAGATCCAGCGGAACCGCACGCACAGCTGGGCGATGGGCAGCGAGACGAGGAGCCCGGCCAGTACCGGCAGCAGGGCCTCGCGCAGGTGCAGCCCGACGAGGCCGAGGTAGCTGTGCTGGAGGTCGCTCGGGAGGTCGAAGAAGCCGTTCATCGCGCGGCCTTCACGTCGGCGTGCTCGGCGACCCGGCTGTGGGCGGCGCGGATGGCCTCGCCGATGACCTGCTGGGAGACGACGCCGACGGCGCGTCCCTCGGCGTCCACCGCGACGGCCCAGCCGGTCGGGGAGAGCACGGCGCCGTCGAGCGCGGTGCGCAGCGAGTCGGTGCCGGGCACGAACGGCCGCCCGAAGTCGAGCAGTCGGTCCCGGTCGACGGCGCCGGCGGTGAGCCGGTCCGGCTCGCTCCAGCCGAGCGGCCTGCCGTCGGCGTCGGTGACGAGGAGGTAGGGGGCGGTGGCCCCGGAGGCGAGCCGGTCGGCGCCGGCGTCGAGCGCGACGATGGGCTCGGTCTGCAACTCCAGTTCGGCGGAGGGGAAGAAGGAGAGCCGGCGGATGCCCCGGTCGGCGCCGAGGAAGTCCTCCACGAAGGAGTCGGCGGGCGCGCTGAGCAGCTCGGCGGGCGGGGCGAACTGGGCGAGCCGGCCGCCGGTGCGCAACACGGCGACCTTGGTGCCCAGTTTGATCGCCTCGTCGATGTCGTGCGTGACGAAGACGATGGTCTTGCCCAACTCGTCCTGGATGCGCAGGAGTTCGTCCTGGAGTCCCTTGCGGACGATGGGGTCGACGGCGGAGAACGGCTCGTCCATCAGCAGCACCGGCGGGTCGGCGGCGAGGGCGCGGGCCACGCCGACGCGCTGCTGCTGGCCGCCGGAGAGCTGGTACGGGTACCGCTTGGCCAGCGCGGTGTCGAGCCCGACCCGTTCCATCAGTTCGGCCGCCCGGGCCCGGGCCTTCTGCTTGGTCCAGCCGAGCAGACGGGGCACCGTGGCGATGTTGTCGAGGATGGTGCGGTGCTGGAAGAGACCGGCGTTCTGGATGACGTAACCCATCGACCGGCGCAGGGTGTTGACCGGCTGCTGCCGGATGTCCCGGCCGTCGAGGAGGATGCTGCCCTCGGTGGGCTCCACCATCCGGTTGATCATCCGCAGGGTCGTCGTCTTGCCGCAGCCGGAGGGCCCGACGAGGACGGTGATCGCGCGGTCCGGTATCTCCAGCGACAGCCGGTCGACCGCGACCGTGCCGTCGGGATACCGCTTCGTGACTCCATCTATCCGTATCAAAACGCCGCGTACCCTTCGGGCCGACCGATCCTGGGCTGGTGCGGGACGAGTCTAGACGGCGACTGTTGCGGCGACTTGGCGGGACGGCGCCGGGATCCGGTGCGGGGCCGTCCTCACCCTGTCCGGGAAGCACGCACGGCCCCGCCTTCGGCGTCCTGAGTTGCAGCGCTCGCGAGCGGCTCAGCTCTCCTCGGCGGGAGCCAGCCGCAGGGAGATCGAGTTGATGCAGTACCGCTGGTCGGTGGGGGTCGGGTACCCCTCGCCGGCGAAGACGTGCCCAAGGTGGGAGCCGCAGCGGGCACACCGCACCTCGGTGCGGACCATCCCGTGGGACCGGTCCTCGATCAGCTCCACGGCGTCGGTGTCCTTCGGGTCGTAGAAGGACGGCCAGCCGCAGTGCGACTCGAACTTGGTGTCGGAGGTGAACAGGTCGGCACCGCAGGCCCGGCAGGAGTACACGCCCTTGGTCTTGGTGTCCGTGTACTCACCGGTGAAGGCCGGCTCGGTGGCGGCCTGGCGCAGCACGGCGTACTCGGCCGGGTTCAGCTCCGCACGCCACTGCTCGTCCGGCTTCTCGACGTCGTACGACATCGGCTCTCAGCCCCTTCTACTGTGACAGGCGGTCCAGGATCAGCGGGCCCAGGTCGGTCACGTCACCCGCGCCCATGGTGAGAACGAGATCACCGGGCTTCGCCATTCCCGCGATCACCGCGGGGATCTCCGCCTTGTCGTGTACGGCGGTGACGTCGGCGCCGGCCGCGCGCGCGGCGTCGATGATCAGCTCGCTGGTCACGCCCGGGATCGGGTCCTCGCGGGCCGGGTAGATGTCGAGCACCACCGAGGCGTCGGCGAGGGCCAGCGCCTGCCCCATCTCCTTGCCCAGCTCCTGGGTGCGGGAGAACAGGTGCGGCTGGAAGACGACGAGGATACGGGCGTCGCCGGCGGCGGCGCGCATGGCCTCCAGGTCGGCGTTCATCTCGGTGGGGTGGTGGGCGTAGGAGTCGATGACCTGCACTCCGGCCGCCTCGCCCTTGAGCTGAAGGCGCCGCTTGACGCCGGTGTAGGCGGCGATCGCGGGTGCCAGTTCCGCGGCCGGGATCCCGAGGGCGGCACCGGCGGCGAGTGCGGCGACGGCGTTGAGGGCGTAGTGCCGGCCGGGCACGGAGACGGCGAAGGTCAGTTCCTCCCCGTCGAGCACCGCGGTGACCCGGCTCGTGAGCCCCTGCGGGACGATCGACAGCACGCGGACGTCGGCGTCCGCGGCCTCGCCGTAGGTCACCACCCGCACCCCGCGCCCGGCGACGCGCCGGGTCAGCTCCCGGGCGCCCTCGTGGTCGGCGGAGACGACCAGGGTGCCGCCCTCGGTGACGCGGCCGACGAACGTCTCGAAGGACGCGTAGATCTCGTCCATGGAGGCGTAGTTGGCGTGGTGGTCCAGCTCGACGTTGAGGACGATGGCGACCTCGGGCGCGTACTTGTGGAAGCTGCGGTCCGATTCGTCCGCCTCGGCGACGAAGATGTCGCCGTCGCCGTGCAGCGCGTTGGAGCCGGGCGCGTCCAGGTCGCCGCCGATGGCGTACGACGGCTCCAGGCCCAGCTCGGTCAGCGAGACGGCCAGCATCGAGGTGGTCGTGGTCTTGCCGTGCGTCCCGGCCACGGCGATCGGCCGCAGCCCGTCCATCAGCGCGGCCAGCGCGTCGGAACGGTGGACGACCGGGATGCCCAGTTCGGCGGCGCGGGCCAGCTCCGGGTTGTCCTCGCGGATCGCCGACGACACGACGACACAGCTCGCGTCGTCGGCGAGGTGCTCGGCGGCGTGCCCGATGTGCACGGTCGCGCCCAGCGCCCGCAGCGCCTCGGCGGTCGCCGACTCCTTGGCGTCGCTGCCGGCCACCTTGGCGCCGCGCTGCGCGAGGATCTTGGCGATACCCGACATCCCGGCGCCGCCGATGCCGATGAAGTGCGGTCGGTCCATGGCGGTAGGAAGGCCGGGTGCCATGCGTTTCTCCCCAGAGACGGTACGAGCGGAAAGCAGGCCTAGCCTATGCGCTCGGACCCCGGGCGCCTCGCAAGGAGGGGCACCGGTCCGACGACGGGGGCGGCTGGGTCCTGTCTTCCGGATCAGGTCGGCGACGCCGCCGGGATCCGAAGCGGAGGGCCTACGCCTTGCTGTGCGAGAACAGCTTCAGCACCGGCACCCCCACCCGGTGCCGCGCCCGTGAGGCCCAGTCCCGGTGGAAGAACTCCTCCACGTAGTGCGGGTCGGTCAGCACGATGACCTCGTCCGCGCCCACCTCCGCGACCAGCGACTTCAGCGCCTCCAGCGGGTGGTCCTCGACCAGCCGCCCCTCCGCCGCGCTCCCCGCGGAGCGCAGCGCCCGGAGGGACACGTCCAGGGCCTGCTGTCCCACACTGCGCGCCTCCTGCCCCTCGGGCGTCTCGCGCTCGCGCACCGCCTCGTCGAGTTCGCCGAGCGCGATGTCGTCGATGGCCCGCAGCAGCCGGTCCGCCTGCTCGCCGCGCGGCTGGAGCAGCACGTGGAAGGCGACGGGCTCGTCTCCGTGCAAGGTGGTGACGAACTCGACGTCGGCGGACGTCAGGGCCTTCTCGATCATCAGAACGCTTGTGAACACCAGGCGCCTCTTCTCCTTAGAGGGCCCGGCCGGGCCCCTGCGGAAACCATCCTTCCCCGTGATCGCACGGGTACTGCCGGACGGATTCCGACCGCCGGAAACTCATCAGAATAGTAGATTCCGCCCATGTCAGGACCGACGGTAACGGCCGAACAGGAATCCGTCCTCCTCCAGCAGGGACGCGAGGGTGAATCGATGCGGGACGGCGACCGGCGGCCCCCCGGCGATGCGCTGGGCGCCGCCCGCGGTGAGCGTCGGCGACAGGGTCAGGCACAGCTCGTCCAGCACCTCCGCGGCGATCAGCTGGCCGAGCAGCCGGGGGCCGCCCTCGGTGAGCAGCCGGGTGTGGCCGAGCTCGGCCAGGGCCTGGATCGCGCGGGCCGGCTCCACGCCCATGCCCTCGCCGGCGACCAGCACCAGTGCCCCGGCCCGCTCGGCGGCGGCGATCCGGTCGGGGGCGGCCGCGGCCCCGGTCAGCAGCAGCGTGGGCACCAGGGGCGAGGTGAACAGCGGCAGCGAGAAGTCCAGCTCCAGGCTCGCGGTGACGATCGCGATCGCCGGGACCGGGGCCTGTCCGGCGGCCTCGCGGGCCCCGGCGAACTCGGTCCGCACCCGGGCGGGCCGGTACCCCTCCTGCCGTACCGTTTCCGCGCCCACCACCACGACGTCAGCGAGCGCCCGCAGGGTGCCGAAGATCCGCATGTCGGCGGCGCTGGAGATGGGCTGGGAGCGGCCCTCGTGCTGGGCGGCGCCGTCGAGGGAGGAGACCATGTTGGCCCGCAGCCACGGCCGCGGGGGACCCTGCGGGGGCTCCGGGTAGGCGTAGGCGGCGGCCAGCTCGGCCAGGCTCCACTCCCGGTCCTCCATACGGGCCCGAGCGGTCTGCGCGGTCTGCGCGGCCTGAGCGGCCTGAGCGGCTTGAGCGGTCTGCGCGGCGGCCCCGCCGGCCCCCTCCGCTTCCGGGCCCCTGACCTGGGTCTGGGCTGCTGTCTCTTCGGTCACAGGGAACAGGCGTCGCATCCTCGCAGTGTGACACGGCGCTTAGCATGGATGACTGTGTCGTCCTCCACCTCCGCCCCCGGTCCCAGTCCGCTGCCGGAAGCCGGCCCGCTGTCCCTGTGCGCCCGCGAGCCGCACGTCCCCGCGGACCGGCTGGTCGGCGAGATGGTGCCGCCTCCGCGCTTCGACTCGGTCCGCTTCGCCACGTACATCCCGGACCCGAACCAGCCCAGCCAGACCGAGGCCGTCCGGGTGCTGGAGGGCTTCGCGGCCGGGCTCGGCGGGGCACCGGCCGCCGGAAACGGCAGGCGCGGCCTGTTCGGCCTCGGCCGGCCCAAGGCGCCCAAGGCCCCGGCGGGCCCGCGCGGGGTGTACCTGGACGGCGGCTACGGCGTCGGCAAGACCCACCTGCTCGCCTCCCTGTGGCACGCCGCCCCGGCCGAGCCGTCCCGCAAGGCGTTCGGCACCTTCGTGGAGCTGACCAACCTGGTCGGCGCGCTCGGCTTCCAGCAGACGGTGCGGACGCTGTCCGGGCACAGCCTGCTGTGCATCGACGAGTTCGAGCTGGACGACCCCGGTGACACGGTCCTGGTGTCGACGCTGCTGGGCAAGCTGGTCGAGGCGGGCGTGGCGCTCGCCGCCACCTCCAACACGCTGCCCGGCAAGCTGGGCGAGGGCCGCTTCGCCGCGGCCGACTTCCTGCGCGAGATCCAGGGTCTGTCCGCCCACTTCCGCGCGCTGCGCATCGACGGCGAGGACTACCGCCACCGCGGCCTGCCCGAGGCCCCGGCACCCTTCTCGGACGAGGAGGTCATGAAGACGGCCTTCGCCACCGAGGGCGCCTCGCTGGACGACTTCCCGCACCTGCTGGAGCACCTGGCGAAGGTGCACCCGAGCCGGTACGGCGCGCTGACCGACGGCGTGCGGGCGGTATGCCTGACCGGCGTCCAGCCGGTGCCCGACCAGTCCACGGCGCTGCGGCTGGTGGTCCTCGCGGACCGGCTCTACGACCGCGAGGTGCCGGTGCTGGCCTCGGGGCTGCCCTTCGACCGGCTGTTCAGCGAGGAGATGCTGAACGGCGGCTACCGCAAGAAGTACTTCCGCGCGATATCCCGGCTCACCGCACTGGCCCGCGACGCCGAGGGCCTGCTCGCCGGCTAGCCGTCACCCGGGCGTCCAATAGTCGATCAAACCCCGCGCGTCAAGGCCGGGTTCGCGCCACGCCACCCGCTCTTTTCACGCTTCCTCGGGCGCTTAACGTTCCGTTAACCCAGCAAAGGTCTCCGTTGCGTTAACGTGGCTCTTGACCATTCATTGACCAACTCTTGGTCTGGACAAGAACCGTGAACGCGGCGGAGGGGGGCTCATGTTCCGAGGTACGACCGTCCGGAGCCTGCTCACCCTCGTCGGCGCCGCACTGCTGGCGTTCCAGCTCTTCACTCCCACCGGAACCTTCACACACGCGCACACGTCCGGTCAGGCACTGGCCAAGGCCGAGACCGGAGGCAGCGCCTCCGCACTGCCCGCGCCCGCGAGAGCGGACGAGGTCCACGCTCCGGGCTGCCCGGCCAAGCCCCTGGGCACCCCGCACGTCCGCGACCGGCAGCGCTGCCAGACGTCCTGCTGCGGCGAGGAACACGACCTCATATCCGGCCGGGCGGTCGGACCGGCCCCGTCGGTTCCCGCCGAAGCCCCGCACCACCCCGCTCCGAGAGCCTCCAGAGCCCACACCCCGGCAGCACTCCAGGTCTTCCGCTGCTGAGAGCCGGCCGCTCTCTTCCCCCCACAACCGTTGTTCAAGTCCGACGCGCCAGGCAGGCGCGCCAGGAGGAACTCATACCCATGCAGCCCCTCATCGACAACGCCCGTTCCTTCGGACAGCGCCCTGAGGAGTTCGCCCAGCTCGCCGCGGGCCAGTCCCCGCAGGTGCTGTTCATCACCTGCTCCGATTCCCGGGTCGTCCCGGCCCTGATCACGGGCGCCCGCCCCGGCGAGCTGTTCGAGCTGCGCACCGCGGGCAACATCGTCCCGCCGTACGCCTCGGCGCACCCCACCAGCGAGGCCGCCACCATCGAGTACGCCGTGGAGGTGCTCGGCGTCCGCGACATCGTGGTCTGCGGCCACTCGCACTGCGGCGCCGTCGGCGCGCTGGTGCGCGGGGACGACCTGACCGCCGTACCGGCCGTGCGCGACTGGCTGTCCTCCGCCACCCCCCGCCCGGCCGGCGCGGCCGAGGACCCGGAGGTCGCCGAGGGCGTACAGGCCCACGTCCTGACCCAGCTGCTGCGCCTGCGCTCGTACCCGTGCGTGGAGCGGAAGTTGGCGGAGGGTCGGCTGGGCCTGCACGCCTGGTACTACGAGGTGCACACCGGTGGCGTACGGACGCACCGCCCGCAGACCGACACCTTCGAGTCCCTGTGAGCGCGCCGATGACCGACAACCGCACCCTCATATCCCGTTTCCCCCACCTCAAGGAGGACTTCGCCGCCTCCCTGGTGGTCTTCCTCGTCGCGCTGCCGCTGTGCGTCGGCGTGGCCGTCGCCTCCGGGGTCCCGGCCGAACTCGGCCTGGTCACCGGCATCGTGGGCGGCATCGTCACCGGGCTGATGCGCGGCAGCAGCCTGCAGGTGTCCGGTCCGGCGGCCGGCATGACCGTCCTCGTCTTCGAGGCGGTCAAGGAGTTCGGCCTGCCGGTGCTCGGCGTGATCGTGCTCGCCGCCGGCGTGCTCCAGGTGGCCATGGGCCTGCTGCGGCTGGGCCGTTACTTCCGCGCCATCTCCGTCTCGGTCGTCGAGGGCATGCTGGCCGGAATCGGCCTGGTGATCATCGCCGGCCAGCTGTATCCGGCCCTGGCGACCAAGGCGCCCGACTCCGGTCTGGACAAGATCTTCCAGCTGCCCGGCGCGTTCCTCGACGCCCTCGGCGACACCGCCGCCCTGGCCTCCCTCGCGGTGGCCGCGGGCACGGTCGCGGTGATGCTGCTGTGGAAGCGCACCCCGGCGAAGCTGCGTGCGGTGCCCGGTCCGCTCGCCGCGGTGGGCCTCGCCACGCTGGCCGCGTTCGCGCTGGACCTGCCCGTGGCCACGGTGGAGGTGCGGGGCCTGCTCGGCTCGGTCCAGCCGCCGCCGCTGAGCGCCTTCGGCGAGCTGGCCGGCGTCGGGCTGCTCGGCACGATCATCGCGTTCACCCTGATCGCGTCCGCCGAGTCCCTGTTCAGCGCGGCGGCCGTGGACCGGCTGCACTCCGGTCCGCGCACCCAGTACAACCGGGAACTGGTCGCCCAGGGCGCCGGCAACATGGTGTGCGGGGTGCTCGGCGCGCTGCCGATGACCGCGGTGATCGTACGCAGCGCGGCCAACGTCCAGGCGGGCGCCCGCACGAAGGCCTCCCGGGTGCTGCACGGTGTCTGGCTGCTGCTGTTCGCGGCGCTGCTGCCCGCCGTGCTCGCCTACATCCCGATCCCGGCCCTCGCGGGCATCCTGATCCACGCGGGCGCCAAGCTGGTGCCACTGCGGGCGCTGACCGTGCTGTGGCGCGAGCACCGCGGGGAGGCGCTGGTGCTGGCCGCCACGGCCGTCTCCATCGTCGCGGTCAGCATGTTCGAGGGCGTGCTCATCGGACTGGCGCTGGCGGTGGTCAAGACCGCCTGGGAGGCCTCGCACGTCAGGCTGGAGGTCGTGGACAAGGGCGTGGGCCCGGTGGAGGCACACCTGTCCGGGAACGCCACCTTCCTGCGGCTGCCGAAGATCCTGGACAGCCTGGAATCGCTGCCCCAGGACCGCCCGGTCCGGCTCAACCTGTCCGGGCTGCACCACCTGGACCACGCCTGCCGTACCGCGCTGGAGAACTGGGCCGAGCGGCACAGCGCGGTCGGCACGGAGCCGGTGCGGCTGGTCACCGCGGCCTGACCGCCCGCTCGTGGGGCCGGGACACCGGGAACTTTCGGCATCCCGGCCCTACGGGCCTATCGTGGCAACAGCAGACAATCCGGCCTCTGGATGAGGAGGTCACCATGGTCGAGGACCTTGTGGTGGCCGTTGTGGCGGCGGGCTCCGCCGGCCTGGTGTACCTGGCGGCGGCGGCCCGCGTGGTCAAGCAGTACGAGCGCGGTGTGCTGTTCCGCCTCGGCCGGGTCACCGGGGAGGTGCGCTCGCCGGGCCTGAACCTGATCGTCCCCTTCGTGGACCGGCTGCAGAAGGTCAACATGCAGATCGTGACCATGCCGATCCCGGCCCAGGAGGGCATCACCCGGGACAACGTCACCGTCCGGGTGGACGCGGTGGTCTACTTCCGGGTGGTCGACGCGACGAACGCCCTGCTGAAGGTCGAGGACTACCGGTTCGCGGTCTCGCAGATGGCGCAGACCTCGCTGCGGTCCATCATCGGCAAGAGCGACCTGGACGACCTGCTGTCCAACCGCGAGCAGCTCAACCAGGGTCTGGAGCTGATGATCGACAGCCCGGCGGTGGGCTGGGGCATCCAGGTCGACCGGGTCGAGATCAAGGACGTCTCCCTGCCGGACACCATGAAGCGGTCGATGGCCCGCCAGGCCGAGGCGGACCGCGAGCGCCGGGCCCGCATCATCAACGCGGACGCCGAGCTGCAGGCCTCCAAGAAGCTCGCCGAGGCCGCCCAGCAGATGGCCGACACCCCGGCCGCGCTCCAGCTGCGGCTGCTCCAGACGGTGATGGCGGTGTCGGCCGAGAAGAACTCCACCCTGGTCCTGCCCATCCCGGTGGAGCTGCTGCACTTCCTGGAGCGGGGCGCCCAGCAGGCGCTGCCGGAGCAGGAGCGCAAGCCCGCCGCGCACACCGACGGCGGACCACACTCCGGCTGACGGGCACCCGGAGCCGCCCCCGGCCCGCCTACCAGGAGGCCTACGAGCCGGCCCTGGAGCGCTGCGCCGCGCCCTGCGCCCCCTGGTAGCTGGTCCCGGCGAACCGCAAGTGGCAGCGCAACCGGGCGGTCGGCCGGCTGCTGCTGGACCATCTGCGGGGACCGGACCCGCGGTATCCGCAGGCGGACCTCGACATGGCGGACTGCCGGGAGCGGCTGCTGAGCCAGACGTGACCTGGGCAGACGTGGGCCGGGCCGGCCGGGGTACCCGGCGGGCATGCGCGAACAGCGGAAGGTCACCGATTCGTACTGGCTGCGGACCGCCCCCGGGCCGGCCCACCCCGCCCTGGACGGCGATCTCGTCGTGGACGTGGCCGTCGTCGGCGCGGGCATCGCGGGCCTGAGCACCGCCCACGAGCTGGCCCGGGCGGGGCGGCGGGTGGCGGTACTGGAGGCCGGGCGGGCCGCGGCCGGGGTCACCGGCCACACCACCGCCAAGCTGACCGCCCAGCACACCCTGGTCTACGACCGGCTGAGGCGCACCCGGGGACCGGAGGGGGCGCGGCTGTACGCCCGTTCGCAGACGGAGGCGATCGAGCACGCGGCGGCGCTGGTGGAGGAGCTGGGCGTCGACTGCGAGTGGGAGACCAGGGACGCCTACACCTACGTCCGGGACCGGTCGCGGGTGGACGAGGTGCGCGCGGAGGCGGAGGCCGCCCGGGAGGCGGGGCTGCCGGCCTCGTTCACCACGGAGACGGGGCTGCCGTTCCCGGTGGCGGGCGCGGTCCGGGTGACCGGGCAGGCCCAGTTCCACCCGGTCAAGTACCTGCGGGCGCTCACCGCCGACCTGCACGCGCACGGCGGCCAGGTGTTCGAGCACACCCGGGTCACCGGTCTGACGGAGGGCGAGCCGTGCCGGCTGACGACCGAGGGGGGTGCCGTGGTGACCGCCCGGGACGTCGTGGTCGCCACGCACTACCCGCTGTTCGACCGGGCCCTGTTGTTCGCCCGGCTCTCCCCGCGCCGCGAACTGGTGGTCGCCGGACCGCTGGGCGACGGACCGGACCCGCACGGCATGTACATCACCCCGGACGAGAACACCCGCTCGGTGCGTACGGCGCCCTACGGCCCGGACGGGCAGCGGCTGCTCGTGGTCACCGGTGAGCACTTCACACCCGGCACCGGCGACCCGCAGGCCGGCTTCGACCGGCTCGCCGGCTGGGCGGAGGTGCACTTCCCCGGAGTGACCCTGGACCACGCCTGGGCCACGCAGGACAACGAGTCCACCGACACCGTCCCGCTGATCGGCCCGCTGCACCCGGGCGCCCGGCACGTCTACGTCGTCACCGGCTTCGGCGGCTGGGGGCTGAGCGGCGGCATCATGGGCGGGTTGCTGCTGACCTCGCTGATCACCGGCGGGGACTGCGCGTGGCGGGAGCTGTACGACCCGCGCCGGCTGAAGTCGGTGGTGCGCGAGGCGCCGTCGCTGCTGAAGACGCAGGCCGAGGTGGCCAAGCACTTCGTCGGCGACCGGCTGAAGCCGCCGGCCTCGGTGGACGACCTGGCCCCGGGCGACGGCGCGGTGGTCCGTTCCGGCACCGCGCGGCTCGCGGTCCACCGCGACGAGGAGGGTGCCCTGCACGCGGTGTCGGCCCGCTGCACCCACCTCGGCTGCCTGGTCTCCTTCAACCGCGCCGAACGCGCCTGGGAGTGCCCCTGCCACGGCTCGCGCTTCGCCGTCGACGGCTCGGTGCTCCAGGGCCCCGCCGTCAAGCCGCTGGAACGGCGCGACCTGGAGTGACGGGCCTGCAGTGACGGGCCTGCAGTGACGGTCTGGAGCGACCGGCCTGGAGCGACGGGGTCGCCGCCGGGCGGGTGACCCTGCCGCCGCGCCACAAGCTATATCACCACATAAGCAGACTTTCAGTCCTACGTTCGTACGGTGATCCCACGAGTACGCCGTATCGCCGCCGTCTGCGTCCTGGGCGCGGCGCTCACCGCCTGCGGTACCGCGGGCGGCGGGCGCCCGGCCCCCGCCGCGTCCTCCGCCTCCGCGTCCCCGTCCCCCACCGGGCCGCCCGTGCTCGCGCCGGGCCCCAGCGGGCTGACCCCCGTCTTCGAGCACGGCCCGCGCGACCGGGGCAAGATCGTCGCGCTCACCTTCGACGCCGACATGACCGCCGACGAGGGCCCCCGCGCGGCCTCCGGCGAGCACTTCGACAACCCCGGTCTGATCGGTGCCCTGCGGGCGCTGAAGGTGCCGGCGACCGTGTTCATGACCGGCCGGTGGGCCGACCAGTACCCGGCCGAGGCCCGCGACCTGGGCCGAGACCCGCAGTTCGAGGTGGCCAACCACTCCTGGAGCCACTACGCCTTCACCGCCGACTGCTACGGCCTGCCGACCGTCGACCCCGACGGGATGCGGGCCGACGTGCAGCGGGCGTACACCTCCCTGCGCAACGCGGGCGTGCCCAAGGCGATGCCGTACTTCCGCTTCCCCGGCGGCTGCTACGACCAGCGGGCGCTGCGGGCGCTGAGCGGGCTCGGGGTGACCGCGGTGCAGTGGGACGTGATCAGCGGGGACGCGTTCGCCACGGACGCCGACGCGGTGGTCAAGCAGGTGCTCGACGGGGTCAGGCCCGGGTCGGTGGTCGTCATGCACTGCACCCGCAGCGCCGCCCCGACCACCGAGCGGGTCGTCCGCACGGTCGTACCGGAACTGCGCAAGCGCGGCTACCGGTTCGTGAAGGTCTCCGACCTGATCGCCCGGACGACCAGGTCCCGCTGACCGACGAGGACCACCGCAGCGCGTTGATCGGACCGCTCGCGGCTTCGTAGGCTGGGGTCCCGTGAGCCATCTTCCCGCCCCCACCGCCGACAGCCCCTTCCAGTCCGCGCGCGGTCCCCGCGACGAGGCACCGCAGTTCGTGCTGCCGCTCGTCGTACGCATCGAGCGCGACGCCCCGCCGGCCCGTACCGACGCGCTGGAGACGGCCGCCCGGGCCGTCCTCGTGCTGCTCGGCGACGACCGGGCGCACGGCGACGGCGAGTGGGCCGAGGCGGTGCGCGACTGGGAGGACGCCCGCATCCGCAAGGTGGTCCGGCGGGCCCGCGGCGCCGAGTGGCGGCGCGCCGGGGCACTGCCCGGGATCACGGTGACCGGCACGTCCGCCGAGGTCCGCGTCTTCCCGCCGATCCCCCTCGACGGCTGGCCCAAGGACCTGGCCAAGCTCCAGGTGTCGGGCACCGAGCTGGACGACCCGGAGCCGCCGCGGCCCGCCGACCCGGCCGCCGGGCCGGTGCTCTGGCTCAACCCGGAGCTGGAGATGTCGGCCGGCAAGGCGATGGCCCAGGTCGGCCACGGCGCCCAACTGGCCTGGTGGGCCCTGTCCCCCGCGCAGCGCACCGCGTGGCGCGAGGCCGGCCACCCCCTCACCGTCCGCACGGCCTCCCCCGCCGACTGGCCCCGGCTCACCACCAGCACGCTGCCGCTGGTCAGGGACGCCGGCTTCACGGAGATCGCCCCGGGTTCCTGCACGGTCGTCGCCGACCATCCCGCACTGCGCCGGCCCTGATCCACGGAGAACCCGGCGCCCGGCCGAACCTCAAATGTTGCTCTGAACGCGTCACGGACGGGGTTCGGGGGTCGGCGGTGGGGCCATACCTTCGTCACTCGGCGCAGGGGCGCGAGGCGAGGCAGGGGGAGACGGTATGCGGCGGCTGGGGACCGGGATCGGATGGCGGCCGGAGATCGCGGACGCCGTGGAGGCCATGGCGGGCATCGACTGGGTGGAGGTCGTGGCGGAGAACGTCTGTCCCGGCCACCTCCCCGAGTCGCTGCTGCGGCTGCGCGAGCGCGGGGTGACGGTGGTCCCGCACGGGGTCTCCCTCGGTCTCGGCGGTGCCGACCGCCCCGACGAGGAGCGGCTGACGGCGCTCGCCGAACGGGCGGAGGCCCTCGGTGCGCCGCTGGTCACCGAGCACATCGCCTTCGTCCGGGCGGGCGGCGCGCTCACCGCCTCCCCGCGTCTGGAGGCCGGCCATCTGCTGCCCGTGCCACGCACCCGGGACGCCCTGGACGTGCTGTGCGAGAACGTCCGTATCGCCCAGGACGCGCTGCCCGTGCCGCTGGCCCTGGAGAACATCGCCGCGCTGTTCTCCTGGCCCGGCGAGGAGCTGACGGAAGGGCGGTTCCTGGCCGAACTGGTCGAGCGGACCGGCGTACGGCTGCTGATCGACGTGGCGAACCTGCACACCAACCACGTCAACCGGGGCGAGGACCCGGCCGAGGCGCTGGCCGCGCTGCCCCTGGAGGCGATCGCCTACGTCCATGTCGCCGGCGGCTTCGAGCGCGACGGCGTCTGGCACGACAGCCACGCGCACCCCGTGCCGCGCCCGGTGCTCGACATCCTGACCGGTCTCGCCGAGCGGGTCGCGCCGCCGGGGGTGCTCCTGGAGCGGGACGAGAACTTCCCCGCACCGGGCGAGCTGGAGCGGGAGCTGGACGCCGTCCGGGAGGCGGTGGCGGCCGGACGCGGGCGAGCGGTGGACCGTACCGCGGCGAGGCGTACGGCGGTGGAGCGTACGGCGGTGAGGGCGGCCGTCGGTGCCGGGGCCGGGGGTGTCGGTGTGCTGGCGCGGCCACTGGCCGGGGCGCGCGAGCGGGTCGCGGTGGCCCAGACCGCCGTGCTGTCCTCGCTGGTGGCGGGGACGCCGGTGCCGGAGGGGTTCGACCGGGTGCGGATGGGGGTGCAGGCGCGGGCGCTCGCCGCCAAGCGGGCGGGGGTGGTGGCGAAGGTGGCGCCCGAGCTGCCGGTGATCCTCGGAGACGGGTACCGGGAGGCGTTCCTGCAGTACGCGCGGCAGCGGCCGATGCGCGGGGGGTACCGGCAGGACGCGCTGGACTTCGCCGGGCATCTGCTGAAGCTGGGGCGGCCGGGGGACGCGCGGGCCCGCCGGGAGCTGCGGGAGTGGTGGCTGGACCGCTCCGGCCCGGCGCCCCGGAAGCGGGGGCTCGTGCAGCGGGTGCTGCGGCGCCGGGTCTGACGGGGTGGCCACGGCGGGACGTTCCGGGGCAGGGAAGGACCGCGCGGGCAGCCGAGCCGTACCGCGCCCGGAACCCCGCTCCCGCCCCCGGTAAAATGCCAACCCCGCACCCACCCCCAGCACATCCCCGGCGTGCGGTGCAGGAGGCACCATGCGACCGCGTCCCCCGATCACCGGCCGAGGCATGTTCAGCGGCACCGGTCTCGTCATCACCGCCCTGGCCGCCACGGTCGTCGCGCTGCTGGTCCCGCTCTGGTCGTACGCCGGCCGGCCGGACCCGGCGAGCGCGAGCGTGCTGAGCGCGCAGACGGTGACGACGCCGTACGGCCCGTTGTCCGCGCAGGACCGGGACTTCGTCATTAAGGTCCGGCTGGCCGGGCTGTGGGAGCTGCCCGCCGGGGAGATGGCGCAGCGCAAGGGGACGACACCGGCCGTCCGCACGGCGGGGCAGCACCTCGTCGACGGCCACACCTCCCTGGACGCGCACGTCCGCACCGTCGCCACCCAGCTCGGTCTGGCCCTGCCCAACGAGCCCAACACGCAGCAGAAGCAGTGGCTGGCCACCCTGAACGCGGCCGAGGGCCAGGACTTCGACCGCCGGTTCGCCGGCCTGCTGCGGCTCGCCCACGGCCGGGTGTTCTCGCTGGTCGCGCAGGTCCGGGCGGCCACCCAGAACTCCCTGGTCCGCGATCTCGCCGACGACGCCAACGCGACGGTCCTGGACCACATCAAGGTGCTGGAGGCGACGGGGTACGTCGACTTCTCCGTACTGGCCGAGGACCTGGCGGCCTCCGCCACCCCGGTGCCGACCCCGCCGGAGGTCGACCCGAGTGCCGCCGTACCGGTCATGCCGTCGGCGACGAGCAGCCCCTGACCGCCGCGGGCCGTCCGGACCGTCCGAACCGTCCGAAGGGACGCTGACCAGCGCGGGAAACGGAACGTCACATACCCGCAACCGTCTGTCCGGATGGTGAAAAGGCATGGCGCCCGCCCGGGCCCCTGGCATACAAACACGTCATGTTCTGGGTCCTTCTCCTGCTCCTGGCCTGGGCTTTCGCCGGGTCCGCCTGTATCCGGCTGTGCCTGGCGGCCGTCCGCTCGGCCACCGTCGACGCACGCACCGCGTCGGCGGACGCGGAGCGCGATCTCACCCTGTACGAGGCGGCCTTCCTCTCCGGCGGCCCCGCCCGGGTCGCCGACGTGACCCTCGTCTCCATGGCCCGCCAGCGCCGGCTGCTGCTCGCGCACACCGGCTGGGCCACGGTCGTGGACCCGCGGGGCCGCGACGAGATGGAGCGGTCGGTCATAGGGGCCATCGGGCCCGAGGGGCAGTCGCGGATCGCTCCGGTACGGGCGCGGGCGGCCGGCGCGGAGGCCGTACGACGGCTGGCGGACGGGCTGGTGCGCGCCGGCCTCGCGGTGCCCGAGGGCACGGGCACGGGCGTGGGGGCGGCCGTCCGGCAGGTGCGGGCCGCCGCGGCGGCCGTGGCCGTGCTGGGCGTGGTCGCGCTGCTGCTGCCCGGGGAGACCGGCACCCCGCGCCTGTTGGTGGGCGCGTGGTTCGCGCTGCCCCTCACGCTGACGCTGAGCTGCCTGGCCATCGCCCGGTTCGAGGTGCACCCGTACTCGCGCTGGGCCTCCCCGGCCGGGCAGCGGCTGCTGAGCGCGCTCGCCGGCGGGCCGGCCGGGGACGAGCGGTCGTTCCTCACCCGCGTCGCCGTACGCGGCATCCGCGCGATCGGCGAACCGGAGCTGCGGGCGGCCTTCACGCACCGTGACCAGCCCTGGCGGGAGTGAGAGCGGTCCCGGGGGGCGCACACGGGGCATTGGCGCCGACACCGGCCGGGTGGTGCTTGCGTTCCCCGACGGCCGAACGAAACATCCCTTGTGTGGTCGCCGGGCCGTGGCAGCCGTGCCATCGCCGCCGCACCGAAGGGATACGCGATGAAAGCTGCCGCCCTCTACACGGCCGCCGGTTCCTTGCTCCTGACCACCCTGGCCGCGGCCCCGGCGGGCGGCGCGCCCGGCACCCCGGCGAGGCCGGGCGCCCCCGGGACTGCCGAGCTGCGCGGCACCGCGGTGGCCGTGGCCCGGGCCCGGGCGGCCGGAATCGACTTCGGTCCGTGCGCCGCCGCCGACCTGCCGGACCCGCCGGCCGGGGTGCGGTGCGGCACGGTGACGGTCCCGCTGGACTACGCCCGCCCGGACGGCCGGCAGATCCGGCTGACCGTCAGCCGGGCCCCGGCCACCCGGAAGGACCCGCGCAACAGCAAACGGAAGGTCCCCCGCCAGGGCGCCCTGGTCTACAACCCGGGCGGTCCCGGCGCCTCCGGCATGTACTTCCCGCTGATCGGCGCGGTCCCGGCGTGGAAGCGGATCGCCGCCGCCTACGACCTGATCGGCTACGCCCCGCGCGGGGTGGGCCGTTCGGCACCGCTGTCCTGCGAGGACCCCGGGCGTTTTCTGAAGGCGCCCACCGCGTCCCCGGTGCATCCGTCGCAGGCGTACAAGCGGCAGCGGATCGCCGGGGCGAAGGCGTACGCGCGCGGCTGCGTCCAGCGGTCGGGCACCGAGGTCCGGTTCTACAACTCGCTGAACAACGCCCGGGACCTGGACGTGCTGCGGGCCGCGCTGGGCGAGCACCGGCTGACCTTCATGGGGGCGTCGTACGGCACCTACTTCGGAGCGCTGTACGCGGCGATGTTCCCCTCGCACGTGCGGCGCATGGTGCTGGACTCGGCGGTGAACCCGGACCCGGAGCGCATCTGGTACCGCAGCAACCTGGACCAGTCGGCGGCGTTCGAGGAGCGCTGGGCGGACTTCCGGGACTGGATCGCCCGGCACGACGACGTGTACGGGCTCGGCGCCACGTCCGCCGCGGTGCAGCGCGGCTACGACACCGCGCGCGAGCGGCTGGCCGCGAAGGCGGCGGGCGGGAAGGTCGGCCCCGGCCAGCTGCAGAACGCGTTCCTGACGGCCGGGTACTACGACGACTTCTGGCCGAGCCGGGCCGCGGCCCTGTCGGCGTACCTGCACGGCGACCCGGAGCCGCTGGTCCGGCTGGCCGCGCCGAGCCCGGAGACGGCCGCCGGGGCGGAGAACGCGAGCGCGGTGTACACGGCCGTGGAGTGCAACGACGCGCCCTGGCCGACGGACTTCGCGGTGTGGGACCGCGACAACACCCGGCTGGCCCGGGTGGCACCCTTCGAGACCTGGGACAACGCGTGGATGAACCTGCCGTGCGCCTACTGGCCGGTGCCCCGGCAGCGGCCGCTGGACGTGCGGACCGGGCCCGGTGAGCTGCCGCCGGTGCTGATCCTGGCGGCCGAGCGGGACGCCGCCGCCCCGTACCAGGGGGCGCTGGAGACGAGCCGGCGGCTGGCCGGCTCGGTGCTGGTGACCGAGCGGGACGCGGGCACGCACGGCGTCGGGGGCGGGCCCAACGCGTGCGTCAACGGGTACCTGGACGCATACCTCCTGGAGGGCCGCGTCCCGGCGCGGCACGCGTCGTGCGCGCCGCGCCCCGAGCCGGTCGCCACCGGCGGCCCGGCCGGCCCGCAGGCCCGGCGGGACGGCCTCAAGGGCAAGGCCGACCGCCGCTGAAACGCCCCGCGCGCCCCTTGGGCGCTGCCCCGCCGGGCAGGGGTCAGGCCAGGCCCGCCACCAGTTCGCCGAGGTCCTTGCGGCGGCCCGTGAAGAACGGGACCTCCTCGCGGACGTGCATCCGGGCCTCGGAGGCGCGCAGGTGGCGCATGAGGTCGACGATGCGGTACAGCTCGTCGGCCTCGAAGGCCAGGATCCACTCGTAGTCCCCGAGGGAGAACGAGGCGACCGTGTTGGCGCGCACGTCGGGATAGCCGCGGGCCATCTTGCCGTGGTCGGCGAGCATGCGGCGGCGGTCCTCGTCGGGCAGCAGGTACCAGTCGTAGGAGCGCACGAAGGGGTAGACGCTCACGTAGTTCCGGGGCGTCTCGTCGGCGAGGAACGCCGGGATGTGCGCGCGGTTGAACTCCGCCGGGCGGTGCAGCGCCATGTTCGACCAGACCGGCTCCAGCGCACGACCGAGCTTCGTGCGGCGGAAGAGGTTGTACGCCTCCTGGAGCTGGTCGCTGGTCTCGGCGTGCCACCAGATCATCAGGTCGGCGTCGGCGCGCAGGCCGGAGACGTCGTAGGTGCCGCGGATCGTCACGTCCTTGGCGGCGAGCTGGTCGAACAGCTCCTGGACCTCGTCGGCGTATCCCGCGCGGTCCTCGGGGAGCACGTCCTTCAGCCTGAAGACCGACCACAGGGTGTAGCGGATGACCTCGTTGAGGTCCTTGGCCAGCTTGCCCTTGTTCGGGATCCTGCCGGACTCGGTGGTGGGGGCGTCGTCACTCATGGTCCCTATTCTCCCGCTCCGCGGTGCAGGCTCTGCACCGGGTCGGCTGTCGGTTCCCGGACCGCGCCCGGGTCGCCGCCGAGCCGGTCCACCGCCGCGTACGCGCTCGCGATGCACGCCGGGATGCCGACGCCGTCGTACTGCGCGCCGCACACCGCGAGCCCGGGGAGCTTCGCCACCTGCTCGCGGATGCGGGCCACGCGCGCGTGGTGCCCGACGGGGTACTGGGGCAGGCCGTCGGTCCAGCGGGTGACCCGGGCCTCCAGGGGCACGGCGTCCAGGCCGGTGGCCTCCCGCAGGTCCTGCCGGGAGACCTCCACCAGGCCGGCGTCGTCCCGGCCGAGCACCTCCGTCTCGCCGTGGCGGCCGACGGAGGTGCGCAGCACCAGCACGTCCGGGTCCTGGTCGGCGATCCAGCCCCACTTGTGGGAGGCGAAGGTGGCGGCCTTGATGGTGCGGCCGTCGACGGGCGGCACGAGGAAGCCGCTGCCCTCGGGCAGGCGCAGTCCGGCGCGCCGGTAGGCGAGGGTGACCAGGGCCATCGAGGCGTACTCGACGGCGGCCAGCTCGGCCGCGGCACCCGGGGACTCGGCGCGCAGCAGCGCGGCGGCGGCCGGGGCGGGTACGGCGACGATCACGGCGTCGGCGTGCAGCACGCGCTCGCCCGCGGTGATCCGCCAGCCGCCGGCCGCCTCCCGGCGCAGCTCCCGCGCGGGTGTCCCGGTGAGGATGTCGCCGCCCCGCGCGCGCACGGAGTCGGCGACCGCGAGCGGCAGCCGGCCGATGCCACCGTCGATGCCCGTGAACACCGGCCCGGTCTGCTGCTGCCCGGCGGTCCTGGCCTGGATCTCCCGGACGCCCTCGGTGAGGGAGGTGTGGGCCCGCGCGGCCTGGAAGAGCTGCGGGACGGCCGAGCGCATCGAGATGCGGTACGCGTCGCCCGCGTACACCCCGCCGAGCAGGGGTTCCACCAGCCGGTCGACGACCTCGCGGCCGAGCCGGGCCGCCACGTACTCCCCCACGGCCACGTCGTCGCCGATCTCGGTGCGGGGCAGGTCGGCGTCCCGCTCGATGCGGGCCAGGCCCGCGTCGGAGAGCAGGCCGGACAGCGCGGCGGCGGTGCCGGGCACGCCCATCACATGGCCCTTGGGCATGGGCCGCAGGGCGCCCCGGGTCCAGATCGAGGCGGTCGCGGTGGCCGGCGGCTGGAGCGCCTCGCCCAGTCCCGCCTCGCGCGCGAGCGTCACCGCCTCGGGGCGGCGGGCGAGCATGGACTCGGCGCCCAGGTCGACCCGCACGCCGGCGATCTCGCCGGGCAGCAGCTTGCCGCCGACCCGGTCGCCGGCCTCCAGCACGGTCACCCGCGCGCCGCGCCCCAGCAGCCGGTGCGCGGCGGCCAGCCCGGCGATGCCGGCCCCGATCACGACGACGTGCCCCAGGCCCCTACCCGTTGTGCTCATGTCCCCCACTGTCTCAGACCCCACCGACAACGCCGCCGGGGCCCGGTGACCGGCACGGGCACGGGCACGGGCCGGGCGGCGTCGAAACCGCCGCGCCCCGTAGCGTGTACGCATGAGCATGAACGCGGGGCGGGACGGCGGGGAACGGCTGGTCGTGATCGGCGGGGACGCCGCGGGCATGTCCGCGGCGTCGCAGGCGCGGCGGCTGAGGGACCCGGGGGAACTGGAGATCGTGGCCTTCGAGCGCGGCCACTTCACCTCGTACTCGGCGTGCGGTATCCCGTACTGGGTGGGCGGCGAGGTCTCCGGACGGGATCGGCTGATCGCCCGGACACCCCAGGAGCACCGTGCGCGCGGGATCGATCTGCGGCTGCGGACCGAGGTCACGGAGATCGACGTGCCGGGGCGGCGGGTACGCGCGCGTGACGTCGATTCCGGCGCCGAGTCCTGGACGGCGTACGACAAGCTCGTCATCGCCACCGGCGCCCGGCCGGTCCGCCCCGACCTGCCCGGCGCGGACGCGCCCGGTGTGCACGGAGTGCAGACCCTGGACGACGGCCAGGCCCTGCTGGACACGCTGACCGGGACGTCCGGCCGCCGGGCGGTGGTCGTGGGGGCCGGGTACATCGGCGTGGAGATGGCGGAGGCGCTGATCAACCGGGGCTTCGCGGTGACGGTCGTCAACCGGGGCCGGGAGCCCATGTCGACGCTCGACCCGGACATGGGCCGGATGGTGCACCAGGCCATGGAGGGCCTCGGTATCACCATGGTGAACGACGCGGAGGTCACCAAGGTCCTCACCGGCGAGGACGGCCGGGTCCGCGCGGTGGCCACCGAGGACGCCGAGTACCCGGCGGACGTGGTGATCCTGGGCATCGGCGTCCGCCCCGAGACCTCGCTGGCCCGGGCGGCCGGGCTGCCGCTCGGCCCCCATGGCGGACTGCTCACCGACCTGGCGATGCGGGTGCGCGGGCACGAGGACATCTGGGCGGGCGGCGACTGCGTGGAGGTGCTCAACCTGGTCTCCGGGCAGGTGCAGTACGTCCCGCTCGGCACCCACGCCAACAAGCACGGGCAGGTCATCGGCACCAACGCCGGCGGCGGCTACGCCACCTTCCCCGGTGTCGTGGGCACGGCGGTCAGCAAGGTCTGCGACCTGGAGATCGCCCGCACCGGCCTGCGCGAGAAGGACGCCCGCCGGGTCGGCCTGCGCTACGAGGCGGTCACCGTCGAGTCGACCAGCCGGGCCGGCTACTACCCCGGCGCCGCCCCCATGACGGTCAAGATGCTCGCCGAGTCCCGCACCGGCCGGCTGCTGGGCGTGCAGATCGTCGGCAGGGAGGGCGCGGCGAAGCGGGTCGACATCGCGGCGGTGGCGCTCACCGCGCAGATGACGGTGGAGCAGATGACGGCCCTGGACCTGGGCTACGCCCCGCCGTTCTCACCGGTGTGGGACCCGGTACTGGTGGCGGCGAGGAAGGCGACGGCGAAGGTACGGGCCGCCCGGTAGGCGCCGCCTAGGCGGTCCCGCTGATCCGTGGCAGGGAGGTCACCCCGGAGGTGACCGCGGGGGGCTGTTCGGCGGCGGGCTTGGCGTGGGTGGCGGACGGGCGGGTGGAGCGCAGGCGGTAGCTCACCGCCTCGTCCAGGGTCACCGGCCGCTGCATCTGCGCGGCGAGCCGGCCGGCCTCCTGGCCGAGCCGTGCCACGTCCTCCCAGGGCAGTCGTACCACCACGGACAGCTCGGCCTCGCCGTCGGGCAGGGCGTGCATCGCCGGAACCTGCGGAGCGTTCGTCATCGCCTGATCCTCACGTCGGTTGAGCACACATACGGGCGCCCGCCCGGTCGCGTTCACCGATTCGCGGCCCCGATCGCGGGCAGTACTCCTGTGTGGTCATCCCCGTCCATGACGTGAACCCGGTGCGCCGCACCCCCTGGGTGACGTACGCCCTGATCGCCGCCAACGTGCTGGTGTTCCTCACCATGCCCGGCACGGCCGGTGCCGTGGCGGGCGGCGGCAGGCTGGCCCGGCTGTGCGACCTGCAGGCCTTCATGGACCACTACGCGGCGGTCCCCCGGGAGCTGATCCACCATCAGATGCCCCGGCTGGTCCCGACCGGGGACGTCGGCGTCGGCCCGCACGGCCCGGGCTGTGTCGTGGCACCGCCCGCCTACGACAAGTCGCCGGCGCTGTCGGTCCTCACGGCGATGTTCCTGCACGGCGGCTGGCTGCACCTGCTGGGGAACATGCTCTTTCTGCTGATCTTCGGCAACAACGTCGAGGACCGGATGGGCCACATCCGCTATCTCGTCTTCTACGTCGTCTGCGGCTACGCGGCCGGCTACGGCTTCGCGCTGCTCAACGCCGGTTCCAGTGACCCGCTGATCGGCGCGTCCGGCGCGATCGCCGGGGTCCTCGGCGCCTACCTGGTGCTGTACCCGAAGGCCAGGGTGTGGGTGCTGGTGCCGTTCCTGGTGTTCCTGCCGCTGCGGCTGCCGGCCTGGCTGGTGCTGGGCTTCTGGTTCGGGCTCCAGGCGGTGTACTCGTCCGGGCACGGGGTGTCCGGCGCGGGCACGGTGGCGTACGCGGCGCACGTGGTCGGCTTCGTGGCGGGCATGCTGCTCGCCTGGCCGCTCAAGCCGGGCACGCCTCCCCCGCCGGAGCCGCCCGGCCTGCTGTTCGGCAGGCGCGCGCGGCCCCACTACTCCTGGTGAGCCGGCCGGCGGCTCAGCGCGCGGTGGCGGTGTGGACGTACTCCACGAGCCGGGTCAGCGCGTCCGGGTCGGTGTTCGGCATGACGCCGTGGCCGAGGTTGAAGACGTGGCCCTCCAGGCCGGCGGCGGCGTCGAGCACCTCGCGGGCCTTGGTGGCGACGGTGTCCTTGTCGGTGAACAGGACGGTCGGGTCCAGGTTGCCCTGGAGCGCCTTGCCGGGGCCGACGCGGCGGGCGGCCTCGTCCAGCGGGACGCGCCAGTCGACGCCGACGACGTCCGCGCCGGCCTCGCCCATGAGCTTCAGCAGCTCGCCGGTGCCGACGCCGAAGTGGATGCGCGGGACGCCGTACCCGGCGACGGCGTCGAAGACCTTCGCGGAGGCCGGCAGGACCGAGGTGCGGTAGTCGGCGGGGGCCAGGGCGCCGGCCCAGGAGTCGAAGAGCTGGACGGCGCTCGCGCCGGCCTCGATCTGGACCTTCAGGAAGGCGGCCGTGATGTCGGCGAGCCGGTCCAGCAGGTCGGCCCAGAGTTCGGGGTCGCCGTACATCATCGCCTTGGCGTTCTCGTACGTGCGCGAGGGGCCGCCCTCGACCAGGTAGCTCGCGAGGGTGAACGGCGCGCCGGCGAACCCGATGAGCGGGGTGGCGCCCAGTTCGCGGATGAGCAGGCCGATGGCCTCGGTGACGTAGGAGACGTCCTCGGGGGTGAGGTCGCGCAGCCTGGCCAGGTCGGCGCGGGTGCGGATCGGCTGCTCGACGACCGGGCCGACGCCGGGCTTGATGTCGAGGTCGATGCCGATGGCCTTCAGCGGGACGACGATGTCGCTGAAGTAGATCGCCGCGTCCACGTCGTGCCGGCGCACCGGCTGCAGGGTGATCTCGGTGACCAGCTCGGGCCGCATGCAGGACTCGAGCATCGGGACGCCCTCGCGCACCTTGCGGTACTCGGGCAGGGAGCGGCCGGCCTGGCGCATGAACCACACGGGGGTGTGCGGCACGGGCTCGCGCCTGCACGCCCTGAGGAAGGCGCTGTCGTGCGTCGCTGTCGGCTGCGGGGTGTCATTGGCGGTCACGAGGCAAGTTTCGCATGCCCCCGGAGCGGCCCCCGCCGTCCGGGGCCCGCACGGCCCCCCGCCTCACCGGGGGTGTCTTGCCCTGCACGACGCCCTGCTTCCCCTTACTCTTCCCCGCATGGCTGCGGCTCACGGACGAAGGTCGGACAGCGCTGATGGCGCGGGCGAAGCGAAGGACACCGAGGAGGCGGACGGGCACCCCGGTGTCCCGGGTCCGCCGGCTTTCCGCACCGCGGTGGAGGCCCTGCGCGGCAGCCGGCTGCGGCCGCAGGTCGAGGTGGAGCCGACGCCCGCCCCGCAACGGCTCGCGCCGTACGCGTACGCGCTGGAGGCGGTGGTGGTCGACGGCGAGCAGGAGCTGGCCGACGGGCGGCTGGTGCTGCTGCACGACCCGGCCGGGCACGACGCCTGGCGGGGCACGTTCCGGCTGGTGACGCTGGTGCGGGCGGAGCTGGAGCCGGAGATGGCGGCCGATCCGCTGCTGCCCGAAGTGTGCTGGTCGTGGCTGACCGGGGCGCTGACGGCGCGCGGGCTGGGCTACGGCGAGCCGAGCGGCACGATCACGCGGGCCGGCTCGCACTACTTCGGGGGTCTCGCCGAGCGGCCGCCGGCCTCGCAGATCGAGATCCGGGCGTCCTGGACGCCCCGGGAGGGCCTGGGCGGGGTGCCGGACACCGCCGCGCACCTGACCGCGTGGTGCGATCTGCTGGCGCAGGTCGCGGGGCTGCCGCCGGCCGGGCCGGGGGACGCGTCGGTGGTGAGCCTGCCGCAGCGCAGGGGCCCCCAGTCCCGCTGAGTGGTCGCCGCGAAACGCCCGATTGACCATCTCTTTGTCGATACGGCCACTTTCCGCACTCGAATCGCATCCGCTCGAACCGACTCGATCTTCGGATGATCGATCGCGTGTCCGAATTGCACAGATTGTTACTCACTAGATCGTGATCATTCTCTAAAGGCGGACGAGTTTGCTGCCGAAGACGACTGTGACCTTGAAAGCACGGTTCGTCCCGGCTTCCTCCCCACAAGCCGGCCCCGTCCCCCACCCAGGAGGCCTGGTGTCCGTTCTCCTAGAGCAACCCGCAAGCCTGGTCGCCTACCGCCCGAACAAGCCGACCGCCATGGTGGTCGTGGCCGACCCGCGCGTCCGCTCCACCGTCACCCGCCACCTGTGGGCGCTCGGAGTGCGCGACGTCATCGAGGCCTCGTCCATCGCGGAGGCTCGTCCCCGCATCGGCAACCCCCGCGACATCTGTGTCGCCGACGTCCACCTGCCCGACGGCTCCGGCCTCACCCTGCTGTCCGAGACCCGCGCCGCGGGCTGGCCCAACGGACTGGCGCTGTCCGCCGCCGACGACATCGGCGCGGTCCGCAACGCGCTGGCCGGCGGCGTCAAGGGCTACGTCGTCACCGGCACCCGCACCAACATCGGCCTCCCCAGCCGCCCCGGCGCCTCGCCCCTGGGCGCCGCCGCCCGCATGCACCGCCGTCCCCCGGGTGCCCCGAGCCACCCGGGCGGCTACCGGGAGCTGTCCGGACGGGAGGTCGAGGTGCTGCGGCTGGTCGCGGAGGGCCAGTCGAACAAGGCGATCGGCGTGTCCATGGGCCTGTCCGCCCTCACCGTGAAGAGCCACCTCGCCCGCATCGCCCGCAAGCTCGGCACGGGCGACCGGGCCGGCATGGTGGCCGTCGCCCTGCGTACGGGCATCATCCACTGAGCCCACCCGCACCCCCTTTCGGCGGAACCCGCCGCTCACCCGGGTGAACCGGACCGTGCCCCGGACTGACTGGTTTACGACCCCGGCGCGCCCGTCGACGGAACGTTCCGTCGACGGGCGCCGTCCACACACGGATACCCTTGACAGGTGACCGACGCCCAAGACACCGCAGCAGACAGCTCCCTGCGCACCACCGGAGGCACCCCTCCGGACGACGCCGGATCTTCTGTGACGGGGGCGCCGACTCCTTTGCTCGAACCGCGCGAGGGCGTTCCGCCGGTGATCGCCGACGACGCGGCCCTCGCGCAGGTGATCGCCGCCTTCGCCGCCGGAACCGGCCCCGTCGCCGTGGACGCCGAGCGCGCCTCCGGCTACCGCTACGGCCAGCGCGCCTACCTGGTGCAGCTGCGCCGCGAGGGCGCCGGCACGGCGCTGATCGACCCGGTGGCCTGCCCCGACCTGTCCGGACTCGGCGAGGCCCTGTCGGACGCCGAGTGGGTGCTGCACGCGGCCACCCAGGACCTGCCCTGCCTGCGCGAGATAGGCATGGTTCCCAGCCGCCTGTTCGACACCGAGCTGGCCGGCCGGCTCGCCGGGTTCCCCCGGGTCGGTCTCGGCGCCATGGTGGAGGGCGTCCTCGGCTACGTCCTTGAGAAGGGCCACTCCGCCGTCGACTGGTCGACCCGCCCGCTGCCCGAGCCCTGGCTGCGGTACGCGGCGCTCGACGTCGAGCTGCTCGTCGACCTGCGGGACGCCCTGGAGAAGGAGCTGGACCGGCAGGGCAAGCTGGAGTGGGCGCTCCAGGAGTTCGACGCGATCGCGTCCGCCCCGCCGGCCGAGCCCCGCAAGGACCCCTGGCGCCGCACGTCCGGGATGCACAAGGTGCGGCGGCGCCGGCAGCTCGCCGTGGTGCGCGAGCTGTGGCAGACACGGGACCGGATCGCCCAGCGCCGGGACGTGTCGCCGGGGAAGGTGCTGAGCGACGCCGCCATCGTGGAGGCCGCGCTGGCCCTGCCGGGCAGCGTCCACGCCCTGGCCGCGCTGGGCGGCTTCGGACACCGGATGGGGCGGCGGCAGCTGGAGCAGTGGCAGGCCGCCGTCGACCGGGCCAAGGCCCTTCCCGACAGCGCGCTGCCGCAGCCGGGGCAGCCGGTGACCGGTCCGCCGCCGCCCCGGGCGTGGGCCGACAAGGATCCGGCCGCCGCGGCCCGGCTGTCCGCCGCCCGGGCGGGGGTGTCCGCCCTCGCCGAACGGCTGAACATGCCCCAGGAGAACGTGGTCGCCCCGGACACCGTGCGGCGGATCTGCTGGGAGCCGCCGAAGGTGGTCGACGCCGACTCCGTCGAGCGCGCGCTCACCGGGCACGGCGCGCGGCCGTGGCAGGCGCAGCTGGTCACCCCGGTGCTGGTGGACGCGCTGGCGGCACAGGGGGCCTAGGCGCGGCGGGGGGCGTGCCTCACTTGGTCGCTCCCCGCATGAAGCCGTTGTAGACGAACCGCTGGAGTGCGAGGAAGACGATCAGGGTCGGCAGGATCACCAGGACCGTGCCCGCCGAGATGACCTCCCAGTGGGCGCCGTAGGGGCCGCGGAAGCGGAACAGGGACGTCGAGATCACGCCAAGATCCTGGGAGGGCATGTAGAGGAAGGGGATGTAGAAGTCGTTGTAGACGGCGATCCCCTTCACGATCACCACCGTGGCGGTCGCCGGTTTCAGCAGCGGCAGGATGATCCGGCGGTAGATGGTGAACGCGTTCGCGCCGTCCAGCCGGGCCGCCTCGTCCAGGGAGACGGGGATCGAGCGGATGAACTGCAGGAAGATGTAGATCGAGACGATGTCCGTGCCCATGTAGAGCACGATCGGCGCCCAGCGGGTGTCGAACAGGCCGAAGCCGGTCACGATCTGGAAGGTGGCCACCTGGGTGGTCACTCCGGGGACCAGCGCGGCCAGCAGGAACAGGGCCACCACCAGCTTCTTGAAGCGGAAGGTGAACCGGTCGATGGCGTAGGCCGTCATCGAGCCGATCAGGACCGTGCCGCCGATGGCGAACACCACGATGAAGAGGGTGTTCCCGAACGCGCCGAGCATCCGGCCGTCCTGGAAGGCGGTCACGTAGTTGTGCAGGTTCAGCGGGTTCTCGGGCGGGGTGAGGGCCCCGCTGCCGTCGGTCATCTCCCGGGAGGACTTCAGGGAGGTGAGCAGGACCACGGCCAGCGGGAGCAGGACCACGAGCGTGGCGGCGACCAGGCTCGTGTAGACCAGGACGCGGGCGGCGACGCGGCGGGTCATACGAGGTCCACCCGGTCGTCGGGGACGAGCCGACGCTGCAGCCAGGTCACCGCCAGGACGATCAGCAGCAGGACCACGGCGGCCGCCGAGGCGAGGCCGGTCTTGTTGTACTGGAAGGCCAGCTTCACCGACTGGGTCACGAAGGTCTCGGTGCCGGTCGCGCCGCCGGTCATGATGTACGGCACCTCGAAGACCGACAGGGAGCCCGAGACGGACAGGATGACCGTGAGGGTGACGACCGGTTTGATGCCGGGGGCGATGATGTGGCGGAACTGCTGCCACCGGCCGGCTCCGTCCAGCTCGGCCGCCTCGTACAGCTCGCCGGGGATGGACTGGATCGCGCCGAGGAACAGCACGAAGTTCAGGCCGAGGTAGCGCCACACCGAGACGCCGGCCAGTGAGGTGTTCGCCGAGAACGGGCTGCCCAGCCAGGCGTGGTCGGAGTGCACGCCGAACAGGCCGAGCACGGTGTCGAGGGTGCCGCCGTCCTGGAAGAAGTAGAGGAAGACGAAGCCGATCGCCACGCCGTTGATCAGGGACGGGAAGAACAGCACGCCCTTGAAGAAGTTGCGGAAGCGGACCTTGAAGCTCAGGACCGTCGCGAAGTAGAGCGCGGCGACGATCTGCACGACGGACGCGGTCAGGTAGTAGCCGCTGACGAAGAAGACCTCGAAGAGGTCCCGGCGGGTGAAGATCTCCGCGTAGTTGTGGGCGCCGGTGTAGTGCAGTTCGGGGCTGACGCCGTCCCAGTCGGTGAAGCTGTACGCGACCATGTTGACGATCGGCGCGTAGGTGAAGGTGATCAGGAAGGCGAGCGGGGCGAGCAGGAACAGCCAGGGGGTGAGGGTGCGCCACCGCATCAGGACCCCGCCCTCTTCGCCGCCGCGGTCCACTTGCGGCCGAGGTCGTCCAGGAAGCCGTCGAGGGTGCCGCCGCGGGCGCCGCGCGCGAGGTCGACCAGCTTCTGGCGGTAGTCGGGGGCGTTGATGCCGACCTCGGACTCGGAGTCGATCTGCTTGACCCGGGCGCCGGCCGTGTCGTCCAGCTCGATCAGCTTCACGCCCGCGTCCTCGTACGGCTTGAGGACGCTCGGCAGGGGCGCGTCCTTCAGCGGGGAGACCGCCAGGTTGTCCCTGTCGTAGCCGGACTTGTCGGTGAACCAGTCGATCCAGGCGCGGGCCGCCTCCTTGTGCGCGGAGTGGACGTTGACGGCCTGGTTGTAGTCGGGGCCGACCACCGCGCAGAACTTCCCGCCGACCTGGGCCGGGAAGGGCATGAAGCCGATGTCGTCGGGGCTTCGGCCGGCCTGCTCGGCGGCGTCCCGGAACTGGATGACCGCCCAGGTGCCGAGCCACTCGGTGGCGACCTCGCCCTTGGCCAACCGGCCCTTGGACGCTTCCCAGTTGGTGGTGGTCGGGTCCTTCTCGGCCAGGCCCTGGTGGACGATGTCGTACAGGAGGGTGTCCCCGACGCGCAGGTCGGCGCCCGCGGCCCACGGGTCGCCCTCGGCGAGTTTCGTGGTGGCGCCGGTGTCGCAGTGCACGGAGCCGTTGACGGAGGTCCAGGAGGTCAGCGGCCAGCCGGCGGCGAAGTTGGTGTAGTAGGGGACGGCGCCGGTCCTGTCCTTGACCGCCTTCAGCGCGGTGAGGAACTCGGCGGGCGTGGTGGGCCACCGGGTGATCCCGGCCTGCTTCCAGACGCGCTTGTTGTAGACGAAGCCGGGGGTCACGCCGATCGGGCTCTGCCCGTACACCTTGCCGTCGACGGTGGTGAAGTCGGTGAACCGGTACTTCTTCGCGCGCTCCGCCCGGGTGCCGAGCGAGGCGAAGAACCTCGGGTAGTCGCTCTTCTTGATGACGCCGGGGATCATCAGGACGTCACCGTAGTTCTCGGTGTTCATCCGGATCTTGACCTCGGACTCGTAGTCGGTGAGGGCCTGGAACTTCACCTTCACCTTCGGGTACGTCCGGTTGAACGCGGCCGCGTAGCGGTCCATCGTGCCGTCCTGTACGAGGTCGGTGCGCTGGGTGAGGACCGTGATGGTGCCGCTCACCCGGGCCGGGTCGGTGGGTGCCTCGGCGTCGGCGCCCCGGGTGGAGCCCGCGGTGCCGGTGCAGCCCGCGAGCAGGAGGGCGCCGGCGGCCAGGACCGTGGAGAGGGTCGTGCGGCGGTTCATGTGCATCAGCTCCGTTCGTGAAGTGACGGACGAGCACGTGCGGGGTTGGCTGGTTCCGCACTCTGACAGCGCTTTCTCAACCGGTAAAGTCCCAATCCCGCCAAGGATGGGGAAAGCACGTCCAGGACAGGCATAGACCGGTTTAGGGAGCGCCCATGCTGGAGGTCACACCGCTCACCGACGGCTGGACCCTGCGGTACGAGGGCGCGGATCTGCCGGCCCGGGTGCCGGGGTGCGTGCACACCGACCTGCTCGCGGCCGGGGTGATCCCGGATCCGTTCCTCGGCGCGAACGAGCACGAGGTGGCGTGGGTGGGACGGCGGGCGTGGACGTACGGGACCCGGCTGCGGGCCGGCTCCGGGCACGAGCGGACCGACCTGGTCTTCGACGGGCTCGACACCGCCGCCGAGATCGGCGTCGGCGACCGTCTCCTCGGCCGGGTGCGGAACATGCACCGCTCGTACCGCTTCCCGGTGACCGGCCTGGACGGCCCGCTGACCGTGCGGTTCGCCTCCGCCTACGCCGAGGCGGAGGCGCTGCGGGACCGGCTGGGCGAGCGGCCCGGCGCCTACGCCGAGCCGTACCAGTACCTGCGCAAGATGGCCTGCTCGTTCGGCTGGGACTGGGGTCCCACGCTGGTGACGGCCGGAATCTGGCGCCCGGCGCGGCTGGAGCACTGGTCCACGGCCCGGATCAGCCGGGTGCGCCCGCTCGTCACCGTCGACCGGGGCGAGGGCGTCGTGGAGTTGCACGTCGAGGTGGAGCGGACCGGGGTTCAGGCCCGGCTCACCGTCGAGGCCCGGGTGGGCGGCCGGGCGGTCCGGGCCGGCCTGACGGGCTCCGCGGGGACGGTACGGCTGCGGGTACCGGACGCACGACTGTGGTGGCCGCGCGGCTACGGCGGACAACCGCTGTACGACGTCGAGTTGACGTTGCTGCACGAGGAGGAGCCGCTGGACGTGTGGCGGCGCCGGATCGGTTTCCGGACCGTGGAGCTGGACCGCGGGCCCGACGCGCACGGCACCGGGTTCACCCTGGTCGTCAACGGGGAGCGGCTGTTCGCGCGGGGCGTCAACTGGATCCCGGACGACGTCCTCCCCTCCCGGGTCACCCGGGAGCGCTACCGGCACCGGCTCGCGCAGGCCGCCGGGGCGGGCGTCGACCTCGTCCGCGTCTGGGGCGGCGGGATCTACGAGAGCGAGGACTTCTACGACGCCTGCGACGAACTGGGCCTGCTGGTCTGGCAGGACTTCCCGTTCGCCTGCGCGGCCTACCCGGAGGAGCAGCCGCTGCGCGCCGAGGTGGAGGCCGAGGCCCGGGAGAACGTCGTACGGCTGATGCCGCACCCCTCGCTGGTGCTGTGGAACGGCAACAACGAGAACCTGTGGGGCTTCAGGGACTGGGGCTGGAAGCGGCGGCTGGCCGGGGCGTCCTGGGGCGAGGGGTACTACCTGGGCCTGCTGCCCCGGGTCGTGGCCGAGACGGACCCGACGCGGCCGTACACGGCGGGCAGCCCGTGGTCCGGTTCCTGGGACCACCACCCCAACGACCCGGCGCACGGCACCCACCACTCGTGGGAGGTGTGGAACCGCGAGGACTACGCGGTCTACCGGAACCATGTGCCGCGCTTCGTGGCCGAGTTCGGCTGGCAGGCGCCGCCCGCGTACGCCACCCTGCGGCGCGCGCTGCCCGGGGAGGACCCGGCGCCGGACTCCCCCGGCATGCTGCACCACCAGAAGGCCGACGACGGAAACGGCAAGCTGGAGCGCGGCCTCGCCCGCCATTTCGCCGTCCCGGTGCGGGACTTCGACCGCTGGCACTACCTCACCCAGGTCAACCAGGCGCGTGCGGTGGCCGCCGGGATCGAGCACTGGCGCTCCCACTGGCCGGTGTGCGCGGGCACGGTCGTCTGGCAGCTCAACGACTGCTGGCCGGTGACCTCGTGGGCGGCGATCGACGGCGACGGCCGCGAGAAACCGCTGTACCACGAGCTGAAACGGCTGTACGCGGACCGGCTGCTGACGCTCCAACCGCGGGAGACGGGACTGGTGCTGGCCGTCGTCAACCAGGCCGCCGAGGGCTGGACGGACGCGCTGACCCTGCGCCGGATGAGCGTCGACGGCTCCGTGCTCGGCTCGGAGAGCAGGGAACTGGCCGCGGGGGCGCGCGCGGTGGCCGGGATCGCCGTACCGCGCGAGCTGCGCCCCGAAGGGCCCGAGGAGTTCCTGGTGGCCGACGCGGGCGGGCTCCGGGCCCTGTACTTCCCGGCGCCGGACCGGGACATCCCGTACCCCCGGCCCGAGTTCCACGTGCGGGTCGCCCCGGGGACGGTGACCGTCACGGCCCGCACGCTGGTGCGGGACCTGCTGCTCCAGGCCGACCGGCTGGACCCGGCGGCGCGGGCCGACCGGGGGCTGGTCACCCTGCTGCCCGGCGAGCGGGTGACGATCGGCGTGCGCGGCTGGCAGACTCCCGACCCGTCCGCCGCGCGTTCCGCGCTGTACTGCATGGAGCCCGTCTGATGCCCTCGACCCCGACTCCCCGCGTCACCATCAAGGACGTCGCCGCCCGCGCCGGAGTCTCCAAGGGGGCCGTGTCGCTGGCCTTCAACCACAAGCCGGGGCTGTCGGAGGCCACCCGCGACCGGATCTTCGCGGCCGCCCGGGAACTGGGCTGGGCACCGAGCCACACCGCCCGGTCGCTGGCCGGGGCGCGGGTGGACGTGGTGGGGCTGGCGGTGTGCCGGCCGGCCCGGATGCTGGGCCTGGAGCCGTTCTACATGGAGTTCGTCTCGGGCGTGGAGAGCGTGCTGGGCGAGCACTCCTGCTCACTGCTGCTGCGGCTGGTACGCAGCCCCGAGGAGGAGGCCGGGCTGCTGGACGCGTGGTGGCGGGGCCGGCACATCGGCGGCTCGATCCTGGTCGACCTGCGCGTGGACGATCCCCGGGTGCCGGTCGCCCGGCGGCTCGGGCTGCCCGTGGTCGCCGTCGGCCACCCGTCGCTGACCGGTGGTCTCACCTCCGTGTGGACGGACGACGCCACGGCCGTCACCGAGGCGGTGCGCTACCTCGCCGCGCTCGGACACCGGCGGATCGCCCGGGTCGGCGGGGCGGCGGCCCTCGGCCACACCGGGATCCGCACGGCCGCGTTCGACGAGGCCGCGGGGGCGCTGGCGCTGGCCGGGGCGTGGCAGGTGGCGACCGACTTCTCCGGGGACGCGGGGGCGCGGGCGACGAGGTCGCTGCTGACGGCCGCGCCGGCCGACCGGCCGACGGCGATCGTGTACGACAACGACATCATGGCGGTGGCGGGGCTGTCGGTCGCGGCGGAGATGGGGCTGCGGGTGCCGGACGAGGTGTCGCTGCTGGCGTGGGACGACTCGCAGTTGTGCCGGCTGACCCATCCGACGCTGTCGGCGATGAGCCACGACGTCTACGGGTTCGGGGCGGAGGTGGCCCGGACGCTGTTCGGGGAGATCATGGGTGAGGGTCCGGGCTCGCATCCGGTGCCCACGCCGGTGCTGGCGCCGCGCGGGTCCACGGCTCCGCCCCGGTGAGCGGCGGCGGCGCCGCGGCTGCGTCGATGTGACGTTCACCGCTCCAGCCCACAGGGCTGGGCAGTCACGTTACTCGTAAGTAGCATGGGACCTGAGCGCGCGCTCAGCGCAACGCAGCAGTGCCATCCCGCATCTGGAGGAGAGCCATCGTGCCTCGTACCGTCAGGGACGTCGTCTTCGTCGACGGCGTCCGCACCCCGTTCGGCAAGGCGGGCCCGAAGGGCATCTACCACGAGACCCGTGCCGACGACCTCGTCGTGAAGGCGATCCGGGAGCTGCTGCGCCGCAATCCCGGGCTGGACCCGAAGAAGATCGACGAGGTCGCCATCGCCGCGACCACGCAGATCGGCGACCAGGGCCTGACCCTCGGCCGCACGGCCGGCATCCTCGCGGGCCTGCCGCAGTCCGTTCCGGGCTACTCCATCGACCGCATGTGCGCCGGCGCCCTGACCGCCGTGACGACCACCGCCGGTTCGATCGCGTTCGGTGCCTACGACGCCGTCATCGCCGGCGGTGTCGAGCACATGGGCCGCCACCCGATGGGCGAGGGCGTCGACCCCAACCCGCGGTTCGTGTCCGAGAAGCTGGTGGACGAGTCGGCCCTGTTCATGGGCATGACCGCGGAGAACCTGCACGACCGGTACCCGCACATCACCAAGCTGCGCGCCGACGAGTACGCGGTGCGCTCGCAGGAGAAGGCCGCCAAGGCGTACGCCAACGGCAAGATCCAGCAGGACCTGGTGCCGATCTCCGTGCGCCGCACCAGCCCCGAGGCCGGCGAGACCGGCTGGGGCCTGGTCACGGCCGACGAGCCGATGCGCCCGGGCACCACCCTGGAGAACCTGGCCGGTCTGAAGACGCCGTTCCGTGTGCACGGCCGGGTCACCGCGGGCAACGCGGCCGGTCTGAACGACGGCGCCACCGCGTCGATCATCGCCAGCGAGGACTTCGCCCGCGAGAACGACCTGCCGGTGAAGATGCGCCTGGTGTCGTACGCCTTCGCGGGCGTCGAGCCGGAGGTCATGGGCTACGGCCCGATCCCGGCGACGGAGAAGGCCCTCGCCCAGGCGGGCCTGTCCATCTCCGACATCGGCCTGTTCGAGATCAACGAGGCCTTCGCCGTACAGGTGCTGGCCTTCCTCGACCACTACGGCATCGCCGACGACGACGAGCGCGTCAACCAGTACGGCGGCGCCATCGCCTTCGGCCACCCGCTGGCCTCCTCCGGCGTCCGCCTGATGACGCAGCTGGCCCGCCAGTTCGAGGAGCAGCCGCACGTCCGCTACGGCCTGACCACCATGTGCGTCGGCTTCGGCATGGGCGCGACGGTCGTCTGGGAGAACCCGCACTTCGAGGGGGACAAGTGAGCACCACCGCCGAGCTTCTCAAGCAGGCTTCCGAGCTGTTCCCCGACGAGGTCGTCACCCGTGCGCATGTGCGCCACCTCGACCTCCCCGCCGGCGCCGGCCGCTTCGCGCTGATCACGCTGGACAACGGCCTGGACCACACCAAGCCGACCACCTTCGGACCGGCCTCGCTGGCGAACCTGAACACCGCCCTCGACCAGGTCGAGAAGGAGGCCGCGGACGGCGAGATCGTCGGCGTCGGCATCACCGGCAAGCCGTTCATCTTCGCGGTCGGCGCCGACCTCAAGGGCGTCGAGCTGCTGAAGGAGCACGAGCACGCGCTCGCCATCGGCAAGGGCGGCCACGAGGTCTTCAAGCGCCTGTCGAAGCTGGCCGTCCCGACCTTCGCCTACTACAACGGCGCGGCGATGGGCGGCGGTGTCGAGGTCGGCCTGCACTGCACCTACCGGACCGTCTCCCAGGCGATCCCGGCGTTCTCGCTGCCCGAGGTCTTCCTCGGCCTGGTCCCCGGCTGGGGCGGCTGCACCCTGCTGCCGAACCTGATCGGCGCCGACAAGGCCGTCTCGGTCATCATCGAGAACTCGCTGAACCAGAACAAGCAGCTCAAGGGCCGTCAGGTCTTCGACCTCGGGATCGCGGACGCGCTCTTCGAGGGCGCCGACTTCCTGGAGCAGTCGCTGATCTGGACCGCCCAGGTGCTCAAGGGCGACGTCAAGGTCGAGCGTCCGGTGATCGACCGCGGCGACGCCTGGGACCAGGCCGTCGCCAAGGGCCGCTTCATCGCGGACTCCAAGGTGCACGGCGCGGCCCCGGCCGCCTACCGCGCCCTCGACATCATCGCCGCCGCGAAGAACGAGGACCTCCAGCAGGGCTTCGACGCCGAGGACCAGGCCCTCGCCGACCTGATCATGGGCGGGGAACTGCGCGCCGGCATCTACGCGTTCAACCTGGTGCAGAAGCGCGGCAAGCGTCCCGCCGGCGCCCCGGACAAGAACCTGGCCCGCCCGGTCACCAAGGTCGGTGTCGTCGGCGCCGGTCTGATGGCCAGCCAGCTCGCGCTGCTGTTCCTGCGCCGCCTGGAGGTGCCGGTCGTGCTGACCGACATCGACCAGGAGCGCGTGGACAAGGGTGTGGGCTACGTCCACGCCGAGATCGACAAGCTGCTCGGCAAGGGCCGGATCAACCAGGACAAGGCCAACCGCCTCAAGGCGCTGGTCACCGGTGTGCTGGACAAGGCCGAGGGCTTCTCGGACGCGGACTTCGTCATCGAGGCCGTGTTCGAGGAGATCGGTGTCAAGCAGCAGGTGTTCGCGGAGGTCGAGGCGGTCGCCCCGGCGCACGCGATCCTCGCCACCAACACCTCCTCGCTGTCGGTCACCGAGATGGCGTCGAAGCTGAAGCACCCCGAGCGGGTCGTCGGCTTCCACTTCTTCAACCCGGTCGCCGTGCTGCCGCTGCTGGAGATCGTCCGCGGCGAGCAGACCGACGACGCCTCGCTGGCCACGGCCTTCGCCGTCGCCAAGAAGCTGAAGAAGACCGCGGTCCTGGTCAAGGACGCCCCGGCCTTCGTCGTGAACCGCATCCTGACCCGCTTCATGGGCGAGATCCAGAACGTCATCGACGAGGGCACCCCGGTCGAGGTCGCCGAGAAGGCCGTCGAGCCGCTCGGTCTGCCGATGTCCCCGCTGGTGCTGCTGGAGCTGGTCGGCCCGGCGATCGGCCTGCACGTCTCCGAGACGCTGCACGGCGCGTTCCCGGACCGCTTCACGGTCTCCCCGAACCTCAAGGCGGTCGTGGAGGCGGGCAAGCGCGGCTTCTACGTCTACGACAGCGGCAAGCCCGAGCTGGACCCGGAGGTCGCCGCGCTGCTCAAGCAGGGCGACAGCGTCCTGACCGAGGAGCAGGTGCGGGCCCGCGTGCTGGACGCCGTCGCCCAGGAGATCGGGCTCATGCTCGACGAGGGCGTCGTCGCCGAGGCCCAGGACATCGACCTGTGTCTGATCACGGGTGCCGGCTGGCCCTTCCACCTGGGCGGCATCACGCCGTACCTGGACCGCGAGGGCGTGTCGGAGCGCGTGAACGGCAAGAGGTTCCTGGCGCCCGGCGTGGCGAGCGTTCCCGCGTAGCACCGGTTCCCGGGTCCCGTGACCCCGGGTGACAGCAGTGAGGGCCCCCGCCGCGGCGGGGGCCCTCTCGTGTGTGTCAGACCTCCCGCCACGCCTCCAGCGCCAGCCCCGGCTCGTCCTTGCGCCGGGTCAGCAGCAGGCGGCCGGTCGAAGGGGACGACGTCGCCGCCACCACGCGGCCCTCGGCGTCCTTCGTGAGGGACACCAGCGCGTCCAGGGGCAGTTCGGGGCCCGACTCGGTCCACCAGGCGCCGGCGGACTCCAGTTCGGTCGGGTACGCGGCGAAGGCGACCCGGCGGCTCGCCGCACGCTGGACCAGCAGGGTGCAGTCGTGGCCGTCCAGGTCGCAGCGGACCGCCGAGACCGGGCCGGAGCCGGCCGCGGGCAGCAGGGTGACCGGCTTGCCGCCCGGGCGCCAGGCGCACAGGTCGCCGGAGGTGTCGGTGTAGAAGACGGTCGTACGGTCCGGGGAGGTGGCCAGGGCGCGCAGGGTGCCGGGGCGGACCGGCGCCTGGAGGGCCTCCTGCAGTACCGGCTGGGCGCCCGGCTCCTCCTGACGCCAGTACAGCAGGCCCTGCGGGACGGCCGCGTACAGCTCGACCCTGCCCGACTCCCCGGTCACCGCAGCGAGTCCGTCCTGGACCTCCTTGCCCTTGAGGTCCCGCCAGGGGTCCCAGCCGCCCTTCTCCTTCTGGGCGAGCATGCTCACACCGCCGCCCCTGTTGCGGACGAAGAGGTGGGCGCGGCCCTCGGCGTCCACGGCGACGGCGGGTGTGCCGGTGCGGTCGCCCTTCTTGTTGGGGTGGCCGACCGGGTTCCAGTCCAGGGCCGCGAGGTGCGGGCGGAAGTGCGTGGAGTGCACCAGCCCGGACTCGCCCGTGACCGTGGGCCGCCAGGAGACCAGGTGGGCATAGCCGTCGGCGCCCTGGCCGACGGCCAGGACGGGGTGCAGTCGCTGCTCGCCGCCCACCGTGCGGGGGGCGGACCAGGGGCCGCCGGGGCCGCGTTCCGCCCGGCACCGGACGGCCTCGCCCGACAGCTGGTAGACACTCAGGCGGCCGTCGCGGCCGCGCAGGAACCAGTCGCCGTTCACCGGTTCACTCTAAGCCGACCGGTACGGGCCCGTGCGACCCTGGGGTGCATGACCGATGACGCCTCCGTCTCCCCCGCCCCGCTGCTCGTCGTCGTGGACGGCGCGAACGTCGTGGGTTCCCGTCCCGACGGCTGGTGGCGGGATCGCAGGGGCGCTGCCGAGCGGCTGAGGGACCGTCTGGCGAGCCGGGGACTGCCCGGGCACACCGGGCCCGTGGAGATCGTCCTCGTGGTCGAGGGCGCGGCCCGGGGCGTGGCCTCGGTGCCCGGCGTCCGGGTGGAGCCCGCACCGGGCAGCGGGGACGACCGGATCGTGGAACTGACCGCGCAGAACGCCGGCCGGCCCCGTCTCGTGGTCACCGCCGACCGGGAGCTGCGGCGCCGGGTGACGGAGCTGGGGGCCGGAGTGGCGGGGCCGCGTACGGTGCGGGGCTGAAACGCGCCCGCGCCCGGGAGGAGCCCGCACCGGGCAGCGGGGGGGACCGGAGCGCGGAACTGACCCGGCAGAACGGCTCGTGGTCACCAGCGACCGGGAGCTGCGGCGCCGGGTGACGGAGCTGGGGGCCGGGGTGGCGGGGCCGCGTACGGTGCTGGGGTGAGCCGGGCTCGTTGTCCGGGCGGTAGCCGGGCGTACAGTACCGCCCCGTCGACGCGGTCCACCTCCGCGTAGTCCGCGGCCAGCAGGCGGCGCAGGGTGGGGAGGCGGGCGGGGGCGTAGGGCTCGCCACGGGAGTCGTCGACGACCAGGGCGGGGGCGTGCGCGGTCATCTCCCGGCGGAAGACCGGCCAGGTGCCGGCGACGGCGTACTCCTCGCCGACCCGGGGGCCGTCCCGGCCGCCGCTGTAGTTGGTGAGCAGGCCCGCGGTGAGGTAGCGGGTGGCGGGGGTGCGGCCGGCCAGCCAGTACGTCTCCGGGTGTATGCCCCACACCAGGACCCGGTCGGCGGGTGCCGTGCGGTGCGCGAGGGCCGCCGCGAGCCGCTGCGCGTGCGCGAGTTCGGGGCGCGGCGCGAGCAGGCCCCAGCCGACGAAGAGGGCGCAGGCGCAGGCCGAGGTGAGGACGGCGGCCAGGTGCCGTTCCCGGGGCAGGACGTGCAGCGCGGCGGTGGCCAGCAGGGCGAGCGGCGGGGTGAGTTGCAGGTAGTAGTGGCCGAAGAAGTGACAGCCGAGGATCACCGCGACGGCCGAGGAGGCCAGCCACAGCCACAGCTCGGCCGCTCCGGTGCGGGCGGTGCGCAGGGCCCGTACGACCGGGGGCAGCAGCCCCGCCGAGGCCGCCGCAAGGATCGCGGTGTTGGTCAGCGCGCGGACCAGGACGTGGAGTTCGGAGCCGGTGGGGGTGGCGTACGCGGCGGACCCGGTCACCGTCCAGAACAGGAAGCCGGCGGGGTCGGTCAGCAGGGCCGCGCCGAGCACGGGCGCCGCGAAACCGGCCGCGAGCCGGGGCAGGCCCCCGCGGGTGCCGCCCCGGCGGTGCAGCAGCCAGGCCGCCGGCAGCAGGACCGCGCCGCCGGTCTGCTTGGTCAGGAACGCGGCGGCGACGGCGGCCCCGGCCGCGCCCCAGCGCCCCCGGTCCGCGCACCACAGGGCGGCGGCCGTCCAGGGCAGCATGAACACCTCGAAGGTGGCGGCCTGCGCGTCCTCCGGGTTGAGCCCGACCGAGACGAGCAGGTACAGCACCCCGGCGGTACGGCCGGCGCGGCCGCCCCAGCGGCGGCGGGCCAGGGAGGCCAGCAGGACGGCGGTGAGCAGCTGGGCGAGGACGGCGAGCACCCGCAGGGGGGCCAGCGAGCCGGAGCCGCACAGCGCGAACGCGGCCTGGTACAGCCAGGGCAGCAGCGGTGGCTTGCGGTCCACGACCGTGTCGTACAGCTGCCCGCCCCCGGCCAGCAGCCGGGCCTGTACGGCGAGGAAGCCCTCGTCCGGGTTCCACAGCGGCCGGACGAAGGAGGGCACCCGGGTGGCGCAGGCCAGGGCCGTCAGCAGGGGCAGGAGCCGCGCCCAGTACGCCGTCCGGGTGACCGTGGGCCGGGCGGGGGCGAGCGGGGCGGCGAGCATGGTCCGCACGCTATCCGGCCCCGCCGCCCCAGCCGAAGCGGGACATACGGGGCGGGGGCCGGTCGGTTACCGGGGCGTCCCGTCCGGCGGCCGTGAGACCTCGCCGGCGTCGGCCCGCTGCTGCCGGCCGAGGCGGCTGTGGGAGCGGCCGTAGAGGAAGTAGACGAAGAAGCCGATGACCATCCAGACGGCGAACCGGAGCCAGGTCTCGGCGGGCAGGTTGAGCATCAGCCACAGCGAGGCGCACACGGACAGGATGGGGATGACCGGGACCCAGGGGGTGCGGAAGGCGCGGGGCAGGTCCGGGCGGGTCCTGCGCAGGATGATGACGCTCAGGGCGACGACGACGAACGCGAACAGCGTGCCGATGTTCACCAGTTCGGCGAGTTGGCTGAGGCTGGTGAAGCCGGCCACGATCGCGATGATCACGCCGAGCAGGATGGTCGGCCGGTGCGGGGTGCGGAAGCGCGGGTGGACGCGGGAGAAGAAGCGGGGCAGCAGCCCGTCCCGGCTCATCGCGAAGAACACCCGGGTCTGCCCGAGCAGCAGGATCATGCAGACGGTGGTCAGGCCGACGGCGGCGCCGAAGCTGATGACGCCCGCGTACCAGGGGTGGCCGATGGACTTGAACGCGTCGGCGAGCGGGGCGTCCACCGAGAGCCGGGTGTACTTCTCCATGCCGGTGACGACGATGGAGACGGCGACGTACAGCACGGTGCAGATGATCAGGGAGCCGATGATGCCGCGCGGCATGTCCCGCTGCGGGTTGCGGGTCTCCTCGGCGGCGGTGGCGACGATGTCGAACCCGATGAACGCGAAGAACACCACCGAGGCGGCGGTGAAGATGCCCATCACACCGAAGTTGGACGGTGCCCAGCCGAACATCAGCTGGATCAGCGGGGCCTTGAGGTTGCCGCCCGCGGGCACCGCCTGGGGATGGGGGACGAACGGCCTGTAGTTGGCGCCGTTGACGAAGAACGCGCCCGCGATGATCACGATGAGGACGACGGCCACCTTGACGGCGACGACGATCGAGGTGATCCGCGCGGACAGCTTCATGCCGACGACGAGGATGGCGGTGAGGACGAGCACGAGCGCGGCGGCGAGGACGTCGAACCCGAAGCCGGAGGCGGCGTCCCGGCCGCCCAGGTAGGCGGGCAGGTGCCAGCCCCAGTTGTCCATCAGGGAGCGGATGTAGCCGGACCAGCCGACCGCCACCACGGCGGTGCCGAGGGCGAATTCCAGGACCAGGTCCCAGCCGATGACCCAGGCGGGCAGCTCGCCCAGGGAGGCGTACGAGAAGGTGTACGCGGAGCCCGCCACGGGGACCGTGGAGGCGAACTCGGCGTAGCAGAGGGCGGCGAGTCCGCAGGCGACACCGGCCGCCACGAAGGCCAGGGCCACCGCGGGGCCGGCGTTGTTCTTGGCGACCTGCCCGGTGAGGACGAAGATGCCGGTGCCGATGATGACGCCGACGCCGAAGACGGTCAGGTCGAGCGCGGAGAGGGACTTCTTGAGCGCGTGCTCGGGTTCCTCGGTGTCGAGGATCGACTGCTCGATCTTCTTCGTCCTGAAGAGCGTGCTGCTCACGGGCCTACCTCCCACACGCTTGTCGTCCTCGACATGATCGAGCGGGCTGGGGCGCATTTGCCCCGGCACAGGCAGGTTCACGCAAAAAGGCCGGTTCCGCCACCCGGAGGAGCGGCGGAACCGGCCCGTGACGTCGCTGTCTAGTCGCGCGCGGACTCCACGGAGTCCACCGTGCCGGCCGTGTCGCCGAACCGGCCGTCGAGCTTGGCGACCAGTCCGGTGACCTGGCGGGCGATGTCCGGCGCGGTCAGCCCGATCTCCGTGAGCACCTCGGCGCGGGAGGCGTGGTCGAGGAAGCGCGGCGGGATGCCGAAATCGCGCAGCGGCACGTCCACGCCGGCGTCCCGCAGGGCCTGCGCGATCGCGGAGCCGACACCGCCGACGCGGCTGTTGTCCTCGACGGTGACGACGACCCGGTGCCGCTCGGCGAGCGGGGCCATGGCCTCGTCGACGGGCTTGACCCAGCGCGGGTCGACCACGGTGGTGGAGATGCCCTGGCGGTCGAGCAGCTCGGCGATCTCCAGGCACATCGGGGCGAGGGCGCCCACGGAGACCAGCAGCACGTCCGGCCGGCCGGCGCCCGGCTCCCGGAGCACGTCCATGCCCCCGACCCGGCCCACGGCGGGTACGGCGGGGCCGACGGCGCCCTTGGAGAAGCGCACGACGGTCGGCGCGTCCTCGACGGCGACGGCCTCGCGCAGCTGGGCGCGCACCTGGTCGGCGTCGCGCGGTGCGGCCAGCCGCAGCCCGGGCACCACCTGGAGGATCGACATGTCCCACATGCCGTTGTGCGAGGCGCCGTCGGTGCCGGTGACACCGGCCCGGTCCAGTACGAACGTGACCCCGCACCGGTGCAGGGCCACGTCCATGAGGACCTGGTCGAAGGCGCGGTTCAGGAACGTGGCGTACACGGCGAAGACGGGGTGCAGCCCGGCGTAGGCGAGGCCGGCCGCGGAGACGGCGCCGTGCTGCTCGGCGATCCCGACGTCGTACACCCGGTCCGGGAAGCGCTTGGCGAAGCGGTCCAGGCCCACCGGCTGGAGCATGGCCGCGGTGATGGCGACGACGTCCTCGCGCTCCTCGCCGAGCTTCACCATCTCCTCGCCGAAGACCGAGGTCCAGTCGGCGCCGGAGGAGGCGATCGGCAGCCCGGTGTCCGGGTGGATCCTGCCGACGGCGTGGAACCGGTCGGCCTCGTCCTGGAGGGCGGGCTGGTAGCCGCGGCCCTTCTCGGTCAGGCAGTGCACGATGACCGGGCCGCCGAACCGCTTGGCCCGGGCCAGCGCCGACTCCAGTGCCTCGATGTCGTGGCCGTCGATCGGGCCGACGTACTTCAGGCCCAGGTCCTCGAACATGCCCTGCGGGGCGATGAAGTCCTTCAGCCCCTTCTTCGCGCCGTGCAGAGTCTCGTACAGCGGCCTGCCGACGACCGGGGTGCGGTCGAGGATGTCCTTGGTCCGGGCGAGGAAGCGCTCGTAGCCGTCGGTGGTGCGCAGGGTCGCCAGGTGGTTGGCGAGGCCGCCGATGGTGGGGGCGTAGGAGCGCTCGTTGTCGTTGACGACGATGACCAGCGGGCGGTCCTTGGCCTCGGCGATGTTGTTGAGCGCCTCCCAGGCCATGCCGCCGGTCAGCGCCCCGTCACCGATGACGGCGACGACGTGGCTGTCCCGCTTCTTCAGCTGGTTGGCCTTGGCGATGCCGTCGGCCCAGCCGAGCACGGTCGAGGCGTGGCTGTTCTCGATGACGTCGTGCTCGGACTCGGCCTGCGAGGGGTAGCCGGACAGGCCGCCCTTCATCTTCAGGCGCGTGAAGTCCTGCCGGCCGGTGAGCAGCTTGTGCACGTAGGACTGGTGGCCGGTGTCCCACAGCACCTTGTCCTTAGGGGATTCGAAGACCCGGTGCAGGGCGATGGTCAGCTCCACCACACCGAGGTTGGGGCCCAGGTGCCCGCCCGTCTTGGAGACCTCCTGGACGAGGAAGCCACGGATCTCCTCCGCCAGCTGGTCCAGCTCCTCCAGGCTGAGCCGGTCCAGATCGCGCGGTCCCCTGATACGGGTCAGCAGCGGCACCCGTGCCTCCTTGCAGTAGAGCTGATCGAGCTGTTGCCGGGCTCGCCCGAGTCTAATCTTCCGGCCCGGCAACACATGACAGTGCCCGACACCTTTGACGGTGCCGGGCACAGCGGGCGCCCCCTCGGGGACGCCGGGGGCGTTACGCGCGCCCTGCCGTCTTCTGCGTCTTGCGCGTGATGGAGTCGATCACCACGGTGGTCAGCAGCACCGCGGCGGTGATCATGTACTTCACCGGCTCCGCGATGGACTGCAGCTGGAGGCCGTACTGGATGGACACGATCACCAGCACACCCAGCAGCGCGTTCCACGTACGGCCGCGCCCGCCGAACAGCGAGGTGCCACCGATGACGGCCGCGGCGATCGCGTTCATCAGCAGGTCACCGGTGCCGGCGCTCTGGTTGGCCGAGGCGATCTTCGAGGCCAGGAACAGACCGCCGACCGCCGCGAGACCACCGGAGATCGCGAAGACGGAGATCCGGACCGCCGTGACGTTGATACCGGCACGCCGGGAGGCCTCGACGCTGCCGCCGAGCGCGAAGATCTTGCGGCCGTAGGCGGTGCGCCGCAGCACGAAGTCGGTGCCGACCAGGAACGCGAGGAAGATCACCGTGGCCAGCGGCAGGCCCTTGTACTGGTTGTACATGTAGGCGGCGGCGAAGGAGACCACGGCCAGCAGGACCGTGCGCAGCACGGTGTCGCTCAGCGGCCGGGACGGGACGCCCGCGGCCTCCCGGCGCCGGTTGGCGAGGAAGGAGGTGAGGAAGAACACGGCGACCACGACCACGGCGAGGCCGTACGCGGCGGCGACGTCGGAGAAGTAGTACGTGGTCAGCTTGGCGACCAGGCCCTCGCCGTCGAGGTTGATCGTGCCGTCCTCGCCCAGCACCTTCAGCATGAAGCCGAGCCAGAACAGCAGGCCGGCCAGCGTGACGGCGAAGGCGGGGGCGCCGAGCACCGCGAAGAAGAAGCCGTGCAGCGCGCCGATCGCGACACCGGCGCCGACGGCGAGGAGGACGGCCGCCCACTCGGGCCAGCCCTGGTTGACCGCGAGGACGGCCATCAGGGCGCTGGCCGCGCCGCTGACCGAGCCGACCGACAGGTCGATCTCGCCGAGCAGCAGCACGAAGACGATGCCGACCGAGATCATGCCCGTGCCGACCATCGTGACGGTGACGTCGTTGATGTTCTGCGCGGACAGGAAGTTGGAGTTCAGCACCTGGAAGATGACGCAGATGGCGGCGAGGCCGACCACGACCGGCAGGGAGCCCAGCTCGCCGGCCTTCATCTTGCGCTTGAACTCGCTCCAGTAGCCGAGCAGGCCCTGCTCGCGCACCAGCAGGCGCGGGTCGACGGCGGTGACCGCGGCGGCCGCGGCCTCCGGGTTGACGACCGGGGCGTCCTGCGGCTCCCCGGGCGTCTCGTCGAGGTTCGCGGAGGTCTTGTCGATGCTCACTGGGAAACCTCCCCGTTCGTGCGCGCCGCACGGCGGGTCACGGCGTTGTCGGTGGCGCCGGTGATGGCGGAGATGATCTCCTCCTGCGAGGTCGTCTTGACCTCGAAGACGCCGTTGTTGCGGCCGAGGCGCAGGACGGCGACCTTGTCGGCCACCGCCTTCACGTCCGCCATGTTGTGGCTGATGAGGATGACGGCGTGGCCGCGCTCGCGCAGCCGCTCGACGAGGTCGAGCACCTGGGCGGTCTGCTCGACGCCGAGGGCGGCGGTCGGCTCGTCCAGGATGACCAGCTTGGGGTCGCCGAGCATGGAGCGGGCGATGGCCACGGTCTGGCGCTGGCCGCCGGAGAGCGAGGCGATCGGGATGCGGACGCTGGGGATGCGGATCGACAGCGTGGTGAGCAGCTCGCGCGAGCGGCGCTCCATCTCGACCTCGTCCAGGACGCCCCACTTCTTCAGCTCACGGCCGAGGAAGAGGTTGCCGACGACGTCGATGTTGTCGCACAGCGCGAGGTCCTGGTAGACCGTCGCGATGCCGAGCGCCTGGGCGTCGTGCGGCCGGCTGATCGACACCGGCTTGCCGTCCCACTCGATGGCGCCCTCGTCGATGGGGTGCACGCCGGCGATCGTCTTGACCAGCGTGGACTTTCCGGCGCCGTTGTCGCCGACCAGGGCGACCACCTCACCGGCGTGGACCTCAAGCTCTACGTCGGTGAGCGCCTGAACGGCACCGAACCGCTTGGAGACCCCGCGCAACGCCAGCACGGGCGTAGCGGACACGTGAACCATCTCCTTCGCCGCCTGACCCGGCGGGAGGTTGTGCAGAAAGATGCAGGGTGGACGGGTCGGAACAACCCGTGTGGGTGGGTTGGGAGCAACCCGGGGGGAGTTCCGTCCGGCGCCCCGCGCCGAGCTTGCGGGGCTGTCGGTTGCGCGGGGCGCCGGAGGAGTCTTCGGCAGTCGGCCGCCTCCGCCGCGGGCGTTCGGGCGGTGAACGCCGGCGGGCCGGAGGGGACCGGGGACTGCTTGCCTGTTACTTGTCGAGGCCGAGCTTGTCGCAGGCGGACTTGTACTTGCCGGCGCAGATGTCGGCCACGGTGTAGACGCCGTCCTTGATGACGGTGTCCTTGATGTTGTCCTTGGTCAGCGAGGTGACCGGGACCAGGACCGAGGGCACGTCCTTCTGGGAGGTGCTGGAGACCTTGTCCTTGGCGACCGAGTCGAGCGACTTGCCCTGGGCGAGCGCGACGGCCATCTCGGCGGCGGCGTCGGCCTCGGGGGCGTACGGCTTGTAGACGCTCATGTACTGGTCACCGGCGACGATGCGCTGCACGCCGGCCAGCTCGGCGTCCTGGCCGGTGACCGGGACGTTCAGGCCGGCGGCCTTGAGGGCGGTGATGATACCGCCGGCCATGCCGTCGTTGGCGGAGTAGACGCCCGCGATGTTCTTCTTGCCGACCGCGGAGATCGCCGCCTCCATCTCGGAGTTGGCGTTGTCCGGCGACCACTCCTTGGTGTCGTACTCCTTGGCGACGGTGACCTTGCCGTCGAGGACGGAGTGCGCGCCCTTCTTGAACTGGGCGGCGTTCGGGTCGGTCACCGAGCCGTTGATCATGACGATCTTGGAGGACTTGGTGGCCTTGGAGCCCAGCGCCTTCAGCAGGGCGTTGCCCTGGGTGCGGCCGACCTCCTCGTTGTCGAACGAGGTGTAGCCGCTGATCGGGCCCTCGGCGAGGCGGTCGTAGGCGACGACCTTGATGCCCTGGTCCACGGCCTTCTGGACGGAGTTCTGGATGGCCTTGGCGTCCACCGCGTCCACGATCAGGACGTCCACCTTGTTGGTGATCATGGTGTCGACCTGCTGCGCCTGCAGGTTCGCGTCCTGGCGGGCGTTGTTGTACTGGACCTGTGCCTTGCCGTTCGTCAGTTCCTTGATCTTCTTCTCGATCAGCGGCCTGTCGAACTTCTCGTACCGGGCGGTCTTGTTCTCCGGCAGGAGCAGACCGACCTTGATGTCGTCGCCCTTCTTGGCCGACGCGGAGGAAGAGTCGTCGTTGCCCTTCGACTCCTTGGCGCTGCCACAGGCGGCCAGCGAGACGGCCATCGCGCCGGCGGCAACGGCAACGGCGGCACGACGCATACGTGCGTTCACTTGTGAAACCTCCCTGACGAGGCCGCGTCGTTGCGGCCGAGGTGGCTGGAAGTCAACTCGGCCACACGAGCGACGTCAAGAAGTAAATCCTTAACGAGATGGCAACGGTGCCATCCGTTCTCTAAGTGAAGGCAGGAGTCGCCACGGGCAGCGCACCCTCCAAAAGGGTGGAATCGCCCATCTCGCTCAGGGCGAGGGCGAGCGCTCCGAGCACCTCCGCGCGGCCCCCAAGCGCCCCTGGAAGCACGGACAGTTGGCGTGCCGCGCTGGGAATGGCGTAGCGGCCGACGGACTCCCTGATCGGCCCGAGCACCAGCTCGCCGGCCTCGGCGAGATCACCGCCGAGGACCACCCGGCTCGGGTTCAGCAGGTTGCAGAGATTGGCCACTCCGCTGCCGATGTGGCGGCCGACGTCGGCGATGACCCGACGGCAGCCGGGATCACCGTCCCTGGCCAGCCGTACGACGCCCTCCATGGTCAGGTCGGTGCCGTGGCTGGGCTGGAGCAGCGGGAGCACATAGCGCGCCGCCGCGAACGTCTCCAGGCAGCCACGGTTCCCGCAGCGGCAGACCGGACCGGATTCGTCGAGTGTGATATGCCCGATCTCTCCGGCCGTGCCGCCCGGGCCGCGGTAGATCTTCCCGTCGATGACCAGACCGGCACCGACACCGCTCGCGACCTTGATGTACGCGAGGTCCCGCACGCCCTTGCCGCTGCCCCAGACCAGCTCGCCCAGGGCGCCGAGGTTGGCGTCGTTGTCCACGTGTACGGGCACGCCGAGCCGTTCGCGCAGCTCCTCGGCTGGCTTGGTGCCGCCCCAGCCGGGCAGGATCGCGGTGGAGCCCAGGGTGCCCGACTCCACGTCGATCGGGCCCGGTACGCCGAGTCCCACGCCGGCCACCTTGGCCCGGTCCACGCCGGTCGCCGCGACCAGGCGGTTGACCAGCTGTTCGGCCCGGTCGAAGCCCTGGTCGGCGGAGGCGTCCACGTCCAGCGGCTCGGCCTCCTCGGCCAGCACCTGGTGGGCGAGGTTCCCGACCGCGACGCGCAGGTGGGTGTGCCCGAAGTCGACGCCGATGACGATGCCGGCGTCGCCGCTCAGGCTGACGCTGCGGGCCCGCCGCCCGCCCGCCGACGTGGGCGTGACCTCGACGGTTCCGCCGTCCTTCAGCTCCCGCACGATGTTGGAGACGGTCGCTGCGGACAGCCCGGTCGTCCGCGCGATCTCCGCCTGCGTGAGGGACCCGGCCAGGCGCACGGCCCGGACGACCCGCTCCAGGTTGGCCCGGTGCAGCGACGACTGCGACCCTGGAGTCTCCACGACGACCTCCTGAGCGCGGGGCCGCTTCGGCGAGGCCCCGTGTATGTCCAACTAGTGAACTCTAAGCTGAGCCGTTCGGGGTTGCTTACGTCAAGAGGTTGAACCGATCCGGGCACTCCGATAACGGCACGTATGCCATGGAAAACGGCAGGGACGCCGCTCCCGGCGGGGGGAGCGGCGTGCGCACGGACGGTCGCGGGGCGTCACCCCGCAGGGCGGGCGGCGCTACTTCAGCGCCCCCGCGGTCAGGCCCTGGACGACCTGGCGCTGGAAGACGATGTACGCCCCGAGCACCGGCAACATGGCCATCACGAGGCCGGCGAAGAGGCCCGACCAGTCACCCTTGTAGCCCTGGCTGACGGCCAGCTGGACCAGGCCCTGGGTGAGGACCCGTTTGTCGGGGTCGGTGTTGAGGACCGTCGGCAGCATGTACTGGTTCCACTGGCCCAGGAAGTTGAAGATACCGACGCTGATCAGACCCGGCTTGGCCATCGGCAGCATGATCTGGAAGAACGTACGCGTGTGCGAGGCGCCGTCCACGAACGCCGCCTCCGCGACGGACGTGGGCAGGGTACGGAAGAAGGCCGTGAGGAAGAACACCGTGAACGGCAGCGAGTACGCGATGTAGACCAGGATCAGGCCGTGGATCGTGTTCAGCAGCCCCATGTTGTTCACCACGTAGAACAGCGGGACCAGCGCGAGCATGATCGGGAAGCTCATGCCGCCGACGAACAGGTAGTAGATGAAACGGTTGCCCGGGAAGTCGAAGCGGGCGAGGACGTACGCCGCCATGGAGCCCAGCACCAGGGTGCCGATGAGCGAGCCACCGACCACCAGGACGGTGTTGAGGAAGTAGTCGCTCATGTTGGCCTGGGTCCAGGCCCGCGACCAGTTGTCGAAGTGCAGCCTGTCCGGCAGGGACCAGGGCGAGCCGAAGATGGAGCTGTCGTCCTTGAAGGACGTCATCACCGCCCACAGCAGCGGCATGACCACCATGATCGCCCAGATGACCAGGACGCCGTGGGAGAAGGCGTTGAGGACGCCGCCCTCCCTCCTGCGCCGGGCGGGCCGCGCGGCCGGTGCGTCGATCTTCGAGACGGTGGCGCCGGACTCGGCCGGCAGCGGGGCGGGGGTCTCGGTCGTCTTCATCGCTTCTAGAACTCCAGCCGCTCGCGACGGCCCAGCCGCATCACGATCGCCGCGAAGGCCAGCGTGACGACGAGGAGGGCGACGCCGATGGTGGTGGCGTAGGCGGCCTGACCGTCCCGGAACGCCTTCTGGTACACGTACAGGACCATCACCGTGGTCGAGTAGTCGGGCCCGCCCGGCCCCGTCGTCATGATCTGCACGACCGCGAACGACTCGGCGCCGAGCGCGAGGATGCCCATGTAGACCCAGCCGGACTGCACGGTGTCCCACAGCAGCGGCAGGGTGATGCGGAAGAAGGTGGTGAAGCGGCTCGCGCCGTCCAGCAGGGCCGACTCGTACAGCTCGGCCGGGATGGAGGCCATGCCCGCCGAGAACAGCACCACGAAGAAGCCGACCGTGGACCACACCAGCACCGCCATCACACACCACAGCGCGAGCCCCGGATCGCCCAGCCACAGCGGCTGGACGTGGTCGAGGCCGATGCCGCGCAGGAGCGAGTTGATCGCGCCGCTGTCGGGGTTGTAGGCGAACTGGAACAGCAGCGCGACGATCGCGATCGACAGGACCTGCGGGAAGAAATAAACGATCTTGTAGAAGGAGGAACCCCGGACCCCCGAGATCACGGGGCCGCCCCGTCTGCGGCGTCCGCCCACATTGATCATGAAGGCGAAGAACAACGCCAGACTGATCGTCACCAGCGGCAGCACCAGGGCGAACAGCAGACTGTGCTGCAACGACTTCCAGAAGATGTCGTCGTCGAGCATCCTCTTGTAGTTGTCGAAGCCGACCACCTTGAAATCGGGGCTCAGGCCGGTCCAGTCCGTGAACGAGTAATAGATGGACTGGATGAACGGCCACACCACGAAGAGCGCGTACAGTCCCAGGGGCAGGACCAGAAACCCCACGATGAACCGGTACTTGCCGTGCTGCATCGCCACTCCGGTGCGTTGGAAGGGTGCTGGTTACTGGTGCTTGTAGTGCTTGATGGAGGTGTCCTTGGCCGCCTCGTCGGCGAATGACTGGATCTTCTTGACGGCCTCGGCGGGGGTGAGCCGGCCGGCCATCATCTCGCCGAGACCCGAGACGCCGATCTTCTCCTTCTGCAGCTGCACGTACCAGTCCTGCAGCCGCGGATTCACCACGTTGGACCCGGCGAGCTTCAGCGCCGCGACACCCGACTTCAGGCCCGGGGTGAGGGTGATGCCGGTGGTGCCGCCGTTGTACGCGGTCAGCGACTTCACCTTGGCGGTGAAGTTCTTCGAGGACGCCTCGGAGAGCATGATGCGCAGCTGCTCCATGCCGCCCTCGGCGTTCGCGGCCTTGGCCGGCACGATGAAGGGCTCACCACCGGAGGCCCAGATCGTGCCGAACGGCAGCTTGTCGGAGGAGTCGATACCGGAGGGCGCCGAGACCGCGAGGTCGAAGTCGGCCGGGATGACGCTGGCCGACTCGTTCTCCACCCAGGAGCCGTTCGGGATGAACAGCGCCTTGCCCTTGGCCCAGGCGGTCTGCGACTGGATGTGGTCCAGGCCCGGGGTGCCCTGGAGGATGTAGCCCTTCTTGTACAGCTCGTAGTACGCCTCGAAACAGGCCTTGACGGCCGGGTGCTTCCAGGCGTTCGGCTCCAGGTTGTCGATGGCGTCGAGCACCTCGCGCCCGCCGACCTTGCCGATCATCGGGTAGAGGGAGAACGGGATGTAGTACGGGTACTTGCCCGCGTACGTCCAGCCCGCCATGCCCTTCTTCTTGGCCTTCTCGCAGACCTTGAGCATCTCGTCCCAGGTCTCGGGGTACTTCTCGTCGAGGGAGTCCAGGGCCTTCTGCGAGTACCAGACACCGTAGACCGTGTAGGCGTAGTAGAGGATCCAGACGGGTTTGCCGTCGAACTGGCCCATCTCCACGATGCCGGGGCGCAGAGTGTCGCGGACCTTCTTGGTCGGGTCGTCGTACGACGGCGCGTCCAGCAGCGGGGTGAGGTCGGCCAGCTGGTTCTTGCCGACGAGTACACCCATGTCCATCTGCTCGGCGCCGGAGTTGTCGATGAGGTCCGGCGGGTTGCCCTGGTTGAAGCGGGGCTGCAGGGTGGACTGGATCTTCTGGGTGGCGGAGAACTTCACCGTGGCCTTGGGGAAGTCCCTCTGGTAGATCTTCACCGCGTCCTCGGCGTACTCCTTGCCGAAGCCGCCGTCGAAGAGGACGAATTCCATCTTGGCGGTGTCATTGACCCCGAGCGGGTTCCTGGCCGTCTTCTGGCCCGCCTTGTCCTTCTTCTGCCCGCCGCCGCCACTGCTCGCACAGGCCGACAGCAGGCCCATGCCGGGGGCTGCGACCAGGCCGAGCGCGGCGGACCGCTTGATCAGATCACGACGGCCGACACCTTCGGCACCGTGGTTCGAGGTGGATCCCATGCTCAAGTCCTCGCCTTCTCCAGGACTCAGGCGGTGAACCGGATCCTCCCCGGCACCGCGGTCGGGTAGTGCTGGGTCGTGCAGGGGTGGTGCAGGGTCGTGCGGGAAACGCCGACAGGTATAGTCCACTTCCCATCGGCGGAGCAAGATCGAATGCAGTGTTCGCGTTGGGTCTTTTCCGAGTTGAGACCTCGCGGAAATATGACGGCCCGACGAGTGGCCCGGCGGAAAAAGTCGCCACATAACTCCCTGAATGCCACGGCCAACACCCTTGACATCATGGGCCACTTGGCCACCTACTGGTTCCTGCGCCCGTAACTGACAACGTTGTCCTGAGGGGGCGCAGGAGGGGAAGTCCTTGAGATGTTGGCCAGAAAGCGGCACAGATGGGCTCCGGCGGCCGTCCTCACGGCCGCCTTTGTCATGGCCGTCGGCGCGCAGGGCGCCGCGGTCGCCGTGCCCGCCAAGGCTCCGGCGACCGACCGGGAGTTCGCATCCTCGTTCGAGGTGGGTGATCCGGCGCCGGACTGGCTGAACACCGTCGACACCGGACCGGACGGCGGCAAGCGCGCCTCGGGCGTCGACGGCGGCTACAGCACCGGCATTCCGGGCAATGTCACCGACCACGTCACCGAGGTCCGGGCGAGCGCCGAGAACGCGGGCGCCGGCGAGGTCAAGGAGAACCTGGTCGACGGCGAGCCCGGCACCAAGTGGCTGACGTTCGCGCCCACCGGCTGGGTGGAGTTCGACCTGGACAAGCCCATCAAGATAGCGACGTACGCGCTCACCTCGGCCAACGACTACGCCGAGCGCGACCCCGAGGACTGGACCCTGAAGGGCTCGGCCGACGGCCGGGACTGGAAGACGGTCGACACCCGCACGGGCGAGACCTTCGCCGAGCGGTTCCAGACGAGGTCGTACGACCTCGCCGAGCCGGCGGAGTACCAGTACTTCCGGCTGGAGGTGACGCGGAACGCGGGAGCCCCGGACATCCTGCAACTGGCCGATGTGCAGTTGTCCACCGGCGGCTCGGGCGGGCCGGTGCCGCAGGACATGCTGACCCTGGTCGACAAGGGACCGAGCGGCTCCCCGACGGCCAAGGCGCGCGCCGGGTTCACCGGGAAGCGCGCCCTGCGTTACGCCGGCCGGCACACCGCGGGCGGCCGGGCGTACTCGTACAACAAGGTCTTCGACGTGAACGTGCGGGTGGCCGGCGACACCCGGCTGTCGTACCGCATCTTCCCGTCGATGGCCGACGGCGACCGCGACTACGACGCCACGAACGTCTCCGTCGACCTGGCCTTCACCGACGGCACCTATCTGAGCGACCTGGGCGCCCTGGACGAGCACGGCTTCCCGCTCTCTCCGCGCGGCCAGGGCGCGTCGAAGGCCCTCTACGTCAACCAGTGGAACGACGTGAGCGCGCGGATCGGCTCGGTGGCGGCCGGCCGGACCGTCGACCGGATCCTGGTGGCGTACGACTCCCCGGACGGGCCGGCGAAGTTCCGCGGCTGGCTGGACGACGTGAGCCTGGGGCCGGTGCCGCCCGAGAAGCCGAAGGCGCATCTGTCGGACTACGCGCTGACCACCCGGGGCACCAACTCCAGCGGCAGTTTCTCGCGCGGCAACGACTTCCCGGCGACGGCCCTGCCGCACGGCTTCAACTTCTGGACGCCGGTGACCAACGCGTCCTCGCTGAGCTGGCTGTACGAGTACGCACGTGCGAACGACGACGACAACCTGCCGACGATCCAGGCGTTCAGCGCGAGCCACGAGCCGAGCCCGTGGATGGGCGACCGGCAGACCTTCCAGCTGATGCCGTCGGCCGCGTCGGGCCCGCCGGACACCGGCCGCGAGGCGCGCGAGCTGCCCTTCCGGCACGAGAACGAGACCGCGCGGCCGTACTACTACGGGGTGCGGTTCGAGAACGGCCTCAAGGCCGAGATGACGCCGACCGACCACGCGGCCGTGCTCCGCTTCACCTACCCCGGCGACAACGCGAACGTGCTGTTCGACAACGTCACCGAGCAGGCCGGGCTGACGCTCGACAAGGAGCACGGGACCGTCACCGGCTACTCGGACGTGAAGTCGGGCCTGTCCGCGGGCGCGACCCGGATGTTCGTGTACGGCGAGTTCGACAAGCCGGTCACCGAGGGCACGTCGAGCGGGGTCAAGGGGTACCTGCGGTTCGACGCGGGCGCCGACCGGACCGTTACCCTGCGCCTGGCGACCTCCCTCATCGGCGTCGACCAGGCCAGGGACAACCTGCGCCGGGAGATCCCGGACGGCACCTCCTTCGGCGCGGTCGAGGCGCGGGCCCAGCGGACCTGGGACAGGCTGCTCGGCAGGGTCGAGGTGGAGGGCGCGACCCCGGACCAGCTGACCACGCTGTACTCCGGCCTGTACCGGCTGTACCTGTACCCGAACTCCGGGTTCGAGCGGGTCGACGGCAAGGACCGGTACGCCTCGCCGTTCTCCCCGATGCCGGGTCCGGACACCCCGACGCACACCGGCGCGAAGATCGTCGACGGCAGGGTGTACGTGAACAACGGCTTCTGGGACACCTACCGGACCACGTGGCCGGCGTACTCGTTCCTGACGCCGTCCCAGGCGGGGGAGATGGTCGACGGGTTCGTGCAGCAGTACAAGGACGGCGGCTGGACCTCGCGCTGGTCCTCCCCCGGCTACGCCGACCTGATGACCGGCACCTCCTCGGACGTGGCGTTCGCCGACGCGTACGTCAAGGGCGTGAGGTTCGACGCGAAGGCGGCGTACGACGCGGCCGTGAAGAACGCGACCGTCGTCCCGCCGATGTCGGGTGTGGGCCGCAAGGGCATGGCCACCTCGCCCTTCCTCGGCTACACCTCGACCGACACGCCCGAGGGCCTGTCGTGGGCGATGGAGGGCTACGTCAACGACTACGGCATCGCGAGGATGGGCGAGGCGCTGTACAGGAAGACGGGCGAGAAGCGCTACCGGGAGGAGTCGGCGTACTTCCTCAACCGGGCCCGGGACTACGTGAACCTCTTCGACGCCAGGGCGGGCTTCTTCCAGGGCCGCAACGACCAGGGTGACTGGCGCGTGGACTCCGCGACGTACGACCCGCGCGTGTGGGGCTACGACTACACGGAGACCAACGGCTGGGGCTACGCCTTCACCGCCCCGCAGGACAGCCGGGGCCTGGCCAACCTGTACGGCGGCCGGCGGGGTCTCGCCGACAAGCTGGACGAGTACTTCGCCACCCCGGAGACGGCCTCCCCCGACAACGTCGGCTCCTACGGCGGTGTCATCCACGAGATGACCGAGGCGCGGGACGTCCGGATGGGCATGTACGGCCACTCCAACCAGGTCGCGCACCACGTCATCTACATGTACGACGCGGCCGGCGAGCCCTGGAAGGCGCAGGCGTACGTCCGTGAGGCGCTGTCCCGGCTCTACACCGGCAGCGAGATCGGGCAGGGCTACCACGGCGACGAGGACAACGGCGAGCAGTCGGCCTGGTACCTCTTCTCCGCGCTCGGCTTCTACCCGCTGGTGATGGGCAGCGGCGAGTACTCCATCGGCTCCCCGCTGTTCAAGCAGGTCACCGTGCACCTGGAGAACGGCCGGGACCTGGTGGTGCGGGCGCCGCGCAACAGCGCGAAGAACGTCTACGTCCAAGGGGTCAGGGTCGACGGCCGCCCCTGGACGTCGACGTCGCTGCCGCACTCGCTGCTCGCCAAGGGCGGGGTGCTGGACTTCTCCATGGGTCCGAGGCCGTCGGCGTGGGGCACCGGCAAGGACGCGGGCCCGGTCTCCGTCACCAGGGACGACAAGGTGCCGGCGCCCCGCGCGGACGTGCTGAAGGGTGCCGGACCGCTCTTCGACGACACCTCGGCGACGAGCGCGACGGTCGCCTCGGCGGACCTGCCGGCCGAGAGTGCGGTGCGGCCGGTCCAGTACACGCTGACCTCGGGCGCGGACCACACGAAGGCACCGACCGGCTGGACGCTCGAGGGCTCCACCGACGGCACCACCTGGCACACCCTGGACCACCGCTCCGGCGAGACGTTCCCCTGGGACCGCCAGACCCGCGCCTTCACCATCACGGCACCGGGCACGTACGCGCACTACCGCCTGGTCCTGGACGCGGAGTCGACGCTGGCGGAGGTGGAACTGCTGGCCTGACACGCGAGGCACCGGCCCCTCACGCTCACCCCGCTCCCCTTCCGGGAGCGGGGTGATGTCACATCGGCGACCGCCCCCGGGACGCGTCCCAGGCAGGGGCGGCTCAGCCGGCCCGCAGGACGCCCGCTCGTGGCGCTGCCCGTTACTCGCCCTCCGGGAAGGACGGCGGCGGGTCGGTCGTGCCCCAGGTGGGGTCCGGGACCGTGGACAGGGTGTAGTCGAGCCGGCCGCCGTCGCGGACGAAGGTCGCGGGCAGCCAGGGGCGGTCGCCGGTACGGCCGTTCACCCGCAGGGAGTGGATGTACGGCGCGTCGGCCGCCGCTCCCGTGGCCCGGATCGAGATGTCGCCGCCGTACGGCCGGTCGATCTCGACCCGTTCGAACAACGGTGAGGCGAGGACCAGTTCGGCGCGGGACGGCACCTGCGGGTACATGCCGAGGGCGGCGAAGACGTACCAGGCGGACATCGCGCCGAGGTCGTCGTTGCCCGGGATGCCGCCGGGGCCGGTGGACCACAGCTGCCGCACCGCCGCGCGGACGGTCTGCTGGGTCTTGTAGGGGGCGCCCGCGTAGGCGTACAGGTAGGGGACGTTGATCGACGGCTCGTTGTCCAGTTCCGACTTGGTGCCGCCGTGCCCGGTGAGGGCCCAGCCTCCGTCGGCGTCGTGGAAGAAGTCGTCCAGCCGGGCGAGTGCCCTGTCCCGGCCGCCCATCGCGGCGAAGAGACCGGCCGGGTCGTGCGGGACCATCCAGGTGTACTGGGCGGCCGAGCCCTCGACGAACCCGTCGCCGGTGTCCGGGGTGAACCCGGCGGCCCAACTGCCGTCGGCGTTGCGGTCGGCGACGTAACCGCCCTCGGGCGTGGCCGCGGCATCGAAGTTGTTCCGCCACCACTGGGCGCGGCGGGCGAACCGGGCCGCCGTGCCCTTCTCCCCCGCCGCCCGGGCGAGTTGGGAGATCGCGAAGTCCGCGGTCGACATCTCCAGCGTCTCCGCCGCGCCGCCCCAGGCGTTGGACACGCTCGGCATGTAGTGCAGCGCGAGGTACTTGTCCAGGGAGGGACGCTGGCCCGCCGACAGCACGGGCCGGCCGGCCGGGGACAGGTCCTGTGCCGTGGGCACGGTCGCCGCCCGCACCAGGGACCTCAGGGCTCCCGGGAGGTCGAAGTCGGTGCCGCCGAAGGCGCGGATGCCGGCCAGCGCGGTCGGCGAGGGGTCGCCGTTCATGACGTGGGTGCCGCTCGCCCCGTGCAGCCAGCGGTCCCACACCCCGCCGTTCTGCCGGGCCAGTTCGTACAGGGACTGCGCGATGTCCGAGCCGGTGCGCGGGTCGAGCAGGGTGAGCAGCTGGACCTGGTCGCGGTAGACGTCCCAGCCGGAGAAGGTGCCGTACTGGGCCCGCCGGCGGCGGTCGACCGTGTGCACGCGGCCGTCGGCGCCCCGGTACCTCCCGTCGGCGTCGCTGATGACGTTCGGGTGCAGCAGCGCGTGGTAGAGCGCGGTGTAGAAGGTGGTGCGCTCGGTGTCCGTGCCGCCGCCGACCCGGACGGCCCCGAGCCGCTCCCGCCAGGCCCGCCGGGCCTCTTCCCGGACCGCGTCGAAGGACCGGCCCGGCGGGTTCTCGGCGGCCAGGTTGGCCGCGGCGGCCTCCCGGCCGACGTAGGAGATGCCGACCTCGGCGTGCACCGGGCCGTCGCCGGGCGCGAACTCGACGTACCCGCCGGCGCCCTTCCCGGCGACCGGCCGGCCGCCGTGCGTGAAGCCGCCGGTGCCGCCGGAGGCCTCCCGGGAGCCGGGCTCCAGCCGGTCGTCGTGCCAGGTGCCGGTGGCCCGGAAGGCGCGGTCGAAGCGGGCGGTGAAGTAGAGCGTGTAGTAGGCGCGTTGGCCCTCGGGGTCGAGGTAGCCGCAGAAGTTGCCGGAGGTGACCGAACCGGAGACGGTCCGGGTGTCCGGGTCGATCGAGACCGTCGAGTCCGCCGATCCCACCTCGGAGTCGGCCGTGCGCACGAGCAGGGAGGCGTGCTTGCCGGCCGGGTAGGTGAAGCGGGCCGAGCCGGTGCGCGCGGTCGCGGTGAGGTCGGCGGTGACGCCCGAGGCCAGGCCGACCCGGTAGTGGCCGGGCTCGGCACGCTCGTCGGCGTGGCGGAAGTCGGAGGCGTAGACGGCGTCCCCGGTGTCGCTCGCCGGGGAGGAGGTGACCTCGCCGGCGTACGGGAAGAACGGGATGTCGCCGCTGCCGCCCGCGCAGCCGGTGCCGGACATGTGGGTGAGGCTGAAGCCGCGGATGCGGGTGGCGTCGTACTGGTAGCCGCCGGGCGCGGCGGTTCGGGTCGCGTCGCCGCGCGTGTTCTCCGGGCTCCAGGAGAGCATGCCGAACGGCACGACGGCGCCGGGGAAGACGTCGCCGCCGTGCCGGGTGCCGATCAGCGGGTCGACGTACGGGGTGGGGTCCTTGACGGGGACGGGGGAAGCGGCGCTCGCCGCGAGGGCGGGGGAAACGGTGCCGCCGGTCGTGAGGAGCACGGCCAGCAGCAGGGACGCGGGTCTCATGGGCATGACGCGGCCCTTCCTCCTGTCGGACGGGTCGCGCACCACAGGTCGCACAAGCCGCAGGGACGGTAACGCGTGCCACCGGTACCACGGAAGACCGCGTACGCGCCGCCCGGCGCGCGCCGGGATCACCCGGTCGGGCTACCCAAGCGGCTTGACCGCGTTGCCGGTTCGGGCGGTAGAGTCATGTACAGACCATTTGACAACGATGTCGCGCGACCGTTTCGCCGCACTAGCCGCCCGGCCCCACCCCGTTCAGCCGCTCAAGCCCCACAGCCCGCTCACATCCCACAGCCGCTCACCCCCCAGCTCGCCCACATCCCTTACGGTGCAGGCCATTTCCCCCGGGCAGGTCCCCCACCCCCCTCACCTGCCCGGCTCGCGGACCCGGTGCGTACGCCCACCGGGTCCGCCCAGAGCGGCTCAACCGACCCGGCAGGGCAGGGTGGTGGCGCTGTCGCCGCCGGCCCCCTCGACGGAGCGGGAGCGGGAACGCGGGCTGGGGTGGGAGCGGGAACCGGGAATGTCGTGGGAGCGCTCCCATGCCCTCTTCCCGGAAGCCGGCGCCAAGCGCCGAAGGTGTAAACGCCCGTGCGGCCGCGGGCCGGGCGACCGCGGCGCCGGAGGCACGCTTGACAAGGGGCACCTCAGGTTTTATCCCGAAAACGGGGGCGAGCCGGGAGGAGAACGCAGATGGCGCGTCCGGTGGGTATCGACCTCGGTACGACGAACTCGGTGGTCTCGGTCCTGGAAGGCGGCGAGCCCACCGTCATCACGAACACGGAAGGCGCGCGGACCACGCCGTCGGTCGTGGCCTTCGCCAAGAACGGCGAGGTGCTGGTCGGCGAGGTCGCCAAGCGGCAGGCCGTGACGAACGTGGAGCGCACGGCGCGCTCGGTCAAGCGGCACGTGGGCGACCACGCCTGGCGGTTCCCCGACCAGGGGGACATCGACGGCAAGCGGTACACGGCGCAGGAGATCTCCGCGCGGGTGCTGCAGAAGCTGAAGCGGGACGCGGAGGCGTACCTCGGCGAGGACGTCACCGACGCGGTGATCACCGTGCCCGCCTACTTCGACGACGCCCAGCGGCAGGCCACCAAGGAGGCCGGTGAGATCGCGGGCCTGAACGTCCTGCGGATCATCAACGAGCCGACGGCGGCGGCGCTGGCGTACGGGCTGGACAAGGAGAACGACCAGACCGTCCTCGTCTTCGACCTGGGCGGCGGCACCTTCGACGTGTCGCTGCTGGAGATGGGCGAGGGCGTCATCGAGGTCAAGGCCACCAACGGCGACACGCACCTCGGCGGCGACGACTGGGACCAGCGGGTCGTGGACCACCTGGTCCAGCAGTTCAGGAACAGCTACGGCGTCGACCTGGCCAGGGACAAGATGGCCGTGCAGCGGCTGCGGGAGGCGGCGGAGCGGGCGAAGATCGAGCTGTCGTCGTCCAGCGAGACCTCGATCAACCTGCCGTACATCACCGCGTCCGCGGAGGGCCCGCTGCACCTGGACGCCAAGCTGACGCGCGCCCAGTTCCAGCAGCTGACGGCGGATCTGCTGGAGCGGTGCAAGGCGCCGTTCCACAACGCGGTCAAGGACGCCGGGGTCAAGGTGTCCGACATCGACCACGTGGTCCTGGTGGGCGGTTCGACGCGGATGCCGGCCGTGACGGAGCTGGTGAAGGAGCTGACCGGCAAGGAGCCGCACAAGGGCGTGAACCCGGACGAGGTGGTGGCCGTCGGCGCCTCCCTCCAGGCCGGTGTGCTCAAGGGCGAGGTCAAGGACGTGCTGCTGCTCGACGTCACCCCGCTGTCCCTCGGCATCGAGACCAAGGGCGGCATCATGACGAAGCTGATCGAGCGCAACACCACGATCCCGACCCGGCGTTCGGAGATCTTCACGACGGCCGAGGACAACCAGGCCTCGGTGAGCGTGCAGGTCTACCAGGGCGAGCGGGAGATCGCCGCGTACAACAAGAAGCTCGGCATGTTCGAGCTGGCCGGCATCGCGCCCGCCCCGCGCGGGGTGCCGCAGGTCGAGGTGGCCTTCGACATCGACGCCAACGGCATCATGCACGTCTCGGCGAAGGACCTCGGCACCGGCAAGGAGCAGAAGATGACCGTCACCGGGGGTTCGGCGCTGCCCCGGGACGACATCGACCGGATGGTCCGGGAGGCGGAGGCGCACGCGGAGGAGGACCGCGACCGCCGGGAGGCGGCGGAGACGCGCAACCAGGCCGAACAGCTCGTGTACTCCAGCGAGAAGCTCATCAGGGAGAACGCGGACCGGATCCCGGCCGACGCGCGGTCCGAGACGGAGACGGCGCTGGCCGAGCTGAAGGAGAAGCTGAAGACGGAGGACACGGCGGCGATCCGGCAGGCCTTCGACCATGCCGCGCAGGCGGCGCAGAAGATCGGTACGGCGCTGTACGAGCGGTCGCGGAGCGAGCAGGCCGCACAGCCGGGTGCCGACGGTACCGCGGCCTCCGGTACGACGGGTTCCGGCGGAGCTGCCTCCGGTGGGTCGGCCTCCGGCGGGGCTGGTTCCGGCCGGGCGGCTTCCGATGGGGACGACGAGGTGGTGGACGCCGAGATCGTCGACGACGACAAGCCGGAGGCGGGCTGACGATGGACGGGGCGCGGACACCGGGCACGCGTGAGGCGGAGCGCCTGCTCCAGGAGCGCACCGCCGATCTGCAGCGGGTGAAGGCCGAGTACGACAACTACCGCAAGCGAGTGCGCCGGGACCGCATGGCCGTACGCGAGATCGCCGTGGCCAACGTGCTGACCGCGCTGCTGCCGGTGGTGGACGCCGTGGACCGGGCGTGCGCGCACGAGCCGCTCACGCCCGGCCTCAAGGACATCGCCGACACCCTGCGCGCGCGACTGGGTTCGCTGGGCCTGGAGGCGTTCGGCGAAGAGGGCGAGCCGTTCGACCCGGCGCGCCACGAGGCGCTGGCGCACCACGCGGCCCCGGGCGCCGAGCGGCTGGTCTGCGCGGAGGTCCTGCGCCCCGGCTACCGGATCGGCGAGCGGCTGCTGCGGCCCGCGTACGTGGCGGTCGGCGGCCCGCCGTGACCTCCCGGCGCGGTGCCCAGGCGCGGCGGCGCCGGCGGGCCGCCCGGTCCGCCGGCGCCGGTCCTGATGTGTCCACCTCGTGGACGGACCATAGCCACACGAAGAACACCAGTGCTACAAATGCGGGCATGTCGGACGCATCTGCCCGATGCAGGCGTCTCACATGGCGCACTGCGATCGGCAAGATCCCCCGGAGCGTCGCCGGACAGGTGTTCCTGTTCCAGGTCGCGCTGGTGGTGCTGCTCGTCCTGTGCGCCGTCCTCGCCCTCGTCCTGCAGTCGAGGCGGGACACCACCGCCGAGGCCAGGCACCGGTCCATCGCCGTCGCGCAGACCTTCGCGCACTCCCCGGGCCTGCTCCAGGCGCTGCGCTCCCCCGACCCGACCCGCATCCTGCAGCCGCTCACCGAGGCGGGGCGCAAGCCGGCGGGGGTCGACTTCATCGTGGTCATGAACACGCACGGCATCCGCTACACCCATCCGCTGCCCAGCAGGATCGGCCGGCGGTTCGTGGGCACCATCGGGCCGTCGCTCGCCGGCCGGGTGTACACCGAGAGCGTGCAGGGCCCGCTGGGCCGCGAGGTGCAGGCCGTCGTGCCCGTGGACGACGCCCGCGGCAAGGTGGTCGCCCTGGTCTCCGCGGGGCTGAAGGTCAAGAACGTCACCAGCGCGCTGGACCGGCAGCTGCCCATCATCCTGGGCGCCGGGGCCGGCGCGCTGGTGCTGTCGACCGGCGGTACGGCCCTGGTGGGGCGCCGGCTGCGGCGGCAGACGCACAGCCTGGCACCGGACGAGATGAGCCGCATGTACCAGCACCACGACACCGTGCTGCACTCGGTGCGCGAGGGCGTGCTCATCATCGGGGCCGACGGCCGGCTGCTGCTCGTCAACGACGAGGCGAGGCGGCTGCTGGAGCTGCCCGCCGACGTCGAGGGGCGCCTGGTGCGGGAGCTGGAGGACCTGGACCCGGCGACGATGGAGCTGCTCGCCTTCGGGCGTCCGGCCAGCGACGAGCTGCACTTCGCCAAGGGGCGCCTGCTGGCGGTCAACCAGCGGCCCACCGACCGCGCCGGCGGCCCCGGCGGCACCGTCGTGACGCTGCGCGACTCCACCGAGCTGCAGGCGGTGTCCGGCCGCGCCGAGACCGCCCGGGAGCGGCTGGAGCTGCTGTACGACGCGGGGCTGTGCATCGGGAGCACGCTGGACGTCATGCGTACGGCCGACGAGCTGGCGCGGGTCGCCGTGCCGCGGTTCGCCGACTTCATCACCGTCGACCTGGCCGACGCCGTCCTGCACGGCGAGGAGCCGGCTCCCACGGCGAGGAACCTGCGGCGGATCTCCGTCAGCGGCATCCGGGACGACCATCCTCTCTACGAGCAGGGCCGGCTGATCGACTTCCTGCCGTCCACCCCGCAGGCCCGCGGTTACGACACCGGCCGCTCGGAGCTGGTGACCGACCTGGCGGCCGCCGAGGGCTGGCGGGCCCAGGACCCGGAGCGGACCCGGCGGATCCTGGACTTCGGCATCCACTCGCTCATCTCCGCGCCGATCCGGGCGCGCGGTGCCGTGCTGGGCATGGCCAACTTCTGGCGCTCCAAACGGGAGCCGTTCGACGAGGACGAGCTGTCCCTGGCGGAGGAACTGGTGGCCCGGGCCGCGGTCAGCATCGACAACGCCCGCCGCTACACCCGCGAGCACGCCCTCGCGGTCACCCTCCAGCGCAGTCTGCTGCCCCGGGCGCTGCCCGAGCAGAGCGCGCTGGAGGTCGGCTACCGCTATCTGCCGGCGCAGTCGGGGGTGAGCGGCGACTGGTTCGACGTGATCCCGCTGCCGGGCGGCCGGGTGGCGCTGGTCGTCGGCGACGTGGTGGGGCACGGTCTGCACGCCGCGGCGACGATGGGCCGGCTGCGGACCGCGGTGCACAACTTCTCCACGCTGGACCTGCCGCCGGACGAGCTGCTCCAGCACCTGGACGACCTGGTGGGCCGCATCGACCAGGAGGAGGCCTGCCCCGAGACGGCCGGGCAGATCCTGGGCGCCACCTGTCTGTACGCGATCTACGACCCGGTGTCGCGCCGCTGTGTCATGGCCCGGGCCGGGCATCCGGCGCCCGCGCTGGTCGACCCCGACGGCACTGTCGTCTTCCCGGAGCTGCCGGCCGGGCCGCCGCTGGGCCTGGGCGGCCTGCCGTTCCGCACGGCCGAGCTGGAGCTGGCCGAGGGCAGCCAGCTCGTGCTGTACACCGACGGTCTGATCGAGGACCGTACCCGGGACCTGGACGTGGGCATGGAGCTGCTGCGCCGGGCCCTGGCGGGCCATCCCGGCCGCCCTCCGGAGGAGAGCTGCCGGGCGGTGCTGGAGCAGCTGCTGCCCGAGCGGCCCGAGGACGACGTGGCGCTGCTCGTCGCGCGCACCCGGGTGCTGCCGGCCGACCGGGTCGCCGACTGGGACGTACCGCGCGATCCGGCCGCCGTGTCGGGGATGCGCGGGGCGGTCTCCGCCCAGCTGGCCGAGTGGGGGCTGGACGAGCTGGGCTTCGGCATGGAACTCGTGCTGAGCGAGCTGATCACCAACGCCATCCGGTACGGCTCGGACCCGGTCCACGTACGGCTGATCAACGACCGCACGCTGATCTGCGAGGTGGCCGACGGCAGCAGCACCTCGCCGCATCTGCGGTACGCGGCGAGCACGGACGAGGGCGGCCGGGGCCTGTTCCTGGTCTCGCAGCTGACCGAGCGCTGGGGCACCCGGTACACCCCGCACGGCAAGGTGATCTGGGCGGAGCTCGCGGTACCGGACCTCTCGGCGCTGCTCGGGGACTGAGGGCCGCCGGGGGTACGGCGAAGGGCCGCACCCCCGCTGCCGGGGATGCGGCCCTCGTCCGCCGGACGCCGCCGCCTGTGCGCGGGTCGGTCCGCGAGCGGAGCGGTCCGCTTGCCTGCGGAGCAGGTTACTCGCGGATCAAGGTTACTTGCGGATCAGGTTGCGCAGCACGTACTGCATGATGCCGCCGTTGCGGTAGTAGTCGGCCTCGCCGGGGGTGTCGATGCGGACGACCGCGTCGAACTCGACACCGGTGTCGGTGGTGACCTTGACCGTGCGCGGCGTGGTGCCCTCGTTCAGCTCGGTGACGCCGGTGAAGGAGAAGGTCTCCTCGCCGGTCAGACCGAGGGACTCGGCCGAGGCGCCCTCCGGGAACTGGAGCGGGAGCACGCCCATGCCGATGAGGTTCGAGCGGTGGATGCGCTCGTACGACTCGGCGATGACGGCCTTGACGCCGAGGAGCGCGGTGCCCTTGGCCGCCCAGTCACGGGACGAACCGGAGCCGTACTCCTTGCCGGCCAGGACGACCAGCGGGATGCCGGCGGCCTGGTAGTTCTGCGAGGCGTCGTAGATGAAGGAGACCGGGCCGCCGTCCTGGGTGAAGTCCCGGGTGTAGCCGCCCTCGGTGCCCGGCGCGATCTGGTTGCGCAGGCGGATGTTGGCGAACGTACCGCGGATCATGACCTCGTGGTTGCCGCGGCGCGAGCCGTAGCTGTTGAAGTCACGGCGCTCCACACCGTGCTCGGTGAGGTACTTGCCGGCCGGGGTGTCGGCCTTGATCGCACCGGCCGGGGAGATGTGGTCGGTGGTGACCGAGTCGCCCAGCTTGGCGAGCACGCGGGCGCCGGCGATGTCCTCGACCGGGGCCGGGTCCATGCCCATGCCCTCGAAGTACGGGGGCTTGCGGACGTAGGTGGACTCGGCGTCCCACTCGAAGGTGTCGCCGGTCGGGACCGGAAGGGCCTGCCACTGGGCGTCACCGGCGAAGACGTCGGCGTAGGACTTGTTGAACATGTCCTCGCCGATGGCGCCGGCGACGACCTCGTTGACCTCGGCCTCGGAGGGCCAGATGTCCTTGAGGTAGACCGGGTTGCCGTCCTGGTCGGTGCCCAGGGCGTCGCGGGTGATGTCCACCTTCATGGAGCCCGCGATGGCGTACGCGACGACCAGCGGCGGGGACGCCAGGTAGTTCATCTTGACGTCGGGGTTGATCCGGCCCTCGAAGTTCCGGTTTCCGGAGAGGACCGAGGTGACCGCGAGGTCGTGGTCGTTGACGGCCTTGGAGACCTCCTCCGGCAGCGGGCCGGAGTTGCCGATGCAGGTGGTGCAGCCGTAACCGACGAGGTTGAAGCCCAGCTTGTCCAGGTACGGGGTGAGGCCGGCCTTGTCGAAGTAGTCGGTGACGACCTTCGAACCCGGAGCGAGGGTGGACTTGACCCACGGCTTGCGGGTCAGGCCCTTCTCGACCGCCTTCTTGGCGACCAGGGCGGCGCCGATCATGACGTACGGGTTGGAGGTGTTGGTGCAGGAGGTGATGGCCGCGACCGTCACCGCACCGTGGTCCAGCTCGTAGGTGGTGCCGTCGGCGGCGGTCACCTGGACCGGGTGGGACGGCACGGCGCCGCTGCCCTGGCCGTGCTGCGGGGCGCCGGCACCGTTCTCCTGGTGGCCGTAGGCCGGGGCGTCGGAGGCCGGGAAGGACTCGGCGCTGGCCTCGTCGACCACGGAGGACGCGGCGGCGGACGTGTCGGCGGCGGGCGCCTCGACGTAGTTGAGGACGTCCTTGGCGAACTGCTCGGCGGCGTTCGCGAGGACGATGCGGTCCTGCGGGCGCTTCGGGCCGGCGATGGACGGGACGACCGTGGAGAGGTCCAGCTCCAGCTTCTCGGAGAAGTCCGGCTCGGCCTTCGGGTCCAGCCAGAGGCCCTGCTGCTTGGCGTAGGCCTCGACGAGCGCGACCTGCTGGTCGCTGCGGCCGGTCAGACGCAGGTAGTTCAGCGTCTCGTCGTCGATCGGGAAGATCGCGGCGGTGGAGCCGAACTCCGGGGACATGTTGCCGATGGTGGCGCGGTTGGCGAGGCTCGTGGCCGCCACACCCTCGCCGTAGAACTCGACGAACTTGCCGACCACACCGTGCTTGCGGAGCATCTCGGTGATGGTGAGCACGAGGTCGGTGGCGGTGGTGCCGGGCTGCAGCTCACCGGTGAGCTTGAAGCCGACGACGCGCGGGATGAGCATGGAGACCGGCTGGCCGAGCATGGCGGCCTCGGCCTCGATGCCGCCGACGCCCCAGCCGAGCACGCCGAGGCCGTTGACCATGGTGGTGTGCGAGTCGGTGCCGACCAGGGTGTCCGGGTAGGCCTTGCCGTCGCGGACCATCACGACACGGGCCAGGTGCTCGATGTTCACCTGGTGGACGATGCCGGTGCCCGGCGGGACGACCTTGAACTCGTCGAAAGCGGTCTGGCCCCAGCGCAGGAACTGGTAGCGCTCCTTGTTGCGGCCGTACTCCAGCTCGACGTTCTGCTTGAAGGCGTCGTTCGTGCCGAACTTGTCGGCGATGACGGAGTGGTCGATGACCAGCTCGGCGGGCGCCAGCGGGTTGATCTTGGCCGGGTCGCCGCCCAGCTCCTTCACGGCCTCACGCATGGTCGCGAGGTCCACGACGCAGGGCACGCCGGTGAAGTCCTGCATGATCACGCGGGCCGGCGTGAACTGGATCTCCTGGCTGGGCTGGGCCTGGGAGTCCCAGCCGCCGAGGGCACGGATGTGGTCGGCGGTGATGTTCGCGCCGTCCTCCGTGCGGAGCAGGTTCTCCAGCAGGACCTTGAGGCTGTACGGCAGGCGGGCCGAGCCCTCCACCTTGTCCAGCCGGAAGATCTCGTACGACTCGTCGCCCACCTGCAGCGTGCTGCGGGCGTCGAAGCTGTTCGCCGACACGACAGTCTCCTTCATTGATGTGCGCGTACCACCGTCAATCGTGCCGCCACGCCGGCTGGGCCGAACCACTAAGGTCAGGCTAAGTTAGGCATGCCTTACTGGAGTGGCGGGCTACGGTGCGCCTCGGCAGATATCTCGATGTCGAGATAACTCTAGTACATGGGCGCTGAATGGTCATGCCCAACCGCCTACCAGTCCGCCTCGGCGTCGGTCTTGGCCGGCCCCAGGACGTTCACGTGCCCGTGGTCGCCGTAGACGGAGGACCGCCAGCGGGCGAACACCCTGGCCGTGCGGTCGGCGTCGTCCTCCTCCATCACCCCGTAGCTCACCCGCACCCAGGCCTCGGCGCGGTCGGTGCCCTCGGGGGTGCGGACGCGGACGCTCAGCACGTGGCCGGCCATGGCGGCGTCCGCCTTGCGGCCGTCGCCCTTCAGGTAGGCCCGGAAGTCACGGGTCATGGAGTACCAGCGGTGCGGGCCGGCCGTCGCGGCGCAGGGGGCGCCAGGGTCGTCGCTGGTGGCGTCGGGGCCGCCGTCGCCCTGGTCGTCGCTGGTGAGGTCGGGGCCGCCGGCCCCCTGATCATCGCTGGTGAGATCAGGCCCACCGTCCCCTTGGTCGTCACTGGTGGTGTCCGGGATCTCCTGGTCGTCACTCGTGGTGTCCGGGATCTCCTGGTCGTCGTCGGTGGTGTCCCCGGTCCGGCACCGGTCGTCGCTCGTCCGCTCCGCGGGCGCGCCGGCCGTCGGTGCGCCCGGGCGCTCCGTACCGCAGGAGGTGAGCACGGAGCAGAGCACCAACGCGACGGCGGAGGCGGTGGCGGTGGCGGCGCCCGGGAGGTGCCGCTTCCTGAAGTCCACGAGTGTCCCCTTCGCGTCTCTTTCATTCGTGTCTCTTTCAGAGGAGGAGAGGGGGACACGGCTGCGGGGGTTCCTCACCAGCGCTGTTGACGGGCTGTCACGACGCCGTCGACACGGGCGTCACTCGAACGGACCCCCCAGCGAGCGCCATCTCATATCTGAGATAACCTCAGCCTCATGTCAGACGACTACCTCGTACGCATCGGCAAGCTCATCCGTGACGCCCGGCAGCACCGGGGCTGGACTCAGACGCAGCTCGCGGAGGCGCTCGGAACCAGCCAGAGCGCGGTCAACCGCATCGAGCGCGGCAACCAGAACATCAGCCTTGAGATGATCGCCCGCATTGGTGAAGCCCTGGACAGCGAGATCGTGTCGCTGGGCTACGCGGGTCCGATGCATCTGCATGTGGTCGGCGGCCGCCGCCTGTCCGGCGCCATCGACGTCAAGACCAGCAAGAACGCCTGCGTGGCGCTGCTGTGCGCCTCGCTGCTGAACAAGGGGCGTACGGTACTGCGCCGGGTGGCGCGGATCGAGGAGGTGTACCGCCTGCTGGAGGTGCTCAACTCCATCGGCGTGCGCACCCGTTGGATCAACGACGGCGTCGACCTCGAACTCGTCCCGCCCGCCGAGCTGGAGATGGCGGCGATCGACGCGGAGGCGGCCGTCCGCACCCGCTCGATCATCATGTTCCTCGGCCCGCTGCTGCACCGCATGGACCACTTCAAGCTGCCCTACGCCGGCGGCTGCGACCTGGGCACGCGGACCATCGAGCCGCACATGATCGCGCTGCGCCGGTTCGGCCTGGACATCGCGGCCACCGAGGGCCAGTACCACGCCCGGGTCGACCGCTCGGTCCGCCCCGACCGTCCGATCGTCCTGACGGAACGCGGCGACACGGTGACGGAGAACGCCCTGCTGGCCGCCGCCCGCCACGACGGCGTGACCGTCATCCGCAACGCCTCCTCCAACTACATGGTCCAGGACCTGTGCTTCTTCCTGGAGGCGCTGGGCGTCAGGGTGGAGGGCATCGGCACGACCACGCTCACCGTGCACGGCGTGCCGAACATCGACGTGGACGTGGACTACTCCCCCTCCGAGGACCCGGTCGAGGCGATGAGCCTGCTGGCCGCGGCGGTGGTGACGGAGTCCGAACTGACCGTGCGCCGCGTCCCCATCGAGTTCCTGGAGATCGAGCTGGCGGTCCTGGAGGAGATGGGCCTCGACCACGACCGGTCACCGGAGTACTTCGCGGACAACGGCCGTACCCGCCTGGTCGACCTCACGGTCCGCCCCTCCAAGCTGGAGGCGCCGATCGACAAGATCCACCCCATGCCCTTCCCGGGCCTGAACATCGACAACGTCCCGTTCTTCGCGGCCATCGCGGCCACCGCGCAGGGCAAGACCCTCATCCACGACTGGGTCTACGACAACCGCGCCATCTACCTGACCGACCTCAACCGCCTCGGCGGCCGGCTCCAACTCCTCGACCCGCACCGGGTCCTGGTCGAGGGCCCGACCCGCTGGCGCGCCGCCGAGATGATGTGCCCCCCGGCCCTGCGCCCCGCGGTGGTCGTCCTGCTGGCCATGATGGCGGCCGAGGGCACGTCGGTCCTGCGCAACGTGTACGTCATCAACCGCGGTTACGAGGACCTCGCGGAACGCCTGAACTCGATCGGCGCGCAGATCGAGATCTTCCGGGACATCTGATACGACGATGCCGCCGCACCCCGTCTGACCTGCTATTTAGCGGGTCAGGGAAGGGTGCGGCGGCATGTCTGGTTCTTCCCTGGGACTTTTGGCCCCGCAGCGGGCCACGAGCCACGCGTCACGGGCCTCACCGACCGGCTACGACCGCAGGCCGCGCCGACCTTTTGATCCCGGCGGCATTGAGGGCAGGTTTCGTCATGCCGGACGCGACCTCACCGCCCCGCGCCCTGATGGCTTCGAGATGCCTTGAGAACGCTTGAACACCACGAAAGCGATCCTCCTCACTTCGACTGTTGCTTCAACTCCCGCTATACAGCCCGAGTTGGCCACCCCGACGTGACCGCATCCCTCGAATCCCGGCAGTGCAATGGCGACAAGAGAAGTCCCGGCCACGAAAGGGCCGGAAACCACCGCGTCACGTTGGGGCTCCGTGGGGAGGCATGAACGATCGATAGCTCAGGGTGATCAGGGGTTCACGTGGGGTGGAAACATGCGTTCGATGACGCGATGCGGAGACTGGAGGCCATAGAAGGGCAACTCGCGCGTCTCGAACGTCTCGACGATCCGACCGTCGGGCTGACAGCACTGCATGGCGAAATCACGCAGAGCCGGCTGAAGCTCCTCGAGAAGATCGAGGGGGGCGTCACGGGATTGCGCGAGGAGAACCGGGAGGTCCGCCGACGCCAGGACCGGATGATCAGCGACCTGAACGAGACGCGGGGTGAGCTGCGAAGGGTCCTGGACCTCGTCGACGTCCTGCGTCCGCTCGTGCCGCCCGAGGGGACGGTTGGGAATCCCGGCGAGGACGCGCAGACCCACATCGAGGAGACCGTGCCACCGCCTGGGCCCGAGGACGAAACCCGACCGCCCGTCTCAGCCACCGCCGACCTCCAGGGGGGAATCATGGAGCACACCGAACACAGGCCGCAGCCCAACAGCGAGAACCAGGACCTCGCGCTGAAGAACGCCATCGAGGCCGCCTACCAGGGCACCAGCATCCCCACCGGCCCGTCCTCCACCGCAGCGCAGGCATCCGCCGGCGGCGGGGATGATCCGCGCGTCGCCCACGGCGTCCTGCTCCTGAAGGCCGCCGGTGTCGCCTCCGCCGAACTCGTTGCACACCGCGACACCTGGGAGTGGCTCGCCGCCCTGGCCGTCGACCACAGCCACTTCCGCACCCCGCCCTCCGTCGAGGACATCAAGGAGGGCCGCGTCCAGACCGTCCTGTCCGGACGCTCCCTCATCGCCCTGCTCATCGAGCTGTGGAACACCCGCTCCACCGCCACCCCGCTGCAGGGCGACTGGGCACTGGCCATGACTACCTACAACCGCATCGCGGCCGAACTCACCGACGTCACCGGACAAGGTGAGACCATTCGCGTCGTCCTGGACGACGGTCTCCCCCACGCGACCGGCGACTGACCGGCATCTCACCGAGAAGTCCGGTGCAGGCGTTCGGCAGGCGCCGGCAGTCGGCGGCGGTCAGAGGCGCAGCAGGTTCCGGGCGTTGGCCGAGCCGATCCGGTGCTTGACGTCCGGCGACAGGGTGGTCTGCTCCAGGGCGGCGACCGCGGCGCCGGTCTTCTCGTAGGGGTAGTCGACGGCGAAGAGCACCGCGTCCGCGCCGAGCACGTGGACCAGCGCCTCGATCGCGGCCGGGGCGAGGATCCCGCTGGTGGTGGCCAGCACATTGGTGCCGAAGTACTGCGAGGGGCTGCGGCGCAGCGGGGTCGGGTCGGCCAGCGTGGCGTAGCGGGAGTCGAACCGGGAGAGCTGGAAGGGCAGGAACTCCCCCGCGTGGCCGAGGATCATCCGGGCCCGCGGGTGGCGGTCGAAGACTCCGGAGAGCACGATCCGCATGGCGTGCCCGCCCGTCGTGGCCTGCCAGCTCCAGAGCGCGCCGTTCATCTCCGGGTGGCCGGACAGCACGTGCCAGGAATCGGCCGGCGGCATGCCCGGGTGCAGGTAGAGGGGAACGTCCAGTTCGACGAGGGTGGCCCAGACGGGGTCGAAGGCGGGGTCGTCGAGGTACTTGCCCTGGATGTGGTCGTTGACCAGGGCGCCCTTGAAGCCGAGTTCCCCGACCGCGCGCCGGAGTTCGGCGACCGCGGCGGCCGGGTCCTGGAGCGGGAGCGCGGCGAATGCGGCGAACCGGTGGGGGTGCGTCGTGACGATCGCGGCCAGGGAGTCGTTGACGTAGCCGGCGTTCGCCACGGCGCGTTGCGGGTCCGGGTCGGCCTCGATGCCGGGGACGGTCAGGGACAGCACCTGCATGGCGATGCCGTTGGCGTCCATGTCGGGCAGGCGCAGGTCGGTGATGTCGGGCAGGCGCCGGGCCACGTCGGCGACGAAGGCGGGGTCCATCCCGTCCGGGATCGGGAACGGGGGTCGGCGGTCGGCGAGGCCCGGGATCGCGACGGCCTCCTCGATGGCGATGTAGCCCGCCATCACGCGCTCGCCATCGGGACGAGGATGCCGGCTCCGGCGGTCGGCCGCTCGGCCTCGTCCAGGATGAGCGCGGCGACGGTGGCGCGGGAGGCGTGCGGCGGCAGGAGCGGCTTGGGGTACTGCGCCAGCGGGACGTTGCGGCGGGCCGCGCTGACCCCGCCGACCCGGAGGTCGGGCGCGTGGAAGACGGTGGCGCCGCCCGCGAGGACGATCGCGTCGGCCGCTCCCTTCTCCGCCAGTTCCTTGCCGACGAACATCTTCATGACGCTCTGGTAGATCCCGCCGCCGGCGCCGGTGGAGGACCCCGAGCCCAGCGCTCCCAGCCAGAGCGTGCGGACCGGCAGCCCCGCCAGGAGCCGCGCGCCCGCCACCAGGGTGCCCGGGCCGTCGCCCTTGCTGATGCCGAGCGCGGAGACGAGCACGTCCACGTCGCCCAGCTCCGGGAACGACTGTGGGCTCGTCACGTCGGCCTGCCGGACCTCGACCCCGCCCCGCGCGGGCTGGATGTACTGCTGCGGACTGCGGACGAGGGCGACCACCTCGTGGCCCCGGTCGAGCGCCTGTTCCACGACCAGACGGCCGACCCGGCCGGTCGCGCCGAGGACTGCGATGCGCATGACGACTCCATAACTGAACAAGTGTTGGTTACTTGAGTGAACACGTGTTGGTGATGGCTGTCAAGGTGCTCCCCCAGAGCCGACGAGTGGCACCGGAACGGACGAACGGGCGGGCGGCGCCGAAAGATAGAGTGATCTTCCGTCGCCGACAGGGAGGAGCCGGGAATGGGCGGTGAGGAGGCCCCGCGCCGCCGACGCAACCCCCGCGGGCAGGGGCAGGTGCTCAGGGCCCAGCTGGTCGAGGCCGCCGCCCACCTGCTGGCCACCCTCGACCAGCCCGAGACGCTGACCCTGCGGCAGGTCGCCCGCGAGGTCGGGGTCGCGCCCGCCAGCATCTACAGCCACTTCCCCGACCTCGGCTCACTGGTCCAGCACGTGCTGCGGCTGCGGTACGCCGAGCTGGCCGGCCTGATGGACGAGGCGGCGGCACCGGCCGCCGACCCCCTCGACGACCTCCTCGGCCGCTGCGCCGCCTACGTGCGCTGGGGGGTCGAGCACCCCGGCGAGTACCGCACGCTCTTCGGCGGCCGGATGCCGGCCGACCTCGCCCTCCTCCAGGACCACGGCGCGGGCGAGGCGCTGCTGGGCTCCGTCATCGCCTCGCTCGCCGCCGTCCGGGAGCGCGCCGGCGAGCAGTCCTCGCCTGCGCGGCAGCGGCAGAGCGGGCTCCTGCTGTGGACCGCGCTGCACGGTCTGGTCGTGCTCTACAACGACCACGGCGAGCTGCCCTGGCCGCCGCTGGACGCGCTGGTCGCCGATGTCCTCGGCCTGCACACCGGAGAGCCCGCGGAGGAGGTCGCGGCGCGCCTCGCCGCGGGGTGATCGCTCGCCCTGTATCGGGACCGGACTCAGTACCGGGAGTCCAGGTTCCAAATACGGACAGACCGTGAGCACAACCGGATGGTGCGGGTCCGATTGTGCCCGTGATCTGCGCTCCTGGTCGTGGTTGCATGTGCGGCACGGGGCCCGCATCCTGGTGATCGGCTCGGACGGCACCATGGACGTGTACAACCAGGCCAGCCCGGCTACCGGCGACGGCACGATCACCAAGGTCATGGACGATGTGAAGACGTCCGTCACCACAGCGCTCGCCGCCGCCGACGACGTGTGGATGGTCGACACAACCGTTCAGTGGCTCACGGACGGCAAGGTTCGGCAGAGCACCATGAGCAACCTGCCGCCCGGTATCGGAAGCACCACCCCTCCGGGGATCCGGTTCGAGGCCACCACCGTCGCGACCGGTGTGGACGCGGCGCAGGCCTGGGCGCCCGGACCGAACGCACGGAGCACGCAGTCGGTCACCGGGGATGCCGACACCACCGGCCAGATCCGGTCCTTCACCACCGGCCCGTTCACCAGCGCGGACGATCTCGTCCGCTCCGGCATCCTCGGCGATGTCATGGCGGATGCCGCGCCGTGTCTGTCCTACCCGGACCCCGACGTGGTGCCCTACTTCGGCGCTCAGCCTGCCGCCGACACCGACGCCCCCACCGCTCAGGAGTCCTCCGACAGCGCGCCGGCGACTCCCTCGAACACGGTCAGCGGCACTTTCACCCTCGGCAACGGCCACAGTCACCGAGTGCCAGGTCGTGAAGTACAAGATCACGAGCAAGATCAAGTACACGGTCGTCGGCGAGGCACACGCCAACTGGGACACCAAGGCGTCGTTCGACTACGACGACACCATGAACAGCGCTATCGACACCGCCATCAACAGCAACGGTGACTGGAAGCTCGGTGGCAACACGCAGGTGTCCTCGGCGACGGGCGTCGCCACCGGTTACACCAACCAGGGCTCCTACTACGCCCACCTTGTACTTGTTGTACTCGATCGGAACCTTGTACTTACAGGGACGGCTCCCGCAACTACGGCAAGGCGCCCAAGTCCTACCGCGCCAAGGTCGACAACGGCACGTACTTCCAGCTGACCATGAAGAAGAGCACCAAGTTCGGCACCGCCGTCACCTTCATGGGGGTCGGTCTCGGCGTCACCACGAGCTACGACAGCGACCACAAGCAGAAGATCACGGCAGGGACCCGCAAGAACGCCACGCACCTGATCTGGGGGAAGAATGGGCCGGTTCACGACACACCCGGTGTCTTCTACTCCTACTAGGACCTGTCCGGCGGATCACTGCGAGCGTGGGATCGCTACCAGCAGTGCTGTCTGTGCAGCGTTTCTGTGGCCGGAGTGCCAGCACCCGACCGATGTCGCAAATAAGTCGATCGTGTGAACTGCTGGGGTTGGCCGAGTCGGTAGGCCGCCTCGTGGTGTTGGAGGAGCGTTTGGTTCCTGTCACCACGGGCCCCGGACTTGCCGGTGCAGCCCGTCCGACACGAGGAAAGAGACCCCATGTCCAGCCCGTCTCCTCGCATGCGCGTTTTGACAGCGGTCGCCACAGCCGTTGCCCTCTCACAAGGCGCTGCCATCGCCGGCATCGCCACGGCTTCGGCGGCGCCGGCAGTGTCCGCCCAGCCTCCGGCAAACCTTGCCGGCGATGTAGGTAACTTCGCCAATACCTTCGCTAAGGGTTTCGTCTCCGGCCCGATCGAGGCCGCCAAGGACATCCTCGGCGCCAATTCAGGCGACTGAACTCTGCCTGTCCGGCGGATCAGTGTCGGAGCCAGAGTCTGACGGTTGCTGCCGTTGCGGTGCCGAGTAGACGTATTGGCGCTTGTCATAGCGGGTGGCGACGGCCCGGGACTGCTTCAGGAGGTTGATTGCCCGCTCTACGGTGTTGCGCTTCTTGTAGCGGTCCTCGTCGAAGCCAGGTGGCCGTCCGCCGCGTGAGCCTTTGCGCAGGCGGGCGGCCTGGCTGTCGGTCTTCTCCGGGATCGTGTGCCGGATACCGCGCCGCAGGTATTCGCGGCATGTGGTGTTCTGTTGGTTCGGCCCCCTTTGGCGCGGGTGCCGGCGGCGGGTCGGTGCGGGCGCCGGCCGCGTGCTGATGCGCGCGGACGACGGTGGAGTCGATCGAGACATCCCAGTCGATCTCACCCGCCGCATCGGCTGCGGCCTGGACCTGCTGGAGCAGGCGTTCCCAGGTACCGTCAGCGGACCACAGCCGGTGGCGTTCATAGACCGTCTTCCACGGGCCGAACCGTTCGGGCAGGTCACGCCACTGAACTCCGGTTCGCACCCGGTGCAGAATCCCGTCGATCACCTGCCGGTGATCACGCCACCAGCCACAACGCCGGTTGCTGGCAGGCAGGAACGGCCGCAGCCGTTCCCACTCGGCATCCGTCAGATCGCCCCGCCCCATGACCACATCAACGATCCGGACACGGAGCAGCCACATGATCGGCCGGACAAGTCCTAGGCGCAGACGGGCCGTCCTGATCGCGCTCGCCCCTATCCTGCTGGCCGCCGCCTGCCTGCCGGCTGGCGGCACCAAGGGCGCCCGCGAAGGCGACGCCCTCGACGGCGGCATGCAGTCCGCCGGAGACGTCGGTTACGAACACGCCCAGATCGGTGAGGAATACTGGGCCGGCCTGCCCCTTCCCTGGAACGTGTCCGGCCACGACATCCACATCACGAAGGCCGAGTTCACCCACGTTCCCGCGGGGATCAAGGTCATCGATTACAGGGCCTTCGCCGGTGAGGACACCGACGGCAACGTCCTGTTCGCCCGTGCCGACGGCAAGGGCAGCATGGGAGACCTCCCCCAGGTGCACGACCACGCGGGCGATCCCGTGACGGTGAAAGCGAAGACCGGCTCCCACGTGTACTACGTGGCCCGGATCAAGGTTGCCGGGCCGATCCACGGCAACCTGTCGGGCTGTCGCTTCTGGTACACGCAAGGATCCACCGAGTACCAGCAGCAGCTGGACTGCTCGACCATCGTCCGGCTGGGCCCACCCCTGAAGGACGACGAGTAGCCCTGCGGTGCCTGAGTGGGCCTGGGAGCAGTTCAGGGAGCGTCGGGGACACCGGGTGGCGGACGAGCGCCCAGGTCACCATGTCGCGAACGAAGAACTCAGGCTCGATCGCGCATCGCTTGATGAGCGCGTCGACGAAGCGCGTCAGGCGCTGTGCCGACCGCCAGAGCAGCCCGCAGTCGCACTCTGCCCCTCCGGGGCATTCTCCGGGAGGGGCGGGGCCTTCGCGTTTCTGTGAAAGGCCGTGGCACGGCTGCCGTCAGCCGTGGCTCTCGCAGCGTGAGCGAGTGTTCGTCCGCCCTGGCGGCGGCGGGGCGGTGCGCGCTGTGCCGGACTGTGCGAGCCGTGCCCTGGAGGCGATAACCGAGGCCCCGACGGGCGGCCGCTGTACGACCCGCGCCCCGGCGACCTCGGTCTTGTCAGCGAACAGGTGGGGTGAGGGCGGTGCGGTCGAACGGGCCACCATGTGAGGCGGCGTACGTGACGGCGTCGTTGACGGCGTTGAGGCCGAACGACCGGACCCGTTCGGCGGCGAGATCCAGGGTGCCCGAGGCGAGGAGCCGGACGATGCCCACGTTCGCTGTACGCGGGTACATCCACTGGCCGCGCACGGTGATCGAGTTGCGCATGATCCATGGGTACGGGAGGGCGAGGTCGTCGCCACCGAGCATGCCGACGCCGCCCATGAGAACGACGCGGCCGTATTCGCGCACGGTCATGGCTGCCGTGCGCGCCGCCGAGCTGGGGGCGCTCGGCGGTAGCAGGTCGATCACCATGTCGATCGGGCCGTCGGCCGCGCGGGACATCGCCGCGCGGTCGCCGGCCTCGTCCCCGGTGAGCGGGACCGGGCGCACACGCGGGCCGAACCGGTCGGCGAGGAGGCCGAGCGCGGCCTGGTTGCGGCCTGGGGCGACCACCCGGCCCGCCCCCATGGCGAGCGCCACCGCAACGGCACTGCTGCCGAGGTTGCCGGTGGCCCCGTTGACGAGCAGCGTCTCACCGGCTGCGAGCCCGCCGGCCAGCAGCCCGCCGTAAGGGATGACGTGCACGCCGAGCGCGGCCCAGCGGGCCGGGTCGTCCCCCGCCGCTGCGGGGAGCGGGAAGACGTTCTCCGTCGGGACCCGCATGAGCTCGGCGAACGACCCGTCGTGCAGGTACCGGGCGAGGCGCGCGCCGCCCTCGCCACGGGAACTCCAGCCCTGGAGCGTGATGTCGGGCGTCAGGGCGTCATCCCGCGAGCGCACCGTCGAGTCGCACCACACCAGGTCGCCGGGGCGCAGCCGGGTGGCGTCCGGGCCTACGTGGACGACCCGTCCCACGCCGCCGATCCCGGGCACGACGGGAGGGACCAGGGGGTAGTTCCGCTCGCCGCTGAAGACCTCGGCCGCGTAGGGCGCCACGCTTGCGGCGAGGACCTCGACCACCACCTCGCCGCCGCCGGCCTCGGGGTCGGGAACCTCCCGCACCGTGAGCGGGGCACCGAACTGCGTCAGAACTGCTGCTCGCACGTGATGACCTCCGTGTTCGTCCGTGTTCGTCGGGATCGACACTAGGAACCCGGCGGACATGCGGGAAGCGACGATCAAGCATCCGTGGTATGCGTATTCCGCATGGACATCTCCAGCACAGGCCTACGGGTCCTGCGGCAGATCGCCGAGTCCGGCAGCTTCACCGCAGCGGCCACCCGGCTCGGCTACACCCAGTCGGCGGTCTCACGCCAGGCCGCCTCCCTCGAACGAAGCGCGGGCACCGCCCTGTTCGAACGCCACCCTGACGGGGTGCGGCTCACCCCCGCGGGTCTGACTCTGTTGCGCCACGCTCGCACGATCCTGGACTGTCTGACGGCTGCCGAGCGCGACCTCACCGGCACCGTCTCGCGTACCGAACTGGTGCGGCTTGGACTGTTCCTGAGCGCGGGCGCGGCCATCCTGCCTCTCTCACTCACCCGCCTCGCGGCGACCGACCCGCAGATCACGGTCACGACTACCGAGGGCACCACGCCCTCCCTGGTCCGGGCACTGCGCGCGGGCTCGATCGACCTTGCCGTGCTGACGTCCCGCCCGCCCCACCGGCCTTTGGACGGCGAGTCGCCGCGCCTGCACGTCGATACCGTTACGGACACCGAACTGGTCGTGGCGGTGCCTTCGACCGGAGAGTTCGCCGGCCGCACCGCGGTGCACGTCGACGAACTGATCGACGCCCCGTGGATTGCCGCCCCGGCGTCGAACGCCGAGCCACTGCTCGGCGTCTGGCCCGGCCTGCCCGGACGGCCGGACATCGTCCACTGCGCCCGCGACTGGCTGACGAAGCTTCAGCTGGTCGCCGCCGGCTTCGGGGTGACAACGGTGCCCTCGCGGCTCTCGCCGGTGCTGCCACCCGGGGTGAGCCTGCTGCACGTCGAAGGCGCACCTCCCGAGATCCGCCGGGTTCTCGTGGCGCGGCTCCCCGGCCGCCCCACCCCGACGATCACGGCCGTCACCCGAGCAATCGCCTCGACCACCTGATACGTGTCGACGGCCGTCAGATCGGTGCAGTAGCCCGCCGAGGGCGCGCACCGTCACGTGTACCTCTGCATCAGCCAGGGCCCTTTCAGCAGGAGCACCCCCGCTGCTGCCCGCGCAAGTACCCCAGTGACGTCGAAACTCGTGAACATGACCAGGCCGTAGATCTGGTGCCTCCCAGACCCGTGAACAACTGACTTCAACACTCGGGTTCTGGCTCAGCTTCTGTGGTGACGCCCGGCGCGTGGTCCCTCGGGGCGGCAGATGTGGGAAACCGGCTGGCCAGGGGGGCGCTGGAGTTCGAAATGCGCCGCGGCGCCACCGAGCACCAGCGCATGTGGCAACACATCAACCGCCTCGAACGCCAGCTGGGCACCTTCCTCGCCGCCCAGCTGGACCGGCGCGGCGATCTCGCGGGAGCGGAGCACTGCGAGCACCAGGAGCTGTCCCGCCAGACCCGGACACTGGTGGAACAGCAGTTCCAGAACTTCTCCCGCCAGTACAGCGACAGAACCGACCTCGCCCGGCACCGCCCCAACCGGGAACGCACCGCGTTCCTCATGTCCCAACTCATCCGGCACCTCCTGGACAAGAGGCCGGCCTCGAGTTGGTCCATCCAGCAGTCCCTCCGCCTCGCGGACGACCCCGGCACCGAGGCCGCGATCAACCGCCTACGGATCGACTGCGTCGCCCTGGCGAAGCGCATCGCCGAGATCGGCCTCGCACACGAATGGAGCTACACCTACACCGCAGGAGCGCCACTGGGCCCCGAACGGCAGGAAGCCTGGGCACCGTGCGACCCCGAGGCGCCAGTCTCGGAGTCCCTGGGATTTTTTTGGGACTTCCGGCCCCATCAAGCGGCACGAGCGTGAAACAGCCGAAAGGTCATTCGCGCAGCTCAGCGACCACACACCACTCATCGCGGCAGGTCACCGTGTTCACTGGTCTCTTCCGGGACATCTGATACACCGATGCCGCCCTGCCTGCCTGGGGAAACCCGTGGTGGATCCGGCACGGATCGCCCATGCTCTTGAGCATGTCCAGCAACGTTGATGCACACCTTGAGCACGGCCCGCGAACCGAGGGCCCGGAGCGGGGCGCCCGGCACTTCGGGTGGTCCAACATGTTCGTCGGCCGTGATGAGGACCCGCGGACGGACGGGGGGTTCGAGGGTGAGCGGGCCGTCCTCGTGGAATACCTGCGCGACCAGCGACTGACGCTCGAACTGAAGTGCGCCGGACTCGATGCCGCCGCCCTGGCTCGTCGTTCGGTGCAGCCGTCCAATCTGTCGCTGCTGGGGCTCGTGCGCCACATGGCCTGGGTGGAGCAGAAATGGTTCCGGCAGGTGATGGCCGGCCAGGATGTGCCCCGGCACTACCACTCCGACGACGACCCCGACGCGGACTTCAACGGCGCGGTGCCCGACCCGGAGGTCGTCACGGAGGCCTGGGCCACCTGGCGGGCCGAAGTCGCGTTCGCGGAACGGTTCACCGCCGAGGCACCCGATCTCGGCGTCACCGGCCTGGGCGGCCGGAAGCCGGTGCAGCTTCGCGAGGTGCTGGTGCACATGATCGAGGAGTACGCCCGGCACAACGGTCACGCCGACTTCCTGCGTGAGCGGATCGACGGCCGGGTGGGGCAGTAGACGTCGCAGCGGGATACCCCGTTTCCTGCGGCCGTCGGCGCTCGCTCACGCCGGACGAGGCGCACGGCCCGTCGGACCCCCCTTGCCGCCGGGCGCGCGCCGGCCCGGCGGTGGCCGGTCACCCCGTTCGCTCCGCGAGTTCCCTGATGCCGTCGAGGGTGGTCTTCATGCTGGTACGCAGGGAGTCCAGGCGGGAGGCGATGATCTCCTCCTCCCGGTCCGGCCACTGCTCGATGGCCCGGGTGATGCCGCTGGGAGCGGGCCCGACGAGCGCCGACTGCCGCAGGCGGGTGCCGCCGTGCTCGGCGTCGACTTCGTAGCGCCAGGTCGCCAGGGAACGCGCCGGGTCCAGGACCGGCTCGCCGAACAGGCCGTCTACGTCCATGACGGCCCAGGCGAACACGCGTCGTTCGTCCAGTTCCACCACATGCGAGACGGTCCGCCACTCACCGAGCCGGGGATGGCGGTTGTGGCCCTCGAAGCGGGCGCCCACCACGGGCCGGTCCGCCCCGTCGAGCCACGCCACGCGGTACAGCTCCGGGCTGAGCCTGGCCGGCAACCGGATGTCGGTCACCAGCTCCCAGACCCGCTCCACGGCCGCCTCGACATGAAGCTCGCAGGCCACCTTGGGACCATCGGCGTATCGCACGTCACTCCTCCCCCTCGATGTCGTGGGATCTGGCTACCACGAGACGGGTCCGCCCCGGTAGGCCCGGCGGCTCCGACCAGCAAGGGGCGGGACATGACCACTGGTGGATCGGGCGGGCCGGGGTGGTCAGGGCCGGGTGGCGGTGCCGCTGTCGGGGTGGATGGGGAAGAGCTGGTCGAGGCCGACGATGCGCAGGGTGCGCAGGGTGTGGGCGGGTACGGCCGCGAGGGCGATGTCCGCCTGGGCGGCGTGGGCGTGGTTGTGGGCGGCGATCAGGGCGCTGAGGCCGCTGGAGTCGCAGAACTCCATTCCGCCCAGGTCCAGGACGAGCCGCTGGCCCGGCCGGAGCGCGATCGTCGGGATCAGCTCACGCAGCTCGCCGGCGGTGAAGTAGTCGAGCTCGCCGAAGATTTCCAGAACGGGACCGGTGTCAGCGTCTCGGGCGGTGATCTTCAGGGGGCTCATTCGCTGCTTCTCGTCTGTGGGTCGGGGTCGGGGGCGGGGGCGCCGAGGACGAGCAGGGCGGTGTCGTCGTCGAGGCCGTCCTCGAAGCTCTGCAACAGGCCGGTGAGGGCCGTGATCAGGGCGGGCGGGGGCTTGCCGGCGTGGTCGGCGGCGAACTCGAGCAGCGCCTCGTCACCGAACAGGCCGGTGCGGTCCGCGCCGGTACGGGCCTCGGTGAGGCCGTCGGTGTAGAGCAGCAGGGAGTCGCCGGGAGCCAGGACGGTGGTGGCGGTGGCGAACGGGGCGTTGGGCAGGATACCGACCAGGAGGCCACCGGGGGTGGGCAGGAAGTCCGCCGTGCCGCCGGCGCGTACGACGATGGCCGGGGGGTGCCCGCCGGAGGCGAGGTGGACGGCGACGTGCCCGGTGGCGGGGTCGGGGGTCAGGGTGCCGAAGACGGCGGTGCAGTAGCGGGGGTCGCCGCTGCCGGTGTAGCGCTCGTGGAGCACCTTGTTGAGGGTGGTCAGCGCGGAGACGGGCTCGGGGTCGTGCACGGCGGCGGCGCGCAGGGTGTAGCGGGTCAGTGAGGTGACCGCGGCGGCCTGGGGGCCCTTGCCGCACACGTCGCCGAGGAAGAACCCGAAGCGTTTGCCGTCGATGGGGAAGACGTCGTAGAAGTCTCCGCCGAGCCGTTCGGGGTGGGCCGTGTGGTAATAGGCGGCCATGTCCACGCCGGGTACCGGTGGCAGGATGTCGGGCAGCAGCGACTGCTGGAGTACGGCGAGAGCGTCCTGGAGCCGGGCCCGGTCGGCCTCCGCCTGCTTGCGTGCCGCCTCCGCCTGCCGGCGTGCCGCCTCGGCCGCTTTCCGGCCACGCAGGAGTTCCTCTTCGTAGGCGCGGCGGTCCCGGGCGTCGAAGACGGTGGTGCGGATCAGCAGGGGCTCGCCGGTGTCGCCGTACTTGACCACGGAGGAGACGAGCACGGGCATCCGGCCGCCGCCGCTCTGCTTGATCTCCAGGGCGATGCCGCCGATGTCCCCCTGCATGCGCAGCAGCGGCGCGAAGTGCGTCTCGTGGTAGAGCCGTCCGCCGACGGTCAGCAGGTCGGTGAACCGCATCCGGCCCACCACCGCGTCACGCTCCAGGCCCAGCCAGTCCAGGAGCGTGGCGTTGATCTTCGCGATGGTGCCGTCCATCAGGGTGGACAGGTATCCGCACGGCGCACGTTCGTAAAGGTCGTCCACGCTGTCCTCCAACAGCGCGGCGAAGGCCGCGCTGGAGGTTTGCTCGCCGTCGGCCTCGTGCGGTTCGGGCAGGTGCCCGGTGCGGCACATCACCGCAGTTCCGCCAGGAAGTTCCGTATGGCCTCGTTGGTGGCCTCCGGCGCGGAAAGGTGCGGGCAGTGCCCGGTCGCGTCCAGCGTGACCAGCCGGGAGCCGGGGATCGCCCGGTGGACGTAGGCGCCCACCTCCCGGGGGGCGATCACGTCCTGGGTGCACTCCAGCACCAGGGTCGGCACGTCGACGCGGTGGAGGTCCTCCCGCGAGTCGGAGAGGAACGTGGTGCGGGCGAAGACGCGGGCCATGTCGGGGTCGGTGGCGCAGAAGCTGTTCTTGAGTTCCTCGCCGAGTTCGGGGCGGTCGCCGTTACCCATGATAATCGGGGCCATGGCCGCCGACCATCCCAGGTAGTTGGACTCCAGGGAGTCCAGCAGCTCGTCGATGTCGTCGGCGCTGAAGCCGCCGCGGTAGCCCTCGTCGTCGATGTACCGCGGGGACGGCGCGACCATCACGTGCGCCCCGATCCGCCCCGGGGCCATGGTGGCGGCCAGTACGCCGATCATCGCGCTGACGGAGTGGCCCACGAACACGGCGTCGCGCAGGTCGAGCGCCTCGCACACCTCGACCACGTCCCGGGCGTAGCCCTCCAGGGAGGCGTAGCGGTCCTCCGAGAACGCGGTCCCGTCCGAGCGGCCCGATCCTACGTAGTCGAACAGCACGACGCGGTAGTCGTCGGTCAGGGCGGGCAGGGTCAGCCGCCACATGTTCTGGTCGCAGCCGAACCCGTGCGCCAGGATCACCGGCCGCCCGTGGGGGTTGCCGGTGACGGTGACGTTGTTCCTGCGGACGGTATCCATCTCGGCAGTCTGTCAGGCCGGCACGAGGGGTCAAATCCGCCCGCCAACCCTCCACGTCCCTTCCGACGCCTTCACATACCGCCCGCCAGGGACGGTCACGTTGCGTGACGGAGCCCGCCGGGGTACGGCGGGCTCCAGCGGGCGTCCTGACGGGCTCGGCTCGGGCTCAGTTCTGGGCGAGCATGCCTTCGCGCAGGCGGGCGAGGGTGCGGGACAGCAGCCGGGAGACGTGCATCTGGGAGACACCGAGGTGTTCGCCGATCTGGGCCTGGGTGAGCTCCTCCACGAACCGCATGTGGATGATCCGCCGGTCGCGTTCGTCGAGTTCCGCGATCAGGGGGGCCAGGGCGTGGAAGTCCTCCACCAGCTCCAGGGCCTGGTCCTCGGCGCCGATGAAGTCCTGCAGGGCGGCCTCGCCGTCCTCGCTGCCGCTCAGGGTGGCGTCCAGGGAGGAGGAGTTGTAGCCGTTGGCGGCCAGGCGGGCCTCGCGCACCTCGTCCTCGGGCAGGCTCATCAGCTCCGACAGCTCCTTGACCGTGGGGGTACGGCCGAGCCGGCTGCGGAGTTCCTCGGTGGCACGGGCGAGCTGGACGCGGGCCTCCTGGAGGCGGCGCGGGACGTGCACGGCCCAGGTGGTGTCGCGGAAGAACCGCTTGATCTCACCGACGATGTAGGGGATGGCGAAGGAGGTGAACTCCGCCTCGCGCGCGAGGTCGTACCGGTCGATCGCCTTGATCAGGCCGATCATGCCGACCTGGACGATGTCCTCCATCTCCTCCGCGCCCCGGCTGCGGAACCGGCCGGCCGCGTAGCGGACGAGGGACATGTTCATCTCGATCAGCGTGTTGCGCGCGTAGCTGTACTCGGGCGTGCCCTCTTCCAGGACCGCCAGCTGGTCGAAGAACAGCCTGGACAGCTCGCGGGCGTCCTTCGGCGCCACCCGGGAGGGGTCGGCCACCTCCGGCAGCTCGCTCGTCTGCGTGTCCACTGCCGCGATGCTCATGAGCGCCATACTGTTCCCTCCCGAAAATCGATCCGACCGCTGCCGCCGGCCGAAACGGCCGACGCCGCGGCGTTTACCCCCTCATCCTGCACCCATGCCTGCCGTGTGGACGAATCGGCTCCGGGCACGTGGCGGTGCGCTCAGCCGGTGTGGACGCGGGGGCGGCGGGCCCGGTCGGGTTCCGCCTCGCGCAGGACCTCCCGGGTGACGGGGGCGACCTCGCCCTGGCCGAAGAGGAAGAAGCGCAGGAAGTTGGCGAACGGGTTGCCCTCGGTCCATTCGAAGTAGATGTGCGGGGTGCAGCGGGCGGAGTCGCGGACGTGCAGGAGGAGGGCCGCCAGGGCGTTGGGGACGGAGGCGGAGTCCAGGGTGAGGACGCGGTAGCGGTTGTGCAGGACCTCGCCGCGTACGGTCAGGCCCGCCTCGAACTCGGACGGGTCGGTGACCGTGACCTCGACGAAGACGAAGTCCTCCTGCTCGGGCAGGTCGTTGTCGGCCCGGATCTGCTCGACCTTGTCGCGGTACTCGGCCTTGTCCCGCAACCCCGGTTTGTTGGCGATGAAGCGGACCTTGCGGGTGGCGATGTCTCTGACGAAACGTTCCGCCATCGGGTCGAGGGTCACGCTCGTCACGCGCAGCTCGAAGGCGCGGGCCAGCCGGGAGAGGAACGAGACCAGCATGATGCCGACGATGAAGCAGCCGCCGATCTTCACACCGTCCGGGCGTTCGATGACGTTGGCGACGGTCACGTAGAGCAGGACCGCCGCGACGGTCGCGAAGCCGATGGCCCAGCCGCGTTGCGCGGCCCGGCGGGAGGCGATGGTCACCGCGATCGCCGCCGAGGCCATCAGCACCAGGACGCCGGTGGCGTAGGCGCCGCCCTGGGCGTCCACGTTGGCGTCGAAGATCCAGGTCACCAGGAAGGCGATCAGGGTGAAGACGATGACCATGGGGCGTACGGCGCGGGCCCAGTGCGGGGCCATGCCGTAGCGGGGCAGGTAGCGCGGCATCAGGTTGAGCAGGCCCGCCATGGCGGAGGCGCCGGCGAACCACAGGATGGCGATGGTCGAGAGGTCGTAGACCGTGCCGAAGGCGCTGCCCAGGTCCTGGTGGGCGAGGTAGGCGAGCGCGCGGCCGTTGGCCTGGCCGCCGGGCTTGAACTCGTCCGCCGGGATGAGGACGGTCGTGATGAAGCTGGTGGTGATCAGGAAGCAGCTCATGATGAGCGCGGCGGTGGTCAGCAGCTTCTTCGTGTCGCGGATACGGCCCCTCGGCCGCTCCTCGGTGTCGCCCGGGTCGCCCTTGACGTGCGGCATGACGGCGACACCGGTCTCGAAGCCGGACAGGCCCAGGGCGAGCTTGGGGAAGACCAGCAGGGAGACACCGACCATGGCGAGGACGCTGCCGTGCTCGGTGGTCAGGGCGCCGGTCCAGTCGGTGACGACATGGCCCGCGCCGAGCACGTGCCACAGCCCGACGACCACGACCACGGCGTTCAGCGCGAGGTACACCACGACCAGGGCGAACGCGACACCGATCGCCTCCAGGAAGCCCTTGAGGAAGACCGCGCCCAGCAGGGCCACCAGCAGCAGAGTGATGATCATCTGCTGTCCCTGCAGCAGGTGCGTCAGGTGCGGGTTCTCGATGAGGTGGGTGGAGGCGTCCGCGGCCGACAGGGTGATGGTGATCAGGAAGTCGGTGGCGGCGAAGCCCAGCAGGGTCAGGACGAACAGCTTGCCCTTCCAGAAGGACAGCAGGCGTTCCAGCATCGCGATGGAGCCGGCGCCGTGCGGGCTCTCCTCGGCGACCCGGCGGTAGACGGGGAGCGCGCCGGCCAGGGTGACGAGGACGAGGACGAGGGTGGCGACCGGGGAGAGCAGGCCGGCCGCCAGGGCGGCGATGCCCGGCTGGTAGCCGAGGGTGGAAAAGTAGTCGACGCCGGTCAGGCACATCACCCGGTACCAGCGCTGGCCCTGGTGCGCGGGCTCCGGCTCGGCGTGCGGGCCGGTGTGTCCCGCGGCCTTGCCCATGTCGGACAGGCCCTGGAGCATCCATGTGCGCAAGCGGCCCGGAGGCGGGCGTTCCGTGGTGGCCATCGACGTGCTCTCCCAGATGTGCGGCTCAGCGTGCAGTTCCCGCCATCACACGGGGCGACGGCACCAGCGTAGGCACGGGTGTGAGGTCCGGGCCCACGGGCGGAGTCGTCCGAACGCGTCAAGACGGCGTCAGGACCTGCGCCGGACGCGCCGGCGATCCGTCGGCCGGGACAGACCCGAACCGGTCACGCCGTCAGCCCTACGGAGCAGGGGCCACCGAGCAGGGGGCCGCCGAGCAGGGGGCCGACTGAGTAGTGGGCCCGGTGCGCAGAGGGCCGGGTGCGCAGAGGGTCGGGCGTGCAGGGGGCCGGGCGCGCACCGCCGCGCCGGCACTGCACCAGCGCGCCGGGCCGGGCAGCGCACCACCGCGCCGGGCAGCGCACCGCCCCGCCGGGCCGCGCGTCACGCGTCCGACAGGCGTGTCTCCTCCAGGTCCAGGGCCCGCTGGAGGCGGCGGCGGGTGGTGTCGCTGATGGCGTGGGTGTCGTAGAGCCGTTGGAGTTCGGTCTCCTCGACGGTGATCAGGTCGCGGCGCAGCTCCCGGTAGACCCGGTCGGCGGACTCGGTGGCCGTCTCCTTGGCGCCGTGGCTCTCGGCGAGCCGGTCGCGGGCGTCGTCGAGGCGGGCGGTCAGGCCCCGGCGCAGCCGGTCCAGGACGACGTCGGGTACGACCTCCAGCTCGGCCAGCTCCTCCAGCCGGGCGAGGGCGGCGTGGGCGAGGCGGGAGCGGGCCTCGGCCTCCTCGCGGGCGGTGTGGGCGGGTTCCAGGGCGATGCCGGAGGCGCGGACGACCGGGGCGAGGGTGAAGCCCTGGACGACGAGGGTGACCACCACGACCGACGTGGTCAGGACCAGCACCAGCGGGCGGTCGGCGAGCGGTGTGCCGTTCCTCGCGACCTCGGGGATGGACAGCGCGGCGGCCAGCGGCATCACACCACGCGTGCCCGCCCAGGTCAGCACCATCGGCACCCGCCAGTTCACGCGGCCGATGCCGCCCTTGCGCTGGACGACCGCCGACAGCGGCGCCAGCCACAGCAGTCGTACGGCGACCAGGGTGGCGGCGACGGCCAGGGCGTACAGCGGCCAGGACCGGTCGCCGTCGGCCAGCGCCCGTACCTCGGCGGGCAGGGCCAGCCCGATCAGGGAGAAGACCACGCTCTCCAGCAGGAACACCACCGTGCCGTACACGGCGTGCAGTTGGAGGCGTATGCGGGCGTTGGTGAGCCGGTCGCCCCGGCCGCCGAGGACCACACCGGCCACCACGCACGAGGTCACGCCGGAGGTGTGGGCGACCTCCGCGAGCAGGTAGGCGGCGTACGGGGTGATCAGGGCGATCACCGTCTCCAGGACCGGGTCCTCGGTGCGGCGCCGGATCAGGGTGATGACCGCGGCCACCGCGGCCCCGATCACCGTGCCGCCGCCCGCGAGCAGCAGGAACTGCCCGCCGGCCGCTCCCCAGTTCGCGGCGGTCGAGGCGATGGCGAGGCCGGCCGCGACGCGGACCAGCACCAGGGAGGTCGCGTCGTTGAACAGGCTCTCCGCCTGGACCAGGACCTGTACCCGGGGCGGCAGGGCGAGCCGGCGGCCCAGCGCGGTCACCGCGACCGGGTCGGTGCTGGCCAGCACCGCGCCCAGCACGAACGCCATCCGCCAGGACAGCGGGGTCAGCAGCGCGGCCACCGCCGCGACGGCCGCCGCCGAGGCGAGGACCAGCCCGATGGCCAGCACCCCCACCGGCTTCCACACCGCGCGCAGCTCCCGCCAGGGCATGTCCTCGGCGCTGGCGTACAGCAGCGGCGGGAGCACGACGAGGCCGATGATCTGCGGGCTGATCGCGATCTGGGGGGTGCCCGGCAGCAGCGCCACCGCGAGGCCGGCGACGACCAGCAGGGAGGGCGCGGGGATCCGCCACCGGCGCGCGAAGGTGGCGACCACCGTGGCGAGGACCACGAGGGAGAGAACCGTACCTACGCCGCGCATGCCGTCCCCCTGGGATTGCGGAAGCCGCTCCGGCTCCCGGCCGACCAGACTTCCCGGCACACCTGCCCTCACCCTATCGGGCCAGGTCACGTCAAGACAGTGTCAAGGTCTCGGGGGCCGCCGCCAAGGAACCGCTAACGACCGCACCGGCCGCCCCGGCGACCCGCTTCCTTGGGAGCAGGGACCCCTCTCCAAGGAGGGAGGCGGATCAGTGAGCGGAGCGCGTCGACGGCGATGAGTGACGTACGGCCCGGACGACTGAAGGTCTACCTCGGCGCGGCCCCGGGGGTCGGCAAGACCTACCGGATGCTCGACGAGGGACGGCGCCGCGCCGCGCGCGGGGCGGACGTGGTGGTGGGGTTCGCGGAGTGCCACGGGCGGCCGCACACGGAGGCGATGCTCGACGGGCTGGAGTCCGTCCCGCGCGCGTCCTGCACCTACCACGGTGGGGGCTTCGAGGAGATGGACCTGGCGGCGGTGCTCCGGCGCCGCCCGCAGGTCGCGATCGTGGACGAGTGCGCGCACAGCAACGTTCCCGGCGACGGCCGCAACCCCAAGCGCTGGCAGGACATCGAGGTGCTGCTCGCGGCCGGCGTCGACGTGATCACGGCGCTGAACGTCCAGCACCTGGAGTCCCTCAACGACGTGGTCGAGAAGATCACCGGGGTGCCGCAGCACGAGACGGTTCCGGACGAGGTCGTACGCCGGGCCTGGCAGATCGAGCTGGTGGACATGCCGCCCGAGGGGCTGCGCCGGCGGATGGCGCACGGCAACATCTACCCGCCCGAGAAGATCGACGCCGCCCTCGCGCACTACTTCCGCCCCGGGAACCTGACCGCGCTGCGCCAGCTCGCGCTGCTGTGGGTGGCCGACCGGGTGGACGAGGCGCTCCAGGAGTACCGCTCGCAGCACGGCATCGGCGGGGTCTGGGAGACCCGGGAGCGGGTCGTGGTCGCGCTGACCGGCGGCCCGGAGGGCGACACCCTGGTCCGGCGGGCCGCCCGTATCGCCGACCGGTCGGCCGGCGGGGACCTGCTGGCCGTGCACGTGGCCCGCAGCGACAGATTGGCGGCCGGTGTCTCGCACGCCTCGCTGGCCCGGCAGCGCCGGCTGGTGGAGGACCTCGGCGGCAGCTACCACTCGGTGGTCGGCGACGACGTGGCCGCCACCCTGGTGGAGTTCGCGCGCGCCGAGAACGCCACCCAGCTGGTGCTCGGCACGAGCAGGCGGGGGCGGCTCGCGCGGTTCCTGACGGGGCCCGGCACCGGGGAGACGGTCACCGTGCTGTCCGGGGACATCGACGTCCACCGGGTCACCCACGAGCGGGCCGGCCGCGGCACGCTGCTGCCGTCCCGCCGCCGTACGCTCTCCACGGCCCGGCTGGTCGCCGGTCCGGTGGCCGGGCTGGTGCTGCCGGTGCTCCTCACCGCCCTCCTCGCCCAGCTGCGCGGCACGCTGAACCTGACCAGCGAGGCCCTGCTGTTCCTGCTCGCGGTGGTGGGGGTGGCCTGCATAGGCGGGGTCGCCTCCGCGGTGATCGCCTCGGTGACGGCGTCCCTGCTGCTGAACTACTGGTTCATCCCGCCAATCGGCGCCTTCACCCTGGACGACCCGAACGCGCTGGTGGCGCTGACGGTGTTCGCGGTCGTGGCCGCCACCGTCGCCGCGGTCGTCGACCGCTCCCTGCGCCTGGCCCGCCGCTCCGCCCGCGCGACGGCCGAGGCGGAGACCATGTCGTCGCTGGCCGGGAGCATCGTGCGCGGTGAGGCGACCATCCCGGCCCTGCTGGAGCGGACCCGGGAGACCTTCGGCATGGAGTCGGCGGACCTGGTGGACGAGCCGCCCGACACGGCGGGCGTGACGGCCGTTCCGGCCGGGCCCGGCGCCTTCCTCGCCCTGAGGGGCCGGGCACTGTCGTCGTCCGAGCGGCGGGTACTGGCCGCGTTCGCCGCGCACGTCGGCTCGGCGGTGGAGCGGGCCCGGCTCGCCGAGGCCGCGGCCGAGGTGGAGCCGGTGCGGGCCGCCGACCGGCTGCGCACCGCCCTGCTGCGGGCCGTCGGCCACGACCTGCGCACCCCGCTCGCCGCGGGCTGGGCCGCGGTCACCTCGCTGCGCAGCCGCGAGGTCGCCTTCTCGCCGGAGGACCGCGACGAACTCCTCGCCACCGCCGACGAGTCCATGGCCAAGCTCAACCGTCTGGTGGAGAACCTCCTCGACCTCAGCCGGCTGGAGGCGGGCGTCCTCCGCCTCGATCTGCGGGCGGCCTCGCTGGAAGAGGTGTTGCCCATGGCGCTGGCCGACGTGCCGGAGGTGGAGGTCGCGGACGTCGAGGGCATCCCGGCGGTGCTCGCCGACCCGCCGCTGCTGGAACGCGTGATCGCCAACCTGGCCGGGAACGCGGCCCGGCACACCCCGCCCGGCAGGAAGGTCCTGGTCACCGCCAGTGCCCTGGCGGGGCGTGTGGAGGTGCGGGTGATCGACCGGGGGCCCGGGCTGCCCGCCGACGGCCGGGAGCGGCTCTTCGAGCCCTTCCAGCGGCTCGGCGACACCGACAACACCAGCGGCCTGGGTCTCGGCCTCGCCCTGGCGCGGGGCCTGACCGAGGCCATGAACGGCACCCTCGCCCCCGAGGACACCCCGGGCGGCGGCCTGACCATGGTGGTGTCGCTCCCCTTCGCGGCCCAGCCGGTCGGTCCCGCACCGACCCGGCCGCCCCGACCGGCCGACCCGACCGACCCGACCGAACCGGCTGCCCCAATCGAACCGGCCGACCCGACCGACCGAACCAGCCGGACCGTCGCGCGGACCGAGCAGACCGAGCGGAGCGAGCAGAGCGTAGGAGGCGCGTGATGAGCACCATGACCGCCATCCGGACCCGGCACCCGCGCAGGAGGAGCCCGCGTCGCGGCCCGTGTCCGGCCACCGCGAAGGGGCACCTGGCCGACCAGACGGAGGCCGCTCCGGACACGTCGGGGCCGGTCGCCTGAGCCCCTGCGCTCAGTCCAGTCCGGAGGCCCGGAACACGGCCCGGGCGGCTTCCTGTTCCACCCGCAGGGCGAGGCGCCGCAGGGCGGTCGCGCCGCACAGCAGCGAGCCGTCCGCGGCGGCCTTCCGCGCGCCCTCCTCCAGGCGGAACCACAGGTGCGGATTGCTCACCAGCACCTCGGGGTCGATCTCGACGCGGCCGCCCAGGGCGTCCCTCAGCCGCAGCCGCGGGGCGACACCGTCCAGGCAACGGACCGACACCAACAGGTCCGTGCGGACCCGGCGTTCGCGCATCAGCCGGCGCGAGGCCAGCCAGTTCCGGCCCGCGGACACCCGGGCGGGACACAGCACGCCGAACAGCAGCCCGGAGAGGGCGAGCCACAGCGCGGCGCGCCAGGAGGCCGTCCGTCCGGAGCCCCAGTCGACCAGGAGCAGCAGGGCGAGCAGGACGCCGGCACAGCGGAGCGCGCTCCACATGTCCCGCGTCCACTCGGCGTCGTTCGCGGCCCGCTCTGATCCGTCCGCTGCGTCGGCCTGTGCGCCGGGCGGTTCTCGGCGCGCGTCGTCACGGCGTCCCATGCCGTCGACGGTAGCGACCCGAGGGGGCCGCTCAGCCGGCCTTGACGCGGCTCTGACGGGTTTCCGGCGGTTCCTTGCGGCCGTACGACGCCGCGTCCCCCGTGGGAGGTGGGCAGCCGCCCGTCAAGGCCGCGTCAAGGTCGGCCGGTTGGGCGCGAAGATGCCGCAAGGAACGGTCGGATCCGTCCATGGGCAGGCAGAACCTGGGTGCAACCCGTGAGCACGCCCATGAGAAAGAGGGAGCACGCGCCCATGTCCGTCCTGACCACCGAGCAGCCGGATGCCGTCCCCGCCGGCGAGGAACCCCCTGATACCGGCGAACTCCACCGGCTGACCGCCGTCACCGGACTCGCGGCGCTGTCACTGGACGCGATGGCGTCCGTGGCGTACGGCCCGGAGGCGATCGTCCTCGTCCTGGCCGCCGCCGGCGCGCACGGGCTGGGTTTCACGATGCCGGTGACGCTGGCCATCGCGGCCCTGCTGGCGGTGCTGGTGGCGTCGTACCGCCAGGTGATCGCGGCCTTCCCGGACGGCGGCGGTTCCTACGCGGTGGCGAGGACGCATCTGGGGGCGCGAACGAGCCTGGTGGCCGCCGCCTCGCTGGTCCTGGACTACGTGCTCAACGTCGCCGTTGCGGTCACGGCGGGCGTGGCCGCGCTGACCTCCGCCTTCCCCGCGCTGCACGGCGACCGGCTGTGGCTGTGCCTGGCGGTGCTCGCGCTGATCACCGCGGTGAACCTGCGCGGGATCGTGGAGTCGGCGAAGGTGTTCATCGTGCCGACGGTCGTCTTCGTCGGCTCGATCCTCGTCCTCGTCGCGGTCGGACTGTTCCGCTCCCACCCGGTGAGCACGGTGACGGCGGCCGGCCACGCCTCGGTGGTCGCGGACAACGCCTCGGCAATGGGGGCGCTGCTCCTGCTGAAGGCCTTCGCCTCCGGGTGCGCCGCGCTGACCGGCGTGGAGGCCATCGCCAACGCCGTCCCGTCCTTCCGGGTGCCGCGGGTGCGGCGCGCCCAGCGGGCCGAGGTCGCCCTCGGGGCCGTACTCGGGGTGATGCTGGTCGGCCTGTCGGTGCTGATCGGCCGCTTCCACCTCCAGCCCGTGCGGGGGGTCACGGTGCTGGCGCAGCTCGCGGACGCCTCGCTCGGCCACACCTGGGCTTTCTACGTCATCCAGTTCGCGACGATGATCCTGCTGGCGCTGTCCGCCAACACCTCCTTCGGCGGGCTGCCGATCCTGCTCAAGCTGCTCGCCCGCGACAACTACGCGCCGCACGTGTTCGCCCTGAAGGCCGACCGCCAGGTCCACCGGCACGGTGTCCTCGCGCTGGCCGTCGTCTCGGCCGCGCTGCTGGTCTTCTCCGGCGGGGACACCAACACCCTGGTGCCGATGTTCGCCATCGGTGTCTTCGTCGGCTTCACGATCGCCCAGGTGGGCATGGTCCGGCACTGGCAGCTGGAGCGGGGGCCGGCCCGGGGCCGGCGGGGCAGGGTGCTGCTGAACGGTTTCGGCGCGGTCCTCACCGGTGTGGCGGCGGTGGTGGTCACGGCGAGCAAGTTCACCGAGGGGGCGTGGCTGGTCGTGATCGCGCTGCCGCTGCTGGTGGTCGCCTTCGAGACCGTGCGCCGCGCCTACGGCCGGATCGGCGAGCGGCTCGGTCTCGGCCGGATCCCCGCGGCCCCGCACCGCGAGCGCTCGCTGGTGATCGTCCCCGTGTCGTCGCTGTCCCGGCTGACGTCGGAGGCGCTGACCGCGGCCGTCTCCCTCGGTGACGAGGTCCGCGCGGTGACCGTGTGCCACCCGGACCCCGAGGACCGGGACCAGCTGCGGGCGCTGGAGCGCGCCTGGGCCGCGTGGGAGCCGGGTGTGCCGCTGGTACGGCTGCCCTGCCGGCGGCGCAGCCTGGGCCGGCCCATCGCCGCCTACGTCCGTGAGGTGAGCGCGGCCGAGTCCGGTACCCGGGTCACCGTGCTGATCCCGGAGACCGAGCCGGAGCGGCTGTGGCAGCGGCTGCTGCAGAACCAGCGGGGAGCGGTCGTCGCCCACGCGGTCCGGCGGGAGACGGACGCGGTGATCTGCCGGCTGCGCTTCCGGCTGCCCTGAGCCCGGCCGCCGGGGCCGGGGCCGCCGGGGCCGGGGCCGCCGGGGCCGGGGCCGCCGGGGCCGGGGCCGCCGGGGCCGGGGCCGTAAGAGTCCCGTCAAGGCCGCGGGGGCCGCCGTAAGAGAGGCGTCAACGGGCGACCGGATCCGGCCAGTCAGGCGGTTTCCTCTAATCGTCCGATTCAACCGAACCTCACTCCAGGAGTTCGCGATGGCCGATCTGGCCTTCGTCCTCACCGTGCTCGCGGGTTTCGCGCTGGTGGCCCTCGTCGCCAAGGGGGTGACGAAGCTGTGACCGCCGAGAACGTCGTCGGCCTGGTCGTGGCCGTCGCCCTGCTGGGCTATCTCGTCCTCGCCCTGATCTTCCCGGAGAGGTTCTGACCACCCCATGAGTCCCGCCCTCGCCGGCCTGCTCCAGTTGCTGGCCCTCATCGGCGCACTGGCGCTCGTCTACGTCCCCGTCGGCGGCTACATGGCCAGGGTCTACTCCTCCCGTCGGCACCTGCGCGTCGAGAGAGTGATCTACAAGGCCATCGGTGCCGACCCCGATGCCGAGATGACCTGGCCCGCCTATCTGCGCGGTGTCCTCGCCTTCTCGGCCGTCGGCGTCCTGTTCCTCTACCTGCTCCAGCGGGTGCAGGGCGTGCTGCCCGGCTCGCCGCACTTCTCCTCGGTCAGCCCGGCGCAGTCGTTCAACACGGCCGTCTCGTTCGTGACCAACACCAACTGGCAGTCGTACTACGGCGAGCAGACCATGGGTCACGTCGTGCAGACCGGCGGTCTGGCGGTGCAGAACTTCGTCTCGGCGGCCGTGGGCATGGCGGTCGCCGTGGCGCTGGTGCGTGGCTTCGCCCGCTCGCGCACCGGTGAGCTGGGCAACTTCTGGTCGGACCTGGTGCGCGGCACGCTGCGGATCCTGCTGCCGGCCGCCGCGATCGCCGCGGTGGTGCTGGTGGCGTGCGGCGCGATCCAGAACTTCTCCGGCATCCACGAGGTCGGCCAGTTCATGGGCGGCTCGCAGCAGTGGAACGGCGGGGCGGTCGCCTCCCAGGAGGCCGTCAAGGAGATCGGCACCAATGGTGGCGGCTACTTCAACGCCAACTCCGCCCACCCCTTCGAGAACCCCACCCCCTTCACCAACCTCTTCGAGGTCTTCCTGATCCTCGTCATCCCCTTCTCACTGACCCGCACCTTCGGGGTGATGGTCGGCAGTGTCCGGCAGGGTTACGCGATCCTCGCCACGATGTTCACGATCTGGCTGGGCTTCGTGGCGCTGATGATGTGGACCGAGTTCGCCCACCACGGCCCGGCGCTCCAGGCCGCGGGCGGCGCGCTGGAGGGCAAGGAGGTCCGGTTCGGGATCGGCGGCTCGTCGATCTTCGCGGTGTCCACGACGCTCACCTCGACCGGTGCGGTGGACTCCTTCCACTCCTCCTTCACCGGTCTGGGCGGCGGGATCACCATGCTCGGCATGATGCTGGGCGAGATCGCGCCCGGCGGCACCGGCTCCGGCCTCTACGGCATCCTGGTCATGGCCGTGATCGCGGTGTTCATCGCCGGTCTGATGGTGGGCCGTACGCCCGAGTACCTGGGCAAGAAGATCGGCGGCCGCGAGATGAAGCTCGCCGCCTGCTACATCCTGGTCACCCCCGCCCTGGTGCTGGTGTTCACCGCGGCCTCCATGGCGCTGCCGACCCCGCCGCACTCGATGCTCAACTCCGGTGCGCACGGGTTCTCCGAGGTGCTGTACGCGTTCACGTCGGCCGCCAACAACAACGGCTCGGCCTTCGCGGGGCTGAACGCCAACACCGACTGGTTCAACACCATGACCGGGCTGGCGATGCTGCTCGGCCGCTTCCTGCCGATGGTGTTCGTGCTCGCGCTGGCCGGCTCGCTCGCCGGGCAGACCCCGGTCCCGGTGACGGCCGGCACCCTGCGCACCGAGAAACCGCTGTTCACCGGCCTGCTGGTGGGCGCGACCCTCATCGTCACCGGTCTCACCTACTTCCCGGCGCTCGCGCTGGGCCCGCTGGCCGAGGGGCTGGCGTCATGACGACCCGAACGGAAAACCACGAGGACACGATGTCCACACCCACTCTGGCGCCCCACCAGGACGCGCCGACCGGGCACAAGCCCGCCGAGGGCCGTGTCGGAGCGGGCCTCTTCGACCCCAAGGCACTGGTCAGGTCGCTGCCGGACGCGTTCCGCAAGCTCGACCCGCGGGTGATGGTCAAGTCGCCCGTGATGTTCGTGGTGTGGATCGGTTCCGTGCTGACCACCGTCTTCTCCTTCCGGCACGCGGGCGACTGGTTCGGCTGGACCATCAGCGCCTGGCTCTGGCTGACCGTGGTCTTCGCCAACCTCGCGGAGGCGGTCGCCGAGGGCCGCGGCAAGGCGCAGGCCGACACCCTGCGCAAGGCCAAGACCGACACGGTCGCCCGCCGGCTGCTCGCGGACGGCTCCGAGGAGCGGGTCCCGGGCACCGCGCTCACCATCGGCGACCTGGTGGTCTGCGAGGCCGGCGACGTCATCCCGGGTGACGGGGACGTGGTCGAGGGTGTCGCCTCGGTGGACGAGTCGGCGATCACCGGTGAGTCGGCCCCGGTCATCCGCGAGTCCGGCGGTGATCGCAGCGCGGTGACGGGCGGTACGAAGGTGCTGTCCGACCGGATCGTCGTCAAGATCACGACGAGGCCCGGCGAGACCTTCATCGACCGGATGATCAACCTGGTCGAGGGGGCCGCCCGGCAGAAGACGCCCAACGAGATCGCGCTGAACATCCTGCTGGCGTCGCTGACCATCGTGTTCCTGCTGGCGGTGGCCACCCTGCCGCCGTTCGCGGACTACGCGGGCACCCACCTGACCATGGTCGTGCTGGTGGCCCTGCTGGTCTGCCTGATCCCGACGACCATCGGCGCCCTGCTCTCCGCGATCGGCATCGCGGGCATGGACCGCCTGGTGCAGCGCAACGTGCTGGCGATGTCGGGGCGTGCGGTGGAGGCCGCCGGTGACGTGTCCACGCTGCTGCTGGACAAGACCGGCACCATCACCCTCGGCAACCGCCAGGCGTCGGAGTTCGTGCCGGTGCCCGGCACCACCGAGGCGGAGGTGGCCGACGCCGCCCAGCTGTCGTCGCTGGCGGACGAGACGCCCGAGGGCCGCTCCGTCGTCGTCCTGGCGAAGGAGCGGTACGGGCTGCGTGAACGCCACCAGGGCGAGCTGGCGCACGCCGAATGGGTCGCCTTCACCGCCCAGACCCGTATGTCGGGTGTGGACGTCGACGGCCGGAGCATCCGCAAGGGCGCCACCGCCTCCGTCATCGCCTGGGTGAAGGAGCGGGGCGGCACGGTCGCCGCGGACGCCGACACCCTCGCCCACCGCATCTCCGAGGACGGCGGCACCCCGCTGCTCGTCGCCGTCCATGACGACAGGGGTGCCCGCGTCCTCGGGGTCGTCCACCTGAAGGACGTCGTCAAGAAGGGCATGCGGGAGCGGTTCGAGGAGCTGCGCCGCATGGGCATCAAGACGGTCATGATCACGGGTGACAACCCGCTGACCGCACGCGCCATCGCGGAGGAGGCGGGTGTCGACGACTTCCTCGCCGAGGCCACCCCCGAGGACAAGATGGCCCTCATCAAGCGGGAGCAGGCGGGCGGCAAGCTGGTCGCGATGACCGGCGACGGCACCAACGACGCCCCGGCGCTGGCCCAGGCGGACGTCGGCGTGGCGATGAACACCGGTACGTCGGCCGCCAAGGAGGCCGGCAACATGGTCGACCTCGACTCCAACCCGACCAAGCTCATCGAGATCGTGGAGATCGGCAAACAGCTCCTCATCACCCGGGGCGCGTTGACGACGTTCTCCATCGCCAACGACGTCGCGAAGTACTTCGCGATCATCCCGGCGCTGTTCGCGGCGGTCTACCCGGGCCTGGACAAGCTGAACATCATGCAGCTGTCCTCGCCGGACTCCGCGATCCTGTCCGCGGTGATCTTCAACGCGCTGATCATCATCGCGCTGGTGCCGCTGTCCCTGAAGGGCGTGCGCTACCGGCCGATGAGCGCCGACCGGATGCTCCGCCGCAACCTCGGGATCTACGGCCTCGGCGGCCTGGTCGCCCCCTTCATCGGCATCAAGATCATCGACCTGCTCATCTCCCTCATCCCCGGGATCGGCTGAACGCCATGAACAACTCCGTCACGAACACAGCCCGGTTGCTGGGAGCGGGTCTGCGGGCCCTCCTGGTGCTGACCCTGGTGACCGGTGTCCTCTACCCGCTGGTGGTCACCGGCATCGCGCAGGGGCTGTTCCCCGGCAAGGCGAACGGCTCCGAGGTCAGCGCGGGCGGCAGGGTCGTCGGCTCCTCGCTGATCGGGCAGTCGTACGACCTGCCGCTGAAGAAGGGGCAGCAGACCCCGGACGCGGACCTCAGGTGGTTCCAGGGCCGCCCCGCGGGCGGGCTCGGCACGAACAGTCTCAACACCCGGTACCAGCTGCTCCTGTCCGGCGCCACCAACCTGTCCGCGGACAGCAAGGTGCTGCTCGAGCAGGTGCAGGACGCGAAGGCAGCCGTGGTGAGGGACAACTCCGTGCCCGGCTACACCGTCAGGCCCTCGGACGTCCCCGCGGACGCGGTGACCTCCTCCGGCTCCGGCCTGGACCCGGACATCTCCCCGGCCTACGCAGAACTCCAGGCGCACCGCGTCGCCGCGAGGAACGGCCTGACCACCGCCCAGGTGGAGAAGCTGGTCATGAACCACACGGAGGGCCGCACCCTCGGCTTCCTGGGCGAGCCCCGGGTGAACGTCCTCCAACTCAACATCGCGCTCAAGGCCCTCGTAGCCGAGCGGTGACGGTTTTACGTGGCTCGCGGGGGGCGACGCGGCCGGGAGCGGTCCCGGTTCCGTCGCCTCCCGCATGGAAGTCGTCACCGGGGAGCCGCCCCGGATCCGCCGTACCCGCACGGGAGTCGACGCCCCCGGTACCGCCCCCGAACCCACCGCCCTCCACAGGAGTCGGTGGGTTCGCAGCGGCCCGGAGTCGTCGGCTCCCGCCGCCATGGCGTCGGTCGTCCCGTGCCGGCGCGATGACCGACGTACGACCTCCGCGCCGGCGCGAAGACCGACGTACGACCCCCGTGCCGGCGCGAGGACCGACGTACGACAGGAGAGGCACACGCCCATGACCCGGGTGCTCGTGGTGGAGGACGACCCGCAGCTCGTGCGGGCCCTCGTCATCAACTTGCAGGCACGTCACTACGGCGTGGACGCCGCCCCCGACGGGGCCACGGCCCTCCGGCTGGCCGCCGTGCGCCGGCCGGACGTGGTGCTGCTCGACCTCGGCCTGCCCGACATGGACGGTGTCGACATCATCAAGGGGCTGCGGGGCTGGAGCCGGGTGCCGATCCTGGTGCTGTCCGCGCGGCAGGCGTCCGACGAGAAGGTGGCCGCGCTGGACGCCGGCGCGGACGACTACGTCACCAAGCCGTTCAGCATGGCCGAGTTGCTGGCCCGGCTGCGCGCCGCCGTCCGCCGTACCGAGGACACCCCGTTCGTCCCCGAGACGACCCTGGTCGTCACCGAGCACTTCAGCGTCGACCTGCTCGCCAAGAAGGTGGTCAGACAGGGCCGGGACGTGCGGCTGACCCCGACCGAGTGGCACCTGCTGGAGATCCTGGTGACCAGTCCGGGACGGCTGGTCACCCAGAAGCAGCTCCTCCAGGAGGTCTGGGGCGTCTCACAGAGCGGCAAGACCAACTATCTGCGCGTCTACATGGCCCAGTTGCGCCGCAAGCTGGAGACCGACCCCTCCCACCCCCGCTATCTGGTCACCGAGCCCGGCATGGGCTACCGCTTCGAGGGATGACATGACACGCGGCAAGCCCCCGACAGCCGTCAGCGGCGCGTCAAAGTCGGGCCCGGCCTCGTCAGTGTCCCGTCAGGGCGTCCGCAGGGGGCGGTCGAGGCGGGCATAACGTCGGCTGTGAGCCTCGGTCGCCTCCCCGCAACCGGGGCTCGCCCCCACTCGTCCCTGCGCGTCCTGCCGGGAGGCACTCCATGGCACCACTGCCCGTCGATCGGTTCCCGGCCGGAATCCTGTACGTTCCGGTCCGGCCGGGAGCGGACGGGTGTGCGGCCGGTTCTTCCGTACACCGCTCGGGATCCGGACGGCCGTCGGGTTCACCTCCGAGCGTCGGCTGGCCGCGACGCTCGGCCCCGGTCAGGCGTGGATCCGCCTCGCCGAGCCAGCCCTGCGCGCGCTGACCGCGCCGCTCGGCGTCACCACCGTCACGGTGGACCCGCGGTTCACCGCCCCCGCCGCCACGCCGATCACGCCCGAGCTCCCCGCACTGCGGACCGCCTGAGAGAGGCAGCCACGATGACCACGGTCCACGAGCCCACCGCCACCACCACGCCCGACCTCTCCGTGTGGCCCGCCTCGACCACCGAGTCCCCGAGCGGCGACCTCACGGTGGGCGGGGTCGGTCTCGCCGAGATCGCCGACCGCTTCGGCACCCCCGTCTACGTCCTGGACGAGGCCGAGGTCCGCGACCGGTGCCGTACCTACCGGGACGCCTTCCCCGACGCCGAGGTCCTGTACGCGGCCAAGGCGTTCCTGTGCCGGGCCATGGCCCACTGGATGGACGAGGAGGGTCTCGGCCTCGACGTCTGCTCCGCCGGCGAACTCGAACTCGCCGTCACCACGGGCTTCCCGGCGGAGCGGATCGTGCTGCACGGCAACGCCAAGTCCCCGCGCGACCTCGACACCGCGCTGCGCCTGGGCATCGGGCGCATCGTCATCGACAGTCCCTCGGAGATCGCCCGGCTGGCCGCCGCCGTGGGCCCGGACGGGCACCAGAAGGTGATGGTCCGGGTCGTCCCGGGCATCGGCGCGGGCGGCCACGAGAAGATCCGCACCGGCACCGACGAGCAGAAGTTCGGCCTGTCCCTCACCGACGGCTACGCCCAGCACGCCATCACCCGCATCCTCGACCAGCCGCAGCTGGAACTGACCGGGCTGCACTGCCACCTGGGCTCGCAGATCACCTCGGTCAAGCCGTACCTCATGGCCGTACGGCGCATGGTCGGCCTCATGACCCGCCTCCACGAGCAGCACGGGCTGGTCCTGCCCGAGCTGGACCTCGGCGGCGGCCACGGCATCGCCTACCGCCCCGGCGAACCGGCCCTCGACCTGACGGCCCTGGCCCGCAGGGTCCGCGCGGAACTCGCCGACGCCTGCGCCACGGCCGGACTGCCCGTGCCCCGCCTGACCATCGAGCCGGGGCGGGCGATCGTGGGCCCCGCGGGCATCGCCGTGTACCGCGTCCTGTCCGTGAAGCGCACCGGCGGACACGTGTTCGTGGCCGTGGACGGCGGTATGAGCGACAACCCCCGTCCGGCCCTGTACGGCGTCCGGTACGCCCCGCGCCTGACCGGCCGCCCCGGTACGGCGGAGCGGACCCGTGTGACGGTGGTGGGCCGGCACTGCGAGGCGGGCGACGTGCTCGCCGCCGACGTGGACCTCCCCGCGGACGTGCGCCCCGGCGATCTGCTCGGTGTCCCGGTGGCGGGGGCCTACCACCTGTCGATGGCCTCCGGCTACAACCTGGTCGGCCGCCCGCCGGTGGTCGCCGTACGCGACGGCGTCGCCCGCCTGCTCGTCCGCCGGGAGTCCCTGGAGGACATCCGCAGCCGGGACGTGGGCCTGTGACCGCGGCCCCCTGAGCCCCCGGGCGGGTCGGCCCCTCCTCCCTCGCCGGCCGGCCCGCCCGGGCCGCACCGGAAACGGGCGGCCGCCGCGCGCCGGACACCGGGCCCGACCGCCCGGCCGGCCCGGCGAGGTCCCGGCGGTGTGCGCCCGGCACGCCGCGAGGTGCGGCCGGGTCCCCGTCACGCCGGCCACCGCCGCCACGAGAGCCTGCCGGACCGGCGCGGCCCGATCCTCGCCCCCGTGCCGCGGGCCCCGCACGGACGTGGCGGTGTGCATGCTGCCGTACCGGCCGACGCCGTGGGCGACCGCCGCGGGAGGCCACCGGGGTGTGTTCTCCGGTGGGCGGGGTGACCATGGAAGTCGAAGCGTCGGCGGGCGGAAAGGGTGCCTGCGATGAGCGAAGCCGAACGGCCCGCCGCGGACATCGGCCAGGTGTTCGGCGGACGAGGGAACGACGCGTCCTCGCAGCCGAGCGGATTGCTGGACCTGCTCGGGGTCGCGGCGGTGCTGCTGGACGCCGGGGGCCGGGTCGTCCTGTGGAGCCCGCAGGCCGAGGAGCTGTACGGCTACACCGCCGCGGAGGCGCTCGGGCAGTTCGCCGCGCGGCTCATGGTGCCCGAGGAGCACCGGGACTGGGTGCTCGGGAAGTTCGCCGAGGTCATGGGGACGGGCCGGAGCTGGGCCGGCACGTTTCCCGTCCGGCGCAAGGACGGCGGCACCCGGCTGGTGGAGCTGCGCAACATGCGGCTCCAGGACGACCGCGGGGATTTCTACGCGCTCGGCCTCGGCACCGACTCGCCCACCCTGCGCGAGGTGGAGCGGGACGTCGCCTTCTCCACCCGGCTGATCTCCCAGTCGCCCCTCGGGATCGCGATCTTCGACCCGGGCCTGCGGTACCTGGCCGTCAACCCGGCGCTGGAGCGGATGCACGGCATCCCCGCGAGGGACCATCTCGGCCGCCACTACCGCGAGATCATGCAGGACACGAAGTTCGAGGTGCCCGAGGCCGCGATGCGGGAGGTCCTCGACACCGGGGCACCCCTGATCGACCGGTCCACCATCGTCGGCCGCAGCCCGGCCGACCCGGAACCGCGCACACACGCCTGGACGATCTCGGTCTACCGGCTGGAGGACACCCAGGGCCGTGTGCTCGGGGTGGCCGAACTGGTCACGGACGTCACCGAGCGCTACGAGTCGGCCCAGGAGGCGACCGCGACCCGGCGGCGCCTGGCCCTGATCGCCGACGGCTCCGCCCGGATCGGCACCACCCTGGACATCGCGCAGACCGCCCGGGAGCTGGCCGACGTCACCGTGCCCGAGCTGGCCGACGTGGTCTCCGTCGACGTCCTCGACTCCGCCCTCGACGAGCACCGGCCCCGCACCCGGGTCGGTCCCGCGTTCTTCCGTGCCCTCGCGCTGAAGGCCGCCTACTCCACCGAGGCCGCCGAGGCCGCCGATCCGCCCGGGCACATCGCCGCGTACGACGCCGACCGCGTGGCCACCCACTGCGTGCGCACCGGCCGGGCCGTCCTGATCCGGCACGCCGGCGAGGACGACCTGGCGCGCATCGCCCGCGACGACCGAGCGGCCACGCTGCTGGCGCGCGCCGGGGTGCACTCCTACCTGGCCGTCCCCCTCACCGCGCGCGCCACCGTCCTCGGTTTCCTGGGGCTGACCCGCGCCCGCGACCCGCGGCCCTTCGACGAGGACGACCTCGCCATCGCCACCGAACTGGCCTCCCGCGCCGCGGTGTGCATCGACAACGCCCGTGCCCATCGACGCGTGCGCAACGCCGCCGAGACCCTCCAGCGCAGTCTGCTCCCCCGTCATCCGCCGCACCTGCCCGGCCTGCAGATCGCCTCCCGCTACCAGCCCGCGCAGGCCGCCTACGAGATCGGCGGCGACTGGTACGACGTCCTGCCGCTGGGCGAGGACAAGACGGCCCTCGTCGTGGGTGACGTCATGGGCAGCGGTATCGACGCCGCCGCGGCCATGGGCCGGCTGCGCACCGCGACCGCCGCCTTCGCCGGCCTCGACCTGGACCCGGCCCGCGTCCTCGAACAGCTCGACACGATCACCTCCGGCCTGGAGCAGTACATCGCCACCTGCCTCTACGCCGCCTACGACCCCCACCGCGGCCGGTGCCACATCGCGAACGCCGGGCACCTGCCCCCCGTCCTCGTCCGCCGCGGACACCGTCCCCGGCTCCTCGACCTGCCCACCGGCACCCCCCTCGGCGTCGGCGGTGTCCCGTTCGAGACCACGACCGTCGGTCTCGACGACGGCGACCAGCTGGTCCTGTACACCGACGGGCTCGTGGAGACCCGCCACCACTCCATCGACGAACGCCTCGACACGCTCCTGCGCGTCCTCGACGCTCCCGACCGCCCCCTGGAGGAAACGTGCGACCGGCTTCTGCACGACCTCCGCCGGCCCGACGACCACGACGACGTCGCCCTGCTGATCGCCCGCGCGCAGGCGTCCGCGCCGGTGGACGCCCCGGCGGACGCGCCGGCGGGCACGCCGCCCCCCGCGAGCTGAACGGCAGCGGCCGCCGCCCCCGCTCCGGTGGGGGGCCGCCGTTCGGGTGAGCCGCGGCGGCCCGCTTCCGGTACGGAGGCCAAGGGAGACGGAGTCGTGGACGCTTTCGAGCGAGTGTGCTGGTCGCGGCGAAGTGGCAGCCTGCTGTGCGCCTGGCCACACTGAAAAGCGGCCGTTCCGGATCAGGTACGGCTCGGCCGGCCATTGGCGATCCGCACGTTTTCAGGAGATGGAATGGTGGAGCAGTCCTCCAAGATCCCGATACCGGGACCGGACGAACCTGCCGTCACCCTGAGCGCCATCGGGCCGGCCAGGTCGGACACCGAGCGCGTGCTCGCACGGACCCTGGCCGAGCTGACCGGAGCCGAACAGGTTCCGGCCGAGAGTCACTTCTTCACCGACCTCGGTGCCAACTCCCTGGTGATGGCACAGTTCTGCGCACGGCTCAGGAAGAACCCGCAGCTGCCGTCCCCGTCCATGCGGGACATCTACCGGTATCCCACCATCCGCAGCCTGACGGCGGCGCTCGTGGAGGACGCCCCCGCCCCCGCCCCCGTCGCCGTGGCCGAGCCCCCGTCGCAGCCGGCTCCCACCGCGTCACCGGCCCCGGTGACCCGGGCGGGGCGGCGCGCCCATCTGCTGTGCGGCACGGCGCAGCTGGCGGTCTTCCTCGGGTACTCCCTCGTCTCCGGGTTCGTCACCGCCCGCGGCTACGAGTGGATCGCCGGCGGCACCGGCCCGCTGGACGTCTACATCCGGTCGCTGCTGTTCGGCGGCATCGGGTTCCTCGCCCTGTGCCTGTTCCCGGTCGGGGCGAAGTGGGTGCTCGTCGGCCGTTGGAAGCCCCGCGAGTTCCCCGTCTGGGGCCTGTCCTATCTGCGGCTGTGGCTCGTGAAGGTGCTGCTGCACGCGAACCCCATGGTGTTCCTCGTCGGCACCCCGCTGTACGTGCTGTACCTGCGGGCGCTGGGCGCGCGGATCGGGAAGGGCGTCACGATCCTCTCCCGTTCCGTGCCCGTCTGCACCGACCTGCTGACGATCGGCGCCGGGACGGTGATCCGCAAGGACTCCTTCTTCCTCTGCTACCGGGCGCACGCGGGCCGCATCCAGACGGGCCGGGTCACCCTGGGCCGGGACGCGTTCGTCGGCGAGCGGACGGTGCTGGACATCGACACCTCGCTGGGCGACGGCGCCCAGCTGGGCCACTCCTCCGCGCTGCACCGCGGGCAGGCGGTCCCGGCCAGGGAGCGCTGGCACGGGTCACCGGCGGAGCCGACGCGCACCGACTACCTGAGGGTGGCGCCGGCCCGGTGCGGGAGCGTGCGCCGGACCTGGTTCGGCCTGGTCACCATGGTGCAGCTGCTCTTCGTGTACGTCCCGCTCGCCGTCGGCGGGATGTACATCCTGTTCACGGGGGTGCCGGCGATCGGCAAGCGGCTCGATCCGGAGACGGCCGTGATGTCCCGGAGCGACCTCGTCCCCGACGCGCTGGTGCTCTCGCTGGTCCTGTTCTGCGGCTTCCTCGTGCTCGGCCTGCTGACGCTGTACACGGTCCCGCGGCTGCTGGGTCTGGTGGTCAGGCCCGACCGGGTGTATCCGCTGTACGGGTTCCACTACACGGTGCACCGGCTGGCGGCCCGCCTGACGAACATCAAGTTCTTCGCCTGGCTGTTCGGCGACAGTTCGTACATCGTGCCCTACCTGCGCGGCCTCGGCTACGACCTGACCGAAGTCGAGCAGACCGGTTCGAACTTCGGCACCGAGGTGCAGCACGAGACACCGTTCCTGGTCTCCGTCGGGACCGGGACGATGGTGGCCGACGGGCTCTCGGTGGTCAACGCCGACTACTCCAGTACGTCGTTCCGGCTGTCCCGGGTGACGATCGGGCCGCGCAACTTCCTGGGCAACAACATCGCCTACCCGGTGGGCGGCAGGACGGGCGAGAACTGCCTCCTGGCGACGAAGGTGATGGTCCCGCTGGACGGCGAGGTCCGCACGGGCGTCGGCCTCCTCGGCTCGCCCTGTTTCGAGATCCCCCGCTCGGTGGACCGGGACGCCCGGTTCGACCATCTGCGCACGGGCGAGGAGCTGCGCCGGCACCTCACCGCGAAGAACCGTTACAACCTGCGCTCGATGACGCTGATGCTGTTCGTGCGCTGGGTGCACACCTTCGCGCTCACGCTGCTCGCCCTCGCCTCCGTGGACCTGTACGGGGTGTTCGGGCAGGTGGTGATCGGCGCGTACGTGGCGCTGCTGCTGGTGTTCTCCACCGCGTACTACGTGCTGGTGGAGCGGTGCCTGATGCGGTTCCGCCGGATGACCCCGCAGTTGTGCTCCATCTACGACCCCACGTTCTGGCTGCACGAGCGGGTGTGGAAGGTGCCGTCCCACTACCTCAACATCTTCAACGGGACCCCGTACAAGAGCCTCGTGTGGCGGCTGCTGGGCGTGCGCATCGGCAAGCGGGTGTTCGACGACGGCTGCTACGTGACCGAGCGGACGCTGACCACCGTCGGGGACGACTGCATCCTGAACGCCGGCAGCAAACTCCAGTGCCACTCGCAGGAGGACGGCACGTTCAAGTCGGACCACACCACGCTCGGCGCGCGCTGCACGCTGGGCGTCGGCGCCCATGTGCACTACGGCGTGACGATGGGCGACGACGCGGTGCTGACGGCCGACTCCTTCCTCATGAAGGGCGAGGAAATACCCCCGAACGCGCACTGGGGCGGCAATCCGGCCGTGGACATGCCCGAGGGCGGCGGCCCCGGCCGGGCCCTGCGCACGACCGACGCCCCCGCGACTGCCACGAGTTGAGGAAGGCCATCGCCATGGACACGCGCGTGGAGACGGACCGGGAGTTCTGGAGCCGGGTGCTGACCGCCGGCGGTGCCACCGCCGTACCGCGGTGGGCGCCTGCGCCGGAGCCGGGGGCGGCCGAGCAGGAGACGGCGGTCCCGGACGACGTGGCGTCCGCGCTGCGCAGGCTGGTCCGCCGGTCGGGGCTGCCGGTCAGCGCGGTGCTGCTGGCGGCGCACGCCAAGGTGCTGTCCGCGCTGTCCGGCGAGCGGGAGCTGGTGACGGGGTACACCGCCGGGGTGCGCGGTGAGCCGCTGCCGTGCCGGCTGACGGTGCCCCCCGGGTCCTGGCGGGCGCTGGTGTCGGCGGCCGAGCGGGCCGAGGCGGCGGTGCTGGCCCACCGGGAGTTCCCGGTGGCGGCCCTGGCCCGGGAACTGGAGCTGACCGAGCCGGTGCACGAGGCGGTGTTCGGCCCCATGGGCGCCGACGACGCGCACGCCGAGGACGGGGTGCTGCATGTGCGCTGGTGCGACCGGGGCGGCCGGCTGCTGCTGCGCCTGCGGTACCGCACGGACGTGCTGGACGCCGGGAGCGCGGCACGGATCGGCGGCTACCACCTGAAGGCGCTGCGGCTGATGGCGGCCGATCCGGACGCCGAGCACGCGCAGCAGAGCCTGCTGTCGGCGGAGGAGGTGCGCGAGCAGCTGGAAGGGCTGGCGGGGCCGCACCGGCCGCTGCCGGACGCCCGCGCGCACGAGCTGTTCGAGCAGCGGGTACGGGAGCGTCCGCGGGCGGTGGCCGCGGTGCACGGCGAGCGGTCGTGGACGTACGGGGAACTGAACGCGCGCGCCAACCGGCTGGCGCGGGCGCTGCTGGCCCGCGGTCTCGGCCGGGAGGACGTCGTCGCCGTCGTCACCGAGCGCAACCTCGACTGGCTGGCGGCGACGCTGGCGGTGTTCAAGGCGGGCGGGGTGTACCTGCCGGTCGAGCCGCACTTCCCGGCCGGCCGGGTGGCGGCGACGTTGTCCCGGGCCGGGTGCCGGCTGGTGCTCACCGAGTCGGGCAGCACCGGCTCCCTCGACGAGGCGCTGGCCGAGCTGCCCGGAACCGAGAAGCTGCTGGTGGAGACGGCGTACGCGGAACCGCACGCCGACGACGACCCCGGGGTGCCGGTCGACGCCGGTCAGCTGGCCTACATCTACTTCACCTCCGGCTCCACCGGCGAGCCGAAGGGCGCGATGTGCGAGCACGCCGGTCTGCTCAACCACCTCCACGCCAAGATCGACGACCTGGGGATCGGCGACGGGTCCGTGGTGGCGCAGACGGCCCCGCAGTGCTTCGACATCTCGCTGTGGCAGCTGGTGTCCGCGCTGCTGGTCGGTGGCCGGACCGTGCTGGTCGGCCAGGACGTGGTCGTGGACGTCGAGCGGTTCGTCGACACGCTGGTGCGCGACCGGGTCACCGTCGCCCAGCTGGTGCCCTCCTACCTGGAGGTCGTGGTCTCGTACCTGGAGAAGCACCCCCGGGACCTGCCGGACCTGCGCTGGGTGTCGGTGACCGGCGAGGCGCTGAAACGGGAGCTGGTGCAGCGCTGGTTCGCGCTCCGGCCGGGCGCCCGGCTGCTGAACGCCTACGGGCTGACCGAGACGTCCGACGACACCAACCACGAGGTCCTGGACGGTGTGCCGGACAGGGTGCTGCTGGGGCGGGCGGTCAACAACGTGCGCGTCTACGTCGTGGACGAGCAGCTGGCGCTGGTGCCGCTGGGCGCCCCGGGGCTGATCGCGTTCTCCGGTGTCTGTGTGGGCCGGGGCTACGTCAACGACCCCGAGCGGACCCGGGAGGCCTACCGGACCGACCCGTACCGGCCCGGGGAGCGGCTGTACCTGGGCGGCGACTGGGGCCGCTGGCACCCCGGGGGCAAGCTGGAGTTCCTCGGCCGCCGCGACAGCCAGGTCAAGATCCGCGGGTTCCGCATCGAGATCGGCGAGATCGAGAACACCCTGCTGCGGGTGGACGGGGTGCGGGACGGCGCGGTGGTCGTGGCCGAGCGGGGCGGCGGGAACACCCAGCTGATCGCCTTCCACACCGGCCGGCGTCACGAGCCGGACGTGCTGCGCGAGGCGCTCGCGGCGGCGCTGCCCGCCTACATGGTCCCCGCGGCCTTCCACTGGCAGGAGAGCCTGCCGCTGACCCCCAACGGCAAGATCGACCGCAAGGAGCTGACCGCGCGGGCCGCCGAGGCCGGGCCGGCCGCGGACCGGACCGGCGGGGGGCGCGACGGTACGGAGCCGGTCGGTGGGGAGCGGGTCGGCGCGCAGGCGGAGGCGCTCAGTCCGGCCGAGCGGCGGCTGGCGGCGGTCTGGGCCGAACTGCTGGGCGTGCCCGAGCACCGGATCGGCCGGAAGGACCACTTCTTCGACTCCGGGGGCACCTCCCTGACGGCCGTCAAGCTCAGCATCGCGCTGGACCGGGCGGTCTCCCTGAAGGACATCACCCGCAACCCGGTCCTCGCCGACCTCGCCGACCTCCTCGACGGCGCCGGCCGGCGGCGCACGGAGCTGCTCCAGCCCCTGTCGGACCCGGGCCGTACGCAGGAGTGCGCGCTGGTGTGCTTCCCGTACGCGGGCGGCAACGCCGTCAACTACCGTCCGCTGGCGGCCGCGTTGGCGGGCAGCGGGGTCGCGGTCCTCGCGGTGGACCTGCCCGGCCACGACGTGGCGGCCCACCGCGAGCCGTTCGCGTCGGTAGAGGAGGTGGCCGACCGGGTCGCGGACGAGATCACGGCACGCGGCCCGGCCCGGGTCATGCTGTGGGGCCACTCGTCGGGCGCCGCACCGGCCCTGGCGACGGCCCGCAGGCTCCAGGAGCGGGGCGTGCCGGTCACGCGGGTGTTCCTCGGGGCGCAGCTGCTCGGCACGGCCGCCGAGCGGAGCGCCGCCGTCGCCGAGCTGACGGGGCGCGGCGACGCGGAGATCGCGGTGCGGCTGACCGCGGACGGCGGCTACACGGAACTCGCCGAACTCGACGAGCGGCACGCCGAGCACATCGGAGCCGCCTACCGGCACGACTGCGTCCAGGCCCACCGCTGGTTCCAGGCGGCCCTGGAGAACCCGCCGCCGGTGCGGCTGTCCGCGCCGGTCTCGGTGGTCGTCGCCGCCGACGACCCGCACACGGCGGGCCACGCCGACCTCCACCGCGACTGGCTGCTGCTGGCCGAGCGGGTCGAGCTGCACGAACTGCCCGACGGGGGCCACTACTTCCTGCGCACCCGGCCGGCCGAGGCGGCGCGGGCCGTGCTGGACACGGCCGTCCCCCTGGCCTCCACCTGAAGGCCCGTACCCCCACCGACGGGCGACCGAAAGGAAACCGAGATGCCGTCCTCATCCCTGGCAGCACCGCTCGACGTGCAGCTGCGGCCGGACCGGCCCGCGCTGCTGAGCGTCGGCCCGCCGGACGACCCCGCGGCCTGGGCGGCCCACTACCGCGAGGCGCTCAGGGCGCAGGTCACCGAGCACGGGGCGCTGCTGGTGCGCGGCCTCGGCCTCCGGGACACCGGCCAGGCCGCCGCCGTCTTCGCCCGGCTGGCCGGCGACCTCATGCCGGAGCGTGAGGCGTTCGCGCCGCGGGAGGAGCACGGGCCTGGGCTGTACTCCTCCACGCCCTGGCCGGCCAACCAGCCGATGTGCATGCACCACGAGCTGAGCTACCAGCTGGAGGTGCCCGGCCTGCTGCTGTTCGCCTGCCTGACGCCGCCCGAGCAGGGCGGGGCGACGGCGGTGGCCGACGCGGCGGAGATCCTGGGGGCGCTGCCCGCCGAGCTGACGGAGCGCTTCGAGCGGGAGGGCTGGCTGCTGACCCGTACCTACAACGACGAGATCGGGGCGTCCGTCGCGGAGTCGTTCGGCACCGACGACCGCGACGCGATCGAGCGGTACTGCCGCGCGAACGCCATCGACTTCCGCTGGCTGCCCGACGGCTCCCTGCGCACCGAGCAGCGCCGCCGCGCCGTCGTGGAACACCCGCGCACCGGCAGGCGGTGCTGGTTCAACCAGATCGCCTTCCTCAACGAGTGGACGCTGGCCCCGGAGGTCCGCGAGTACCTGGTGGACGAGTACGGCGCGGACGCGCTGCCGTTCAACACCCGCTACGGGGACGGCACCCCGATCGGTGAGGACGTCGTACAACTCCTCAACGCCACCTACGAGGAGCACACCCGGCGCGAGCCCTGGCAGGCCGGCGACCTGATGCTGGTCGACAACATCGGCACCGCGCACAGCAGGGAGCCGTTCACCGGGGAGCGGCTGGTCCTGGTCGGCATGGCCGAGCCGCGGCGCCTGCCCGGCTCCGGCCCGGCGGAGGAGGCGAGCCTGCGATGACCCAGCTGTCGACCTCCCCGCAGCCGCCCGCGCCCCACCCCGGGCCGCCGCCCACCTTCGCGGTGATCTCCGGCAGACAGGTGCAGCAGGCGCTGACCGGCCGGGAGAGGGAACTGGTGGAACTGGTGGAGGCCACCTACCGGCTGCACGGCGCCGGGGACTCGGTCAACCCGCCGTCGTACTTCCTGCGCTTCCCCGACCGCCCCACGGCCCGGATCATCGCGCTGCCCGCCTCCATCGGTGGCCCGGCGCAGGTGGACGGCGTGAAGTGGATCTCCAGTTTCCCGGAGAACGTGCGCGCCGGGCTGCCCCGGGCGTCGGCGGTGCTGATCCTCAACGACCACGAGACGGGCTACCCGTTCGCCTGTCTGGAGAGTTCCGTCATCAGCGCGACCCGGACGGCGGCCTCGGCCGCGCTGGCCGCCGACTGGCTCAGCCGCACCCGGGCCCGGCCCCGCCGGGTCGGCTTCTTCGGTACGGGTCTGATCGCCCGGTACATCCACACCTTCCTCGCCGGCAGCGGCTGGACCTTCGACGCGATCGGCGTGCACGACCTGTCCGCCGACAGCACCGAGGGTTTCCGCGGCTATCTGCGCCAGGCCGGCGCCACCGGGCAGGTCACCGTCCACGACAGCGCCGAGGACCTGATCCGCTCCAGCGACCTGGTGGTCTTCGCCACCGTCGCCGGCCGGCCGCATGTCACGGCGCCGGCCTGGTTCGAGCACAACCCGGTGGTCCTGCACGTGTCGTTGCGCGACCTCGCCCCGGAGATCCTGCTCACCGCGGCCAACTTCGTGGACGACGTCGAGCACTGCCTGAAGGCCGAGACCTCCCCGCACCTGGTCGAACAGCGCACCGGGAACCGGGACTTCCTCAACGGCACCCTGTACGACGTGATGCTCGGCCGCGCCGCGCCGCCGCCCGACCAGCCGGTGATCTTCTCGCCCTTCGGCCTCGGCGTCCTCGACCTGGCCGTCGGCAAGTACGTCTACGACCGTGTGGCCCGGGCGGGGGAACTCCGCCTCATCGACGACTTCTTCCACGACCTGCGCCGGTACGGCTGAGGCCGCTGCGCTTCAGCCCTGGCACCAGGAGGCTGCCGTGCCCGTCATCTCCGCTCCCCACGCCTTCAACGAAGGCAGTCTGTTCGTAGATCTGGAGTCGATCTTCGGATGCCGCCTCTACCTGAAGTGCGAGGGTTTCAACTTCGCCGGCTCCATCAAGTTGAAGGCCGCGAACGAGATGGTGGAGAGCGCCGAGCGGGAGGGGCGGCTGACGCCGGACTCCGTCCTGGTCGAGTCCTCGTCCGGGAACCTGGGCGTCGCGCTGAGCGTGATCGCCGCGAGCAAGGGCTACCGGTTCCTGTGCGTGACGGACCCCCGGTGCAACCTGTCCACCAAGCTGCTGATGGAGGCCCTCGGCAGCCAGGTGCACGTGGTGACCGACCTGGACGGCAACGGCGGTTTCCTGGGCACGCGGCTGGAGTACGTGCGCGCGCTGTGCGCGTCCGACGAGCGGTACGTGTGGCTCAGCCAGTACACCAACGCGGGGAACTGGCGGGCCCACTTCCGGACGACGGCACCGGAGATCGCCGGCCACTTCCCGCACCTGGACGTCCTGTTCGTCGGGACGGGCACCGCAGGGACGCTGATGGGCTGCGGGCGCTACTTCCGCGAGTGGCACCGGCCGGTGCGGATCGTCGCCGTGGACAGCGTGGGCTCGGTGGCCTTCGGCGGCGAGCCCGGCCGCCGGATGATCCCCGGCCTGGGCATGAGCATGCGCCCGCCGCTGCTGGACGAGTCGTACGTGGACGAGGTGATCCGGGTGGAGGAGGCGGACACCATCCGCACCTGCCACCGGATGGCCCGGCGGGGCTTCCTGTTCGGCGGCTCCACCGGGTCGGTGGTCAGCGCGGCGACGGACTGGCTGGCCCGGCACGGCACCCGGGACCTCACCGCGGTGGCCATAGCGCCCGACCTCGGCGAGCGCTACCTGGACACCATCTACCAGTCCAACTGGCTGCAGGACCTGTACGGCGAGAGTCTGCTGGACTCCGCCCGGACGGAAACCCCGTGGGAGGAGAACTCCGCCTCCCGGGGCCCGGGCCGGCGCCGAAGAGCCTGACGCCCGCGCGGTGGCGGGGCCGCGGCTCGGGACCTGAGCCCGTTCCGCGGCTGCCTGTCCCGGCCGGCCCCGCCGACCGCGCACCGACCGGACCCCGCGCGACCGCCGTCACCCCCTGGGGGGCGCGGCGGCGGTCGCCGGGGTCAGCCCGCGACGGCGGCCTCCGCCGCCGCCACCGCGCAGACCCGGGCGGCGCCGTGGGTGGCGATGTGCAGGGCGCCGCGCGGTGCGGCCCCGGGCAGGCCCATCTCGACCACGACGGTGTCGGGTCGGGCGGCGAGCAGGGTGTCGAGCGCGGAGCGCATCCAGGCGTGCCGGTGCTCGTCGCGGACCACGGCGACGATCCGGCGCCCCTGGGCGGCGGCGAGGGCGGCCCGGCCGGCGCCCTCGCCGGTGAAGGTGCCGCAGGCGCCGCCGGGCAGCCGCCGTTCCAGCTCGGCGGCGACGCCCCAGGGCGTCTGGTCGCCGACGGCGATGTTCGCGGCGGGGCTGAACCGGGCGACGTACACCGGTGCGGTGACCGGGGCGGCGGCGCCCGCGCGGGTCACGGTCAGCGCGCGGCGGGCCGCGACCAGGCCGATCTCCGGGTCGGCCGGGGTCCGCTCCGCGTCACCGCGGGCGGCGGTGGTCCAGGCGGCCAGCTCGCGGACCCGGGCCGCCGCGTCGGCGAGCCGTTCCTCGGGCAGTTCACCGGAGCGTACGGCGGCCACGAGCGCGTCCCGCAGCTTCAGCACGGTGCCCTCGTCGCACAGTCCGCCGCCCACGCAGATGGCGTCGGCGCCGGCCGCGATCGCGAGGACCGCGCCGTGCTCCAGGCCGTAGGTGCCGGCGATCGCGCGCATCTCCATGCCGTCGGTGACGATCAGGCCCTGGTAGCCGAGTTCGCCGCGCAGCAGTTCGGTGAGGACGCGGCGGGACAGGGTGCCGGGGCGGTCCGGGTCCAGCGCGGGCACCAGGATGTGCGCGCTCATGATCGCCCGGGTGCCGGCGGCGATCGCCGCGCGGAACGGGGGCAGTTCGCGCGCGTACAGGGTGTCGGCGTCGACGCCGATGCGGGGCAGGGCGAGGTGGGAGTCGACGTCGGTGTCGCCGTGGCCGGGGAAGTGCTTGGCGCAGGCGGCGACGCCGGTGGACTGCAGGCCCTCCACCCAGGCGGCGGTGTGCCGGGCGACCAGGCCGGGGCTCGCGCCGAAGGAGCGGACACCGATGACGGGGTTGTCGGGGTCGGCGTTGACGTCGGCGGAGGGCGCCCAGTCGAGGGTGACACCGCAGGCGGCCAGGCGCCGGCCCAGCTCGCGGGAGACGGCCCGGGTGAGGCCGGGGTCGTCGACGGCGCCGAGGGCGTGGTTGCCGGGGAAGAGCGAGCCGGTGCGCACGTCGAGGCGGGTGACGTCGCCGCTCTCCTCGTCGATGGCGACCAGCAGGTCCTCGCGCTCGGCCCGCAACTGCGCGGTGAGCGCGGTGACCTGCTCCTCGCTGACGACGTTGCGGCCGAACAGGGCGACGGAGGCGAGGCCCTCGCCGAGGCGGCGGCGCACCCAGTCGGGGGCGGTGGTGCCGTCGAACCCCGGTTGCAGCACCGCGAGGGCGTCCCGGGCGAGGGTGTCCCCCGCGGCGGAGCCGCTGCCGGACGCTGTGGTGGCGATGGTGGTCATCGGGGGCGTCATCCCTTCACGGCGCCGTCGGTCAGACCGCTGACAGCCTTGCGTTGCAGGAAGATGAACAGGATCAGAATGGGCAGCGCGAACAGCGACGAGGCGGCCATGGTGGCGCCCCAGTCGTCGCCGAATGCGGTCTGGAACTGGGACAGCCACAGCGGCAGGGTCTGCTTCTCGACGTCCTTGTTGAGGATCAGGACGAGCGGGAACTCGTTCCAGGCGGTGATGAACCCGAACAGCGAGGTCGCCATCAGGCCGGGCGCGAGCAGCGGGAAGATCACCTTGACGAAGGCCTGGAGGCGGGTGCAGCCGTCGACCATCGCCGACTCCTCCAGCTCCCTGGGCACGGCGGCGACATAGCCGCGCAGGGTGAGGATGGTCAGCGGGAGCACCATCATCGTGTAGAAGACGGTGAGCGGGACCAGGCTGTCGAGCATGTCGTTGTCGCGGACGATCATGTAGATGGCGATGATCATGACCTCCCAGGGGGCCATCTGCGCCAGCATGAACGTCACGATCAGACCGCGCCGGCCCCGGAACCGCATCCGCGCCAGGGCGAACGCGGCGAACAGGGCGATGACGAGCGAGAAGACCACCGACAGCACGGTGACGGTGACGGAGTTGAGGACGAGGGTCCAGAAGTGGTCGGCGTCGACGGCCTTGCGGAAGTGGTCGAGGGTGGCGTGCGTCGGGAACCACACCGGGTCGTCGGCGATGATGTCGCCGGTCGGCTTGAAGGCCGTGGCGAACATCCAGTAGACGGGGAACACGAAGCCGACGAAGAGGGCGACGGCGGTCGCGTTGGGCCAGATGCGGCCGAAGAGCGAGCGCTTCACAGCTCGTCCTCCTCTTGCTTGAGCACCATGCGCAGGTAGTACGAGGTGATGGCGAGCAGGACCAGGATGGTGAGGAAGGAGATCGCCGCGCCGAGCCCGAAGTGCTGGTTTCCGACGCCCTCGACGTAGGCGTAGATCGGCAGGGTCTCGGTGAGGTGGTCGGGGCCGCCCTCGTTCATGGCGAAGATCTGCGCGAACGCCTTGAACACCCAGATGACTTCGAGGAACGTCGTGGCGTACAGGAACGGCCGCAGGAAGGGCAGGGTCACCGAGGTGAAGCTCTGCCAGGTGCCGGCGCCGTCCAGGGAGGCGGCCTCGTACAGTTCCCTGGGGATGGTGGTGGTGGCGGCGTAGAGGTTGATCGCCACGAAGGGTATGGACTGCCAGACGATGAGCAGGGTGACCACGGCGAAGGTGGAGAACTGGGTCTGCAGCCAGTTGTGGTCGGCCATGGAGTGCCAGCCGAGCTTGTCCAGCACCCAGTTGACGACGCCGAAGCGCTGGGCGAACAGCCACTGGTAGACGGTGGTGGCCGCGATGACCGGCATGGCCCAGGCGAGGACGAGGCCCACCATGAGCAGCAGCCGCATCCTGCGGCCGAGCCGGGCCAGCAGCAGGCCGACCAGGGTGCCGATCACCATGATCAGTACGACGTTGGCGGCGGTGAAGACGACGGAGCGCTCGACGACGTGCCAGAAGTCGCCGCCGCTGAGCACCTCCCGGTAGTTGTCGACGCCGTTCCACTCGGTGAGGTGCTGGATGAGCTGGCGCGGGTTGAGGTTCTGGAACGACAGCATGCCGTTCTTGACCAGGGGCCAGCCGAGGAGCACCAGGGTGGCCAGCAGCGCGGGCAGCAGGAGCAGGTAGGGGGCGGTGGCGCGGCGCCGGGACGGGGCGCCGGCGGTGCTGCCGTCACCGCGCGGCGGGGCCGGTACCCGGGCCTTGCGGACAGCGGGCGTCCCGGCCGTGTCCGTGCCTTCGGTCTGCACTGACATGAGTTGCCATCTCTTCCGTGGCCGTACGGACGACACGTACGGACGACACAGGTGAGCCGGGGGCGCGTGCGCGGCGCCCCCGGCGCGGTCATCAGTTCTGCTGGGCCAGGCGCTTGTTGATCTCGCCCTCGACCTGCTTGGCGGCGTCCGCCGGGGACTTGCCGTTCAGCACGGCCGTCATGTACGACTTGATCGGGTTCGGGCTGTTCTCGACCGCGCCCCACTCGGGGATGAGCGGGGTGGTGCCTCCGACGGCGGCACCCGGAGCGGCGGCCTCGGCGACGGCGTTGCCCTTGAGGTTGGACTGAAGGGCCTGCTTGTTCGGGATGACGCCGTTGAGCTTGGCCAGTTCGCCCTCGTACCGGTCGGACAGGGCGATCTTCAGGAACTCCTTGGCCAGGGCCTGCTTCTTGCTGCCCTGGGCGACGGCGAGGTTGGAGCCGCCGAGGAAGACACCCTCGGGCTTGCCGGCGCTCTCGCCCGGGATGGTGAAGTAGCCGAGGTCCTTCTCGATGGCCTTGTTGGCGGTGACGGCCGTACCGGCCTCCCAGCCCATGCCGATGAAGGCGCCGGTCTTCCCCTTGGCGAAGACCTCGGCCTGCTGCGGGGTGGCCTCGTCCTTGTCCTTGGGCGCCTTGGAGTAGGAGGCGTACTTCTTGTAGATCTCCATGGCCTTGGCGACCTTGGGGTCGCCGAGGTTGGAGACGTACTTGCCGCCTTCCTTCTTCACCAGGTCGGCGCCCTGGCCGATGGTCAGGCCGTCGAAGAAGTACCAGTTCTGGCCGGGCAGGTAGAGCGGCTCGGCGTCGGTCTTCTTCCCGATCGTCTCCAGGTCCTTGTAGAACTCGTCCCGGGTCTTCGGGGTGTCCTTGATGCCGGCCTCGGCCCAGATCTTCTTGTTGTAGATGACGACGCGGTTGGCGAAGTACCAGGGCGCGGCGTACTGCTTGCCGTCGTAGACGGAGGACTGCGAGACCGACGGCGTCCAGTCGGCGCCGATCTCCGTCTTCAGGTCGCTCAGGTCGGCGAGGCCGCCGGTGGCCGCGTAGGCCGGGGTCTGGGTGTTGCCGACCTCCAGCACGTCCGGCGGGGTGGACTCGGACAGGGCGGTGGTGATCTTCTGCTGGATCCCGTCCCACTTCTGCGTCTCGAACTTCAGCTGGGCGCCGGTCTTCTTCTCGAAGGCGGCCGTGACGTCCTTGACCCACTGGTCCGGCGTGGAGCCGTCCATCGCCCAGACCGTCAGGGTCTGGCCCTTGAAGCTGTCCGGTCCCGCGTTCTTGCCGCTGTCGTCGCCGCCGTCCCCGCCGCACGCCGACACGGAGACCATCATGCCCGCGATCACGATCGCGGCCGCAAGCTTGCGCTTCACGCCACCCTCCTCAGGGATGCCACTAACCCCCCACGCCCTCGGCGGTGACCTGCGTACGACGCTGTTGCACGTAGGGCTGTGGACCTGGTCACGAATGGTGTAGACCAGTACGGTGGAGCTTGGCCTAGACCTTTTGGAGTGTCAAGGGTGGTCCGGGAAGCCGGGACCGGCCGTTACGAGAAAGTCACCGGAGCGCATCCGTCCGCATTCCGCCCCCTTTCACCCGGAGCGTTCAGTTGGACTAGACCATAGAGCGGTTGCTCGCTATAACGGGAGACCGTCGACACAGCCGGGAAGGCAGGCATGACCACCGACGTCAGCAGCGCCCCGCCGCCGTACAGGGGGGCGTCCGGCCGCACCGCGCGCGTGCCGAAGTACTACCGGATCAAGCAGCAGGTGCTCACCATGGCCGAGGCGCTGCAACCCGGCTCGGCCATGCCCGCGGAACGCCTGCTCGCCGTCCGGTTCGGCACCTCGCGGACCACCGTGCGGCAGGCGCTCCAGGAACTCGTCGGCGAGGGCCGGCTCGACCGGATCCAGGGCAAGGGCACCTTCGTCGCCCAGCCCAAGCTGTACCGCACGCTCCAGCTCACCTCGCACACCGAGGACATGCGCGCCCAGGGCCTCACCCCGGCCTCGCGGGTGCTGGACATCGGGGAGGTGCCCGCGGACGAGCGGCTGGCGGGCCTGCTCGGCATCGGGGCGGGCGAGCCGGTGCTGCGCATCGAGCGGCTGCGGCTGGCCGGCGGCGACCCGATGGCGATCGAGACGACCCATCTGTCGGTGCGCCGGTTCCCCGGCCTGCGCCGCTGGCTGGCCACCCACCCCTCGCTCTACACCGCGCTCGCCGAGGTGTACGGCGTCCGGCTCGCCGAGGCCGACGAGACCATCGAGACCTCGTTGTCGACCCCGCGCGAGGCGCAGTTGCTCGCCACCGACGTGGGGCTGCCGATGCTGCTGCTGTCCCGGCACTCGCGGGACGCGCAGGGCTCGCCCGTGGAGTGGGTGCGCTCGGTGTACCGGGGCTCGCGCTACAAGTTCGTGGCCGCCCTGCGGCGGCCGGACGCCCCTCGGGTCCGGCGGAGTCCGGCTCCGCCGGACCGGGACGGGCTCGGCCGCGCCTGAAGCCGGGGCGCGGGCGGGGTCGCGGATCAGCGAACCGGCTTGGCCGTCGCCTTCGCCGACGACTCGCCCGTCGCCTTGGGCGCCTTGGCCGTCTTGGACGTTTTGGCCGTCTTGGGCGCCTTGGCCGACGACTTGCCCGGCGTCTTCGGCGTCTTCGGCGCCTTCGGTGCCTTCGGTGCCTTCGCCGACGACGTGCCCGTCGTCTTCGGGGACTGCGCGGGTGTGTCGTGCGGAGCGAGCTTGATGTCCTGGTGCGACACGGCGTGGAAGTACGGCAGCAGGACGATGCCGGAGGGGCGCAGTTCCGTGAGGGTGGCCTCCACCCGCGCCGCCCCGTCCTTCAGCGCCTTCGGCGAAGCCTCGCCGGAGTGCTCCCACCGGTGTTCGACGCCGTCGCACCGGGCGACGCTGCCGCCGATGGCGTACTGGAGACCGAGGTCCTTCTGGCTGACCGAGGAGCTGACGAGCACCGGCCCGGTGCCGCCGGTGCAGCGGTAGGTGCCGGACAGCGTCACCGTGCCGTCGGCGGCGAGCTTGCCGACCGGGTCGACGGTGATCGTCTCGGCGGGGGCGGCGGTGGCCGGGCCGACGGCGGTGCACAGCAGCGCGGCGGCGCCGAGGACCGTGGCGAGGGCGGGGCGTACGGGCATGGGATACCTCCCGGTTCCAGGGGTCGAGGGTCTCCACTGGTACCGGGCGGCCGGGCCGCCGGGCGTGACCGTCACCCCATCGGTGGCGCGTCATGAAACCGAACGGGCCGGGTCATCGACGGTGCGGGCGACGGGGCGCGCGCGAGGTCCCGGCCCGGGGCTCACGGCAGTACGGCGAACCCGTCCAGTTCCACCAGCGCCCGCTCGTCCCACAGCCGTACGACCTCCACGACGGCCATCGCGGGATAGTCGCGGCCCGCCGACTCCCGCCAGATCCGGCCCAGGAGAGCCGCGTGGGCGCGGTAGGCGGCGACGTCGGTGGCGTAGACGGTGACCCGGGCGAGGTCGGCGGGGGTGCCGCCGGCCGCACGCAGGGCGGTGAGGAGGTTGCCGAGGGCCTTCTCGAACTGCTCGGGCAGCGTCTCACCGGTGATCTTCCCGTCGCCGTCGAGGGCGGTCTGGCCCGCCAGGAACACCACGCGGGAGCCGGTCGCGACGACGGCGTGCGAGAAGCCCGTGGGCGGGGCCATCCCGGGCGGGTTGACGCGCTCGGTCGTCACCGGTCCTCCTTGGCCGCTTCGGCGTACAACTCCTTGGCGATGATGCCCCGTTGGACCTCGCTGGCGCCCTCGTAGACGCGGGGCGCGCGCACCTCGCGGTAGAGGTGTTCGAGGAGGTGGCCGCGGCGCAGGGCGCGGGCGCCGTGCAGTTGGACGGCGGTGTCGACGACGTACTGCGCGGTCTCGGTGGCGAGCAGCTTGGCCATCGCCGCGCGCCGGGGCACGTCGGCCGCTCCCGCGTCGTACGCCGTCGCGGCCGCGTACACCATCAGCCGGGCCGCCTCGGTGCGCAGGGCCATCTCGGCGACCTGGTGCGACACGGCCTGAAGGTCCATCAGCCGGCCGTGGAACGCCTCACGCCGGCGGGTGTGGCCGATCGTGGCGTCCAGCGCGGCCTGCGCCATGCCGACCGCGAACGCGCCGACGCTGGGGCGGAAGAGATTGAGGGTGCCCATGGCGACGGCGAAGCCGCGGTCGGGTGCGCCGAGCACGTCGGCCGCGGTGACGGGTACGGCGTCGAAGTCGAGGGCGCCGATGGGGTGCGGCGAGATCATCTCCAGGGCGCTGCCGGTGAGTCCGGGCCGGTCGGCCGGGACCAGGAAGGCGGTCACCCCGCGGGCCCCGGCGCCGGGTGTGGTGCGGGCGAAGACGGTGTAGAAGTCGGCCTCGGGGGCGTTGGAGATCCAGCACTTGGCGCCGGTGAGCCTCCAGCCGGCGCCGTCCGGGTCGGCCGCGAGGGCCAGCGCCGCCGCGTCCGAACCGGCGCCGGGCTCGCTCAGCGCGAAGGCGGCGACCGTGCTGCCGTCGGCGACCCCGGGCAGCCAGCGCGCCCGCTGGTCCTCGCTGCCGTGGGCGTGCACCGGGTGGGCGCCCAGGCCCTGCAGGGCGAGCGCGGTCTCGGCCTCGGTGCAGGCCTGCGCGAGGGACTCCCGCATCAGGCACAGCTCAAGCGCGCCGGCGCTGAACAGCCGCCCGAGCAGCCCCAGTCGGCCGAGCTCGGCGAGGAGCGGCCGGTTGACGCGGCCGGGCGCGCCCCGGTCGGCGAGCGGGCGCAGCCGCCCGGCGGCCAGCTCGCGCAGCTCGGCACACCAGGCGGTCTGCTCGGGGCCGAGTGAGAATGCGGACACGGCCGGTCCTCCCTCCGGGGTCGCGTTCCGGGGCGGGTCCCCGCCCCTTTCGGCACCCCACCCCCCGACGTTATCGCGTACTGTTGACTGCCGTCACCAACACGATACGCTCAAGGCGCGAGCCCACCAGGTAGCCCGTTCGGACATCCGTTCCGGACCTCTGTCACGGCAAGGGGGCGGACCGCCATGCATCTCTCGGCCCACGTCGACACGTTCGCGCGCGACCATCTGCCCCCGCCGCACGAGTGGCCCGAGCTGCGGTTCGACCTGCCGGAACTGCGTTACCCCGATCGGCTGAACTGCGCCGTGGAGCTCCTGGACCACGCGGACCCGGCCCGCCCGGCGTTCCACACGCCGGACGGCGGCGTCTGGACCTACGGCGAGCTGCGCGCCCGGGTCGACCGGATCGCCCACGTGCTCACCGGCTCGCTGGGCGTGGTCCCGGGCAACCGGGTGCTGCTGCGCGGCCCCACCACGCCCTGGCTCGCCGCCTGCTGGCTGGCGGTACTGAAGGCGGGCGCGGTCGCGGTCACCGTGCTGGCCCAGCAGCGCCCGCAGGAGCTGGCGACCCTGTGCGCGATCGCCCGGGTGGGGCACGCGCTGTGCGACGTCCGTGCGGTGGACGGCCTGGCGAGGGCCGCGGTACCCGGGCTGCGCGTCACGACGTACGGCGGTGACGCACCCGACGACCTGCTGCGCCGCCCGGCGCCCGGCGGCCCCTACCCCGCGGTGGACACCGCGTCCGACGACGTCGCCCTGATCGCGTTCACGTCCGGCACGACGGGTCGCCCGAAAGGGTGCATGCACTTCCACCGCGATGTGCTGGCGACAGCCGACACCTTCTCACGGCATGTGTTGCGACCCCACGAGGACGATGTCTTCGCCGGCAGTCCCCCGCTGGGCTTCACCTTCGGCCTCGGCGGGCTGGTGGTCTTCCCGCTGCGGGCCGGGGCCAGCGCCCTGCTGCTGGAGCAGGCGAGCCCCCGCCGGCTGCTGCCCGCGATCGCCGAGCACCGCGTCTCCGTCCTGTTCACCGCGCCGACCGCCTACCGCGCCATGCTGGAGGAGCTGGACGGGCACGACGTGACGTCCCTCAGACGCTGCGTCTCGGCCGGCGAGAACCTGCCCGCGGCCACCTGGCGGGCCTGGCACGAGCGCACGGGCCTGCGCATCATCAACGGGATCGGCGCCACCGAGCTGCTGCACATCTTCCTGTCCGCCGCCGACGAGCGGATCCGGCCCGGCAGCACGGGCGTGCCGGTGCCGGGCTGGCAGGCGCGCGTGCAGGACGCCGACGGCAAGCCGGTGCCCGACGGCGAGCCCGGGCTGCTGGCCGTGCGCGGCCCGGTCGGCTGCCGCTACCTCGCCGACCCGCGGCAGCGCGAGTACGTCCGGGACGGCTGGAACATCACCGGCGACACCTACATACGCGAGGCCGACGGCTACTTCCGCTATGTGGCCCGCGCCGACGACATGATCATCTCGGCCGGGTACAACATCGCGGGCCCGGAGGTCGAGGAGGCGCTGCTGCGCCATCCGGACGTGACCGAGACGGCGGTCGTCGGCCGGCCCGACGAGGCCCGCGGCCAGGTGGTGGTGGCCTACACGGTGCTGCGCGCGGGCGCCCGGCGCGACCCGGAGGCGCTCCGCGCGTTCCTCACCGCCGAGCTGGCGCCGTACAAGTGCCCGCGCGCGTTCGTCTTCCTCGACGCGCTGCCCCGCACGGCCACCGGCAAGCTCCAGCGGTTCCGCCTGCGCACCGAAGGTGACCGGCAGTGATGCCGACGACCTAAAATGATCAACGTGTCCGAGCAGCACGCCCCCAGGTCCCTCATCGTCACGCTCTACGGGGCGTACGGCCGCTTCATGCCCGGCCCGGTGCCCGTCGCCGAGCTGATCCGGCTGCTGGCCGCGGTCGGCGTGGACGCGCCGTCCGTGCGGTCCTCGGTGTCCCGGCTCAAACGGCGCGGGCTGCTGCTGCCCGCCCGCACCGGATCCGGCGCCGCCGGGTACGAACTGTCCGCCGAGGCACGCCAGTTGCTGGACGACGGCGACCGCCGCATCTACGCGGGCACGCCCGTCGCGGACGAGGGCTGGGTGCTCGCGGTGTTCTCGGTCCCGGAGTCGGAGCGGCAGAAGCGGCACGTGCTGCGCTCCCGGCTGGCCGGGCTGGGCTTCGGCACGGCGGCCCCGGGGGTGTGGATCGCGCCGGCCCGGCTGTACGAGGAGGCCGAGCACACCCTGCGCCGGCTGCACCTGGACCCGTACGTGGACTTCTTCCGCGGCGAGCACCTGGGGTTCGCGGCCACGGCGGAGGCGGTGGCCCGCTGGTGGGACCTGGCGGCGATCGCCAAGGAGCACGAGCGCTTCCTGGACGCGCACGCGCCGGTGCTGCACGCCTGGCAGGAGCGCGCCGACACCCCGCCCGAGGAGGCGTACCACGACTACCTCCTCGCCCTCGACTCCTGGCGCCACCTGCCCTACAGCGACCCGGGCCTGCCCACCCGCCTCCTCCCGGCCGACTGGCCCGGCGTCCGCTCGGCGGAGGTCTTCCACGGCCTGCACGAGCGGCTACGGGACGCGGGCGCCGGGTTCGCCGGGGTGTGAGGAGGGCCGGGCGCCCAGCGACAGGCGGGGTTTCGGGGCGTCCGTGCGGCCGGTCTGCGGGCGCCGGCTGCCGGCCCGGTAGGGCGCGGGCCAGGGGGCGCCGGGGCCCTCGTAGCCCTGCTCGGCCGCCGCGTGCAGGGTCCAGTGCGGGTCGTACAGGTGCGGGCGGGCCAGCGCGCACAGGTCCGTACGGCCCGCCAGGATCAGCGAGTTGACGTCGTCCCAGGAGGAGATCGCGCCGACCGCGATCACCGGGACGCGGACCTCGTGCCGGATCCGGTCGGCGAACGGCGTCTGGTACGACCGCCCGAACTCGGGCCGCTCCTCGGCCACCACCTGCCCGGTGGACACGTCGATGGCGTCGGCGCCGTGCGCGGCGAAGGCGCGGGCGATCCCGACGGCGTCCTCGGCGTCCGTCCCGCCCTCCGCCCAGTCGGTGGCCGAGATCCGGACGGTCATCGGCCGCTCGGCCGGCCACACCGCGCGTACGGCGTCGAAGACCTCCAGCGGGAACCGCAGCCGCTTGTCCAGCGAGCCGCCGTAGGCGTCGGTGCGCCGGTTGGTGAGCGGGGAGAGGAATCCGGAGAGCAGGTAGCCGTGGGCGCAGTGCAGTTCGAGCAGGTCGAACCCGGCCCGCGCGGCCCGCCACGCGGCGGCGGCGAACTGCTCGCGCAGGTCGGTGAGCTGGGCGCGGGACAGCTCGCGCGGGATGTGGCCGCCCGGCTTGTACGGCAGCGGGGACGCGGCGACGACGGGCCAGTTGCCGGTGGGCAGCGGTTCGTCCATGCCCTCCCACATCACCTTCGTGGAGCCCTTGCGGCCGGAGTGCCCGAGCTGGACGCCGATGGCGGTGCCCGGGGACTGGCGGTGCACGAAGTCGGTGACCCGGCGCCAGGCCTCGACCTGCCGGCCGGTGTAGAGGCCGGCGCAGCCGGGGGTGATCCGGCCCTCCGGGCTGACGCACACCATCTCGGTCATCACCAGGCCGGCCCCGCCGAGAGCGCGGGCGCCCAGGTGGACGAGGTGGAGGTCGCCGGGGACGCCGTCGGAGGCGGAGTACAGGTCCATCGGTGACACGACGACCCGGTTGCGCAGGGTCAGGCCGCGCAGCCGGAACGGCGTGAACATCGGCGGTGTGCCGGGCGGGCAGCCGAACTCGCGTTCCACCGACTCGGTGAAGCGGCGGTCGCGCAGCCGCAGGTTGCCGTGGGTGACCCGGCGGCTGCGGGTGAGCAGGTTGAAGGCGAACTGGCGGGACGGCTGGCCGAGGTACAGCGGCAGCTGCTCGAACCACTCCAGGCTGGCCCGGGCGGCCCGCTGGGTGGAGGCGACGACGGGTTTGCGTTCCGCCTCGTAGGCGGCGAGGGCCGCCTTTGGTGAGTCCTGTTCGGCCAGGCAGGCGGCCAGCGCGAGGGCGTCCTCCACGGCGAGCTTGGTGCCGGAGCCGATGGAGAAGTGCGCGGTGTGCGCGGCGTCGCCCAGCAGCACGACGTTGCCGTGCGACCAGCGGTCGTTGACCACCGTGCGGAAGGTGGTCCAGGCCGAGGTGTTGGAGCGCAGGGGGCGGCCGCGCAGGGTCTCGGCGAAGATCTTGGCGCAGCGCGCCACCGACTCCTGCTCGTCGAGTTCGTCGAAGCCGGCCGCTCGCCACACCTCCTCGCGCATCTCGACGATGACGGTGGAGGCGTCCGCCGCGTACGGGTAGCCGTGCAGTTGCAGCACGCCGTGCTCGGTCTCGGCGATCTCGAAGCGGAAGGCGTCGAAGGCGAAGTCGGCGGCGAGCCAGATGTAGCGGCAGCGGTGTGCGGCCACCCGGGGGCGGAACACGTCGGCATAGGTGTCGCGGGTGGTGCTGTGCACACCGTCGGCGGCGACGACGAGGTCGTACTCGGCGGCGAGGGTGTCCGGGTGCGGGGCCTCGGTGCGGAAGGCAAGCCGCACGCCGAGCGAGCGGCAGCGTTCGTGCAGGATCGCCAGGAGGCGGTGCCGGCCCAGTGCGGCGAAGCCGTGGCCGCCGGAGCGGTGCCGGACGCCCCGGTGCACTATGTCGATGTCGTCCCAGCGGACGAAGTCCCGCCGCAGGGACTCGTAGACGACCGGGTCGGCGTGTTCTATGCCGCCGAGGGTCTCGTCGGACAGGACGACTCCGAAGCCGAAGGTGACGTCCGGGGCGTTGCGTTCCCAGACGGTGACCTCCCGTGCGGGGTCGAGCCGTTTCAGCAGGGCCGCCGCGTAGAGGCCGCCGGGGCCGCCGCCGATGATCGCCACACGCACCGGTCCTCACCTCCCCCGCCACTTCGGCGGGCGCTTCTCGGTGAAGGCCGCGTGGAACTCGGCGTAGTCCTCGCCGTTCATCAGCAGGGCCTGGGTCGAGGCGTCCAGTTCGACCGAGGCGGCCAGCGGCATGTCCAGCTCGGCCGTCAGCAGCGCCTTCGTCTGGGCGTGGGCCAGGGCGGGGCCGTCGGCCAGGCGGCGGGCCAGCGCGGCGGCCGCCTCGTCGGCGCGGCCCTCCTCGGTCAGTTCGCTGATCAGGCCGATGCGCTCGGCCTCGGGGGCCCGGACCGGTTCGCCGAGCATGAGGAGCCGGGTGGCGTGGCCGAGGCCGACGACCCGGGGCAGCAGATAGGCGGCGCCCATGTCGCCGCCGGACAGGCCGACCCGGGTGAAGAGGAAGGCGAACCGGGCGGAGGGGTCCGCGACGCGGAAGTCGGCCGCCAGCGCGAGGACGGCCCCGGCGCCCGCGGCCACCCCGTGCACCGCGGCGATCACCGGGAACGGGCACTCCCGGACCGCCCGGACGACCTGGCCGGTCATCCGGTTGAAGTCGAGCAGCCGGGCGGTGTCCATGCCCAGCGTGGCGCCGATGATCTCGTCCACGTCACCGCCGGAGCAGAAGCCGCGGCCCTCGCCGGCCAGGATCAGGGCGCGCACGGAGCGCTCCCGGGACAGTTCGGCGAGCAGGTCGCGCAGGTCGGCGTAGGCGCCGAAGGTGAGGGCGTTGAGCTTCTCGGGCCGGGCGAGGGTGACGGTGGCCACCCCGTCGGCGATCCGGACCCGCAGGTGCGTCCAGTCGGCGGTGCGGGCGGCGGAGCCGGTGAAGGGACTCATGACGTGCGGCCTCCTAGCGCGGCGGTGCCGTACGTTGCTACGTCCCATGAAGTTATCACTTGTTTGTGACTGTCGTCACGGGTGCGCGACACACCGGCTCGTGACCGGCTGTTTCCGGTCACGTCGGTCACCGCTTGTCGACAGCGGCGTAACAGTGCGCCAGGGCGGGCGAGGCGGGCCGCCCGCCTGGGTAGGCCGCCCGGTACCGGGGCCGGGAGGCTCCGGGCGAAGCCCCCCGACCGTCCGCGGTGGCCGGGCCCGTACCATTCCTACAGTCGAAAGCAGGACAGCCTGCTCCATGAACGGACTCGCCTTGCACGAACGCCCCACCGAATCGGCCTCCTGGCGCATCGCGCTGCCGCACACCGCCGCGGCGGTGCCGGCGGCGCGCGCGCTGGTGCGCTCGGCCCTCACCGAGGTGGAGCACGTGGCCGACTGCGACACGGCGGAGCTGCTCACGGCCGAGCTGGTGGCCAACGCGGTGGAGCACACCGCCGGGCGCGGCCCGATCGAGCTGGTGGTGGAGCTGCGGCCGACCGGCTGCCAGGTCGAGGTGCACGACCCGGACCCGGCACCGCCCGGCCGGCTGACCGCGCCGGTGATCGAGGAGCCCGACGTCTGGCAGGAGGGCGGGCGCGGGCTGCTGCTGATCCGCGCCCTCAGCTCGTCCTGCGGGCACCGCCCCACCCCGTCGGGCAAGGCGGTGTGGTTCAGACTGCCTGTGGTTCCCGCTCAGCGGCGGCCGGTGTGACCCTGTCGGCCGGCGTCCGGGCCAGCGTGGAGTGCCGGCGCCCGTAGACGCCGTAGACCAGCAGGCCCACCGCGAGGAACACGGCGAACTGGAGCCAGGTCCGCCAGCCGGTCTCGTACATCAGGTACAGGCAGAAGCCGACGCCGAGCAGCGGGGCCACCGGGTACAGCGGCACCCGGAAGCTGCGGGCCAGGCCCGGTTCGCGGCGGCGCAGGGCGATCACCGTGATGTTGACGACGGCCATGATGGCGAGCGTGCCGATCGTGCACAGGTTCATCACGGCGTCGAGGGAGGCGAAGGCCGCGGGGACGGCGAAGACGACCGCGACGATCAGCGTGCCGGCGACCGGCGTGGAGGTCTTCGGGGAGACCTTCTCGAAGACGCGCGGGATCAGGCCGTCCCGGGACATCGACATCAGGATGCGGGTCTGGCCGTACATCACGGCGAGGACCACGGAGGCGATGGCGACGACCGCGCCGAAGGCGATGACACCGCCGCCGACGCCGGAGCCGGTGACCTCGTTGACGACGTAGGAGAGGGCGGCGGGGCGGCCGGCGACCTGGCCGCCGCCGATGGCGCCGATCGCGGCGAGCGCGACCGCGCAGTACAGCACGGTGACCAGACCCATGCAGACGAGGATCGCCACGGGGATGTCCCGGCGCGGGTTCTTCGCCTCCTCGCCGGCGGTGGTGATCGCGTCGAAGCCGATGTAGGAGAAGAACGCGGCGGTGGTGCCGGCGCCGATGCCGCCGAGGCCGGCCGGGGAGAACGGGGTGAGGTTGCCGTCCTTGAACGCGCTGTAGCCGACGGCGCAGAAGGCGAGCAGGATGGCGAGCTTCACGGCGGCCATGGCGGCGGTGGCCCGGGCGCTCTCGCGCACCCCGCGCACCAGCAGTACGGAGGCCAGGGCGATGACGATCACGGCCGGCAGGTTGACGATGCCGCCGTCGCCGGGACCGGCGCAGAGCATGGCCGGGAACTGCAGGCCGGTGAGGCTGTGCAGCAGCTCGTTGACGTACTGGCTCCAGCCGACCGCGACGGCCGAGATGGAGACGCCGTACTCCAGCAGCAGGCACCAGCCGACGAGGAAGGCGGTGGACTCGCCGAGGCCGGCGTAGGCGAAGGAGTACGAGGAGCCGGAGACCGGGATCGCGCCGCCCAGTTCCGCGAAGGACAGGGCGGTGAAGACGCAGGTGATCGCGGCGAGGACGAAGGAGACGACGACGGCCGGGCCGGCCTGGGCGACGGAGTCGGAGAGGCCGACGAAGATGCCGGTACCGACGATGGCGCCGACGCCGAAGCAGATGAGCTGGAAGAGGCCCATGGTGCGCTGCAGGCCGTGTCCCTCGCGGTCGGCGCCGGATTCGGCGACGAGCAGGTGCGGGGACTTGATGCGGGGAGCGGGCATGCGGGTGGTGCTCGTTTCTGGTGGTGCGGGCGCCCGTCGTAGGGGCGCGGCGGCGGCCGCGGAAGGGGTGGTTCCGGGCCGTCGGTCAGGATAAGGCCTGGTGACGCGGGTCAGGCAAGGCTCTCCCTGGCGAGGGTGGCCACCAGCACCGCCTTGATGGTGTGCAGCCGGTTCTCGGCCTCGTCGAAGACGACCGAGTGGGCGGACTCGAAGACCTCGTCCGTCACCTCCAGCGAGGTCAGGCCGTGGGTCTCGTGGATCTGCCGGCCGACGGCGGTGCCGAGGTCGTGGAAGGCGGGCAGGCAGTGCAGGAACCTCACGTCCGGGTTGCCGGTGGCGCGCAGGACGTCCATGGTCACGGCATACGGGGCGAGGGCCGTGATCCGCTCGGCCCAGACCTCCTTGGGTTCGCCCATGGAGACCCACACGTCGGTGGCGACGAAGTCGGCGCCCAGGACGCCCTCGGCGATGTCCTCGGTGAGGGTGACGCGGGCGCCGCTGGACACCGCCAGCTCGCGGGCGCGGTCGACGACCTCCTCGGCGGGCCAGTAGGCCTTCGGGGCGACGATCCGTACGTCCATGCCGAGCAGGGCGCCGGTGACCAGGTAGGAGTTGCCCATGTTGAAGCGGGCGTCGCCCAGGTAGGCGAAGGCGATCTTCCGCAGCGGCTTGGTGCTGTGCTCGGTCATGGTGAGCACGTCGGCGAGCATCTGGGTGGGGTGCCAGTCGTCGGTGAGGCCGTTGTAGACGGGCACGCCGGCGTGTGCGGCCAGCTCCTCGACCTTGGCCTGGCTGTCGCCCCGGTACTCGATCGCGTCGTACATCCGGCCCAGCACGCGGGCGGTGTCCCGCACCGACTCCTTGTGCCCGATCTGTGAGCCGGCCGGGTCGAGGTAGGTGGTGTGGGCGCCCTGGTCGGCCGCGGCGACCTCGAACGCGCAGCGGGTGCGCGTCGAGGTCTTCTCGAAGATCAGCGCGATGTTGCGGCCCCGCAGGTACCGGGTCTCGGCCCCGGCCTTCTTGGCGGCCTTCAGTTCCGCGGCCAGCTCGACCAGGCCGCGGAACTCCTCCTCGGTGAAGTCCAGCTCCTTGAGGAAGTGGCGGCCGGCGAGGGCGGTCGGGACTGTCGCCATGTCGGGGACGCTCCAGAGGTGAGGACCAGGGGGGACTTTGGAAGTATATACGATCCTTCACATTTCTATGCGATCTTATACGGCGTCCCGCTCGACGGGGCAGCTCATGCACCGCGGGCCGCCCCGGCCCCGGCCCAGCTCGCTGCCCGGGATCTCTATCACCTCGATGCCCTGCTTGCGCAGGTGCGTGTTGGTGGTGGAGTTCCGCTCGTAGGCGACGACGACCCCGGGCTCGACGGCCAGGACGTTGCAGCCGTCGTCCCACTGCTCGCGCTCGGCCGCGTGCACGTCCTGCGTGGCGGTCAGCACCCGGATCTCGCCGAGGCCGAGCGCGGCGGCGATCGCCCGGTGCATGTGCTCCGGCGGGTGGTCGGTGACCTTCAGCTCGCGCTCGCCGACGCCCGGCTCGATGGTGTACGAGCGGAGCATGCCGAGGCCGGCGTACTGGGTGAAGGTGTCGCCGTCCACCATGGTCATCACCGTGTCCAGGTGCATGAAGGCGCGCCCCTTGGGCATGTCGAGCGCGACGATCGTGCGCGCCGAGCCGGCCGCGAACAGCTCGTGCGCCAGCATCTCCACGGCCTGCGGGGTGGTGCGCTCGCTCATGCCGATCAGGACGGCGCCACCGCCGATCACCAGGACGTCCCCGCCCTCGATGGTGGAGGGGTAGTCCACCTGCCCCCGGGACCACACGTGGAACGTTTCGTCACGGAACAGCGGGTGGTGGCGGTAGATCGCCTCGAAGTGGACCGTCTCCCGCTGCCGGGCGGGCCACCTCATGGCGTTGATGGAGACGCCGTCGTAGATCCACGCCGAGGTGTCCCGGGTGAACAGGTGGTTCGGCAGCGGGCGGAGCAGGAAGTCGTCCAGCTCCATGACGTGGAAACGCACCGAGGTCGGCTCCTCGTGGGCGGCCAGGAACTCCCGCTTGGTCATCCCGCCGACGAGGGCCTCGGCCAGCTCGCCCGGGGCCATCCGGTCGAAGGCGGCACGCAGGTGGTCGGTGGCGAGCGGGCCGTACTCCTTCTCGTCGAAGACCCGGTCCAGGACGAGGCCGCGGGCCTCGGACAGCGCCAGGGTCTCGGCGAGCAGGTCCCCGAAGAGGTGCACCTCGACCCCGCGGTCGCGCAGGACGTCGGCGAACCCGTCGTGCTCGGCGCGCGCCCGGCGCACCCAGAGCACGTCGTCGAAGAGCAGGGCGTCCTTGTTGCTGGGGGTGAGCCTTTTGAGCTCGAGATCCGGACGGTGCAGGATGACGCGGCGCAGCCGCCCGGCCTCGGAGTCGACATGGAATCCCATGTCTCCATCCTGACCACCCCGGCCGTGCTTCACCCGCCACTCGGCCGTTTCCGCGACCGCCGGTTTCCGCCCCGGCGGCGACCGGCGGGCCCGGAAGCGCTCCGGAAGCGGGCGGTGCCTGTCGGCGGAAGCGGGTGCGGGGCTTTGCTGGGGGTGTGACCAGGTCAGCCCACCGCGCGGCGCAGCAGCGCCTCCACCGCGGCGAGGTCGGTGCGCTCCAGCTCCTCGTCCCGGACGACGATCCGCAGCTCGGGGCAGACGGCCGGGTCCTGGCGCAGGCTCTCGGTGAAGGTCTCGACGATCAGCGACAGCAGCTGGGTGTGGTCGAGTTCGACGAGCCGGGACAGGCCGGCGCCGATCAGCGGAACCGCCACCGGTTTGAACAGGCCGTGCAGGGCGACCGACGGCCACAGGCGCTCCAGGCTCAGCCGCAGGTCGGCCGGTGCGGACCGGGCGCGCAGGTCGTTGCCCAGCCGGGAGTAGGCGAGGGCGAAGACCCGGCGTTTGCCGACCGGGACCGGCACGGCCGTGCCGATCGGGTAGCGGGTGCGCCGGCCGCGCGGCTTGGCCCGGACGCTCTCGGTGGCCAGCGGGGTGACCTCCCTGAGCCCGCGGCGCAGCTGGTCGTCCAGCAGCCGGTGCCGGCCCCCGAAGAGGCGGTCGACCAGCTGGCCCTGCACGCTCTCCCGGCTGATGACGACGTCGTCGGCGGAGGTGTCGAAGGTGTCGGAGAACCCCACGACCAGGTTGGCGTCCTCCTGCTCGAACAGGTCGCCGCGCACCACGACGACGTCCACCCGCAGCCCCCGCAGGGTGTGCCGGAGCAGTTCGTCGCCGTGCCGCTCGCGCAGCCGGGCGTTCAGCCGGGCCAGGACCGCGGCGGCCTCGGGGTCGTCCGGCCGTTCCCGGGCGGCCTGTTCGGCCACCGGGAGGGCCTGGTCGTAGCGGCCCAGCGCGGTGTGGCCGGCGATCAGCTCCCGCTGCGCGGTCTCCCTGAGCTGGGTCAGCCGTCGGGCCGGCGCCCACGCGAACTCCTCGTCCCGCACCTCGGTCAGCGGCCGGCCGCGCCACAGCCCCAGGGCGTCCGTGAGCAGCCGGACCGCCGAGGCCGGTGCCGCGCGCAGCGCGTCACCCACGAGGCGGGTGAACTCGGCGCTGTCCAGCTCCTCGTCGGACAGGTCGAGCCGGTAGGTGCTCTCGGCGCCGCGCGCGGTGGGCAGCCGGCCGGTGCGCACGATCCGGGTGCCGTGTCCGGGGCCGGCCCGGTCGAACGCGCGCCGCAGTTCCAGGATGCGTTTCTGCACCTCGTTGCGGTTGCGCAGGTCCTGGTGCGGGAGTTCCACGGTCGGCTGCCAGACGTCCAGGTACAGTCGGCGCGCGGTGACGGCCTCGCCGTCGGCCGCGACCAGCCGGGCCAGCAGCCGGGCGGTGAGGGGGGTGAGGCGTACGGCGGTGCCGTTCACGTCCAGCCGGAGGGGGCCCAGTACGCCCACCCGTATGCACGGTGCGCGGGTCTGCACGCGCCTCGCCCCCTCCGCCGCGTGACGTCCCGTCAACAGTGTCGTCAGCGTAGCAAGATGCCCTGGAGGCAAGCATGCGATTGACCGGTCCGCGCCCGTCGCCGCGGCCCGCCCGGCCCGGTTCTCCGCGGTCCCCGCGGTCCCTGCGTTCCCTGCGGTCGTGGCGCGGGCGGCGGGTGTTCGCGGGCAGCGTGCTGGCGGCCTTCGGCGGGGTGTCGGCCGTCGTGCAGTTCGCCGGGCAGCTCTTCCCGGACGTGGTGTCCCGGCCCGGTCTGGTGCTGGCCGGCTCCGTGACCCTGTGCCTGGCGTGGGGGCTGGTCCGGGCCCGCCCGCAGGCCGCCGTACGGCAGGAGTTCACCCGCCCCGGGATGACGGTGGTGGTCGAGGAGGGCGATCTCTTCGAGCAGCCCGGCCACCTGGTGGTGGGGTTCACCGACACCTTCGACACCGTCGTGGACGACGGCGTCGTGATCAACGACGGCAGTGTGCAGGGCCAGTTGCTGGCCCGCCGCTACGCGGGGGACGCCCGCCGGCTGGACGCGGAGCTGGCCACCGCGCTGGCCGGGGTGACACCGGTGGCGCAGGAGAGCGTCCGGGACAAGCCGCGGGGCAAGCGGGTCCGGTACCCGGTCGGCACGGTCGCCGTCCTCGGCACCCGGCCCGATCTGGTCTTCGCCGTCGCCTACAGCCGGATGGGCAACGACTGCGTCGCCTCCTCCAAGGTGCAGGACCTGTGGCTCGGCCTGGACCGGCTGTGGGACGCCGTCCACCGGCACGGCCAACTGGAGCGCCTCACCATGCCGTTGACCGGCGCGGGTCTGGCCCGGCTGCACGACATGGACGAGGACAGCCTGCTGCGGCTGATCCTGCTGTCCTTCGTGGTGCACTCGTGGGAGCGGCGGATCTGCCGCGAGCTGCACGTGGTGGTCCGCCCCGGCGAGTTGGGGCGGATCGACCTGCCGGAGACCGGCGCCTTCCTGGCCGGTCTCGCGGCGGGCGCCCGGCGCCATGTCTGACGCCGGGCGCCGCCCGCCCGTGGCGGGAGGTGGAGCGGTACGGGCCCGTCCCCCGACCGTGGACGACCACCGGGCCCGTACCGCGGCTCAGCGGGCCGGCGGGGTCGCCCGCCCGGTGCGGCCGTACGCCGACAGATGGCGGTACGGCCAGGTCTGGAGCCAGTCGGAGCGGGTCTCGTCGACCGCGCAGCCCGCCAGCTTCAGCCGCTCGGCGATCTTGCGCAGGGCGTTCTCGGTGCCGTCGAACCGGATGACGTTGCGGCCGGCGATGTCGGCGATGGTGCGCAGCTCGCCGACCTCCACCATCAGGGTGCGCTCCGGGTAGGCCATGAGCACCATGCCCAGCTCGATGAGCACGTTGGGCCGGGGCTGCCCGGTGGGCTCGGTCTCGTACGGCGGCTCGTTGCGGCCCCGCAGGTCCGGGTGGAGCTGGACGATGTCGTCCGGGGTGAGCAGCACCAGGGCCGCCTGGGCCAGCGCGGGCGCCCCGGCGACGACCTCGCCGAGGAACGGGGCCGTCTTGCCGGTGGCCTTGACCAGGTGCTCCCACTCCAGCGGGCGCAGGTCGAGCAGGCGCAGCAGGTCGAACATGCGCAGCCGCACCTCCTCGTCGCGCCCGTGGACGACGAAGACGTTGCGCCTGCGGTCCGGGTCCGGTTCCGAGTGGCCCGGGTCCGGGCGTTCGGGGCGGGCGGGGACGGGGGCGGGGGCGTGGAAGTACTGCGTGCCCGAGTTGGTGGTGTTGTTGTTCCCGGTGACGAAGCTGTTGTTGTGCCCGAAGTCGTTGCGGCGGCCGTAGTCGCTGCTGTTGCCGCCCGTGGAGGTGTGCGTCATGCGGCTCCCGCCCCCTGACCGCCGGCCGGGCCGCCGAAGCTCTGCGTGCCCGAGTTGGTGGTGTTGTTGTCCCCGCTGACGAAGCTGTTGTTGTGCCCGTAGTTGTTGAGGATGTTCATCTGGCGGGCCTCGTGCTCCGTCAGGTCCACGTTGTGCTCGTACAGGAAGTCGCGGACGATGTGCAGGAACTGGCGCTCCACGATCTGCGTGTACTTGGTGGTGTCGGTCTCCTGGAAGAAGACGTGGAAGTGGGTGCTGGTCGCCATCTCCCGGACGCTGGTGACCGCGCCCCGGTTGAGCAGGGCGTCCGCGTAGCGGCCGAGGCCGAACTCGCTGCTGTCGGCCGGCTGCGGCAGCCGGATGCGCTCCTTGACCCAGGGCAGCCGCGGGAGCAGCTGGGCACCCGCCGCCTTGGCCGCGGCCGAGCGCACCGCGGAGTGGGGTGTGCCGCGCAGGGTGTGCCAGGCGAGCCTGAGCAGCAGCCGCTCGTCGAGGGCGGCGGGGAGCCGGTCCACGAGCTGGAAGCTGGCCCGGACCGGCGCCAGCACGTACGAGTGGAACTCGGTGTGCAGGGTGCTGCCCCTGAGGTCGAATCCGATGAACGCCGTGGTGACCAGCTCCTGGTCCCAGGAGCCCACCCGGACGCACAGGTAGGTGCGTCCGGTGTCCTGGATCTCGTCCCACGGGCCGTCGAGCTGCTCGGGGGTGGGCTCGGCGACGCCGCGGAGCGTGGTGACGGCCGTGGTGAAGGTGCTCTGCTCGACGTTGAGGCCCTCGATCCGCTGCGAGGGGCGGACCTGGGCGTGCAGCCGGGAGGTCATGCGGTCGGAGACGTAGGCGGTCAGTTCCTCGACGGTGAAGGGGATGACCTCCTTCCGCTTGGGTTCCTGCCCGGTGGTGCCGGGTGCCGCGGCCGGGGCCGCGCCGGGCCGCCCGTCGAACACCCCGAGGGGCGCGCCGATCAGCAGTTCCGCGTTGGCCCAGCGGCGCACCTGGGTGCCCGCGCCGACGAAGGGCTTGTAGCCGCCGTAGCGGATCACGGTGCCGTCCGAGGCCTGCTCCCGCCTGATCTTGGCGACGAGTTCGGGGGTCAGGTCGGGGTGCTCGGGGTACGAGCCGTCGAACCCCGGGCCCCGGCGTCCCGCCCTGGTGGGGGAGGCGAGCCGGCGGGTCAGCGTCTGCAGGGTGACGACCCGTCGCAGGTAGGCGGTGACCCACAGCAGCCAGAGCACCGCCAGCAGCCCGGTCCACATGCCCAGCACGCCGATCACCATGAAGAAGAAGGTGACGGCGGCGCCCACCGCCAGCACGGCCAGCCGCAGGCGTTGCAGCCGGCGCGCCGCCAGGGCGTGCGCGAGCACGGGCACCGCGTCGTAGCCGTACGCGGGGGCCACCACCCGGTAGCGGTGGGTGAGGAGTTCGCGGATGACACCGGCGCGGTAGACCGGGTCGAGGTAGGTGCCCGCGCAGAGCAGCCGGGTGGCGTTGCTCGTCGCGTCCGGGGCCGGGCGGGCCGTGAACGGGCCGCCCGGCTCCGGCGGCGGAGCGGGCACGGTGAGGTAGTCGCTCGCCATTGTCTTCTCGCTCCGCTCTGTTCAGCCGGTGGAGGTCATGGAGGCGTCGGTGATGACACCGTCGGCCACGGTGTACCGGCCGCTGTACGACTTCTGTGTGCTGTCGGTCTGCTGGGCCAGGAGCCGCACCCAGACCGTGTCGCCCTGGACGGCCACGATGGTGACGTCGGCCCGCTGGGTGGTGGAGTAGCCCGACACGAAGGCGCTGTAGGACTCACCGAGGTTCTTGCCGCCCAGGTCCCAGGCGGTCGCGTAGTCGCCCTGGTTGATGGCGTCGTAGAAGCGGGTCACCGTGTCGGCGGGGCCGGCGGCCGTCCCCGTGCCCTCGGTGCCGCCGGCGCTCTCGGTGTCGGTCGGGCTGGACGGGGTGTCCGTGTAGGTGGTGCTGTCGGTGGGCTCCCAGGTCGGCGTCTCGTACGCCGTGGAGATGTCGGGTGCCGGTGTGTTCGTGGACGGGTCGTAGCCGCCCGGGTAACTGCCGGAGTAGCCGCCGGAGTAGCCGCCGCCCTCGAAGTTCGGCGTCCCGGTTCCGTCGCCGCCCCCCGACCCCAGGTGGGACACGATGCCCATGATCAGGATCAGCAGGAACGGGACACCGCCGATGAGCAGTGCGTACGTCCGCTCCCTACCGCCGGCGGGTAACAGGCTCGGCGGCTCGTAGGTGTGGTTCATGGGTCCTCGCAACTCCCGGCAGACGTCCGGGATCTCGCTCGTGCCGTCGGTATGACGACAGTCACTCTGCCCGACTTCCGTGCGGCCGGGACCGGTTTCGCGCTTCCGATGCGCTTCCGATCCTCCACGCGCGGGCCGGATGCCTCGTGCGGGGCCTCAGATCGCGGTACAGGGCACCGGCCACTGCCGGATGCGCGGGGGCAGGGTCACCGCCCAGCCGCCGTGGGTCAGCACCAGCCGCTCGGCCGTGAGCAGGCCGAGTGCTTCCCGTTCGACGGCGTCCAGGGCCGCGACGGGCGTGGGCTCCAGGAGCCTGAGGAACGTGGTGTGCAGGGCGGGGTGGTCCAGGGTCAGCCGGACGGCCGTGCCCCGTTCCCTGCGGTCCAGGACGGTGACGAAGTCCGGGCCGCGCCGGTGGTAGAGGGCGCCGTGGGTGTGACCGGCACGCCAGGACGCCAACAGGCGCGGGTCGCCCGGCAGTTCGGTGGGCGGTGGAAGGTGGTGCAGCACGCGGGGGTCGTACGGCGGCGTGCCCGCAGCCCGCCAGGTCACGCGCAGCCCCAGCCCCTGGCACTCGCGCAGGAACCGCACCGCCTGCGCCGCCGGGCGCCCCGCGCCGCCCAGGTCCAGCGGTGCGGCGGTGTCGACTCGGCGCCCGGTGCGCCGGTGCGGCACGGTGCCGGGCAGGGCGCTCATCCGGTCGCCTCGGCCAGCCGGACCGGCTCGCCCCAGGTGGGCAGGGAGACGTACGTGGTGCCGTCGCGGAACAGCAGGCCCCGCTCGAAGGCTTCGTGCACCCATGTCTCCAGGTCCGCCACCGGCGGCGCGTGGCCGTCGGCGGTGAGCAGCCGGTGCAGCGCGGGCACGGTACGGCCGTCCTCCAGGCGGCGCAGGGCGGCCGCCCGCCAGCCGGTGTAGCGGTGGGTGGCGGACGGCCTGCCGTGCCGGCGGTCGTGCACCAGCAGGTCGGCGCCGTCCTCCTCGAACAGCAGCCGGGAGTGCGCGTGCCCGGCCCGCCAGGCGGCCACCGCCTCCTGCAACCGCTCCTCGACCGGGCCGGTGATGCCCGCGGGCTCGGTGTCGAACAGGTAGACCAGGTCGGTCAGTTCGTCCTCGGGCAGGTCGTAGACGTGCTGGTACATCGCGGCCGGGCGGCGCTTGCCGAAGCCGAGGCCCGGGTCGGTGAAGTGCGGGCTGAACCGCTCCAGCTGGATGCGGTGGGCGCCGCTGGGCGGCTGGAGGTGCACCAGGGCGGGGAGTTGCTCGATGACGGGCGTGTAGTCGTCGGGCCGCTCGCCGGGGAAGCCGTACAGCAGGTTCCAGGAGCAGGTCAGGGCGTGGTTCTCGCACTCGCGGAGGGTGCGCACGTTGCGGGCGCCGGTGACGCCCTTGGCCATGAGGTCCAGGACGCGGCTGCCCAGGCTCTCGATGCCGGGCTGGATGTGCACGGTGCCGGACTCGCCGAGGAGGCGCAGCTGGGCGGGGGTGAGGTTGGACTTGACCTCGTAGTGCAGCCGCAGGTCCCAGCCGCTCGCGGTCACGCGGGGCAGGAAGTCGCGGAAGTAGGCCATGTCGATGATGTTGTCGACGGTGACGATGTCGAGCAGGCGGTGGCGGCGCACCAGCCGGTCGATCTCCGTCCACAGCCGCTCCCCCGGTTTGGCGCGGAAGGCCATGGCGGACCCGTTCAGCCCGCAGAAGGTGCAGTGGTGCTTCTCGCCCCACCAGCAGCCCCGGGCCCCCTCCACGACGAGCTTGGGGTGGATGTACTCCTGGACCGGGGAGGCGTCCAGGGCGGCCTGCCACTGGTCGTAGTCGGGCGAGGGTATGTCGGCGGGGGCCACGGTTCGCCGGGTTTCGGTGTTGGCCCGGGACACCGCGCCGTCCCACCAGCACAGGCCGGGGACGTCCACGGGCGCGGTGCCCGCGTCCAGGTGGCGTAAGAGCGCCGGGAAGGTGTACTCGGCCTCGCCGCGGACCACGTGGTCGACGTAGGGGTGGTTGCGGTGCAGGGCGTGGCCCATCGGCCCGTCGCAGTTGCTGCCGCCGAAGACGACCACCAGGTCCGGGCGTCGGCGCTTGAGCGCGCGGGCCAGGGCGAGGGACGGCACGTTCTGCATGAAGGTGGTGGTGAACCCGACCACGTCCGGGCCGGCGGCCAGGATCTCGGTGGCGCAGGCGTCCACGAACGGGGCCGCGTACGGGCGCATGTCCAGGGCCGTGTCGATGAAGACGTCCCGGTCGGCCGCGTACTGGCGCAGCCGGGCCGTGCCCCAGCCGGGGTCGTCGTACAGGGCGCCGGAGAAGACCCAGTCGCCGAGGCCGTGGAAGATCGCGTCGCTGCCGACCGCCACGCAGTCCCCCGGCCGCAGCCGGCCGCCGGAGTGCTCCAGCAGGAACTCCGCCCAGCGCAGGGAGCCGTGGAACTCGGTGACGGCGTCGCCGGGGCGGGCCGTGCGCACGATCCGGTTCAGCAGGCCCAGTTGCAGCGAGGGCAGGTCGAGCGGGTGCCACGGCATGGTGACCAGGTGGACGCGCATGCTCAGCGGGTCGGCCGCTTCTCCAGGATCGCCGGCCGGCGGGTGGTGCCGCCCTGGTCCTCGCGGACCACGATCTTCTTGATCTCCACGGCCACCACTCCCCTCGCGGCATGCGAACGCCCTTGCGCCGCACGGCGGTCCACCCTATGGACCCATGTGTGTGCGGCACAAGGGCGTGGCGTGAAGGCCCGGTTCACAACCGGGGGTCGACCGGCTCCGACTCCAGCGCCAGCACCCCGAAGACCGCCTCGTGCACCCGCCACAGCGGCTCCCCGTCCGCGAGCCGGTCCAGGGCCTCCAGACCCAGGGCGTACTCGCGCAGGGCCAGGGAGCGCTTGTGGTTCAGGGACCGCTGCCGCAGCCGGGAAAGGTTGTCCGGCCGGGTGTACTCCGGACCGTAGACGATCCGCAGGTACTCGCGGCCCCGGCACTTGATGCCAGGCTGCACCAGCCGCCCCTCGGCGTTGCGCACGAGCGCGCCGAGCGGCTTGACGACCATGCCCTCGCCGCCCCGGCCGGTCATCTCCAGCCACCAGTCGACGCCCGCGCGGACCGACTCCGGGTCGCCGGTGTCGACGTACAGCCGCCGGGTGGTCTGCAGCAGTCCGCTGCCGTCGTTCTCCACCAGCCGGTCGATCAGGCCGAGTTGGGTGTCGTGGGGCAGTGCGGCGAGGCTGCGGCCCTGGACCGCCAGCAGCTGGAAGGGGGCCAGCCGGATTCCGTCCAGACCCTCGGTGGTCCAGCAGTAGCGGCGGTAGGCCGCGGTGAACGCGGCGGCGTCGGCGGCCCGTTCCCGCTGCCGGGTGAGCAGGCCGCCCACGTCGGCACCGCGCGCGGCCGCCGCCTCCAGGGCGGCCAGCGCGCCCGGGAACACCGCCCCGGCGGCGGCGCCGACCGCCGCGTACTGGCCGCGCAGCAGGCCCGAGGCCTTCAGCGACCACGGCATCAGCTCGGCGTCCAGCAGCAGCCAGTCGGTGGCCAGTTCGTCCCACAGACCGGCGTCGTCGGCCGCCGAGCGCAGCCGGCCGAGGATCTCCTCGGTCACCTTCTCGTCGTCGAAGAACGGCCGGCCGGTACGGGTGTACAGCGAGCCGGTCGGGCCGTCGACGCCGAAGCGCCTGCGCGCCGCCTGCGCGTCCCGGCACACCAGGGCCACGGCCCGCGACCCCATGTGCTTCTCCTCGCACACGACCCGCGCGACCCCGTCCCGCGCGTACTGCGCGAAGGCCTCCGCGGGGTGCTCCAGGAAGGGTCCGTCAGCGGCTCCGCCACCGGCGTCCACCCGCGAGGTGGCGGTCGGCGCCATGGTCGGCGGCAGGTACGGCAGCAGGCGCGGGTCGGTCGCGAAGCGGCTCATGACCTCCAGGGCCGCCGCCGCGTTGTCCTCCCGGACCGCCACCCGGCCCGCGTGCCGGGTCTCCACGGCCCGGCGGCCGTGCACGTCCGCCAGGTCCAGCGGCCGGCCGTCCTGCCCGCCGGGCGCCTCGGCGCGCAGCGGCCGCGCCGGCTCGTACCAGACCCGCTCGGCCGGTACGTCGACCAGCTCGCGCTCCGGCCAGCGCAGCGCGGTGAGCTTGCCGCCGAAGACGGCGCCGGTGTCCAGGCAGATGGTGTTGTTGAGCCAGGTGGCCTCGGGCACCGGGGTGTGGCCGTACACCACGGCCGCACGGCCCCGGTACTCCTCCGCCCACGGGTAGCGCACCGGCAGCCCGAACTCGTCGGTCTCGCCGGTCGTGTCGCCGTACAGGGCGTGCGAGCGGACCCGGCCGGAGGTGCGGCCGTGGTACTTCTCGGGCAGGCCGGCGTGGCAGACCACGAGCCGGCCGCCGTCCAGGACGTAGTGGCTGACCAGTCCGTCCAGGAACTCCCGGACCTCCGCCCGGAACTCCTCGCTCTCGCCCTCCATCTGCGCGATGGTCTCGGCGAGCCCGTGGGTGTGCTGGACCTTGCGGCCCTTGAGGTGGCGGCCGTACTTGTTCTCGTGGTTGCCGGGCACGCACAGGGCGTTGCCCGACTTCACCATCGCCATCACGCGGCGCAGCACGCCGGGGCTGTCCGGGCCGCGGTCGACCAGGTCGCCGACGAACACGGCGGTACGGCCCGCGGGATGCACCCCGTCGGTGTAGCCCAGCCTGGCCAGCAGTGCCTCCAGTTCGGCGGAGCAGCCGTGGATGTCACCGATGATGTCGAAGGGGCCGGTGAGGTGGGTCAGGTCGTTGAAGCGCTTCTCGGTGACGACGGTGGCGTTCTCCGCCTCCGCCACCCCGCGCAGCACGTGCACCTTGCGGAAGCCCTCGCGCTCCAGGTGGCGCAGTGAGCGGCGCAGTTCGCGGATGTGCCGCTGGACGACCCGGCGGGGCATGTCGGCCCGGTCGCTGCGGGCCGCGTTGCGCTCGGCGCACACCTCCTCCGGTATGTCCAGCACGATCGCGATGGGCAGTACGTCGTGCCGCCTGGCCAGTTCGATCAGCATGCGGCGGCCGTCCTGCTGCACGTTGGTGGCGTCCACGACGGTACGGCGGCCGGCGGCGAGCCGTTTGCCGGTGATGTAGTGCAGGACGTCGAAGGCGTCCCGGGACGCGCTCTGGTCGTTCTCGTCGTCGGCGACCAGGCCGCGGCAGAAGTCGGAGGAGATGACCTCGGTGGGTGTGAAGTGCCGCCGGGCGAAAGTGGACTTGCCGGAGCCGGAGGCGCCGACGAGGACGACGAGGGAGAGGTCGGTGACGGGCAGGACCCGTCCCTCGTGCTGTGTGCCGGTCATGCCGCCTTCGCCTCCTTCTCGTTCCTGATCGTGAACACGGCCATCTGGGTGGGCGGTCCCACCTCGGGGTCCTCGTCGCCGACGGGGGTGAACTCCACGCCGTAGCCGTGCCGTTCGGCGACGGTGGCGGCCCAGGCGCGGAACTCCGCGCGGGTCCACTCGAAGCGGTGGTCGCCGTGCCGGACGTGGCCCGCGGGCAGGCTCTCCCAGCGGACGTTGTACTCGACGTTCGGTGTGGTGACGACGACCGTGCGCGGGCGGGCGTGGCCGAACACGGCGTACTCCAGGGTGGGCAGCCGGGGCAGGTCGAGGTGTTCGACGACCTCGCTCAGCACGGCGGCGTCGTACCCCCTGAGCCGGTTGTCGGTGTAGGCGAGGGAGCCCTGGACCAGTCGGACGCGCGCGGCCTGCCGTTCGCCCATGCGGTCCAGCTTCAGCCGGTGGGCGGCGATGGTCAGGGCGCGCAGGGAGACGTCGACGCCGACGATCTCGGTGAACCGGACGTCCTTGAGCAGCGCCTGCACCAACTGGCCCTGCCCGCAGCCGAGGTCGAGGACGCGGGCCGCACCGGACGCGCGCAGCGCCTCGGTGATCGCCTCCCGGCGCCGCACGGCGAGCGGGGTCGGCTTCTCCTCGGCCTCGGTGTCGTCCGCGACGGCGTTGTCGAGGTCCTCCACCGCGCTGTCGTCGGCCTCCGCGAGCCGCACCAGCTCCAGCCGCTCCTTCGCCTGCCGGGTCAGCGACCAGCGGCGGGAGAGGTACCTGCTGGTGATGAGGTGCTGGTGCGGGTGCCCGGCCAGCCAGCCCTCGCCGGCCCGCAGCAGCTTGTCGACCTCGTCGGCGGAGACCCAGTAGTGCTTGGCGTCGTCCAGCACCGGCAGCAGGACGTACAGGTGGCGCAGCGCCTCGGCGAGGGTCAGCCGGTCCGACTCCAGCACCAGGTGCACGTACCGCGAGTCGCCCCACTGCGGGAACGCGGTGTCGAGCGGCACCGGGTCGGCGGTGACGCTCCAGCCGAGCGGTTCGAAGAGCCCGCGTACGAGGTCCGCCCCGCCTCGGGCGGGCAGTGCCGGCACCTCGATGCGCAGGGGCAGGGGCGCGCCGGCCCGTTCGGGGCGGGCGGCGCACACCCCGCGCAGGGCGCTGGAGAAGACGTTGCCCAGCGCGACGGCGAGCAGTGAGGAGGCCGCGTACGGGCGGTCGTTGACGTACTGCGCGAGGGCGGCGTCGGGTGCGCCGCCGCGGCCCTTGCCCTTGCCCCGCCGGACCAGCGCGACCGCGTCGATCTCCAGCAGCAGCGCGGCCGTGCAGCGATCGGCGTCCGCCTCGGGGTAGAAGACGTGCGCCGTCCCGTACGAGGTGGAGAACGCCTGTGCTTTGCCGGGGTGCTTGTGCAGCAGGTACCCCAGGTCGGTGGCCGGGCCCCCGGCCGTGCCGGTGGTGGAGATCGTCACGAACATGCTGTCGAGTGTCCCCGGCCGGCACCCCCGCCGACCACCGGTTTTCCTCGCTCAGGTGGCGGCGTCGACGATCTTCCGGGCCTTCGCCATGGCCCGCCGGTCGTCGGCCCGCCGGTCCTCCAGCGCCTTCTTGTTCGCTGCGATGAGCTTGCGCTGGGCGCGGCTGTCGAGGGCGTGTACCGCCTGGATGTACCCGGTGTCGAGCTTGCAGCGGGCGTCCGCGGTGGCGGTCTTCTTCTCCCTGCCCGACGGTTCGTCCCCGCGGTACCAGTCGGAGTCGGTGGAGGCCTGGTCCGGGTCGCCGTAGTGGAAGCCCTTCTTCTTCATGCACGCCGACCACGCGCGGTCGGCCTTCTTCCAGGCGGGTTCCTTGCGCGCTTCCTTGTGCGCCATGTACCAGTACTGCATGGGCAGCGAGTAGTAGCCGCTCAGCTTCACGCCGCCGATCTTCGCGGGCTTGGGCTCGGGGCCGTAGATCTTCGTGAGCGCCTCGCCCATGCACCCCTTCTTCGGGATGGGGTTGCCGTGGGCCAGGTGACTGTCACCGGACTCGAAGGTGCCGGTGAGGGCCGTGTACTGGTCGGCCGGCCACTCCATGGCCTGGCTGTCGGACTCGTCCCGCCGCGCGTTGTGGTAGCCGTGCTCGGCCGCCAGGTCGGGGTCGTCCACGCCGTACGGGGTGTCGTCGCCGACCATGCTGCCGCTGCCCGTCAAGGTGCCCTGCCGGACCGGGTAGGTCGACTCGACGGTCCTGATGTCGAGGGTTTTGAAACCGCTGAAGCCGAGCCGGACCATGCACGTCCGGGCGAGGATCCACTGCGCGGTGCCGACCGCCTTGCCGTCACGGGTCGTCGCGTCCGGTATGTAGGCGTTCAACGGGAACGACGTCATGGTGTTGAGGCGGCGGGCCTCGCCGTCGGGGTCGTCGCCGCCGGCGAACTGGCAGGCCGACACGGCGAGCAGACCGGTGAGGGCGAGGGGGAGGAGTTTGCGCACCGGGTCATCCGATCAGCCGACGATCATGCGCGCTGTGGCGGAGCCCACAGTTCCGGCCCGGGGTGTGGACCGTTGGCCTGTTGTGAACTCCGCGTGTCCATCATGTGATCTCCGTTACGGCTCCCCGGTCCCGAACCTGATGGAGTGAGCCCCCGTCAGATGACCAGTGACACAAGGGGGAACCCATGACCCACCGCCAGGCAATCCGCGGTCGCCGCAGAGCCGCCGTCGCGCTGACGGCCGGAGCCGTCCTCGGCGCCGGCGTGCTGACGACCGCTCCCGCCCAGGCGGCGACGACGCCGGCCGCGGCCTCCGCCCCGCGCTCCGCCGCGGCGGCGCCGCAGGTGTCGGCCCAGGGCGCGTACGCCATGAACCCGGCCACCGGGAAGCAGCTCTTCGGCAAGGCGCCGGACGGACGGCTGCGCACCGGCTCCACGACCAAGATCATGACGGCGCTGGTGGTGCTGTCGCAGCGGAACGTGAACCTCGCGAAGAAGGTGAAGATCAAGAAGGAGTACACCGACTACGTCATCGACCCGGTCACGGGCCGGCAGCGCTACTCCAGCGCCAACCTGATCCTCGGCGACTCGATGTCGGTCGGCGACCTGCTGTACGGCCTGCTGCTCCCGTCGGGCTGCGACGCGGCCTACGCGCTGGCGGACACCTACGGCACGGGCTCCACGACGGCGAAGCGCGCCACGTCGTTCATCGCCAGGATGAACGCCAAGGCGCGGGAACTCGGCCTGAAGAACACCCACTTCGATTCCTTCGACGGGGTGTCCAACGGCAAGAACTACTCCTCGCCGCGCGATCTGGCCAAGCTGGCCGGGGTCGCGCTGAAGAACAAGACGTTCAAGAAGGTCGTCGGGACGAAGGTCTACGACGACATGAAGTCCTACCGGCCCGCCGGCGGCACGCACGCCATGACGCCGTGGAACAACTCCAACAAGCTGCTCAGCACCTACCGGGGCGCGTTCGGTGTGAAAACCGGCTCCGGTCCGGAGGCGAAGTTCTGCCTGGTGTTCGCGGCCACCCGCGGCACGAAGACGGTCGTGGGCACGATCCTCGCGGACACGTCGGCGGACCAGCGGTTCAAGGACGCGACGAAGATCCTCGACTACGGGTTCACTCAGCGCGGCTGAGCCTCGCCGGGGGGATCCCCGGATCCCCCCGGCGACCCCCGTGGGCGTCGGCCGGTGTCAAGGCGCCGCCGCCCCCGGCCGGTGCGGGGCGAGGGGGTCGGCCGGCGTTGCCGCCGGGGCTACGACAGCTGGGACTGGACCTCGCCAGCGATCAGCTCCAGGTGGTCCAGGTCGTCGAGGTCCAGCATCTGGAGGTAGAGCCGCTGGGCGCCGATCTCGGCGTACCGGCCGATCTTGTCGACCACCTCGGCAGGGGAACCGGCCAGTCCGTTGGCCTTCAGCTCGTCCACCTCACGGCCGATCGCGGCGGCCCGCCGGGCGACCTCCTGGTCGTTTCTGCCGACGCAGACCACGAGCGCGGTGGAGTACGTCAGGTCGTCCGCGGGCCGGCCCGCCTCCGCCGCGGCGGCCCGCACCCGGCCGAACTGCCGCTCGCTGTCCTCGACCGAGGCGAACGGGATGTTGAACTCGTCGGCGTACCGGGCGGCGAGCCGCGGGGTGCGGACCGCGCCGTGGCCGCCGATGAGCACCGGGACCTTGCGCTGGGCGGGCTTGGGCAGCGCCGGCGACTGGGTGAGGTCGTAGTACGTGCCGTGGAAGTCGAAGGTCTTGCCGACCTCGGTCGCCCACAGCCCGGTGACGATCGCGAGCTGCTCCTCCAGCCGCGCGAACTTCTCCTTCGGGAACGGGATGCCGTACGCCTTGTGCTCCTCCTCGAACCAGCCCGCGCCGAGGCCGAGTTCGACCCGGCCGCCGGACATCTGGTCGACCTGGGCGACCTGGATGGCGAGCACGCCGGGCAGCCGGAAGGTGCCGGCGGTCATCAGGGTGCCGAGGCGGATGCGCCTGGTCTCGCGCGCCAGGCCGGCCAGCGTGATCCAGGCGTCCGTGGGGCCGGGCAGGCCGTCCACGGCACCCATGCGGAGGTAGTGGTCGGAGCGGAAGAAGGCGTCGAACCCGAGATCCTCGGTGGCCTTGGCCACGGTGAGCAGGGTGTCGTAGGAAGCGCCCTGCTGGGGTTCGGTGAAGATTCGAAGGTGCATACACCTATCCTGCACGGCGCCGGCCGCGTCAACCGAGCCGGTGCCGCCCGGCGTGGCTGTCCCCGGTCGGGTGAAAAGCGCCCGCTGCGCGCACCGGCCTCGCCTCGGGCCAGTGACCGGCCCCGGTGGTGATCCTTGGGCCGTCGGAGCCGGACCGTCCGGCACCCGCGCCGGACGGTGGACGCCGTCACGCGCCAACGCGCCGGACCGGCCGGGCCGGGGCCGAGGAGGCCGTCATGTCCGAAGAGACCGTTCCCCCACAGGGAGGCTCCGCCGGTCGGCCGAAGGGCTTGCTGGAGCAGATGGAAGAGCTGATGGCGGCCCTGAACGCGGACCTGTCGGCCCTGACGCGCCCGCAGACCGACACAGCGGCACCGGCCACGACGACCCCGTCCACCGAGACGGGCTGAACGCCCCCGGCGCACCGGGCGGCTCGGCTCCGCCGACCCCGCACCGGCCCGCCCGCTCCCTCACACCCCCGACGGGCTGTCCTGGGCGTCCTCCGGCAGCCTCTCCTCTCTCGCCGCCAGCTTGCGCAGCATCTCCAGGACGCGGTCGCGGGACATGTCGGCGGCGTCGATGGCCTCCATGCACTGCCAGTACGTCGTCTCGTCGGCCGCGGCGCTGGCCATGCCGACCAGGGCTATGCCGACCTCTCCGAGCAGGCCGTCGAGGCAGAGCAGGGTCTCGCGGGCGTCGTCCAGCCGGGTCAGCTGGGCGGCGCGCAGGTCACCCGGGTCGAGTTCGGGCGGGTCCAGGACCCCGCAGCCCCGGCCCGCCAGCTCCGTCAGCCCCAGTGCCTCGCCGCGCAGTTCCGGCGGACCGGAGACCGCGAGCCGGCTGCCGATCGCCTGCGCCAGGGCCTGCGCCTGCCACACCTCCGCCATCATCTCCGCCGTGTCCGCGCCGCCCGCCAGTGCGCGCCTGCTCGTGAGGATGAGCCGTACCGCATCCATAGGATGCCCCCGTCCGTCCGCCGCGCCGTTCCGCACGGCTGCGTGAACTCCCGTGTCCACTACCCAGAGTGAGGGTCCGTCGGGCGAAAAGCCAGAGGTAGGGGGAAATCTGTGGACAACAATTCGGATTCGACGGAGATTTCGACTACTCACCGTCACCATGATGCGGACGTCCGCCGCCTTCCCCGCGCGGCGTCACGGCGTGAGGCGGACCACCGTGATCCCGGGCGTCCCGTCGGCCCAGGACGCGTCCTGTACCGCGGCCACGCAGCGGACGTGCCCGCGCTCGCCCATCCGGGCGGCCAGGTGCAGCAACTCCCGGCGCTGGCGGGGGTCCAGGGCACGGTCGAAACCGTCGGCGAGGACGGTGAGGCTGCGCAGGGCGTCGGGCACCTCGCCCGGGGTGTCCATGGCGAGCACGCCCGGACCGGTCAGCAGCACCAGCGTCAGCGCGAGGTAGCGCAGCTCCCCCTCGCCGAGCCGGGCGAGTGCGGTGCGCCGGCCGTCGCCGCGGTCGAGGAGCGCCCGTACCGTGCCGTCGGCCAGCGGCTCGGCGACGAGGTCGGTCACCGGGCCGGCGCACCCCGCGCGCAGCGCCTCGACCAGCCGGCCGTGCCGCCGGGTGCACTCGGCGCGGGTGCGCCACAGCACGTCGGCGAGGTTGTCGCAGCCGGGCAGCAGCCGGCCGGAACCGGTGGGGACGGGCAGGCGCATGCCCTCCGGGCGGGGGTCGCAGGGGAAGACGGAGCGCAGGGCGACGACCATCTGCTCGGCCGCCGCGAGCACATGCCGCTGGCCGTCCGTCTTGCCGGCCACCCGCAGCGGCAGCAGGGCCGTGCCCAGCAGGTCGTCGGGGAGCGGGGCGCGGGTCACGGGGGCGGCACCCGCGGTGTGCCAGGCGGCCTGGACGGTCCGGCGCCCGGGGTCGCGCAGCGCGGTCTCCAGCAGGACGACCCCGCGCGCGGTCAGCCGCTCCCCCACGATCCGCAGGTACGGTTCGGCCTGGACGGCGATGTCGAGCCGGACCGGGCCCTGGGCGCCGTCGGCCGTACAGCCGATCCGGAAGCCCCGGCGCCGCTCGGCGTCGGGCCGGGCCCGCTCCGGCACGCAGGCGACCGGGTCCGGGAACGCCTCGGTGAGCGGGGCGCCGCCACCGAGCCGGGCCAGCGCCTCGTAGGCGGCGAACGCGGTGGTCTTGCCGGACCCGCTGGGCCCCGCGAACACGGTGACAGGACCCAGCGGGAACGCGGCCCGCCGGTGCCCGGCGAAGGCCGACAGCCGTAACTCGGTGATCCGGGACCGGACATCCGGGGAGGCGGAGACCTGCGCGGGGGCGATGGTGGCGGGGGACGCGTCGGCCGGCGGCGGCTCAGCGGACACGGAGGGCGGGGAGGGCACGGCCATAGGCGGACCGTAGGACCGCGCCCCCACGGGAAACCGTTTCGGCGCCGGGACGTTCCTACGATCGGGGGACACCCCGCCCCGCTGGCTCCCGCTCACCCGCCGGGACACCCGGTCACCCGGCACCCGGCGCGCACTCCGCCGCCCCGGCCCCTCACCCGCCCGAGAGCCCCGCGCCCTCCATCAGGCCGCTGACCTCGGTGCCCGGCGGGGTGAGGAGGAAGACGTTGCGGTCGACGCGGTGCATCCCGCTGCCCAGCCCGAAGACGACACCGGTGCTGAAGTCGAGGACGCGCTTGGCGACGTCGCCCTCCGCGCCGGACAGGTCCAGCAGCACCGGCACGCCCGCCATCAGGGTCTCGGCGACCTCCCGGGCGTCCGCGAAGACGTTGACGCGCAGGACCACGAACCGGCGCCGGGTCTCGGTCTCGGCGTCGGGCAGCGAGCGGTGGTCCACCGCGGACGGCCAGGAGTCCCGGCCCCGCAGCGGCACGACCTGGGCGAGCCCTTCCCACTGTTCATCGGTGACGTCGTAACGGCTCACCGGCTCCCCCCGACCTGACTCGCACTAGATGCCTGCACCAGCCAATTCTTACGCCAAGTCACCCGTTCGGCCCAACAGCGACACGGTCCGCGACCGGCCCGGCGGCCCCTCCTCCACCCCGATCGGAGTCATATATCCATAATCGCCCGCTTCTTACCGGGCTCATACCCGACTCTTCACCGCCCTCCGCGCCCCGCTCACTCGGCACCGATAGCGTCCCGTGCCGTGCACTTGGCAGAAACACAGCAGGTGACACCCGGTCGGCGGATGCTGTCGGCGGTGTCCGCCGTCCCGGGTACCACCCCCCAGGTCCCGGACAGTCCCGCACAGTGGCATCGCGTGCTGACGCTCCTCGCCGACGTGAGCCTGTTCATCGGCACCCGTTCGCTGTGGACCCAGGCTGTCACGCACCGGCTGGTCCTCGCCGGGGCCGTCTCGGTCTGCTACGCCTCGATCCTGGTGACCGGCGTGCTCGCCCTGACGGTCCGCCGTACCCGCTCGCTGGCCCGCCTGGACCTGGTGGTCCTGGCCACCGCGGTCACCCTCGTCCTGTGCGCGTGGACGCTGAACCACGCCGGCGGCGACGAGGCGGCCCTGACCACCCAGGCCGCGCGGGAACTCGCCGCGGGCCACCCGGTGTACGGGCAGCCGTGGCCCTGGCTGTTCCAGGCCAGGCACGTCGCGCTGACGCCGACCATAGACGGCGGGTACGACCTGACGTACGGCTATCCCCCGCTCATGCCGCTGCTCACCGCCCCGCTGCTGTGGCTGGGCCACGGTGGCGCCCCGGCGACGGCGGTGGCGACGGCGGCGCTGGTGACGGCCGCGGTGGTGCTGTGGCGGCTGCTGCCGGTGCCGTGGCGTTCGGCGGCGACGATGGTCTGCCTGGGCTTCGGCTTCCTGCCGGGGTACGCCCGGCAGGGCTATCCGGCGATCGTCGCCCTGGCGCTGCTGGTGCCGGTGGTGGTGCGCTGGCCCCGGCTGGGCGCGCGCGGCCGGCTGGGCGCCGCCGGGGTGGCGCGGGCCGCGTGTCTCGGCGCCGCGTGCGCGGCCCAGCAGCTGCCGTGGTTCGTCACGCCGTTCCTGCTGGCCGGGATCTACGCCGTGCGGCGCGGCGAGCTGGGCCGGCGGGCGGCGGCGCGGGTGGTGCTGCGGATCGTGGGCATCGCGGTGCTCACCTGGCTGCTGCTGAACGCGTACCTCGCCGTGACCGAGCCGGGCCGCTGGCTCGCGGGCATCGCCCTGCCGCTGACCCAGGGCGCGGTGCTGCACGGCCAGGGCCTGGTGGACGTCTCGCTGTACTTCACCCACGGCAGCGACCGGCTGGACTGGTACGGCCACGCGAGCGTGCTGCTCGCCGCCGCCCTGCTGGCGGTGTTCGTGCTGTTCGTCCGGCGGCTCGGGCCGGCCGCGACCGTGCTGCCCTGGTGCGCGTTCTACCTGGCGACCCGGTCCCAGGACGGCTACTACCTGATGATGACCCCGCTGTGGCTGGCGGCGGCGGTCACCGCGCCGCTGCCGGAGTTCGCCCACGCCTGGCAGCCGCGGCCGCGCCCGCTGACCGGGCCGCGCCGCCGGCCCGCGCTGGCCGCGGCCGTCGGGGTGCTGCTGGCGCCGGCGCTGGTCAGCGCGGCCCTGGCGGCGACCGGGAAGCCGCCGCTGCGGATGGACGTCACGGCGGTCCGGCACACGTCGGCGCAGACGCTGTCCCGGCTGACCGTGCGGGTCGCCAACACCGGCGGCACCGCGCTCACCCCGCACTACATGGTCACCACCAGCCAGGGCATGAGCCGGTACTGGTCCCGGGTGCGCGGCCCGGCCACGCTCGCCGCGCACACCACGGCGACCGTGGAGCTGCGGGCCCCGTCGGGCGGTTTCACGGTGCCGACGAGGAAGAGCGCCCAGCTCCGGCTGCGGGCCTTCACGGGAGGCCCGCAGACGCTGTCCACCCTGGACCTGCGCCGGGCGGAACTGGTCACCGGGCCGTCGCACGGGTGAGGCGCCGCGCGGCCGGGCGGGCGGTGCGGCACGGGGGCCGCGTTCACCGGGTCCACCGGGCCGCCGGGCGGGCCGCGCCGAGCCGGAGCGGCACAGGTCACCACCGCAAGAAGAGAAACCTCACAGCGTCCGCTCCACCTCGGTGTGAGCCGCCTGCCCTAGCATCCGAGCATGACGGTCCTGCCTGACGACGGGCTCTCACTGGCCGCCGAGTTCCCTGACGCGACACACGAGCAGTGGCAACGCCTGGTCGAGGGCGTGCTGCGCAAGTCGGGCAAGGAACTTTCCGGCGCGGCAGCCGAGGACGCCCTGTCCACGACGCTGGAGGACGGGCTGCGCACCCGGCCCCTGTACACCGCGCGCGACGGCGCGCCCGACCCCGGACTGCCGGGCTTCGCCCCCTTCGTGCGGGGCAGCCGGCCGGAGGGCTCCCTCACGGGCGGCTGGGGCGTACGGCAGCGGCACACGGCACTGGCCGGCGGCACGGCGGACGCCGTCCTCACCGACCTGGAGAACGGCGGCACCTCCCTGTGGCTGGTGCTGGGCGAGGGCGGCATCCCGGTCTCCGAGCTGGGCCGCGCACTCGACGGCGTCTACCTCGACCTGGCGCCGGTCGTCCTGGACGCGGGCCGCGACACCGAGCGGGCCGCCGAGGCGCTGCTCGGGCTGTGCGAGGAGAGGGGCGTGGCCGCCGGGGCCGTGCGCGGCAACCTGGGCGGCGACCCGCTCGGCTACGAGGCCCGCACCGGGACCCCGCTGGACTTCGCGCCGTACGCCGCGCTGGCCGCGCGCTGCGCCGAGGGGTACCCGGGGCTGCGCGCGCTGACCGTGGACGCGCTGCCGTACCACGAGGCGGGCGGCTCGGCGGCGCAGGAGCTGGGTGCCTCGCTGGCCACCGGTGTGGCCTATCTGCGGGAGCTGACCGAGGCCGGGCTGGGCGTGGAACAGGCCGTCGCCCAGCTGGAGTTCCGCTACGCGGCCACCGCCGACCAGTTCCTGACCATCGCCAAGCTGCGCGCGGCGCGCCGGCTGTGGGCGCGGGTCGCCGAGGTGAGCGGGGCGCCGCAGGCGGGCGCGCAGGTGCAGCACGCGGTGACCTCGCCGGTGATGATGAGCCGCCGCGACCCGTGGGTGAACATGCTCCGCACGACGGTGGCGACGCTCGCCGCGGGGGTGGGCGGCGCCGACTCCGTGACCGTGCTGCCGTTCGACCACGCGCTCGGGCTGCCCGACGCGTTCGCCCGGCGGATCGCCCGGAACACCTCGACCATCCTGATCGAGGAGTCCCACCTGGCCCGGGTCATCGACCCGGCGGGCGGCTCCTGGTACGTCGAGCGGCTGACGGACGAACTCGCCGAGGCCGCCTGGCGGTTCTTCCGGTCGGTCGAGCGCGACGGCGGCCAGGCGGCCGTGCTGCGCTCCGGCCGGCTGCGCACCGACCTGGCGACGACCTGGGCGGAGCGCTCCAAGAAGCTCGCCAAGCGCCGCGAACCCGTCACCGGGGTCAGCGAGTTCCCGCTGCTGGCCGAGAAGCCGGTGGAGCGCGAGCCCGCGCCCGAGCCGCCGTCCGGCGGTCTGCCGCGGGTGCGCCGCGACGAGGCGTACGAGGAGCTGCGCGCCCGCTCCGACGCCCATCTGGCGGCGACCGGCGCCCGGCCCCGGATCTTCCTGGCCACGCTCGGCTCCCCCGCCGAGTACACCGCCCGCGCGACCTTCGCCGCGAACCTCTTCCAGGCCGGCGGCATCGAACCGGTCACCGGCGGCGGCTTCGAGGACAGCGGCGCGACCGAGGCCGTGCTGTGCTCCAGCGACGCGCTCTACGCCGAACAGGCCGGGCAGGCCGCCGAGTCGCTGCGCGCGGCCGGCGCCCGGCACGTGTTCCTGGCGGGCCGGGGCGACCATCCCGGCATCGACAGTTACGTCTTCGCGGGCTGCGACGCCGTCGACGTCCTCTCCGCGACCCTCGACCGCATGGGAGTGTCCTGATGGGAATCCCCGACTTCTCCGGCATCGAGCTGGGGACCCCGGTCACCGACGGCACCGAGGACGAGTGGCGTGCGGCCCTGAAGCGGGCCACCGGGGGCGCGGAGCCGGTATGGGAGACCCCGGAGGGCATCGGGGTCAAGCCGCTGTACACCGGGCGTGACCTGGAGGGCCTGGACTTCCTGGGGACCTACCCGGGCATCGCGCCGTACCTGCGCGGCCCGTACCCGACGATGTACGTCAACCAGCCCTGGACGATCCGCCAGTACGCGGGCTTCTCCACCGCGGAGGAGTCCAACGCGTTCTACCGGCGCAACCTGGCGGCCGGCCAGAAGGGCCTGTCGGTCGCCTTCGACCTGCCCACGCACCGGGGTTACGACAGCGACCACCCGCGGGTGACGGGTGACGTCGGCATGGCGGGCGTGGCCATCGACTCGATCTACGACATGCGCCAGCTGTTCGACGGCATCCCGCTGGACAGGATGACGGTGTCGATGACGATGAACGGCGCGGTGCTGCCGGTGCTGGCGCTGTACATCGTGGCGGCGGAGGAGCAGGGCGTACCGCCCGAGAAGCTGGCCGGGACCATCCAGAACGACATCCTGAAGGAGTTCATGGTCCGCAACACCTACATCTATCCGCCGAAGCCGTCGATGCGGATCATCTCCGACATCTTCGCGTACACCTCGCAGCGGATGCCCCGCTACAACTCCATCTCCATCTCCGGCTACCACATCCAGGAGGCGGGTGCGACGGCCGACCTGGAGCTGGCGTACACGCTCGCGGACGGTGTGGAGTACATCCGGGCGGGCCGGGAGGCGGGCCTGGACGTGGACGCGTTCGCGCCCCGGCTGTCGTTCTTCTGGGCGATCGGCATGAACTTCTTCATGGAGATCGCGAAGATGCGGGCGGCCCGGCTGCTGTGGGCCAGGCTGGTCGCGCAGTTCGACCCGAAGAACGCCAAGTCGCTGTCGCTGCGCACCCATTCGCAGACCTCGGGCTGGTCGCTGACCGCGCAGGACGTGTTCAACAACGTCACGCGTACGTGTGTGGAGGCGATGGCGGCGACCCAGGGCCACACCCAGTCGCTGCACACCAACGCCCTCGACGAGGCGCTCGCCCTGCCGACGGACTTCTCGGCGCGCATCGCCCGCAACACCCAGCTGCTCATCCAGCAGGAGTCGGGCACCACCCGGGTCATCGACCCGTGGGGCGGCAGCGCGTACGTGGAGCGGCTGACGTACGACCTCGCCCGCAAGGCCTGGCAGCACATCCAGGAGGTGGAGCAGGCGGGCGGCATGGCGCAGGCCATCGACGCCGGCATCCCGAAGCTGCGCGTGGAGGAGGCCGCGGCCCGCACCCAGGCCCGGATCGACTCGGGACGCCAGCCGGTGATCGGCGTGAACAAGTACCGGGTGGAGAACGACGAGCAGATCGAGGTCCTCAAGGTCGACAACTCCTCCGTGCGCGCCCAGCAGATCGAGAAGCTGCGCCGGCTGCGGGAGGAGCGGGACGAGACGGCGTGCCGTGACGCGCTGGACGCGCTCACCCGGGCCGCCGACGGCACCGGCAACCTGCTGGAGCTGGCGGTGCGGGCGGCCCGCGCGAAGGCGACGGTCGGTGAGATCTCGGACGCCCTGGAGAAGGTGTACGGGCGGCACGCCAGCCAGATCCGTACGATCTCCGGTGTGTACCGCAACGAGGCAGGGGAGTCCGCGAACGTGCACCGCACCCGGGCCCTGGTGGACGCGTTCGAGGAGGCCGAGGGACGCCGGCCGCGCATCCTGGTCGCCAAGATGGGCCAGGACGGCCACGACCGCGGCCAGAAGGTGATCGCGACCGCCTTCGCCGACCTCGGTTTCGACGTCGACGTCGGCCCGCTGTTCCAGACGCCGGAGGAGGTCGCCCGGCAGGCGGTCGAGGCGGACGTGCACGTGGTCGGGGTGTCCTCGCTGGCCGCCGGTCACCTCACGCTCGTCCCGGCGCTGCGGGAGAAGCTCGCCGAGGAGGGCCGGGACGACATCATGATCGTGGTCGGTGGTGTCATCCCGCCGCAGGACGTGCCGACGCTGCGGGAGATGGGCGCGGCCGAGGTGTTCCTGCCCGGGACGGTGATCCCGGACGCGGCCCACGACCTGGTGCGGCGACTGGCGGCCGACCTCGGCCACGACCTGTAGCCCCGCATGGCCGCGATCGATCTCGACACCTATGTGAAGGGCGTGCTCGACGGCAGGCGGGCCCTGGTGGCCCGCGCCATCACGCTCGTGGAGTCGACCCGCGCGCAACACCGGGTTTTGGCGCAGCGGTTGCTCACCGAGCTGCTGCCGCACAGCGGCCGGGCGCGGCGGATCGGCATCAGCGGGGTGCCCGGTGTCGGCAAGTCGACGTTCATCGACGCGTTCGGCACGATGCTGACCTCGCTGGGCCACCGGGTGGCGGTCCTCGCCGTCGACCCCTCCTCCACCCGCACCGGCGGCTCCATCCTGGGCGACAAGACCCGGATGGAGCGCCTGGCGGTCGACCCGGACGCGTTCGTCCGCCCCTCCCCCAGCGCGGGCACGCTGGGCGGGGTCGCCAAGGCCACCCGGGAGTCGATGGTGGTGATGGAGGCGGCCGGCTACGACGTGATCCTCGTGGAGACCGTCGGCGTCGGCCAGTCGGAGACGACGGTCGCGGAGATGGTCGACTCCTTCCTGCTGCTCACCCTCGCCCGCACCGGCGACCAGCTCCAGGGCATCAAGAAGGGCGTCCTGGAGCTGGCCGACGTGATCGCCGTCAACAAGGCGGACGGCCCGCACGAGCGCGACGCCCGGGCCGCCGCGCGGGAACTGGCGGGCGCGCTGCGGCTGATGCACGGCAGGGACGCCTTCTGGACCCCGCCGGTGCTGCACTGCAGCGCCCGCGAGTCGACCGGCCTGGACACGGTCTGGGAGCGCCTGGAACAGCACCGGGCGCTGCTGGACTCGACGGGCCGGCTGGCCGGCAAACGGCGGGACCAGCAGGTGGGTTGGACCTGGGCGATGGTCCGGGACGAGCTCCTGGGCCGGCTGCACTCCGACCCGGTGGTCCGCGCGACCGCCCCCGACCTCGAACGGCAGGTCAGGGAGGGCCGGTTGACGGCGACCCTGGCGGCGGAACGCATCCTGGCGGCCTTCGAGGGCCGTACACCGCCCTCATCCCCGGACTAGCGGAGGGCGTTGAGGGCCTCGGGGGCGCTCTCGCCGTCGAGGGTCTGCAGGAGCGCGCGGATGACGTCCGTCGCCGCGCGTTCCTGGGCCTCCCGGGTGCTGGCGCCCAGGTGCGGGGTCACCGTCACGTTGTCGAGTCCGAGGAGGGGCGAGTCGGTGCACGGCTCGTCGTCGAAGACGTCCAGGGCGGCGCCCGCGAGCCGGGACTCGCGCAGGGCCGTGTACAGGGCCGCCTCGTCCACGATGCCGCCGCGGGCGACGTTGGCGAGGTAGGCCGTGGGCTTGACCAGGCGGAGTTCGGCCTCGCCGATCAGGCCGACGGTCCGGGGCGTCCGCGGGACGTGGACGGTGATGAAGTCGGAGCGGGACAGCAGTTCCTCCAGGGGCACCGGCTTGATGCCGTGCTGGTCCGCCGTCTGGGCCGTGGCGTAGGGGTCGTGGCCGAGGACCGTCATGTCGAAGGCGGCCATGCGCCGGGCCACGGCCAGCCCGATGCGGCCGAGCCCGACGATCCCCAGGGTCTTGCCGGCGAGTTCGGTGCCGACGTGGGTGCTGCGCTTCCAGATGCCGGACTTCACCTCCGTGCCGGCGCTCTGGATGTCACGGGCCGCCGCCAGCAGCAGCCCGCAGGTCAGTTCGGCGGCGCTGACGACGTTGGCGGCCGGGGCGTTGACCACGACGACACCGGCCTCGGTGGCGGCGGCGACGTCGATGTTGTCGATGCCGACCCCGGCCCGGCCGACGACGGCGAGCCGCGGGGCGGCCGCGAGGACCTCGGCGTCCACGGTGGTGGCGCTGCGGACCAGGAGGGCGTCGGCGTCGGTCACGGCGGCCAGCAGCCGCGCGCGGTCGGCGCCGTCGCAGTGGCGTATCTCGTACTCCGGGCCGAGGCGCTCCAGGGCGGTGGCCGGCAGCGGGTCGGCGACCAGGACAACACGGGAAGTCATCGGATTCTCCCTAGCGGGTGTGGGGCTGCGGGGCGGTGCGGGAGTGCCGTGCGTCCGGGGTGGCCGGGGGCGGGAACGCGGTCGCCGCCCCCGGCCGCCCCGGTGCCGCGGCTCAGCTCTCGACCGCCATCACGATGCCGAAGGCGATCATGACGGTGCCCGCTGTGGCGTCGACGTTGCGGCGGACCGTGCGGCGCTTCATCCAGGTGCGCAGGCCGTGGGCGCCGAGGCTGATCAGGCCGTACCAGATCACCGCCTCCAGCGCGTTGACGCCGGCCAGCGCGGTGCCCATGAGCGCGGGGGACGCGCCGGACGGGATGAACTGCGGGATGGTGGCGCCGTAGAAGACACCGACCTTGGGGTTGGCCAGGTTGTTGAGCATGCCCCGGCCGAAGGAGCGCCACAGCGAGGCGGACTCCGGTTCCAGCTCGGTGTCCTTCTCCTGTCCCGCGCCGATGGCCCGGGCCGAGCGCCACAGCCCGATGCCCAGCCAGACCATGTAGGCGGCGCCGACGATCCGGAACACGGTGTACGCCGTCTCGGAGGCGTCCAGCAGCGCGCCGATGCCCACCGCGATCGCCCCGCCCCAGATGACGGCGCCGACGCCCACACCCACGCCGGTGATGAACCCGTGGAGCCGCCCGCGCGCCACCGTGTTGCGGATGACCAGTGCGGTGTCCACGCCCGGCATGATCACCAGCAGGGCCGACACCAGGGCGAACGAGACCAGTGACTGCAGAACCGACACGCTTACACTCCTGACTTCTCGGCCGTGATGTCGGCCAGGGGGATTCCGTCGCGCGTGAGACCGCGCAGCCAGTTGCGGTAGAAGAGCCGTCCGGCATCCTGCCAGTTCTCCACCGGGGCCGCCGACGGATCGTCGCCGGGGAAGTAGTTGGCCGGAAGGGCGATGTCCGCGCCCTTGGCCTGGTCGCGGCGGAACTGCCGCAGCAGCGTGTCGGGGTCGTACTCGGGGTGCCCGGAGACGTACAGCTCCCGGCCGTCCCGGCCGACGGCGATGTGCACCCCGGACTCGGGCGACTCCACCAGGATCCGCAGCTCCCCGGTTCTCTCGAAGTCGGCGCGGCGGTTCTCGGTGTGCCGGGACTGGGGCACCGTCACGACCGGCTCGAAGCCCGCCAGGAGCGGGGAGGAGGGGTCGGTGAGCGTGTTCGGGAAGTTGCCGAACAGCTTGCCGGGCAGCTCGTGCTTGGGGATGCCGTAGCGGTGGTACAGCGCGGCCTGGGCGCCCCAGCAGACGTACTGGGCGGAGGTGACGTGCTTTTCGGCCCAGTCCATGATGCCGCGCAGCTCGTCCCAGTACGTCACCTGCTCGAAGGGCAGCAGCTCGACGGCGGCGCCGGTCACGATCAGGGCGTCGAAACGGCGGCCGGCGACGTCCTCGTGCGTCAGGTAGTGCTCCTTCAGGTACGCCTCGGGTGTGCTCTTGGAGGTGTGGTCCCGGGGGCGCAGCAGGGTGACGCGGACGGGCAGGCCGGTGCCGGACAGCAGGCGCAGCAGCTGGGTCTCGGTGACCGGCTTGTCCGGCATCAGGTTGAGGATGGCGAGTTCGACGGCCGGGGCCGGCGTGCCGGTCCCGCGGGGCTCGACGGTGACGGTGACGCCTTCCTCGGCGAGCTGTCCGACGGCGTCGATCCGGGTGGCGACGATGAGGGTCACGGCGCGGTGCTCCTGGTGGTCTCGGGCTCGGTGGCGGCGGCGAGTTCGGCCAGTACGGCGGTGACGCACCGGTCGGCGTCCGCCAGTGCGCGGTTGCGGCCGCCGGGCGAGGGCACGTAGTGGTTGTAGAAGGTGGCCCCCTCGCAGAGCGGGCCGAGGACGCGGACCTTCCGGTCGGGCCGGCCGTCGGCGGCGACGGGGTGCTGGTCCGCCGTGATGTCGACACCGCGGCTGCTGCGGGCGCCGGGGCGGTGCCGGCGGATCCGCCCGCCGGACACGAGGTCCGCCAGCAGCGGGCTGCCGGTCGCCTCCACGTCGGGCTGGCCCGACGTGGCGTAGGCGAGCCAGTCGGCCGGTGCGCTGTGGCCGGTGTCGAGACCGGTGGAGGAGATCCGCCACGCCGTCCCGTCCCACTCGACGCGCGGCGCGGGCCCGAAGGGGACGCTGACGATCCCGGCCTCCAGCAGGGCGAGCAGCTCCTCGTGCCGGTCGAGCTGCGGGCCGGTCACCGAGCGGTTGAGGGTGGCGGTGAAGGAGCCGTAGAACTCGTCGTGGGAGTCCTCGTCCAGGCCGCCGAAGTCGACAGCGTGGCGGACGACGTCGCGCAGGTCGCGCAGCACCTCCAGGCCGGCCTTGGTGGGACTGCCGCCGAGACCGAGCCGTGCCTCCACCAGGTCCGACCGCAGCCGCTCCTCGTACCACTTCTGGTAGGCGTCGCTGGAGTCGAAGGCGGCCGTGTCGGGGAAGAGCAGCTCCTGGGGGTCGAAGTGGCCGAACCGCTCGGCGTGTTCCCGGTCCAGGGCGCGCAGCTCGTCGTCCAGGGTTCCCGTGTCCGCCGCCGTGCGGAGCCGCGCCGTCAGGGTGTCCTCGGCGTCGGTGCCCCGGGCGAGGGCGGTGCCGCGGCGGTGGAAGGCGATGCGCATCTCGGTGCGGATCAGCGGGAGCAGGTCGCCGTGCAGGCTCAGCGGGCGGCCGTCCGCGCAGGCGCGCAGGCGGTCCAGGGCCTCGGCGGTGAACACCACCGGCCGGTACGGTCCGCCGGTGCGGTTGGCGGCGGGCCGGGCCCGGAAGGGGATGCCGGTCCGGGAGAACAGCAGGACGCGCGGCTCGCGTCCGCTGGGCAGGTAGCGCAGGCCGCCGTCGGCCGCCTCGTACCGGCCGCCCCGGCCGAGGGTGAGCGAGGCGAGGACGTCCATGGCGGACAGGCCGGTGCCGCCGAGGGCGACGGTCTGGCCGGCGGTGACGTCCGCGAAGGCCCGGGCGGGCGGGTAGATCGCGTGGATGCGCCGGGACGCGCCCGGTGCCCCGGGGGCCGGGTCGGCCGGCGGGGTGTGGCCGGTGGTGAGGAAGACCGTGTCCACCCGCAGGGTCTCGCCGGTGTCCAGGGTGATCTCCCGGGAGTCGTCCGGGCCGGCGGTGAGGCCGGTCGCCGTGGCGCGGTGGAAACGTATCTCCACGTGGTCGGGGACGCGGTCGAGGAGGCGCCGCAGGAACCAGGCGAGGTACTCGCCGAGCACCCGCCGGGGCAGGTAGTCGTCCGGCCGTACCGACCGGCCCTCGGCGCCGAGCGTGTAGCCGTCCTCGCCCACCTTCAGGCCCCGGTCCGTCACCCAGGTGTACAGGTCGGGCCCCTGGTCGCCGACGGCCGCGCCGACCGTGGACTCGTCGGGGAAGAGACTCACCTGCGCGCAGACGGTGTTGAGCAGCAGGTGGTCGGGCTGGTCCACGGTGTGGATGCCGACGCCGGTGCCGTCCGGGTCCACCACGTCGACGACGAGCCGGCGCCCGGCCCAGTCCGGCCGTGCGGCGCGGGTGACGAGGCGTTCGAGGACGCCGATGCCGCGCGAGCCCAGGCCGATGATGCCGACGGTGCCCGCGGCCGCGGTCTGCTGGAGGGAAGTCGTCACCACCGCTCGGTCTCCCCGAAGAAGTCGGCGATGGCGGTGACGCGGCCGGACTCGGCGGCCACGCGGTGCACTTCGAGGCCCACGGCGAGGTCCAGGACGCCCAGGCCGAAGGGCGAGAAGACGACCGGCTTGTCGGTGCCGACGGTGGCCTCGCCGTTGATGACCTCGGCGAGGGTGCCGGTGACGAAGTCCCGGTTGCCGTACTTCTGTTCGGCCAGGTGCGGGGAGGTGTTGGCCTTCAGGCAGTGGTCGACGTCGTCCAGCACGTTGTAGGAGCCGACGATGAGTTCGGGGCCGATGTCCCGCAGGGAGATGTTGAGGACGATCTGCCCGGGCGCGAAGGCGTCGGGTTCGAGGACGTACGGCTCACCGGCCGTGGTCGCGAAGACGACCACGTCGGCGCCGGACACGGCCTCCTCGAGGGTCTCGGCGTAGGACGCCGGGTAGGCCAGCCGCTCGGTGGCGTGGGCCGCCAGGGCCGTGCCGTACTCCTGGCTCAGGTCGTACACCGCGACCTGGTCGAACGTCCACTGCTCGGCGTGGAAGAACTCCAGGATGTTGCGGGCGATGATGCCCGCGCCCACCACCGCGAGCCGGCCGCCCTTGCGCCCGCCGGTGAGGACGTCCGCCGCCAGGACGGCGGAGGCGGCGGTGCGGGCGGCGCTGATCTGGGAGGCCTCCAGGAGCGCGAACGGGTAGCCGGTCTCGGCGTCGTTCAGGACGAGCGTGGCCGAGGCGCGGGGGATGCCGCGTTCGATGTTGGCCGGGAAGCTCGCGATCCACTTGATGCCGGCGACCTCGCGCTCGCCGTCGAGGTAGGCGGGCAGGGCGATGATCCGGTCCGCCGGCTTCTCCGGGAAGCGCAGGAAGTAGCTGTCCGGGTTCACGGAACGCCCGGCGTGGTGGGCCAGGTAGGTGTCGCGCACGACCCGGACGATGTCCCGGCGGCCGTCGCGGACGATGTCCCGGACGGTACGGCCGTTGACGACATCGAATTCGAACATGGTGGCTCCTTCTGTCTCTGGTGCGTGGTGCGTGGTGGGGCGGACGGCGACGGGGTCCGGGTCAGTCGTCGACGGCGCCGAAGCGCTCGCCGACCCAGTCGTCGTCGTAGATCGTGTCGAGGTAGCGCTCGCCGAGGTCCGGGCTGATGGCGACCACCGAGGCGCCCTCGGGGATGTCGCGGTGGCGGGTCTCGACCGCGGCGAGCACCGAACCGGTGGAGCCGCCGGTGAGGATCCCCCGCCCGGTGGCGAGCCGCCGGCACATGCGCACCGCCTCGCCCTCGGGCACCATGACGACCTCGTCCACGAGTCCGTCCCGGAAGATCTCCGGGCGCCGGCTCGTGCCCAGGCCGGGGATGTGCCGGCGGGCCGGGGCGGAGCCGAAGGTGACCGAACCGGCGGTGTCGACCGCGACGATGCGGGTACCGGGAGAGTGCTCGCGGAAGTACTCGGCGCAGCCCCGCAGGGTGCCGGTGGTGCCCGCGCCGACGAAGAGGACGTCGACCTCGCGCTCCTTGAGCAGGGCCGGGGCGGTGCGCCGGTAATGGGCCTGCGGATTGGCCTCGTTGGCGTACTGGTTGGGCCACACCAGGCCGGGGTCCTCGGCCAGCCGGGCGTGGATGTGGTCGATGCGGGACTGGAGGAAGCCGCCGTTGGCGTCCCGGCGGTCGACGATGACCACCTCGGCGCCGTACGCCCGCATCAGACGGACGCTGGTGGCCGCGGTGTTGGGGTCCGCGACACAGGTGAACCGGTAGCCGCGGGCCGCGCAGACGGAGCTGAGCGCGATGCCGAGGTTGCCGGAGGAGGACTCGATGACCCGGCCGCCGGGCTTGAGCACGCCTCGGTGCTCCAGGTCCTCCAGCAGGCCCACGGCCGCCTTCAGTTTGATGGACCCCGCGAGGTTGAGGCCTTCGATCTTGAGCGTGAGATCGATACCGGGGATGAAACCGCTCAGGTCGAGGAAAAGGTCGTCGAGGACCAGGTCGTACGCATTGCGAAAGATCATCGAGCACCTTCGGAAACGGTCGAGCGTGACGGAGGTGGTACGAGTGGTGCGGTGCCGACGGCACGCCGACGACGCCCCGGGCACGGCCGGGCACAGGCGGGCCGAGGACATGGGGCGGTGCCGTCGCGGGACATGCCGCGGACGTGGGTCCTTGAGGTGGTAGGGCCGAGTGCCCGCGCATGCCGTCCGGTCCGGACGTCAGGAGCGGGCGGCCTCAGCCGTGGTGCGTGCCCGGCCCGTCGACGGGCCGCCCGGCGCGACGGCGTGGAAGACGCGCACGGGCGTACGGACACGGGGCGGCCGGGGTGCCGTCCCCGGCTGCGACGGGTCCTGGGCGCGGCGCGGTGACCGCGCCGTGAGGACACCGCTCCGCGCGGTGTGGAAGCCGCCGACTCCGGTCAGTGGGACGGGAGTTCACTCGGGCGGGCGGCTGGGCGTCGATGGACGCTAAGTGGTCGTCCGTCTGTTCGCGGACCGATGCCCCCGATGGCCCGGAGTGGCTTTCCCTCGGTGCGTCGACCGCACGCGTGACGTGCACGCCTTTCCCCTTCCCCCGTGGAATGGCAATACTGTTGCCGGTGCGTCACGCAGAGGCCGGTGGAGCGGCGGTGCGTGATCTTCCGGTAACTCTAACTCGCTCTCCGTGACGCGTCTATGACAACGAGATGAAACCCTCCGGCACCTGCGGGCACCCCCCGGCTCGCGGCCGCCCGGTGCGCTCAGCCGGGCAGGCGACCGGACGAGCGCAGGGTCCAGCGGCGCTCGGCGTACGCCAGGTCGTCGCGCCACAGGCGGGCGGAGGCGGCCCGGACCAGGGGGCGCAGCAGGGGGGCGGCGTGGCGGGCCGCGGCGAATCCGGTCCGGCCGGAGGTGGCGACGACGGCCTCCACGACCGCCGTGCGCGGCCGGCCCAGCGCGTCCGGCCCGAGCGGGGTGGCATGGGTCTCCACGACGGACCCCTCCCCCTCGCCCCGCACGATCCGCATCACCACCGTGCGCGGCCCCGGAGCGGTGAACTCCGCGCGCACCGGGACGACCAGCCGTCCGGCGACCCGGAACGACACGTCCACCGTGAACGCGTCGCCGTCCTCGCCCCGGCCGGGGGCCCGGACCACGGTGAGGTCGGTGAAGGAGTGCGGGTGGAACCACGCGCCGTGCCAGGGGTCGAGCCGGTTGGCGACGACGTCCTCGGGCTCGCACCGGCCCACCCCGGTGTACACGGCGGTCAACGCCCCGGCCGCCGCGGGGCGCACCGGCACCGGCGGGTGGCCGGTGGGTTCCTCCGCACCGGCCGCGTCCAGCCGTACCCAGAGCAACACGCCGTCATCGTGGGCCGGATACGGCATCCAGCCGGCGAACGGGCCGCCGTCCAGGGCGAGTCCGTGCCAGCGGCACACCAGGGTGCCGCAGCGCACCGCGCCGTCCCCGAGCGGCGCCCCCAGGTGCGGGCAGCTTCCCGGCCCGGCCACCGGCCGCCCCTCGCCGTTCCGCCACAGCACGACCTCCCGTCCGGCGACCGTACGGGCCAGCGGCCGACCGGAACGCAGGTGGCGGGAGGCGCCGACGACATACCAGTTACCGGTGGGCCGGCCCCGGGCCCGTTCGAGCGCGCCGGCGATCGACGCGGGCCGGGCCTCACGCCAGGTGGGCCGCTGCTGTTCCCAGGCGACGGGGGCGCGGCGCAGGCGCAGGGGCAGCCGCCGGGGGTGGAACCTCACGCGACCTCCTCACAGCCGGCGTGGGCTTCCGTGAGTGCGGGGGGTGGTGGCGCGCTGCGTCCGCAGAGGCGGGCGGCGGTGCGGGCCGCCGTCAGTCGTACCAGGCCGTCCGCGGCGACCAGGGCCCGGCGCCGCCGGGGCACCGCGGCGCGGCGGTGCAGCACGGCGTACCCGGTGCCCGCGACGGCGTCGAGGATGCCGCCGTACAGGACGAACGCGGTGCGGATGCAGGGCCGGGAGACCGGGTCGAGCAGGTCGATGCCGGGGGCGGCGCGCCGGTAGGCGGCGCGGGTGAGCGAGGCGAACTCCCGCAGCGCGCGCACGACCCGGGGTTCGGTACGGCCGGTGGCCCGGCAGTGGCGGAGCAGGCCGCCGTCGACGCCGTGGGCGGCGAGGAGGTCCTCGGGGAGGTAGACGCGTCCGCGGTCGAGGTCCTCCCCCACGTCCCGCAGGAAGTTGGTGAGCTGGAAGGCGACGCCCAGTTCGGCGGCGTACGGCTCGGCCTGCCGGCGGGGTGCCACCGTGCCGAGTACCGGCAGTATCTGCAGGCCGATCACCGCGGCGGAGCCGTGCATGTAGCGGCGCAGGTCGGTGTAGGTGGCGTAGGAGGCGGTCGTCAGGTCGCTGCGCATGGCGGCGAGGAAGTCGGCGAAGTGGCGGTGGTCGATGGCATGGCGGCGGGCGGTGTCGGCGAGCGCCCGCACCACCGGCTCGGCTCCCGCGCCGCCGGCGAGGCCCCGGGCGAGATCGGCGTCCAGCCGGTCGAGCGCGCGGGCGCGGGCCTGCGGGCCGGCGGTGCTGTCGAGGGAGTCCACGATGTCGTCGGCCCAGCGGGCGAAGCCGTACAGGGCGTGTACGGCGGGCCGTCGGCCGGGGGTGAGCAGCCGGGTGGCGAGGAAGTAGGTGCGCCCGTGCCGGGCGTTCAGCTCCCGGCACCGGGCGTAGGCGGCACGCAGGCCCGCGTCGGTGATGCCGGCGGCGTCCAGCTCCCGCGCCGTCATGGACGACTCTCCGGCGGAGTGCCCGGTGTACGGGGGCTGCTTCCGGACCGGCCGGCATCCGGGCGGTGGTACGGCGTCCCGGTCACGCGCGGGCTCCTTCTTGGTGGGCCGGCGTTCCCGCCGGCCGGGACGTCGTGCTGCCGGTCCCCGTGATGCGGGCGGCCGCCAGCCTGCCCGACAGGAGGACCGGGGGGACTCCCACGCCCGGGGTCGTGCCGCAGCCGGCGAGGACGGCGTTGGACGTGCCGCGTACCAGGTTGCGGGGGCGGAACGGGCCGGTCTGGGTGAAGGTGTGCGCCGCCGAGAAGGGCGTACCGGCCGCGTGCCCCCGCGCGGCCCAGTCCGACGGGGTCACCAGGCACTCCTCCTCGATCGCGGCGGCGATACCGGCCAGCCCCCGGTGCTCCAGGGTCCGCAGCACGCTGTCGCGGTACCGCGGTCCCAGGGAAGGCCAGTCGGCGGTGCGGGGCCCGATGTCGGAGTTGGGGCAGGGCGCGAGGACGTAGTGCAGGTGGCGGCCGGGCGGTGCGAGCGCGGGGTCGGTCGCGGTGGGCCGGGTGATCAGCAGCGAGGGGTCGCTCATCAGGTCGCCGGTGCGGGTGAGTTCGTCGAAGGTGCGCCGCCAGGCCCGGCCGAAGGACAGGGTGTGGTGGGCGAGTTCGGGCCAGGTACGGTCGCAGCCGGCGTGCAGGACCACGGCCGACGGGGCGTGCCGCAGCCGCAGCGGGCGGCGCGGGATGCGGCCCAGCAGGCGGTAGGTGACCGGCAGGTCGGGGGTGAGGACGACCGCGTCGCAGGGGATGCGGAGTTCGCCGGCGATCACGGCGGTGACACGCTCGCCGGAGCGTTCCAGCCGGGTGACCGCGTGTCCGTAGTGGAAGGCCGCGCCGGCCTCCTCCGCGGCCTCGGCCATCGCACGGGGCAGGGCGTGCATGCCGCCGCGCGGGAAGTACACGCCGGCGACGGTGTCCATGTAGGCGATGACCGCGTAGGCGGCCAGGGCGCGTGCCGGGGGCACCCCCGCGTACAGCGCCTGGAAGGTGAAGACGCGGCGCAGCCGTTCGTCGCGCAGGTGCCGGGCGACGGCGGCCTCCCAGCGGCCGAAGCCGCCGAGCAGAGTCAGCGCGAGCAGGCCGGGCCCCAGCAGTTGCCGGGGCGAGTCGAAGTCGGCGTCGAGGAACCGGTGCCGTTCGGCGCGGTACAGCTCGGTCAGCCAGTGCCGCAGGCCCCGGTAGCCTGCGGCCTCACCGGGCCCGGCGAAGCGTTCCACCTCCGCCTCCATCGCGTCGGCGTCGGTGTGCACGTCGAGGGTGCTGCCGTCGGCGAAACGGGCCCGGTAGGCCGGGTGCAGCCCGATCAGCTCGACGCGGTCGTGGAGCGAGGCGCCGACCGCCGCGAACGCCTCGTCGGCGATCTCCGGCATGGTCAGCACGGTGGGCCCGGTGTCGATCAGGTAGCCGCCGCGCTCGATCCGGCCGGCGCGTCCGCCGGGCCCGGCGTCGCGCTCGACCACGGTCACCCGGCGGCCCGCGCCGAGCAGGTGCAGGGCGGCGGACAGGCCGGCCAGACCGGCGCCGACGACCACCACGTGGTCGGTGGGCCCTGGCACGGCCCGGCTCAACGGACCCCTCCGGGGCGGCCCGCGGCACCGAACGGCATCCCTGCGAACGGCCCGGGCACCGGCCCGGTGCCGGTGCATGTGCTGGTGGAGCGCATCGCGGTTCCTCTCGCCGGTCCTGACATCCCCTGCATATGTCCCTTCCGCGCCAGGGCGCCGAAGCGGCTGCGCCGTTCGGATGATGTGGTGCGCCGCGGGGCGGGGACACGCGACACGCCGGGTGCCGCGTCCGTACGGTCCGGTCGGCCGGACGCTCGTCACACCACGGGACGCGGAAGGCGGCCCCGAGAGGAGCGAGGGACGTGGAGCTGGACGCCGATGTGGCCGTCGTGGGGGCCGGCGCGGCGGGGCTGTCGCTCGCGCTGCGGCTGGCCCGGCCCCCGGCGCACGCCCGGCGCCTGGACACCGTGCTGCTGGCAGCCCCGCCCGGCCCGGCCCGCGCCGCACCGCGCACCTGGTGCTTCTGGGAACCGGACGGCGGCCCGTACGACGGGGCCCTGACCGCCTCCTGGCAGCGGCTGCGCGTCCACGGCGCCGACGGCACGGCCGTGACCGCCGGCATCGCCCCGCTGCGCTACAAGATGCTCCGCTCCGACGCCTTCGAGGAACTGGCCGGCCGGGCGATGGCGGCGAGCGGCGGCCGGGTCACCCGGGTCGAGGCGGCCGTCGACCGTATCGCCCCGCTGCCCGGCGGTGGCGCCCTGGTGCACGCCCGGCACGCGGACGGCACGCCGGTCGCCGTGCGCGCCCGCCGGGTCTTCGACTCCCGCCCGCTGCACCGCCTGCCACCGGCCCGTACGACGCTGCTCCAGCACTTCCGCGGCTGGTTCGTGCGCAGCGCGCGGCCGGTGTTCGAGCCGTCCGTCGTGGAGCTGATGGACTTCCGCACGCCGCAGCCGGCCCAGGGGCTGTCCTTCGGCTACGTCCTGCCCGTCGGCCCGTGCGAGGCGCTGGTGGAGTACACGGAGTTCTCCGGGCGGGTGAGGGACCGTGCCGGGTACGAGCGGGCGCTGTTGGACTACGCGCGGCGCGTGCTGGGCCTGACGGGGTATGAGATCACCGGCTGCGAGCAGGGCGTGATCCCGATGACCGACGCGGGTTTCCCCCGGCGGACCGCGCCGGACGTGTACCGGATCGGTGCCTGCGCCGGCGCGACCCGCCCCTCGACGGGCTACACCTTCAGCGCCGTCCAGCGGCAGACGGCCGCGGTCGCCGCCGCCCTGCACAGCGGGCGGTGTCCGCTGCCTCCCCGCCCGCACCCCGCCCGCGCCCGTCTCATGGACGCCGTCCTGCTGCACGCCCTGGACCGCGGCCGGGTCGACGGGCCGGCCCTCTTCACCCGCCTGTTCACACACGTGCCCGCGCCACGGCTGCTGCGCTTCCTGGACGGCCGCACCGGCCTGGCGGAGGACCTGGGCATCGGCGCGCACGTACCGGCCGCCGCGATGCTCGTCTCGGCCCTGACCCTGCCCTTCACCCCCCGCCGAACCCCTCCCGCCCCCACCTGACCTCGCGGCCACCACCGCACGCCGCCCGACTCCCGGAGCCACCGCCCATGTCCCCGCCACCCCCCACGCCCCCGGCCGCCTCCCCTGTCCTGCACGGCGACGAGCTGGCCCGTGCCTTCGACCGCGCCGCCCGCAGCTACGACACCCTGGTGGCCGCCAACCCCGGGTACCACGCCCATCTGCGCCGTTCGGTCCGGCGGCTCGGTCTCCCGGCGGACGGGAGCGGGCTGCGGGTGCTGGACCTGGGCTGCGGAACCGGGGCGTCCACGGCCGCGCTGGCCGCCGTACTGCCCGGCGCGGACATCACCGCCGTCGACGCCTCGGCGGGCATGCTCCGGCGCGCCGCCGCCCGGCGCCGGCCCCGGCCGGTGCGCTTCGTGCACGCCCCGGTGGAGCGGCTGGCCGAGGCCGGGGTGGACGGCCCGTTCGACGCGGTGTTCGCCGCGTACCTGCTGCGCAACACCGCCGACCCGGACGCCGTACTCGCCGCCGTCCACCGGCTGCTGGCCCCGCACGGCCGCCTCGCCGTGCACGAGTACGCGCTGAGCGGGCGGGCCGTGCACCGCGCCGTGTGGACCGCGGTGTGCGGCGGACTGGTCCTGCCGGTCGCCACCCTGCTCGGGGACGGGCCGCTCTACCGCCACCTGTGGCGCGGAGTCCTCGGCTTCGACACCGCCGACGCGCTGGGCCGGCGGATCGAACGGGCCGGTTTCGAGCGGGTGCGGGTGCTGCCGCTGCCCGGCTGGCAGACCGGCGTCACGCACACCGTGGTGGCCCGCCGGCCGGCCGCCGGGCAGCCGGGCGGGGCCGCCCGATGACCCGGCGCGCCCCCCGCCCCGGCCGGGACCGGCTGGCCCGGCTGCTGCCCGCGCCGCCCGGCGCCCTGCGCGCCGACCCCGCCCGCGCCCCGCACACGGTGGTCGTCGGCGGCGGCATCGCCGGGCTGACCGCGGCGACCGCGCTGGCCGAGCGCGGGGTCCGGATCACCCTCTACGAGCGCGAGGAGGTGCTCGGCGGCCGGCTGGCGGGCCGGCCCACGCGGCTGGCCGACGGCAGCACGGTCACGATGAGCCGCGGCTTCCACGCCTTCTTCCGCCAGTACTACAACCTGCGCGCCCTGCTGCGCCGCACCGATCCGGCCCTGTCCCGCCTCACCGCCCTGCCCGACTACCCCCTGCGGCACGCGGACGGCGCCCGCGACGGCTTCCGGTACGTCCCGCGCACCCCGCCGTTCGGCGCGCTCGGGTTCGCCGCGCTCAGCCCCTCCTTCCGGGGGCGCGACCTGGCGCGGCTGAACGTCCGGGCCGCGCTCGGACTGCTCGACGTGCGGGTGCCGGAGGTGTACGACCGGCTGGACGCGACCAGCGCCCACGACTTCCTGGAGGAGATCCGCTTCCCGGCCGCGGCCCGGCATCTCGCCTTCGAGGTCTTCTCCCGCAGCTTCTTCGCCGACCCGCGCGTGCTGTCGGCGGCAGAGATGGCGCTGATGTTCCACATCTACTTCCTCGGCTCGGCCGAGGGCCTGCTGTTCGACGTGCCCGGCGAGCCGTTCCCGCGGGCCCTGTGGGATCCGCTCGCCGGATATCTGGCCCGCCGCGGGGCGCTGCTGCGCACGGCGACCGAGGTCGAGGCGGTGACGGCGCTGACCGGCGGCGGCTTCGCGGTGGCCGCCGGCGGCGGGGAGGAGCGCTGCGACGCCGTGGTGCTGGCCGCGGACCCGGGCGCCCTGCGCGCCCTGGTCGCCCGCTCCACGGGCCTCGGGGGCGCGCCGTGGCGCGAGCGGATCGCGCGGCTGCGCACCGCGCCGCCGTTCCTGGTCTCCCGGCTCTGGCTGGACCGGCCGGTGCGCGGCGACCGGCCCGGCTTCCTGGGCACCAGCGGCTACGGCACGCTGGACAACGTCAGCGTCCTGGACCGCTGGGAGGGCGAGGCCGCCCGCTGGGCCGCCCGCACCGGCGGGTCGGTGGTGGAACTGCACGCCTACGCCCTGCCCGGCGACACCGACCGGGAGCGCCGGCAGCGGGAGTTGCTCGGCGCGCTGCACCGCGTGTACCCGGAGACCCGCCGGGCCGGTGTCGTGGACGCCCGCCACGAGTGGCGGGCCGACTGCCCGCTGTTCCCGGTCGGCGGGCACGGCGACCGGCCCACCGTGCGCACGCCCGTGCCGGGCTTGGTCGTCGCGGGCGACGCGGTGCGCACGGATCTGCCGGTGGCCCTGATGGAACGCGCCGCCACCAGCGGTTTCCTCGCCGCCAACGCGCTGCTGGGGCGCTGGGGGCTGCGCGGCCACCCGCTGTGGACGGTGCCCGACGGGGGCCGCTCGGCCGTCCTGCGGTGGGCGGCGCGGCCGGTCCGCCGCGGTTGACCGGATCCGCCGCGCGCGGGGTCAGCGGGCGCGGGCCCGGCGGAAGCGTTCCAGGCCCTCGGCCAGCTCCACCAGCGGGCCCGGATAGTCCAGCGCGGCCCGGTCGGCGTCCGGCAGTTTCCAGGGCTCGTGCACCGCGGGCGCCTCGACGCCCCGCAGTTCGGGCAGCCAGCGACGCACGTAGGCGCCCTCGGGGTCGTACCTCCTGGCCTGGGTGACCGGGTTGAGGACCCGGTTGGGGCGGGTGTCGGTGCCGGTGCCGGCCACCCACTGCCAGTTCAGCTGGTTGTTGGCCACGTCCCCGTCGACCAGCCAGTACAGGAAGTGCGCGGCGCCGATCCGCCAGTCGACGTAGAGCGTCTTGCTCAGGAAGCTGGCGGTGAGCAGCCGGGCGCGGTTGTGCATCCAGCCCTCGTGGCGCAGCTGCCGCATCGCCGCGTCGATCACCGGATAGCCGGTACGGCCCTCCCGCCAGGCCTCGATGTCGTGCCGCGCGGTGTCCTCGGTGCGCCACCGGTCGTGCCGGGTGCGGTAGTCGGTGCGGGCCGCGTCGGGGCGGGCGGCGAGGACCTGGCGGTGGAAGTCGCGCCAGGCGAGCTGCCGGACCAGCGCTTCGGCGCCGGGACCGCCGTGGCGGCGGGCCCGGTGGACGAGCTCCACCGGGGACAGGGTGCCGAAGTGCAGGTGCGCGGAGAGTTTCGAGGTGGCGTCGGCGGCCAGGTCGTCGCGGGTGTCGTCGTAGGCGTCCAGTCCCTTGCGCCAGTAGGCGGTCATCCGCGCCCGGCCCTCGCCTTCCCCGCCGGCCGGCAGGGCGGGCGAGACGCCGGGGACGGCGTCGCGGGCGGGCAGCGGCTCGCCGCCGACGTGGTCGGGGACGTCGACGCGGCGCGGAGCGCCGACGGCCGCGCGCAGCCGGGCCTGGCTCCAGCGCCGGAAGTACGGCGTGAAGACGGCGAAGTGGTCCGAGGAGGCGGGGGTCAGGTCACCGGGCGGTACGGCCACGGTGACCGCGTCGTGCACGGACAGCCGGCATCCGGTGGACTCCAGTGCCCGGCGCAGCCGCTCCTCGCGCCGCGTGGCGAAGCGGCTGTGCGACGCCGACAGGTGCACCTCGTCGGCGCCGGCCTCGCGCACCACCCGGCACACCTCCTCCACCAGGTCGCCGGAGCGCACCACGAGCCGCCCGCCGCGCTCGCGCAGCCCGGCGTCGAGGCCGGCGAGGCAGTCGGCGAGGAACGCGCTGCGGTTGGGGGTGGCGAACCCGGCCGCGGTCACGGCACGGTCCCGCACGAAGAGCGGTACGACCGCGTCGGCGGCCGCCAGCGCCTCGCGCAGCGGTGGGTGGTCGTGGAGCCGGAGGTCGGAGGTGAACAGGACGACCTGGACGCGCATCGGTGTCAGCCTCCCGTCCGGGACGCGGTGCCCTGCCGCCGGGTGCGTTCGGCGGCGCGGACGATGTTGCGGGCCATGCCGCCGAAGACGACCGCGTGGAAGGGCGACACGCTCCACCAGTACAGCTGGCCGAGCAGCCCGTGCGGGTGGAACAGGGCCCGCTGCCGGTAGCGGGCGCCGCCGGTGCCGTCCTCCTCGACGCGCATCTCCAGCCAGGCCAGGCCGGGCAGCCGCATCTCGGCGCGCAGCCGCAGCAGCCGCCCGCGCTCGATCTCCTCCACCCGCCAGAAGTCCAGCGAGTCGCCCACCCGCAGCCGCCGGGCGTCCCGGCGTCCGCGGCGCAGGCCCACCCCGCCGGCGAGGCGGTCGAGCCAGCCGCGCACCGCCCAGGCCAGCGGGAAGGAGTACCAGCCGTTCTCACCCCCGATGCCCTCGACCACGTCCCACAGCGTGCCGGGAGCCACCTCGGCGTGGCGTTCGCGTACGTCGGTGTACAGGCTGCCGCCGGCCCAGTCCGGGTCGGTGGGCAGCGGGGCGCTGGGCGCGCCCGGCACGGAGGCGGAGGACCAGCGGGTGGCGACCTGCGCGTCCCGCACCCGTTCCAGGGCGAGTGCGACGGCGCGGTCGAAGCCGATGGGGTGGCCGGGCGGGCTGGGCACGTACCGTTCGATGTCCCGTTCCCGGCACACCACCTCGTGGCGCAGCGACTCGGTGAGCGGGCGGGCGATGGCGGCCGGTACGGGGGTCACGAGACCGACCCACTGGCTGGACAGGCCGGGGGTGAGGACGGGCACGGGGATGATGAGCCGCCGGGGCAGCCCGGCGACGGCGGCGTACCGGCGCATCATCTCGACGTACGTCAGCACCTCGGGGCCGCCGATGTCGAAGGCCCGGCTGACGTCCGCGGGCAGGCCGGCGCAGCCGACCAGGACGCGCAGCACGTCCCGGACGGCGACGGGCTGGATGCGGGTGTGCACCCAGCGCGGCGTGACCATGACCGGCAGCCGTTCGGTGAGGTAGCGCAGCATCTCGAAGCTGACGGACCCGGAGCCGATGATGACGGCGGCCCGCAGGACGGCCGTCGGCACGCCCGAGCCCAGGAGGATGCGCCCCACCTCGGCGCGGGAGCGCAGGTGCGGGGAGAGGTCGCGCTCGGGCACGCCGGCCGGGGCGAGCCCGCCCAGGTAGACCAGGCGGCCGACGCCGGCCGCGCGGGCCTGCTCGCCGAACACGTGGGCCGCCTCCCGGTCGGTCCGCTCGAAGTCGCGGCCGCTGCCGAGGGCGTGCACCAGGTAGTAGGCGACCTCGACGCCGTCCATCGCGGCGGCCACCGAGCCGGCGTCGGTGACATCGCCCTGCGTGATCTCCACCCGGTCGGCCCAGGGCTGGTCGCGCAGTTTCCGGGGGGTGCGCACCAGGCAGCGCACCCGGTGGCCGGCGTCCAGGAGTTCCGGCACCAGGCGCCCGCCGATGTAGCCGCTGGCGCCGGTCACCAGGCACAGTCTCGCGTCCACCACGTGCACCGCCGCCTTCGGTAGTCGTGCGGGCGCCCTCGCGCCCCGGTCGCTCTCCCCCGGTATCCACGGTGCCGCCCGCCCGCCGGGAGCGCACGCAGGGCCCGGCCGTCCGTCGGCCGGGCCCTGTGCGGGGGTGGGTGTGTGCGGGTGTCAGATCACCATCGGTACCACCGGCTGCGGCCACCGCCTGAGGTGGTGGAGCGCATGACGAAGCCGAGGAGCCACAGCACCAGGACGGCGACGGCGACCCACCAGAGGATCTTGAGGGCGAAGCCCGCTCCGAAGAGGATCAGGGCCAGAAGCAGAACGAGAAGCAGGGGAACCATGTGTATCAACCTCCTGACCACCGTCTGCCCTTCCAAGTGATGCGTACGCCCCCTTACCGCCTTGTTTATGCAGGGAAAGACGGGGCACTAGCCACCGGCCGCCCGGTGCGGGGGACGCTGATGGCGACGGCGGCCATGTCGTCGTGGCGGCCGTCCCCGAGCCACCGGGCGGCGAGCGTCTGCACCCGTTCCACGACCGCCTCCGCCGGCAGGCCCGCGCACCCCGACAGGACCCGGTGCAGGCGGTGCTCGCCGAAGAACTCGTCGCCGAGCGGGCCGCCGCGCGCCTCGGTGATGCCGTCGGTGTAGAGCAGGCAGGTCTCCCCGGGCGCCAGGACCGTGCGGACCGTGTGCGCCCTGACCGCGGGCAGCGCACCGACCAGTGTTCCGTGGGCGGGTACCTCCTCCACCGTGCCGTCGGCGCGGACGATCAGCGGGGGCAGGTGGCCGGCGCTGGTCAGCCGGAGGTGGGCCCGGTCGCCGCGGCGGCGGACGGAGGCGAGGACCAGGGTGGCGAAGCGGGTGTGGCGGGCGCCGAGGAGGGCGCCGTTGAGCAGGTCGAGCACCCGCTGGTGGTCGTCGGTCAGCGGCAGCAGCGCGTGCAGCGTGTTGCGGATCTTGCCGGTGAGCACGGCCGCGTCCAGGCCCTTGCCCGCGACGTCGCCGAGGACGACGAGGGTGTCCTGGGCGGGGTCGGAGCCGGGGTGGACGTCGTAGAAGTCACCGCCGACCCGCTCGTGGTCCTTCGCCGCGCGGTAGCCGCCCGCGTACTCCACGCCGTGCACGCTGCTCAGCGGCGGCGGCAGCAGCTCGCGCATCAACGTGGCGGTGACGGTGGCCTGTTCGGCGTGGAGGCGGGCGGCGGAGAGGGCGGCGCCGGCGCGGACGGCGAAGAGCCGGGCGAAGAGCTCCTCGCCCTCCGTGAAGGACCGTCCGGCGCCGGAGCGCACCAGGATCAGGGCCCCGGCGGGCGCGCCGTGACCGGGGAGCGGGGCGACGACCACGGAGCCGACGGGACCGGCGAAGCCGTCCGGGATGACCCAGTCGGGCAGGCCGACGGGGTCGGTTCGCCGGGCCGGCACGGGGGTGAGGCCCCGCAGGGCCTCGGCCAGACCGGGTACGCCCGAGGCGTCGACCGGCCGGGTGACCTGGGTGACGGGCCCGCCCGTGAGCGCGTAGGTCAGGTGGTGGCGCCGCCCGTGCTGCGGGGCGACGAGCACCGCGGCGTCGGCGAGGTGTTCGGCGGCCATGGAGGTGGTCACCTCCATGCAGCGCGGCACGTTCAGCGTGGACAGCAGGGTGCTGGAGACCTGCGAGAGGATCTCGGTGCGGGTCCGGGCGTCGGTGAGCGCGGCCTCGGCGAGGCGGCGGTCGGTGTCGTCCATCAGCCACCACACCACGTCGCCGTCGCCGGCGGCCGTGGGATGCGCCTCGAAGTGGCGTTCGTTGATGGCTCCGCCCGGTGGCTCGGCGCGCGGTCCGCGCAGGCCGGCGCCGACGCGCTGGTGGGCGTCGCAGAGCCAGGCCGGCGCGTGCTCGTGCAGCAGGTCACCCCTGGTGGCGCCGGGAAGGAGTATCCGGGCGGCCCCGTTGACGCCGACGAGGCCGCCGTGGCGGTCGACGACGAGAACGGGACAGGGGGCCTCAGCCCAGGTCGCGCCGACCGTGCGGCCGGGATCGTGGAGACGGGCGGAGATATCGGGGAGAGATGCCACAAGCGGAGGCACGCACGAGCGCACCCCACCACCTTCCTGCCACGAGGAAATAGATGCCTTACGGCAACAGTCCCGCACCCGCACCCGCCCTCGCAACCCATCCCGAAAAGGCGCACCGGACCATCACATCCGGTTCGCCCGAAGGTATTGCGGGCGCTTCGCGAGCATGACGACGGTGTTCCGGGGAACGCGACCGGCAGTCGTGGCCGGTGTGGCCCGGCGAACGACCGGGCGTCGGGGGTGAGAGCATCCGCCTCATGGAGGACGCAGACGGCCGTACGGTCCGCTGGTGGGCGGCGCTGCGCCGGACACCGGTGTCCGTCTGGAACGACGATGTCACCGACTGGGCGGCCGCGCTGACGTACTACGCCGTCCTGGCCCTGTTCCCGGTCCTGCTGATGATCCTGTCAATCGTGGGCCTGACCATCCCGACGGCCAAACCGGAGGTCATCGACCGCATGGCGCAGGCCGCACCGGTCGCCTCCCGCGCCCTGCTGCGCAGCACCCTGCGGCAGATGGCCGACCAGCAGTCGACGGCGTGGACGCTGGTCTTCCTGACGGGGTCGGGGGCGCTGTGGTCGGGCTCCAGCTATCTGAGCGTCTTCCGCCGGGCGCTGCACGCCATGCACCGGGTCAGCGCGGACCGGCCGGTGTGGCGCACGGCCCCGCGGATCATCGTCACCGCCCTCGTGCTGATCTCGCTGCTCCTGACGACCACGCTCGCGCTGTTCCTCACCGGCGGCCTGGCCCGGCGGCTCGGCCGGGCGCTGAACCTGGGCAGCGGGCCGCAGGTCGCCTGGGACACACTGCGCTGGCCTGTGCTGGCCGCGGTCGCCGTGGCCCTGGTGCTGGTCCTGTACCGCTCGGGCCCCGCGTCCTCCCGCCCGGTGCGCCGGATGGCGCCGGGCGGCGCCCTGGCGGTGCTGCTCCTGCTGGCCGTCTCCCTCGGGTTCGCCGTCTACACCTCGCACGTGACGACCTATCACCGGCTGTACGGTTCGCTGGCGGGTGTCGTCGTCTTCCTGGTCTGGCTGTGGCTGTCCAACCTGGCCCTCCTGGTCGGCGCCCAGTTCAACGCGGAGCTGGTGAAGCCCGCCCGGCGGAAAGGAGCCGATGGCCGAAGCGATGGTCCCCCGCCCGCCCCCTAGCGCCCGCGGCCGCCGCCGGCACCAGGGCCGGGCCGCTCAGGCGTACGCGCCGGCACGGCCGGGTGGTCCCTCGCCGCAAACGCTGCTTGCCGTCCGGCCGCTCGGGTACTGCGAGGGATTATGGGTTGTTCCCGCAGCACCCGGATCCTACGGAAAGTGATGTGTTCGTGACTCCTCCCGGCAGCGCCGACGATCGCGCTGAGGGCTCGGGTGACGTGCCCAGCGCCGCCGCCCGTGAGATCGCCGATGCCGTGGAGAGTCTCGCGCACCTGTGGTCCCTCGCCGCCCAGGAGGCGGCCGTACGGCTCTCCCCGCACCAGCTGCGGGCGCTCAGGACGCTCCAGACGGCACCGGAGGTCAACCTCACCGGGCTGGCGGAACGGCTGGACATAGGGCTTCCCACCGCCAGCCGGCTGTGCGACCGGCTGGAGGCGGCCGGGATGCTGGAGCGCGCGCTGCACCCGCACAACCGGCGTGAGGTGCAGCTACGGCTCACGGGTCAGGGGCGCCGGGTGCTGGGGGACGTGGCCCGGCGGCGCGCCCAGGCCCTGGCCGGTGTGCTGGCGCGGATGGCGCCCGCGGAGCGAGCGGCGCTGGTCCGGGGCATGAGGGCGTTCCTCACGGCGCAGGGCGAGGCACCGCGCCGGCCGCCCGAGGGGCCGTAGCGTCCCCGCTCTCGGCCTCCTCAGGGGGCCCGGCGGGGCGGCCCTTCCAGTCGAGGCAGACGACGGCGGCGTCCGCGACCAGCTCCTCGTGGCCGACGTGTTCGAGCAGCCCGGCGACGATGGAACGCGCCGTCTCGTGTGGGGGTGTCTGCCGGGTGGCGCCCAGGATCTGGCGCAGCACGCTCTCGCCGAACGCCTCTCCGGTCGTCGAGCGGGTGCCGTGGACGCCGGTGCTGATGGCGACCAGGCGGTCGCCGGGCTCGACGTGGAAGGTCTGCTCCTCGTAGAGGGTCTCCTCGAACATGCCGAGCGGCAGCTGCGCCTCCAGCTCGACCCGTTCGACCGTGGTGCCGCGCAGCCGGTACAGCTGCGGGGATCCGGCGTCCACGGCACGCACGGTGCCGGTGGCGAGGTCGAAGTGCAGCAGGAGGGTGGAGGCGTACGACTTGCCTCCGTACTGGGAGTAGACGGCCTGGTCGGCGAGACACGCCTGGTCCGCGAGGCCGATGCCGGCGCGGCGGGCGTTGCGCAGGGCGCCGACGGCGAGGCTGGTGAGCAGGGAGGCGTCGATGCCCTGGCCCATGCCGTCGGTGAGGGTGAGGGTGAGGTGGTCGGCGCTGGTGGACCAGTCGAAGTTGTCGCCGCCGATGGCGTAGGCCGGTTCCAGGTGGGCGCCGATGACGTACTCGTCGCGTACGCACCCCCGGCCCGGGAGGATCTGCCACTGCATCTCGGCGGCGAGGGTGAGCCGGCGGGTGCGGCGGGCCTGGAGGTACAGGTCGGTGTCCCGGCCGGCCGTCACCAGCTCGTGGGCCAGCGCGGTGGCGACCTCACCCAGCCGCAGGACCGTGCCGGGGTCGGTGGACGAACCGGGCACGCGCACACAGAGCACGCCCAGACGGTCGCCGCGGACGGTGATGGGCAGGTGCACCAGCTGGGCGGCCGGGTCGGCGGTGACTTCGACCACGGGCTTCTGGGTGGTGAAGGCCGTACCGGCGGGACCGGCCTGCGCGGACACCGGCTCGCCGGTGTGCGGCAGATGGGTGACGGGCTGCAGGACGCTCAGCCCGTAGTCGGCGAGGAGGAGCGTCACGCCTGCGGCCCCGAAGCGCTGCGCCAGCAGACGGCCCACGGTGGCCACCAGCGCGTGCGGCGGAGCCGCCCGCAACTGGGCTTCCAGAGACGGGACCGCTTCAGAGGCATTCACGACGTCTCCATCCTCTCCCCTTGCGACCTCCACGCTATCGCGCCCATGACCGCCCTCCGCCGGGAACGCCCACATCGACGCCCTGGACGTGCGGGCGACCGGGGCCGCCGGCCAGCAGGCGGCGCACCCCCTGTCATAAGGTCCCCGCGCGAGGGGCGGGTGCGCCCGGCAGCCAGGCGGTGACCGTGATGGTGGCACCCTGGCCGGGACGGCTTTCCAGGGTGAACTCGTCCACCAGGCGCCTGGCGCCGCCGAGGCCCAGGCCGAGGCCGCTCGCGCTGCTGTAGCCGTCGGTCATGGCCAGTTCGACGTCGCCGATGCCGGGGCCGGCGTCGCTGAAGGCCAGCCGGATCCCCCGCCGTGGGCCGTCGGTGAGCGCGGTGATCTCGACCCGCCCTCCGCCGCCGTGGACCAGGGTGTTCCGGGCCAGCTCACTGGCCGCGGTGACGAGTTTCGTCTGCTGGACGAGCCCGAACCCGAGCCGGGCCGCGACCTGCCGCACCCGCTGGCGGGCCCACGCGAGATCCGCGTCGGTGCCGAGGGGCAGGCTGGTCGTGGCGGGGTCGGAGGCCGTCAAGCCCTGCCCCCCGGGGGGACGGGTCGACGGCCCCGGAAGGTCGGGGGGAGGCTCCCCGGCGTCGGCGAGGACACCGTGGCCGGGCCGCCCGGGTGGGGGGCCGTCATCGCGTTGCCGCGCCGACCGCGGGCCGGGAGACCGCTATGCCCTGCCGGGCGAGGGCGTAGGCGAGCGCGTCGGCGAGCGAAGCGCGCGTCAGGACCGGGCTCAGGTCGATGCCCAGGTGCACGATCGTCTGCGCGATGGCCGGGCGGATGCCGGAGACGATGCATTCGGCGCCCATCAGCCGGGCCGCGGCGACCGTCTTCATCAGGTGCTGCGCGACCAGGGTGTCGACCGTGGGGACGCCGGTGATGTCGAGGATCGCGTACCGCGCCCGCTCCTCCACGACGGCCTGGAGCAGCGACTCCATGACCACCTGGCTGCGGGCACTGTCGAGCGTGCCGATCAGGGGCACCGCGACGACACCGTCCCACAGGTTGATCACGGGGGTGGCCACTTCGAGCAGGTGCTGCCGCTGCCGGGCTATCAGCTCCTCGCCGGCCAGGACCGTCGTCTCCATGATCACCAGCCGTAGCGTGCCCATGAGCACGGTCAGCGCCAGCAGGACCTCCTGCGTCTCGCGCTCGGGCAGGCCCTCGCCGTGCAGCAGCTCGACGGCCACCGTCCGCAGACCGGCGGCCTCGTCCGCGATGCGGGCCGGCCCGAGACCCCCGCGGGCACGCGAGGCGGCCATGCGTCCCAGCTGCTCGCGCGCCGGGTCGAACCCCGCGGCCGCCACGTTCTCCAGCCGCCCGCTCGCGGCCACGTCGCCCAGCGCGTCCACGACGACCCGGCACGCCTCCACGGCCTCGTCCCGCGAGGCGGTGAAGACCGTCCGGAACAGCGGCGCGTCCGCCCACCGCTGGGCGATCTGTTCGCGACGGCGCTCCAGGAAGGCTCCCAGCTCACGCGCCGCCGCCCCGTCCGTGGCCCGCTCCGACACCTGCATCGTCTCCTTCCGCGACAGCCCGCTGCGCCGAGACGACACAACCGCGGCAATTATTGCCTCATGACAAGTATGGACGCTGCGTGCGGGGCCAAACGACACATCATCGCCACATCCGGCGCGTGCACGCTGCGGCGCGTCAGCGCCCGTGCCAGTCCAGGCACACCACCAGGGCGTCGTCGTCCGGGACGGGCCCGCCCCGGTGGCCGGTCAGCTCGCGCAGGATGGCGCGCGGGACCTCGGCGGCCGGCAGCAGCCGGGTGGACGTGATCGCCCGGGCCAGGGCCGTGTCCCCGTACGCCTCCCCCTTGGGCGAGGCGACCGCGTGCACACCGTCGCTGACGAACACGAGCCGGTCGCCCCGCTCGACCTGGAACTCCTGGGCGAAGTAGTCGGTCTCCTCGAACATCCCCAGCGGGAGCTGCGCCTCGAAGTCGACGCGCTCGACCACGCCGTCGCGCAGCCGCAGCAGCTGCGGTGAACCGGCGTCCACGACCTTCGCCCGGCCCGTCGCGAGCTCGAACTCGAACATCAGCACGGAGAGATAGCAGCGCCCCCGGTAGTGCGCGTACACCGCCTGGTCGGCCAGGGCGGCCTGGTCGTCGATGGCGATACCGGCGCGCCGGGCGTTGCGCAGGGCGTTGAGGGCCAGGTTGGTCAGCAGGGAGGCCTCTATGCCCTCCCCCATGCCGTTGGTGACGTAGAGCAGGAGGTGGTCGGCCGTGGTGGACCAGTCGAAGTTGTCGCCGTAGATGGCGTACGCCGGCTCCAGTTGGGCGCCGAGTTCGTACTCGGGGCGGGAGCAGGCGCGGCCGGGCAGGAGCTGCCACTGCATCTCGGCGGCCAGGGTCAGCCGGTCCTTGCGCCGCGCCCGCACGTAGACGTCCGTGTCGCGTTCGGCGACGACGATCTCGTGCGCGAGCACCTCGGCGACGTCCGCGAGCTCGCCCAGCAGGTCGGGCGTCCCGTCCTCGTCCGGCAGGGTGACCGACAGCACGCCCAGCCGGTCCCCGCGCACGCTGACCGGCAGATGGACGCGTACGGACCCACCGCGGGCCCTCTCCACGAACGGCTCCTGGGCACCGAAGGCACGGCCGGCGGCGCTGCCGTGCGCCGACACCGGCTCTCCCGTGTGGGGCAGGACCGACACCGGCTGCAGGACGGTGAGGCCGTAGTCGGCCAGGTACAGCTCGGCGGAGTGCGCGGCGTACTCCTCGGCCAGCACCCGGCGCACGGCGTCGAACAACTCGTGCGGCGCCGCCGTGCGCAGGGCGCGCTCGGCGGTGACAAATCTGTTCACGACGGTCTATACACCAATCTTTCGGCGGACACACGGGCCGCGCCCGGGCGACGGGGGCACCCGGAGCAGGTCGTGCCGATCGTCCGAACCATCTCTTGTCGCTCCCGGTACCTAGTACGCTGGCGGTCGTCCCAGTGCCTGCGAGAGTGTGACGGTGACTGTCTTCCGCCCCCGCCCCGAGCCCGCCGAGGTCGCTCGCGTGACCCTGACGGCCGTGGAGCTGCTGGAAGTCCTGTGGGGCCGGGCCTCGACCGCGCCCGCCTCTCCGTCCCAGATGCGCGTCCTGCTCATGCTCGAACACCAGGACGGCATCAACCTGCGCACCCTCGCCGACTCGCTCGCCTCCACGCCTCCGTCCACCAGCCGGCTCTGCGACCGCCTGGTGGCCGCCGGTTTCGTCGAGCGGGCGGTCAGCGCCGCCGACCGACGCGAGGTGCGGCTGCACCTCAGCAGCCGCGGTCGCGCCTTCCTCGACGATCTGCGGGTCCGCCGGGAGCAGGAGCTGCAGGCGGTGCTGGAGCTGATGCCCGCCGCCAAGCGGACGGCGCTCCTCGAGGGGCTGGAGGTGTTCTGCGACACGGCGGCGCTGCAGATACATGACCACGCGCCGCACACCGGAGACCGGACGGCCTGAACACCGGGCCGGGCCACCGGTCGCCCCTGTTTCTCAGGAACATTGCGGATCCTTCCCCGGGCTTCACGACTCGGACACTTTGTTGCCTCACGGCCATTGTTGTCAAACGGCAACAGTCGGGTCCGTGGGTCTCGTGATCCGGATACCCCCTCGCGCCCGGAACCCGCCTGTGAACCACGTCTCGACGGTGACGCGGAGGCCAAAAAACCAGCGGGCCCGGCACCTTGGTGCCGGGCCCGCGCGTCGCGGAGCCGCCCGTGGGCGGCGGGCGGGTCAGGTGGTGCTGAGCATGCCCTCGCGCAGGCGGCCCAGCAGGCGGGTGATCAGCCGGGAGACGTGCATCTGGGAGACACCGAGACGCTCCCCGATCTGCGCCTGGGTCAGCTCCTCCACGAACCGCCAGTGAATGATCTTCCGGTCCCGCTCGTCCAG
>NZ_JBVHJE010000010.1:0-195072 GCF_055560195.1 Streptomyces sp. NPDC023481
TCCACCACGTGGGAGACGATCTCGATGCCGGCCGTCTCCTTCAGGTACGACCGGGCGACCGCGCCCAGCGCGACCCGGGCCGCCGTCTCCCGGGCTGAGGCGCGCTCCAGGATCGGGCGGGCCTCGTCGAAGCCGTACTTCTGCATGCCCGCAAGGTCGGCGTGGCCGGGACGGGGGCGGGTCAGGGGCGCGTTGCGGGCCAGGTCGGCGAGCACCTCGGGGTCGACCGGGTCGGCCGCCATGACCTGGTCCCACTTCGGCCACTCGGTGTTGCCCACCATGATCGCCACCGGGGAACCGAGCGTCAGACCGTGCCGGACACCACCCAGGAAGGTGACCTCGTCCCGCTCGAACTTCATGCGGGCACCACGGCCATAGCCGAGCCGCCGCCGCGCCAGGTGGTCCGCCACCATGTCCGTGGTGATCGGCACGCCGGCGGGAAGACCCTCCAGCGTCGCGACGAGTGCGGGACCGTGGGACTCCCCCGCGGTCAGCCAACGCAGCCTGCTCAACGGTGCTCCTCAGTGCTCGCGCCCGGTACTGCCCTGCGCACGCGCGTCCTCGCGTACGGCGACGGCGTCACCGGGTGCGCGACCCCGGTACGCCACCTCCGATCCTCCCACGTCCGGGGCCGGGAACCGGCCGCCGGTCCAGCAGGCGGACGCGTGCGCGGACGTCAGCGGGCCGCGAGCGCCTTCTCGCCGGCGTGCCGCATGGCCTCCAGCGGGCCCGGGATGTGCCCGGTCATCTGCTCGAACTGGAGTACAGCCTGGTGGACCAGCAGGTCCAGGCCGCTGACCACGGCGCCGCCGAACATGGACCAGCGGGCCGCCAGCTCGGTGGGCCAGGGTTCGTAGAGCACGTCGAAGAGGGTGGCGGGGCGTTCGGGTACGGCGGTGGCGAGGGCGTCGGTGGTGCCGGCGGGCGTGGTGGCGATCACCAGCGGGGAGCGCAGCGCCTCGGCCGCATCCGACCAGGAGGCCGTACGGACCTCCACGTCGAGGCGTTCGCCCCACTGCCGCATCTCGGCGGCGCGGGCCTCGCTGCGGACGTAGGCGACGACCTCCCCGGTGCAGACCCGGGCCAGCGCGGCGAGCGCGGAGGAGGCGGTGGCGCCGGCGCCGAGGATCGCGGCGGAGTCGACCTGTTCGATGCCGTGCTCGCGCAGGGCGGCCACCATGCCCGGGATGTCGGTGTTGTCGCCGAGCCGGCGTCCGTCCTCGGTGAGGACGAGCGTGTTGACGGCGTCGACCGAGGCGGCCGTGTCGCTGATCTCGTCCAGCAGCGGGATGACCGCCCGCTTCAGCGGCATGGTCAGCGACAGCCCGGCCCACTGCGGGCCGAGCCCGTCCAGGAAGCCGGGCAGGGCGGCCTCGTCGACGTCGAAGCTGTCGTACGACCAGCCGGTGAGACCGGCCGCCTCGTACGCGGCCCGGTGCAGCACCGGGGAGAGGGAGTGGGCGATCGGCGAACCGAGCACGGCGGCACGACGGCCGTCAGTTGCCCGCGTTGGCATTGAACTTGTCCTTGAGCTCGAGGAATTCCGCGTAGGTCTTGGCGAACTCGGTGTTGTTGGTCCCGTCGGTCGCCACGAAATAGATCCAGCCGTCGTGGGTCGGATTCAGGGTCGCCTTCAGCGCGTCCTCGCCGGGGTTGCCGATCGGGCCGGGCGGAAGTCCGGGGTGACGGTAGGTGTTGTACGGGCTCGGGTTGCTGTTGATCTCCTTCTCGGAGATATGGATGTTGCTCGTGCCCTTGAGGTAGTTGTAGGTCGAGTCGAACTGCAGCAGCCGGTTGGTCTCGGTGTTGGTGGGCTTCAGGCGGTTGTAGACCACCTCCGCCATCTTGCGGAAGTCCTCGTGGGTCTTGCCCTCCGCCTGGACCAGGCTCGCGACCGTGACGAGCTGGAACGCGTTGTCCAGGCCGAGCGCCCTCGCCTTCTCGGTGAGGCCGTAGGCGGCGTACTTCTGCTTGGCCTGGGCGACCATCTGTTTCAGGACGGCCTCGGGCTTCATGCCCTTGGCGGCCGGATAGGTGCCCGGGAAGAGGAAGCCCTCCAGCGGATCCTTGAGTTCGGCGTTGTTGCGCGTCCAGGCCGGCAGGCCGAGGCTCTTGTACTGCTGGTCGGCGACCTTCTTCGTGGCGCCCTTGGACAGTTCGAGTTTCTTGTCGATGGCCGCGTACACACCCGAATTGCGTTCGCCCGGGGTGACGACCACATTGTTCTGGCTGCGCGGGTCCATCATGAGCCGGACCGCGCTGGCGGCGGACATCTCCTTTTTCAGGAGATACGCGCCGGCCTGGATTCCGTCGGCGCCCGGAGTGCTGGTCTGGGCGTGCACGAAAGCCTCGGCACTCTTGACGACCCCGGCCTCCTTCAGCCGGCGGCCGATCTCCCAGCCGCCCGCGCCCTTCGGGATCTCGACGGTCACCGTCTGGCTGACGCCGTCGCCCGCGAAGTCCGGAGCAGTGCCGAAACGATTTTGGTAGAACTGGTAGCCGAAATACCCGATCCCCGCGAGGCCGCCGCCGAACACCAGGACGACCACCATGCAGGCGCAGCCGGTGCGCCGCTTCTTGCTCTTGACGGGTTTCCTGCCCTTGCCGCGCCGCTCCCGCCGGCTCTGCAGCTCGTGCTCCTCGTCGTCCTCCTCGCCGCCCCCGGCGAGGAAGGCGTGCTCCTCCTCGTCCGCCGTCTCCGGTTCCGGTTCCGGCTCGGGGCGCCTGCGGCCGGGCGGCTCCGGCGGCGGGTAGGCGTCCTCGGTGGGATAGAAGTCGGGCTGCTCCGCGCCGTAGGCCACGGCCTGCTGGCCGTACGGGTCGCCGGGGTCGGCCGCGTACGGCACCTGGCCGTGGGTGCCGGTCGCGTCCCAGCCACCCTGGGGGAACTGCTGCTGCTGCCCCTGGAACGACTGGTCGTACTGCTGCTGACCGGATCCGTCCGGGTACACGTGCTGCTGCCCGTCGTACCCGGGCTGCTGCTCCTGGCTCCAGTCGCCGTACTGCGACGCCTGCGCATGGTGCTGGGACCGGCCGTCGTAAGGGGACTGCCGACCCGCGTGGGCCTGCTGTCCACCCCATCCGCCGTCCCCGTACAACGGGTCCTCCGGATGCCACGGTTCGGAGCCTTGGCCCCGGCCATACTCAGTCATCGATCCCCTAGAGCCGCGAGGCCGACGGTCACGCGGCCGGTGGGTCGGCTTCCGTTCCGCCTCTTGCTGTGCCCCGGCTGTTCGAACACCGGCGCATCGCGCGGAACGTTACCGTATCGCGATCAGATGACCACTTCGACGCCTTCACCGGGTGGATTACCTGACACCCGTTCGGATTCCAGGGCCTGCTGCAAAATGATGACGGCGGCGGCCTGGTCGATGACCGCGCGGCCCTTCTTCGACTTCACGCCCGAGGCGCGCAGTCCCTGACTGGCCGTCACCGTCGTCATCCGCTCGTCCACCAGCCGCACCGGCACCGGCCTGACGCCCTTGGCCAGCTCCTGGGCGAAAGCGCGGACCTTGACCGCGGCCGGCCCCTCGCCCCCCTTGAGGGAGCGGGGGAGGCCGACGACGACCTCGATCGGTTCGTACTCCGCCACCAGTTGCCGCAACCGGCGGTGGGCGGCGGGGATGTCCCGGCCGGGGACGGTCTCCACCGGGGTGGCGAGAATCCCGTCGGGGTCGCACGAGGCGACCCCGATCCGGGCGTCCCCGACGTCGATCGCGAGCCGACGTCCTCTGCGCATGTCGGTGACCGTTCCCTACTTCGCGGTCTCGGCGACCAGGCGCTCGACGGCGTCGACAGCCTCGCCGACGGCGGCCGGGTTCTGGCCGCCGCCCTGGGCGACGTCCGGCTTGCCGCCACCGCCGCCGCCGAGCGTCTTGGCGGCCGTACGCACCAGGTCACCGGCCTTCAGACCGCGCTCGCGAGCGGCGTCGTTGGTGGCGATGACCGTGAGCGGCTTGCCGTTGTTCACCGTGAAGAGGGCCACCACGGCGGCCCGCCCGCCCTGGATGCGGCCGCGCACGTCGAGGACCAGCTTGCGCAGGTCGTCCGGGGTGGTGCCGTCCGGGACCTGGCCGGTGACGAGGGCGACGCCCCGCACGTCCTTGGCGGACCCGGCAAGACCGGCGGCGGCCTGGAGGACCTTCTCGGCGCGGAACTTCTCGATCTCCTTCTCGGCGTCCTTCAGCTTGCCGAGCATCGAGGAGACCTTCTCCGGCAGCTCCTCCGGGCGCCCCTTGAGCAGCTCGGTCAGCTGGTTGACGACCGTGTGCTCACGGGCGAGGAAGTGGTAGGCGTCCACACCGACGAGGGCCTCGATACGGCGGACACCCGAGCCGATGGAGGACTCGCCGAGCAACTTCACCAGGCCCAGCTGGGCGGTGTTGTGCACGTGCGTGCCGCCGCACAGCTCCTTGGAGAAGTCGCCGATGGTCACGACGCGCACCCGCTCGCCGTACTTCTCGCCGAACTCGGCGATGGCGCCCTGCTTCCTGGCCTCGTCGATGCCCATGACCTCGGCCTGCACGTCGAGGTCGCGGCTCAGCACCTCGTTGATCTTCTGCTCGACGTCGGTCATCACGGCCGTCGGCACGGCCGAGGGGGAACCGAAGTCGAAGCGGAAGCGGCCCGGCTGGTTCTCGGAGCCGGCCTGGGCGGCCGTCGGGCCGAGGGCGTCGCGCAGGGCCTGGTGGGTGAGGTGGGTGGCCGAGTGGGCGCGGGCGATGGCCGTACGGCGGCGGGCGTCGATGGAGGCGTGGGCCTTGGCGCCGACCGTCACCTCGCCGACCTGGACGACGCCCTTGTGGACGTACACCCCCGGGACCGGCTTCTGGCAGTCGCGGACCTCGATGACGGCACCGGAGTCGACCCTGATCCTTCCGGTGTCGCCGATCTGGCCGCCGCCCTCGGCGTAGAACGGGGTGCGGTCCAGGACGACCTCGACCTCGTCGCCCTCGGTGGCGGCCGGGGAGGAGGCGCCGTCGACCAGGATGCCGACGATCGTGGACTCGCCCTCGGTGTCGGTGTAGCCGATGAAGTCGGTCTCGCCGGCGGCGTCGGCGATCTCGCGGTAGGCACCGAGGTCGGCGTGGCCGGTCTTCTTGGCCTGGGCGTCGGCCTTGGCGCGCTCCCGCTGCTCCTTCATCAGGCGGCGGAAGCCCTCCTCGTCCACGGACAGCCCCTGCTCGGCGGCCATCTCCAGGGTGAGGTCGATCGGGAAGCCCCAGGTGTCGTGGAGCAGGAACGCCTTGTCGCCGGGGAGCACGGCCGAGCCCGAGGCCTTGGTCTCGCTGACGGCGTTGTCGAGGATGGTGGTGCCGGCCTTCAGCGTCTTCAGGAAGGCGTTCTCCTCGGCGAGGGCGACCTTCTCGATGCGCTCGCGGTCGGTGATCAGCTCCGGGTACTGCTGGCCCATCATCCGGATGACGGTGTCGATCAGTTCCCTGACGACCGGGCCGGTGGCGCCGAGCAGGCGCATGTTGCGGATGGCGCGGCGCATGATGCGGCGCAGCACGTACCCGCGGCCCTCGTTGCCGGGGGTGACGCCGTCACCGATGAGCATGGTGGCGGTGCGCATGTGGTCGGTGACCACGCGCAGGGAGACGTCCGAGGCGTGGGCGTCGCCGTAGCGCACGCCGGTCAGCTCGGTGGCCTTGTCGATGACGGCCATGGAGGTGTCGATCTCGTACATGTTCTGCACGCCCTGCAGAATCATGGCGAGCCGCTCCAGGCCGAGGCCCGTGTCGATGTTCTTGCTCGGCAGGTCCCCGAGGATCTCGAAGTTGTCCTTGCCGATGCCCTCGCCCCGCTCGTACTGCATGAAGACGAGGTTCCAGATCTCCACGTACCGCTCGTCGTTGACGGCCGGGCCGCCCTCGACGCCGAACTCGGGGCCGCGGTCGTAGTTGATCTCGGAGCAGGGACCGCAGGGGCCGGGGACGCCCATGGACCAGTAGTTGTCCTTCATGCCCAGGCGCTGGATGCGCTCCTTGGGCACGCCGACGACCTCGTGCCAGATGCGCTCGGCCTCGTCGTCGTCCTTGTAGACGGTGATCCACAGACGTTCGGGGTCGAGGCCGTAACCGCCCTTGTCCTGGGGCGTGGTGAGCAGCTCCCAGGCGTAACCGATGGCGCCTTCCTTGAAGTAGTCGCCGAAGGAGAAGTTGCCGCACATCTGGAAGAACGTGCCGTGGCGGGTGGTCTTGCCGACCTCTTCGATGTCGGGGGTGCGCACGCACTTCTGCACGCTGGTGGCGCGCGGGAACGGGGGCTTGACCTCACCCAGGAAGTAGGGCTTGAAGGGCACCATGCCGGCGGGGACGAGGAGCAGAGTCGGGTCGTCCGCGATGAGCGACGCCGAAGGGACGACGGTGTGCCCGCGCTCCTCGAAGAAGCTCAGCCAGCGGCGGCGAATCTCGGCCGACTCCATCAGTGGTCCTCATTCCGGTTGTACGAGTACGTCGTGTTCTCGACGTACTTCGGGTTGCTGCGGTTGTTCTCGATGGCGGCGTACCGCCGGGGCGCCGCGAGTTCCGGGCTGTCCTGGATGCCGAGGGCCTCCTCCAGCTCGGCCTCCCGCTGGGCCATGTTGTCGCGGACGTCGAGCGCGAAGCCGACCGCGCGGTCCTTCAGCCGCTGACCGGTCTCCAGGGCCTTGTTCGCCGCGGTGGCGGCGAGGCTCTCCGGGGTCAGTTGCCGCAGCTTGCGGTTGACCTTGGTGGTGGCCCACACACCGGCGGCGACACCGGTGGTGAACCAGAACGTACGACGGAACATCGCTCGGTCTCAGTCCTTACTTCCGCTTGCGTCGTGCGGCGGGGACGGTCCGGCCCACGATCACGGTACGCCGGGGCGACGTGCCGGGCACGTCCTCCTTGCGTCCGCCGAGCGCCCGGCGTACGCCGTAGCCGAAGGCCGCGACCTTCACCAGGGGGCCGCCGAAGGTGGAGGCGACGGTGGTGGACAGCGCGGAGGCGTTCGACGTGACCTCCTGGACGTCGGAGGCGATCGCGTCGACGCGGTCGATCTGGGTCTGCGCCGAGCGCACGGCCTCGGAGGCGTCGGCGAGCAGCGGCACCGCCTGGTCGGTCACGTCCGCGACGAGCTTGGTGGTCGCCTTGAGCGTCTGGGCCAGCCTCGCCAGTGCGACCGCGAGGAAGGAGACCAGGATCGCCCAGAAGACGGCCACCAGGATCCCGGCCACCTCACCACCGGACACTGTGCGCACCCGCTCCCTGAAACGTGCTCTGAACATCCGAACCATGAAAAAGCAGTGCCCCGAGCCTATCGCGCCGGGGCCGCGGCTCCGTACCCGATTACCGGGCGGGGCGAGCGGAGTTAAGGGAAGCGGCTGTACGCATTGAACACGGTTCAGTACGCTCCGTGTCCCATGCGAGGTCCTCACAGTCCCGGCTCCTGGACGGACGGCGAGCCGCCCGTCGAACTCACCGCCTTCGTCGGGCGCTCGGCCGAGCTGACCGAGCTGACGGCGGCGCTCGGCCGGACACGACTGCTGACCGTGACCGGGGTGGGCGGGGTCGGCAAGTCCCGGCTGGCCGCGCGGGCGGCGGCCCGCTGGGCCGGCGCCGGGGCGCCGGGCGGGCCGGGCTGGGGGCGGGTGGAGCTGTCGCCCGTGCGGGACCCGCAGTTCGTGGAGTACGCGGTCGTGGAGGCGCTGGGGCTGACCGACCACACCGCCCGTCTGCCCCGGGAAGCGCTGCTGGAGCACCTGGCGGGCCGGCCGGCGCTGCTGGTGCTGGACGGGTTCGAGCACCTGGTGAGCGCCTGCGCCGAGCTGACGGCGGAGCTGCTGCGCACCCTGCCGGAGCTGCGCGTGCTGGCCGTGGGCCGGCGTCCGCTCGGCCTCGCGGGCGAGCGGCTGTTCCCGCTGGCGCCGCTCGGCGAGGACGAGGCGGTGGAGCTGTTCACGGACCGGGCGCGAACGCACGGGGTGCCGGTGGCCGACGACACCGAGGTGCGGGAGCTGTGCCGGCGGCTGGAGGGGCTGCCGCTGGCGCTGGAGCTGGCGGCCGGGCGGCTGCGGGCGCTGTCCCCGGCGCAGCTGCTGCAACGGCTCGACGACCGGTTCCGGCTGCTGACCGGCGGCGGCCGGGACGTCCTGCCCCGGCACCAGACGCTGCGCACGGCGATCGGCTGGAGCCACGAGCTGTGCACGCCGGCCGAACGGCTCCTGTGGGCACGGCTGTCGGCGTTCGCGGGGACCTTCGACCTGGAGGCGGCCGAGTACGTGTGCAGCGGTGACGGGCTGGCCGCCGAGGACGTCCTGGACGTGCTGTCGGAGCTGCTCGCCCAGTCGGTCGTCTCCCGCGAGGAGACCCCGGCGGGCCCCCGCTACCGGATGCTGGACACCGTCCGGGCCTACGGCGCCGGGTGGCTGGAGGCGACGGGGGACGCGGGCCGGCTGCGCAGACGGCACCGGGACTGGTACCTGGGCCTGGCGACCTGGTGCGAGCTGGAGTGGTTCTCGCCCCGGCAGCGTGAGGTGGCCGCGCGGGTCGACGCCGAGCTGTCGAACCTGCGGGCGGCGTTGGAGTTCTGCCTGACCGAGCCGGAGGAGGCGCATCTGGGCCAGCACCTGGCGGGCTCGCTGTGGTTCTGCTGGGTGGGCTGCGGCCGGCTGATGGAGGGGCGGCGCTGGCTGGAGCGCAGCGTGGAGCTGGACTCGGAGTACGAGCAGTCCCGGCTGAAGGCGCTGTGGGTGCTCGGCTACGTGGCGATCCTGCAGGGCGACACCGTACCGGCGCTCAAGGCGCTGCACGCCTGCCGGGAGCAGGCGGAGCGGTCGGCCGACCCGGCGGCGGTGGCGTACGCCGAGCACCGCACCGGCTGTCTGGCCCTGGTCTCCGACGACATGGCCCGCGCGGAGACGCTGCTGCGGTCGGCGCTGGAGCGCTACCAGGAGATCGGCGAGCTGAACAGCAACGTCCTGATGGGTCAGGTGGAGCTGGCGATGGCGCGGGCGTTCCAGGGGGACCTGGCGGACGCGGTGCGGTTGTGCGAGGACGTGCGCCGGGTGTGCGAGGACCACGGGGAGCGCTGGGCGCGGTCGTACGCGCTGTACGTGCTGGCGTACGCGGCCTGGCAGGGCGGCGATCCGGGCCGCGCGCGGGAGTTGCTCGCGGAGTGCCTGGACAACGCGCACATCTTCCGCGACCTGCTCGGGACGGTGCTGTCGATCGAGCTGCTGGCCCTGGTGACGGTGACGCGGGGCGACGCGGTGGAGGCGGCGGTGCTCCAGGGCGCCGCCGGGCGGATGTGGCCCTCGGTCGGACTGCCGCTGTTCGGTTCGGCGTACTACAACGCCCCGCACGAGCTGTGCGAGGCGACGGCCCGGGAGGCGCTGGGCGACGAGCGGTACGAGGAGTGGGTGCACCGGGGGGCGCGGCTGGACCGGGAGACGGCGGTGGCCCGGGCGCTCAGCGACGACGTCCGGCCGCTGCCGGCGCTGCCCACGCCCCGGGGGCCGGTGCCGCACACCCGCTCCGGACAGCGCGAACCCGCCGCCTCGCCCACCCGGAAGGGCGGGGAGACGGCGGGCTGAGGTGCTGCGCCGGGGCTGGGATCAGCGGGCGTAGTACTCGACGACGAGCTGCTCGTCGCAGATCACCGGGATCTCCTTGCGGTTCGGCTCGCGGTCCAGGCGGAACGCCAGGGCCTTGAGGTTCACCTGCAGGTAGCGCGGGGTCTCGCCGTCGGGGGCGAAGCCACCCTCACGGGCGATCTGGAAGAGCGTCTTGTCCTTGGAGCGGTCGCGGACCTGCACGACGTCGTCCGGGCGGACACGGAAGGACGGCTTGTCGACCTTCTGGCCGTTGACCTGGATGTGGCCGTGGACGACCATCTGGCGGGCCTGGTAGATGGTGCGGGCGATGCCCGAACGCAGGACCAGGGCGTCGAGACGGCGCTCCAGCTCGATGATCAGGGCCTCACCGGTCTTGCCCTGGACCTTGGAGGCACGCTCGTAGGCGCGGACGAGCTGGCGCTCGGACACGTCGTACTGCGCGCGCAGACGCTGCTTCTCCAGCAGACGGACCTTGTAGTCCGAGTTCTGCTTGCGGCCACGGCCGTGCTCACCCGGCGGGTAGGGGCGGGCCTCGAAGTACTTGACGGCCTTCGGGGTCAGCGCGATACCGAGGGCACGCGACTTCTTGACCTTGGGGCGGGACTGGTTCGCCACTCTTGTCTCATTTCCTAGTTTCCGGCTTGTCAGGTCATGGGGAGGTCGCATTCGCAGCCGGGAAAACCCGCCGGGTCCACAGGGGACCTGTCGGGCAGCCGCTTCCCTGGTCTGGGCACATACGTGCAGCACGCGAGTGGCCCACCGACCGTCCCGGCGGTGCGGGTGGTGGTGGGCTGCCCGCGACACCGTTCGACGGTGCGCGACGCTCCTGGAGTCCGTCCGCGAGGGACTGGACGTCCGGCTGGCCGTCCCGCTCTGACAGCACGGGACTCAGCACTTCGGGGCAGTCTACAGGGTGCTCAGGACCGCTTGCGACCGAGGTGGGCGCGGGTCCACTCCACGGCGTCCGCGTATCTGGCCTCGGCGCCGTGCCGGCCCGGCGCGTAGTACTCGCGGTCCTTCAGGGCGTCCGGGGCGTACTGCTGCTCGGCGATGCCCTCGGGCAGGTCGTGCGGGTACACGTACCCCTGGGCGTGGCCGAGTTTGGCGGCGCCCTGGTAGTGCCCGTCACGCAGATGCCGCGGCACCGGGCCGGCCAGGCCCTTGCGTACGTCGTCCAGGGCGGCGCCGATCGCGGTGGTCGCGGAGTTGGACTTGGGCGCGAGGGCCAGGGCGATGGTGGCGTGGCTGAGGGTGAGGGCGGCCTCCGGGAAGCCGATCATGGCGACGGCCTGGGCGGCGGCGACCGCGATCGGCAGGGCGTTGGGGTCGGCCAGGCCGATGTCCTCGCTGGCGGAGATCATCAGGCGGCGGGCGATGAACCGGGGGTCCTCGCCGGCCTCGATCATGCGGGCCAGGTAGTGCAGGGCGGCGTCCACGTCGGAGCCGCGGATGGACTTGATGAGGGCGCTGGCGACGTCGTAGTGCTGGTCGCCGTCGCGGTCGTACTTCACGGCGGCCCGGTCGACGGTCCGCTCCAGCGTCCGCAGGCCGATCTCGCTCTCGCCCTGGTCCAGGGCGGCTCCGGCGGCGGCCTCCAGGGCGGTCAGGGCGCGCCGGGCGTCGCCGCCGGCGATCCGCAGCAGGTGCGCCTCGGTGTCCTCGGGGAGGCCGACGGCGCCCTTCAGGCCGCGTTCGTCGCTCAGCGCGCGCCGCAGCAGGCCCCGGATGTCGTCGTCGGTGAGCGGTTCGAGGGTGAGCAGCAGCGAGCGGGAGAGCAGTGGGGAGATCACCGAGAAGTAGGGGTTCTCCGTGGTGGCCGCGATCAGGGTCACCCAGCGGTTCTCCACGGCCGGCAGCAGGGAGTCCTGCTGTGCCTTGCTGAAGCGGTGGATCTCGTCCAGGAAGAGGACGGTCTCCTTGCCGAAGCCGCCGGTGGCGCGGCGGGCGCCGTCGATGACGGCGCGGACCTCCTTGACGCCGGCCGTGATCGCGGACAGTTCCACGAACCGCTTGTTCGTCGCCTTGGACACGACGTACGCCAGGGTGGTCTTGCCGGTGCCGGGCGGGCCCCACAGGATCACCGAGGACGGGCCGGCGGGGCCGCCGTTGCCCTCGCCGACCAGCCGGCGCAGTGGGGAGCCGGGGGTGAGCAGGTGCTGCTGGCCCACGACCTCGTCGAGTGTACGCGGGCGCATGCGCACCGCCAGGGGGCTGGCCGCCGGGTCCTTCTCCTGGCGTTCTTCTGCTGCTGCGGTGAAGAGGTCGGGTTCCACGCTGAAACCCTAGAACACCGCACTGACAATCGGGTCCGGGCCGCCGGCCGGTCCCTCCCGGCCCGTGGGCCGACCCGTCAGCCGGTCCGTCAGCTGGTCCAGAAGTCCCACCATCGGGTGAGGACCAGCATGCCGATGACGCCGACGTGCAGGACCGGGAGCACCCAGGTGAACTCGCCGGCGAAGGTCTTCAGCGGGCGCGGGGACGGCAGGAATCCGTTGCGGACGTTGAACGAGGTGACGTACCAGAACATGGTGATCGTGGCGACCCAGGCCAGCGAGCACCACAGGCACAGCGCGTTGATCCGGTACAGGGACTGGAACTGCAGCCAGGTGCAGAAGGCCACGCCGAACAGCGTGCCGAGGTTGAAGGTCAGCCAGTACCAGCGCGGGAAGCGGGCGCGGGCCAGCAGGCTCATGCCGACGCAGACGACGATGCCGTAGGCGACCAGGCCGAGCATCGGGTTGGGGAAGCCGAAGACGGCGGCCTGCTTGCTCTCCATGACGCTGCCGCAGGAGACCACCGGGTTCAGGCTGCACCCGGGGGTGAACGACCGGCCGGCGACCTTGGCTTCCAGCAGCTTGAACTTGTCGATCGTGATGACCCAGGCGGCCAGCAGTCCGGCCGCGCCGGTGATCACCAGCAGGAGGGCGAAGGCCCGGCTGCCGCCCACCGCGCGCGGGGCGTCGGCGGCGCGCTCCGGACCGGGCTCCGCGGAGACGTCTTTGACTGTCGTCTTGCTCATCACGCCGATTCCGTCACTTGAGAGTCGGAACATCTTCGGGCAGGGGTCATTGTGCCGCACGCGCGTGTGTGCGCACCGTTCGCTCCGCATAAGGATGTACGTACGACGCGTGCCTCGGTCCGGTTCCGGACAGAGCCGGCCGGCCGGAAACACAGGGGCGCCGGACGCCCCCTCGGGGAGCGTCCGGCGCCCACGCGCGCGTGCGGATCAGCCGAGCCGGGACTCCAGCTCCGCGACGATCTCGTTGACGCCGATCGCCGTCTGCTCGCCGGACTCCATGTCCTTGAGCTGGACGACGCCCTCGGCGAGGTCGCGCTCGCCGGCGACGATCGTGTACCGGGCGCCCGAGCGGTTGGCGTTCTTCATGGCGCCCTTCAGGCCCTTGCCGCCGTACGCGAAGTCCGCCGCGATGCCCACCTTGCGCAGGTCGGTGATCTTCCCGAACAGCACCCGGCGGGCCTCCTCGCCGAGCGGTACGGCGTAGACCGACGTGGCGGACGGGATGTCGAGCCGCACACCCTCGGCCTCCAGCGCGAGGACCGTGCGGTCGACGCCCAGGGCCCAGCCGACCGACGGCAGCGCGGGGCCGCCGATCATCTCGGACAGGCCGTCGTACCGGCCGCCGCCGCCCACGGCGGACTGCGAGCCCAGGCCGTCGTGCACGAACTCGAAGGTGGTGCGGGTGTAGTAGTCCAGGCCGCGCACCAGCTTCGGGTCGTCCTCGAAGGCGACACCGGCCGCCGTGATCAGCTCGCGGACCTCCTCGTGGTACGCCTTGCAGGCGTCGCACAGGTAGTCGCGCAGCAGCGGGGCGCCCGTGAGCTGCTTCTGGACCGACTCGCGCTTGTCGTCGAGGACCCGCAGCGGGTTGATGTCGACGCGCCGGCGGGTGTCCTCGTCCAGGTCCAGGCCGTGCAGGAACTCCTGGAGCGCGCTCCGGTACACCGGGCGGCACTCCTTGTCGCCCAGGCTGTTGAGCAGGATGCGGAAGTTCCTCAGGCCCAGCGAGCGGTATGCCTGGTCGGCCAGGATGATCAGCTCGGCGTCGAGCGCCGGGTCCTCGGCGCCGATCGCCTCGGCACCGACCTGGGAGAAGTGGCGGTAACGGCCCTTCTGGGGGCGCTCGTAGCGGTAGTAGGAACCGGAGTACCAGAGCTTGACCGGGAGGTTGCCCGACTTGTGCAGGTTGGCCTCCAGGGCCGCGCGCAGCACGGAGGCGGTGCCCTCGGGGCGCAGGGCGAGCCGGTCGCCGCCCTTGGTCTCGAAGGCGTACATCTCCTTGGTCACGATGTCGGTGGACTCGCCGACTCCGCGTGCGAACAGTTCGACGCTCTCGAAGCCGGGCGTCTCGATGTAGCCGTAACCGGAGTTGCGCAGCGGGGCGGCGATCGCGTCGCGGACCGCGAGGTACTTGGCGGAGTCCGGCGGGATCAGGTCGTAGGTGCCCTTGGGGGCCTTGAAGGTGCTCACGGAAGGTCTCTCGTCACATTCCTCGTCGGGGAGCCTCGGCTCCCTGGCCGGCGGCCACCTGCCGCAGATAGGGGTTGGTGGCGCGCTCCTGGCCGATGGTCGTCTGGGGGCCGTGTCCGGACAGCACCACGGTGGAGTCGTCGAGCGGCAGGCACACACGGGCCAGCGAGTCGAGCATGTCCGCCATGGATCCGCCCGGCATATCGGTGCGTCCGATGGAGCCGGCGAACAGCAGATCCCCGGAGAAGAACACCGACGGGACGTCGGCGGTCTCGGGCATCCGGAAGGTCACCGACCCCCTGGTATGGCCCGGCGCGTGCGCAACGGAGAACTCCAGGCCCGCCAGCTCCAGGGCCGTGCCGTTCGTCAGCTCCCTGACGTCGTCCGGCTCCCCCACGGTCAGCTCGCCCATCAGCGGCATGCCGATGGAACGGCCGAGCGCCTTCTCGGGGTCGCTCATCATGTACCGGTCCTCGGGGTGGATCCAGGCCGGCACGTCGTGCGCCCCGCAGACGGGGACGACCGAGGCCACGTGGTCGATGTGGCCGTGGGTCAGGACGACGGCGACGGGCTTGAGCCGATGCTTCCTCAGCGCTTCCTCGACGCCTTCGGCGGCCTGGTGGCCGGGGTCGATGATCACGCACTTCTCACCGGCGGCGGGGGCGACGAGATAACAGTTCGTCCCCCAGGCCCCGGCGGGGAACCCGGCAATGAGCACGATCGTCCTTCGTTGTGTCGGTTTCACAGGCGGCTGCGGCTGCTCTCAGAGCCTACCGGCGCTGCCGTTTCCTCAGCGAACCCATATACGGTACGGGGCTACACGCAGCGGTCGGCTCACGAGGACGTACGCGTACCGCCCGACACACGACACGCATGAGGAGAGAACCCGGTGGTCAGCCAGGAGCAGCGGCGGCGTCAGCTCGCCCGGGAGAAGTTCTTGCGGCAGCAGCAGCGGCGCACCCAGGCGCGGCGCAGGTCCCGCGTACGCAACTCCGTGATCGCGTCGGTACTCGGCGTGGTCGTGATCGGCAGTGTCGCGCTGTACACGACCGGGGTGCTCAAGAACGACGACAAGAAGACCAACGCGAGCGCCGAGGTCACCCCCAGCCCGACGCCGACGAAGAAGGCACCGGACCCGTGCGCGAAGCCGGCGGCCGGCTCGGTGAAGAAGCAGAGCTGGAAGAAGGAGCCGGCGATGACGATCGACACGTCGGCGAAGTACACGCTGAAGCTCGCGACGACGTGCGGCGACATCGGGGTGGCGCTGAAGACGTCGGCGGCCCCGCACACGGTGAACTCGTTCGACTTCCTGGCCGGCAAGGGCTACTTCGACCACACCAAGTGCCACCGCCTGACGACCCAGAACATCTACGTCCTGCAGTGCGGCGACCCGCAGGGGACCGGCATGGGCGGTCCGGGCTACACGCTCCCGGACGAGAACCTCAAGGACAAGAGCCTGAAGAACAACACCTACCCGGCGGGCACGGTGGCGATGGCCAACACCGGTCAGAAGCACACCGGCGGCAGCCAGTTCTTCCTCGTCTACAAGGACAGCCAGCTGCCGCCGAGCTACACCCCGTTCGGCACGATCGACGCGGCCGGCATGAAGGTGCTGAACAAGATCGCCGCGGCCGGCGAGAGCACCGGCGCCGGTGACGGAGCGCCGAACGCGACGGTCGTGATCAACAAGGCGACGGTCGCCAAGTCCTGAGGTCACCGGACCTTCGGTGACCTCGGGGGCGGCGGCCGACCGCGGAATTTCGGTCGCGCTGGATGCGGACAGGCAACCCGCTGGTCGCCTATGTTGGCCGTGACGAAACTGTGGACGATGCCCGGGGGTGCTTCAGGCCCCTCGCAGGCATCATGTGGAGGAGGCGCTGTGAGCAGCGACCCGTGGGGCCGCGTCGACGAGACGGGGACCGTGTACGTGCGTACGGCCGACGGCGAGCAGGTCGTCGGTTCCTGGCAGGCCGGCTCCCCCGAGGAGGCGCTGGCCTACTTCGAGCGCAAGTACGAGGGCCTGGTTGTCGAGATCGGCCTCCTCGAGAAGCGCGTGCGGACCACCGACCTGTCGGCGAAGGACGCCCAGGCCGCCATCGACCACCTGCGCGAGCAGGTCGACGCCCACCACGCGGTCGGCGACCTGGACGCCCTGCGCGGACGGCTGGACAAGCTGGTCGAGACCGTCGAGGCGCGCCGCGAGGAGCGCAAGGCGCAGCGGGCCAAGCAGTCCGACGAGGCCCGCAAGGCCAAGGAGGACCTGGTAGCCGAGGCGGAGCAGCTGGCCCGGTCCGACCAGTGGCGGGCGGCCGGTGAGCGGCTGCGCGCGCTGGTGGACACCTGGAAGGGCCTGCCCCGGCTGGACCGCAAGTCCGACGACGAGCTGTGGCACCGCTTCTCGCACGCCCGCTCGGCGTTCTCCAAGCGCCGCAAGGCGCACTTCGCGCAGCTGGACGCGCAGCGCGAGGAGGCCCGCCGGGTCAAGGAGCGGCTGGTCGCCGAGGCCGAGGGGCTGTCCGGTTCGACGGACTGGGGGCCGACGGCCGCCCGGTACCGCGAGCTGATGGCGGAGTGGAAGGCCGCGGGCCGCGCACAGCGCGAGCACGAGGACGACCTGTGGAATCGCTTCCGCGGCGCCCAGGACGTGTTCTTCGCCGCCCGCAGCTCGGTGTTCGCCGAACGGGACGCGGAGCAGTCGGAGAACCTGAAGCTGAAGGAGGAGCTGGCCGAGGAGGCCGAGAAGCTCCTGCCGGTCGGCGACCTGAAGGCCGCGCGGGCCGCCTTCCGCTCGATCAACGAGCGCTGGGAGGCCATCGGGCACGTCCCGCGGGACGCCCGGCCGAAGGTCGAGGGCCGGATGCACACCGTCGAGCGGGCGATCCAGGAGGCCGAGGAGGCCGAGTGGCGCCGGACGAACCCGGAGGCACGCGCGCGTGCCGAGGGTCTGACCGGCCAGCTCCAGGCCGCCGTGGACAAGCTGAAGGCGCAGATCGAGCAGGCGCGCGCCCAGGGCAACAACGCCAGGGCCGACAAGCTGGAGAAGGAGCTGGAGGGCCGTCAGGCGCTGCTGGACCAGGCTCTGAAGGGCCTGCACGAGTTCGGCGGCTGATATCCCCCCTCGCTGCGTGAGAAGGCCCCGTACGCGCGTACGGGGCCTTTTCCGTGCCGGTCGGGCGGCGCCCGACCGGCAACGCTACGAGCGGGTGCGTCCGGAGGTCACGCGGTAGACGTCGTACACACCCTCCACGCCGCGTACGGCCTTCAGGACGTGGCCGAGGTGCTTGGGGTCGCCCATCTCGAAGGTGAACCGGGAGGTGGCCACCCGGTCGCGGGACGTCTGCACGGCCGCCGAGAGGATGTTGACGTGCTGGTCGGACAGGACCCGGGTGACGTCCGAGAGCAGGCGCGAGCGGTCCAGGGCCTCGACCTGGATGGCGACCAGGAAGACCGAGGACTGGGTGGGCGCCCACTCGACGTCGAGGATGCGCTCGGGCTCGCGGGACAGCGAGTCGACGTTGACGCAGTCGCTGCGGTGCACGGAGACGCCGCTGCCGCGGGTGACGAAGCCGATGATCGGGTCGCCGGGCACCGGCGTACAGCACCGGGCCAGCTTGACCCACACGTCGTCGACGCCCTTGACCACCACGCCCGGGTCGGCGCTGGAGCGGCGCTTGCGGCCACGGGTGCGGGACGGCGGGACCGTCTCGTCGATCTCCTCGGAGGCCGCCTCCTCGCCGCCCAGGGCCTGGACGAGCTTCTGCACGATGTTCTGCGCCGAGACATGGCCCTCGCCGATCGCCGCGTACAGCGCGGAGATGTCCGAGTAGCGCATCTCGTGGGCGAGCGTGACCAGCGAGTCGCCGGTGAGGATCCGCTGGATCGGCAGGTTCTGCTTGCGCATGGCCCGCACGATGGCGTCCTTGCCCTGCTCGATCGCCTCGTCCCGGCGCTCCTTGGAGAACCAGGCGCGGATCTTGTTGCGGGCCCGCGGTGACTTGACGAAGCCGAGCCAGTCCCGGGAGGGGCCGGCGCCGGCCGCCTTGGAGGTGAAGACCTCCACCAGGTCGCCGTTGTCCAGGGTCGATTCGAGCGGTACGAGACGGCCGTTGACCCGCGCTCCTATGGTGCGGTGGCCGACCTCGGTGTGGACGGCGTACGCGAAGTCCACCGGGGTGGCACCGGCCGGCAACGCGATGACGTCACCCTTGGGCGTGAAGACGAAGACCTCGTTGCGGGACAGGTCGAAGCGCAGCGACTCCAGGAACTCGCCCGGGTCCTCCGTCTCCTTCTGCCAGTCCAGCAACTGGCGCAGCCACGCCATGTCGTTGAGGTGGTCGTCCTTCTTGCCGGCCTTCGGCACGTCGGTACGGACCTTGGAGGCGCCGGCGACGGCCTCCTGCTTGTACTTCCAGTGCGCGGCGATGCCGTACTCGGCGCGGCGGTGCATGTCGAACGTGCGGATCTGCAGTTCGACCGGCTTGCCGTTGGGGCCGATGACCGTCGTGTGCAGCGACTGGTACATGTTGAACTTGGGCATCGCGATGTAGTCCTTGAACCGGCCGGGGACCGGGTTCCATCGCGCGTGCACGGTGCCGAGGGCGGCGTAGCAGTCGCGGACCGTGTCGACCAGGACGCGGATGCCCACCAGGTCGTAGATCTCGGCGAAGTCGCGGCCGCGGACGATCATCTTCTGGTAGACGCTGTAGTAGTGCTTCGGGCGGCCGGTGACGGTCGCCTTGATGCGGGCGGCGCGCAGGTCGGCCTGGACCTCGTCGGTCACTATGGCCAGGTACTCGTCACGCTTCGGTGCCCGCTCGGCCACCAGCCGTACGATTTCGTCGTACATCTTGGGGTAGAGGATCGCGAACGCGAGGTCCTCCAGCTCCCACTTGATGGTGTTCATGCCGAGGCGGTGGGCGAGCGGAGCGTAGATCTCCAGCGTCTCGCGCGCCTTCTTCTCCTGCTTCTCGCGCTTGAGGTAGCGCATGGTGCGCATGTTGTGCAGGCGGTCGGCGAGCTTGATGACCAGGACCCGCGGGTCCTTGGCCATGGCTACGACCATCTTGCGCACGGTCTCGGCCTGCGCGGCCTCGCCGAACTTGACCTTGTCCAGCTTGGTGACGCCGTCCACGAGCAGGGCGACGGTGTCGCCGAAGTCGCGGCGGAGCTGGTCCAGGCCGTACTCGGTGTCCTCGACGGTGTCGTGCAGCAGCCCGGCCATCAGCGTGGCCGGGTCCATGCCCAGCTCGGCGAGGATGGTGGTGACGGCGAGCGGGTGCGTGATGTACGGGTCGCCGCTCTTGCGCTTCTGGCCGCGGTGCCAGCGCTCGGCGACCTGGTAGGCGCGCTCGATCTGGCGCAGCGTGGCGTTCTCGATCTTGGGGTCGTTGCTGCGCACTATCCGCAGCAGCGGCTCCAGGACCGGGTTGTACGGGTTCGCGCGCTGGACGCCGAGGCGGGCGAGGCGAGCCCGGACGCGGTTGGAGGAGCCGGTACGGCCGGGCTGCGCGGCCGGCTGGCGCACCACGGGCGGCTGGGCCGGGCGCTCGGGCGGGGCCGGCTTGGGACGCGAGGACTCGGCGCTCTTCTCGACGGGCGCGGACTGGGCGTGCTCGACCGTCCCGCGGGCGTCGTTCTTCACCTGCGGAGTGCTCGGCGCGGGCTTCGCCGCGGGTGCCGAGGCGGGCTCGGGCTTGGCGGCGGTCAGGTGCTGGGCCTCGTCTGGCAAGAGGGCTCCTCGTGCGCGATCCGGGTCCCCGGTCAGGCTCCGGACATCCATGGTAGCGGCCCCCGCACCCTGACCACCGACAAGGCCCTTCAGTCGTCAGGCGCCCGGGACCCGGCTCGGGGCCCCTGACCTCACTTCAGTCGCGTACCGCTGTCACGTGCGGGCGCAGCGTGACCGGCGGCAGGGGGGTCGGCCACTCGCGTCCATGCGAAGGCACCCCGAGGTCCGGGGTGCCTGTACACGCATGCGTCTGACTCAGAGGGTGAGCAGCGCCTCCAGAGGCGCCCCCGAGAGCACCGGCTCCAGCCGGACGCGGGCATCGAGGAAAGCCAGCTCCATGAGCACCGCGACGCCTGCCACTTCCGCGCCGGCACGGTGGATGAGCTGGATCGCGGCCTGCGCGGTGCCGCCGGTGGCCAGGACGTCGTCCACGATCAGGACGCGGTCGCCGGCCGCCAGGTCCTCCGCGTGCACCTCGATCTCCGCCGAGCCGTACTCCAGGTCGTACGCCTGGCGCAGGGTGGCTCCGGGCAGCTTGCCCGCCTTGCGGACCGGGATGAAGCCGAGGCCCGCGCGGACGGCGACCGGGGCGCCGAGGATGAAGCCCCGGGCCTCCAGGCCGACGACCTTGGTCGCGCCGGTGTTCGCGGCGACCTGGACCAGCGCGTCGGTGAGCGCGGTGAAGGCCGCCGGGTCGGCCAGGAGCGGGGTGATGTCCTTGAACATCACGCCCGGTTCCGGGTAGTCGGCGACGTCGCGGATGCGGCTGAGCAGCAGCTCCTGGATGTCGGTCATCGGCGCTTCCCCGAGGGACGGCCGCGGCCCCGGCCACGGGCCGCGGGCTGGTTGCGCGGGCCCACCACGGCGGGCGCGGCCTCGTCGGCGTCGTCACCGGCCCCGTGGTCCTGCTCGAGGTCCTCCTCCGCGCCGGCCTGGGCGCGCTTGGCGAGGACCCGCTTGGTGAGGGCCTTCATCGCCGGCTCGCGCTCCTTGAGGTCGGCGACCAGCGGAGTGGCGATGAAGATCGACGAGTAGGCACCGGCGGCGAGACCGACGAACAGCGACAGGGAGATGTCGTTGAGCGTGCCCGCGCCGAGGAAGCCGCCGCCGATGAAGAGCAGACCGGCGACCGGCAGCAGCGCGACGACCGTGGTGTTGATCGAGCGGACCAGGGTGCCGTTGATCGACCGGTTGGCGATGTCGCTGTACGTCCAGCGGGTCTGCTTGGTGATGTCCTTCGTCTGCTCCTTCAGGCTGTCGAAGACGACGACCGTGTCGTAGAGCGAGTAACCGAGGATGGTCAGCAGACCGATGACCGTACCGGGTGTGACCTCGAAGCCGACCAGGGCGTAGATACCGGTGGTGATGGTGATGTCGTGGATCAGTGCGACCAGCGCCGCGATGGCCATGCGCCACTCGAACGCGATCGCCAGGTAGATCACGACCAGAACCATGAAGATCGCCAGGCCCTCCCAGGCCTTGTTGGCGATCTGCTCGCCCCAGCTCGGGCCCACCAGGTCGGCGGCGAGCTTCTCCGGGTTGAGGTTCAGGTCCTTGGCCAGCTCCTGCTTGATCCGGTCGGACTGGCCGGTGTCGATGCCCGCGATCTGGATGCGCAGGCTGCCGTTGCCGAGCTTCTGGACGACCGCCTGGTGACCCGAGGCCTCGTTGGCGTACGCCTCGGCCTGGGCCACAGAGGTGCTCATCTTGGTCGGCGTGGTGAAGACCGCGCCGCCCTGGAACTCGATGCCCATGTTCAGGCCGCGCACCGCCAGGCCGAGGATGGCCGTGATGGTGATCAGGATCGAGACGCCGTACCAGATCTTGCGCTTGCCGACGAAGTCGTAGGAGATCTCGCCGCGGTGCAGTCGAGCGCCGAGGTTGCCGAGTTTCGACATCGCTCACGCCTCCTTCGGGTCGGCAGGGCCGGCGACGGGACCGGCGGGACGACGGGTGCGGCGCAGCGGCGGCTTGGCACCCAGGCTCTTCGGGTCGAGGCCGGACCACTTGTGGCCGTCCGCGAAGAACCTGCGGCGGGCCAGGAGCGTCATCAGCGGCTTGGTGAAGAGGAAGACGACGACGACGTCGAGCAGGGTGGTCAGACCCAGCGTGAACGCGAAGCCCTGCACCTTGCCGACGGTGACGATGAACAGCACCGCGGCCGCCAGGAACGACACGAAGTCGGAGACCAGGATGGTGCGCCGGGCGCGCGGCCAGGCCCGCTCCACGGCGGGGCGCAGCGAGCGGCCCTCGCGGATCTCGTCCCGGATGCGTTCGAAGTACACGATGAACGAGTCGGCGGTGATACCGATCGCGACGATGGCACCGCAGACGGCCGGCAGGTTCAGAGCGAAGCCGATGGCCGGGCCGAGCAGCGCCATGATCACGTAGGTGAGGATCGCGGAGACCAGCAGCGAGGCCATGGCCACGAGGGACAGCCCGCGGTAGTACACCACCAGGTAGATCACGACCAGCGCGAGACCGATGGCGCCGGCGAGCAGACCGGCGTGCAGCTGCTCACCGCCGAGCGCGGCGGTGACGGTGGTGACGGACTGCTCCTGGAAGGACAGCGGCAGGGCGCCGTACGACAGCATGTTGGCGAGGCTCTGCGCCTCCTCCTGCTTGAAGCTGCCGGAGATCTCCGCCTGGCCGCCGGTGATGGCGCTGGTCACGTACGGGCTGGAGACGACCTCGCCGTCCAGGACGATGCCGAACTCGTTCTGCGGGGTCTGGTTCTTGGCCAGTTCGCCGGTGATGTCGGCGAACTTCTTGGAGCCGCCGCCGGTGAAGGTCATCTGGACCTGCCAGCCTGCGGCGCCCTGGGTGTTGAAGATGGCCTGCGCCTTCTTCACCTCGGTACCGTCCACGGCGGCCGGGCCGAGGAGGTACTTGTACCAGGCGTCGTGGATCTGGCCGCAGGCCACGGTGGGGTCGCCGGGCTTGACGTTCTTGCCGGCCTTGGCGCGGTCGGTGGGCTTGGTGCAGTCCAGGGCCGCGTACTGGGCCTGGAGCCCGGCCGTCGCGTTCGAGCCGCCGCTCGCGGAGGCCGACGGAGTGGCCGAGGGGCTGCCCGAGGGCTTGCCGCTGCCGGAGGCGCTCGGGGAGGGAGTGGAGTCGGCCTTCAGCGCGTCGCTGACGGCGCGGCCCTGGGAGGTGGCCGAGGCCGTGGGGGACGTGGAGCCGGACGAGGACGCCTTGTCCTTGGCGGAGGCGCTCGACGACGGGCTGGTGCCCGGCTTGGGCGAGGAGCTGCCGCTGGAGGACGCGCCCGGCGAGGGCGTCTTCGCCGCGGGGCCGCTGGGCTCGCTGGCCAGGACCGGCCGGAAGTACAGCTTCGCGGTGGTGCCGACCTGCTCCTGCGCCTCCTTGGAGTTGGTGCCCTTGGGGATGTTGACGATGATGTTGTCGTTCCCCTGGGTCTGCACCTCCGCTTCGGAGACACCCAGGCCGTTGACACGGCGGTTCATGATGTCGACCGCGGTGTCCATGTTGGCCTTGTTGATCGCGGACCCCTGGTCGGCCTTCGCCTTGAGCGTGATGCTCGTACCACCGGCAAGGTCGATGCCGAGACGCGGAGTGGTGTGCCCGGAGAGGAACATCCCCCCGGTGAGCGCCACGATGGCGATCAGGATGAGGGCCAGCGAGCGCCCTGGCTTGCTCTGGGCGCTCGCGCTTCGGCCCCTCTTAGGTGCTGCCACCTTCTCGTACTCCCTCTCGGGCCGCCCCGCGCCCGGTCGGCGCGGTCGGCCATGACGTGGTGTCGGGCTCCCCTGCGGGAAACAGACGCGCCCGGGATCCACGGGGCGCGATCATGCCGCCGCCGCGCCTCCCGGGGCGTGACTACTTCGCGTCGGAGTCGCCGTCGGTCTTCTTCGGCTCGTCCTGTGCCTTGGCCTCGGCGGCACCGGCCGCGTCGGTGTCCTCGACGGCGTCCTTCTTACCGAGGTCGATCTTGTCGTCGGACGCGGAGGCAGCGGCGGCGGGCCCGTCGGTCTCGTCGGTCTCGGTGAGGGAGGAGGCGTCGTCCGGGACGAGGTCGGCGTCGGACTTCAGGTCGTGCTCGATGCCGTGGACGATGCGGTTGTACTCGTCGTCGGTGAGGACGGCGCCGATGGCGTTCTTGGCGAAGAGGAGGTCGACGCCCGGCCCGGCGTCGAGGAGGACCGTGTCCTCGTTGACCTCCTTGACCGTCGCGTACATACCCCCGATCGTGCGGACACCCGAGCCGGGCTGCATCTCGTTCCGCATCTGGGCGGCCTGCTGCTGCTTCTTCTTGGCCGAACGCGTCATCAGGAACATCGCCGCGATGAGCACGATGAACGGGAGAAGGGTATAGGCATTCACGGGACGGAATTTCCTTCGCGCGACCGCGCGGGTGAGCGGCCAGTTGGATGGGGGTGTGGTCGGCGCCGCCCGTAAGGGCGGCATCGGCGGAGTCTAAGCGAGTCCGCTCGCATGGAACAACGCTCAGCATGGCACCTGGGTTCCTGCCCGGGCCATAGCCCTCGCCGGGCGGCGGCCATCACGCCCCGAACAGGTCCTGTTGTCCGTTTCCCGGGGCCGCGGGGCCCGGCGGGGTGAGGCCGAGATGCGCCCATGCGGCGGGCGTGGCGACCCGGCCGCGGGGGGTGCGGGCCAGCAGCCCCTCCCGGACCAGGAACGGTTCGGCGACCTCCTCGACGGTCTCCCGCTCCTCCCCCACCGCGACGGCCAGGGTGGACAGGCCGACCGGTCCGCCGCCGAACAGCTTCAGCAGGGCCTGCAGGACCGCGCGGTCGAGCCGGTCCAGGCCGCGCGCGTCGACCTCGTACACGGCGAGGGCGGCGGCCGCGATGTCGCGGGTGATCAGCCCGTCGGCCTTGACCTGCGCGTAGTCGCGGACGCGGCGCAGCAGGCGGTTGGCGATGCGGGGCGTGCCCCGGGACCGGCCGGCGATCTCGGCGGCGCCGTCCGGGTCGATCCCGACGTCCAGCAGGCTCGCCGAGCGGTGGACGACCCGCTCCAGCTCGTGCGGCTCGTAGAACTCCATGTGCGCGGTGAAGCCGAAGCGGTCGCGCAGCGGCGGGGGCAGCAGGCCCGCGCGCGTGGTGGCGCCGACCAGGGTGAACGGCGGCAGCTCCAGCGGGATCGCGGTGGCGCCGGGGCCCTTGCCGACGATGACGTCGACGCGGAAGTCCTCCATCGCCATGTACAGCATCTCCTCGGCGGGCCGGGACATGCGGTGGATCTCGTCCAGGAAGAGGACCTCGCCTTCCTGGAGGGAGGAGAGGATCGCGGCGAGGTCGCCGGCGTGCTGGATGGCGGGGCCGGAGGTGATGCGGATGGGGGCGCCCATCTCGGCGGCGATGATCATCGACAGGGTGGTCTTGCCGAGGCCGGGGGCGCCCGAGAGCAGCACGTGGTCGGCGGTGGCGCCCCGCGCGCGGGCGGCGCGCAGCACGAGGTCGAGTTGTTCGCGGACCTTCTCCTGGCCGATGAACTCGCCGAGGTCCTTGGGGCGCAGGGCGGCCTCGACGGCCTGGTCCTCCCGGTCGGCGACCGAGCCCACCAGTCGCTCCTCGGCGAGCCGCTCCTCGCCGGGGGTGCCGGTCGTGTCGTCCCAGTTCACGAAGTTCTCCTAGCGGGTGGCGCGGGTCAGCGGGCGCGGTTCAGGGTCTGCAGGGCGGCCTTCAGCAGCTGTCCCACCTGGGGTGTGCCACCCGCCTCCGCGGCCTGGGGCGCGACGGCGGCCACCGCCTCGTCGGCCTCGCGGGTGGCGTAGCCGAGGCCGATCAGGGCCGCGTGCAGTTGGTCGCGCCAGCCCTGGCTGACGGGCGCGCCGACCGCGGGGGCGCCGACGGGCTCGCCGAGCCGGTCCTTCAGCTCCAGCAGCAGTTTCTGGGCGCCCTTCTTACCGATGCCGGGGACGGCGGTGAGGGCCTTCTCGTCCCCCGTGGCGACGGCGCGGCGCAGCGCGTCCGGGGTGTGCACGGCGAGCATCGCCTGCGCCAGGCGCGGTCCGACGCCGCTCGCGGTCTGCAGCAGCTCGAAGACCTGGCGTTCGTCGTCGTCGGCGAAGCCGTACAGGGTGAGCGAGTCCTCCCGCACGACGAGGGATGTGTGCAGCTTGGCCGGTGTACCGAGGCGGAGCGTCGAGAGTGTGTTCGGCGTGCACTGGACGGCCATGCCGACACCGCCGACCTCGACGACCGCTGCGTCGGGGGCGAGCGCGGCGACCGTGCCGCTGACGAAGGCGATCATGCCGTACGGCCTTTCGTTGCGTGGACTGCATGCCGGGCGACGGCCTGCTGGAGCCGGTTCTGGGCGGGGGCGCGCCAGATGTGGCAGATGGCGAGCGCGAGGGCGTCGGCCGCGTCGGCCGGCTTGGGCGGCGCGGCGAGCCGGAGCAGCCGGGTCACCATGGCCCCGACCTGTGCCTTGTCGGCGCGCCCGCTGCCGGTGACGGCGGCCTTGACCTCGCTGGGGGTGTGCAGGGCGACCGGGATGCCGCGCCGGGCGGCGCACAGCATGGCGACGGCGCTGGCCTGGGCGGTGCCCATCACGGTGCGCACGTTGTGCTGGCTGAAGACGCGCTCCACCGCGACGAACTCCGGCCGGTGCTCGTCCAGCCACTGCTCGATGCCCTGTTCGACGGCGAGCAACCGGTGGCCGAGGTCGGCGTCCGGGGGCGTGCGGACGACGCCGACGCCGAGCATGGTGAGCGGGCGGCCCGCGACCCCCTCGACCACGCCGACACCGCACCGGGTCAGCCCGGGGTCCACCCCCAGTACGCGCACCGCGCCCCTCCCTCGGATCCCTCGATCGCCTGTTTGTGCAGGCTATCGGGTCCCACTGACAATGACGGCGGGCCGGTGGGACGTGTCCCACCGGCCCGCCGTCATTCCCGCTGGTTCAGCGAGGCGTCACGCGTCGACCTTCTCCATGATCTCGTCGCTCACGTCGAAGTTGGCGTAGACGTTCTGCACGTCGTCGCTGTCCTCCAGGGCGTCGATCAGCTTGAAGATCTTCTTCGCGCCCTCCTCGTCCAGTTCGACCTGCATGGTCGGGACGAAGTTGGCGTCCGCGGAGTCGTAGTCGATACCGGCGTCCTGGAGGGCGGTGCGGACCGCGACCAGGTCGGTGGCCTCGCTGATGACCTCGAAGGTCTCGCCGAGGTCGTTGACCTCCTCGGCGCCGGCGTCCAGGACGGCCATGAGGACCTCGTCCTCGCTCAGCTCGCCCTTGGGGACGATGACGACGCCCTTGCGGTTGAACAGGTACGACACCGAGCCCGGGTCCGCCATGGAGCCGCCGTTGCGGGTCATGGCGACGCGGACCTCGGAGGCGGCGCGGTTGCGGTTGTCGGTGAGGCACTCGATGAGCACCGCGACACCGTTGGGGCCGTAGCCCTCGTACATGATCGTCTCGTAGTCGGCGCCGCCGGCCTCCAGGCCCGCGCCGCGCTTGACCGCGGAGTCGATGTTCTTGTTGGGGACCGACGACTTCTTCGCCTTCTGGATGGCGTCGTAGAGCGTCGGGTTGCCCTCGGGGTCGGCGCCGCCCATGCGCGCCGCGACCTCGATGTTCTTGATGAGCTTCGCGAAGAGCTTGCCGCGCTTGGCGTCGATCACGGCCTTCTTGTGCTTCGTCGTGGCCCATTTAGAGTGGCCGGACATCTGCCTGTCTCCTTCGCGTAACCCATCCAGATACGAACGCCAGAGATCCTACAAGGACTCTCGTCCTACTCCGGTGTCCGGTGCGCGCGCACCATGTCGACGAACAGCGAGTGCACGCGGTGGTCGCCGGTCAGTTCGGGGTGGAACGACGTGGCGAGCGCGTTGCCCTGGCGTACGGCGACGATGTGGCCCTCGTGCTCGGCGAGCACCTCGGTCGCGGCGCCCACGGACTCCACCCAGGGGGCGCGGATGAAGACGCCCTCCACAGGATCGCCCGGGATGCCCTTGACGTCGAGTGCGGCCTCGAACGACTCGTTCTGCCGGCCGAAGGCGTTGCGGCGCACGATCATATCGATGCCGCCGACGGTCTCCTGGCCCGAGCGCGGGTCGAGGATCTTGTCGGCGAGCAGGATCATGCCCGCGCAGGTGCCGTAGACGGGCATGCCGTCCCGCACGCGCGCGCGGAGGGGCTCCATCAGGCCGAACAGGTGGGCCAGCTTGGAGATGGTGGTGGACTCGCCGCCGGGCAGGACGAGGCCGTCCACCTCGGCGAGTTCCTCGGGGCGCCGCACCGGCCTGGCCACGGCGTCCGCCGCGGCCAGGGCGATGAGGTGCTCCCGTACGTCGCCCTGGAGGGCCAGGACGCCTATGACGGGGGTGTTCATGTGATCCGGTGCCTTACCAGCCGCGGTTGGCGTAGCGCTCGGTCTCGGGGAGGGTGTCGCAGTTGATGCCGACCATGGCCTCGCCGAGGTTGCGGGACGCGTCCGCGATGATCTTCGGGTCGTCGTAGAACGTGGTGGCCTTCACGATGGCGGCGGCGCGCTTGGCCGGGTCGCCGGACTTGAAGATGCCGGAGCCGACGAACACGCCCTCGGCGCCGAGCTGGCGCATCAGGGCCGCGTCGGCCGGGGTGGCGACGCCACCGGCGGAGAAGAGGACCACCGGGAGCTTGCCCAGCTCGGCGACCTCCTTGACCAGCTCGTACGGGGCGCGCAGCTCCTTGGCGGCGGCGTACAGCTCGTGGTTGTCGTAGCCGCGCAGGCGGGCGATCTCGTTCTTGATCTGGCGCAGGTGGCGCACGGCCTCGACGACGTTGCCGGTGCCGGCCTCGCCCTTGGAGCGGATCATCGCGGCGCCCTCGGCGATGCGGCGCAGGGCCTCGCCCAGGTTGGTCGCGCCGCACACGAACGGGGTGGTGAAGGCCCACTTGTCGGAGTGGTTGACCTCGTCGGCCGGGGTGAGGACCTCGGACTCGTCGATGTAGTCGACGCCGAGGGACTGCAGCACCTGGGCCTCGACGAAGTGGCCGATGCGGGACTTGGCCATGACCGGGATCGAGACGGCGTCGATGATGCCCTCGATCATGTCCGGGTCGGACATGCGGGCCACGCCGCCGTCCTTGCGGATGTCGGCCGGGACCCGCTCCAGGGCCATGACGGCGACCGCGCCCGCGTCCTCGGCGATCTTCGCCTGCTCCGGCGTGACGACGTCCATGATCACGCCGCCCTTGAGCTGCTCGGCCATACCGCGCTTCACGCGGGCGGTGCCGGTCTCGGGAGCCTGGTTCTCGTTGGTGGACACGGGTGACCTCACTGGAGTGAAAGGTGGTTGATGCTTCACCGAGGAAACGCGAGTGGACCAGGCCACAGCAAGGGCCAATGACAAGCCGGTGGATCCTTTTCGTCTCCCCGGCTCAGGAGACCCTCTCGACCAGGGCCGCGGGCGGCTCGTCGTCCATCTCGACGGCCAGCGGGAACGGGGCGTGGCCGGCCAGCCGGAACCAGCGGACCTTGCGGTGCTCGCGGAGCCGGCGGGCGGCGCCCACGGCGTCGTTGTGGAAGCGGCGGGCCATCGGCACCCGGCGGACGGCCTCGGCCAGCTCGCGGGCCGCCTCCTCGCCGCCCGGCGCCTCGCGTACGGCCTCCACCTGCGCCGGGTCCCCGAAGACCGCGCGCAGCGCCTGGCTCAGCTCGCTCTCGGCGACCTCCCGCTGCTCCTCCTCGGCCTGCCGGGCCGCGTGCGCGGCCTCGTACAGCACGATCGAGGCGGCCGGGTCCAGCACGCCCGAGGTCGCCAGCTCCTGCGCCACGGAGGCCCGCCGCAGCAGCTGGGCGTCGAGCGCGGCCCGCGCGGCGTCCATCCGCACGTGCAACCGGTCCAGCCGCCCGGCCGTCCAGCTGAGGTACACCCCGACGGCGAGCAGCGCGACGAGGATCCAGATGAGGGTTGCGGTCACGACGGAAGGCTATCGGCTGCCCCGGTGCCGCCAGGCGGCCCCACCGGCCCCCAGGTGGCCACCCCGCCGATCCCAGGCGACCCCACCGACCCCCAGGCGGCCACCCCGCCGATCCCGGGCGACCCCACCGACCTCCAGGCGGCCACCCCGCCGATCCTCAGAACGCCCCACCGGCCCAGCCCCCACGCGCCGCACCCCGCGCGAGGGCCCGGCGCCACGCCTCAGTCCCGGGCCAGCCCGAACCGGGCCCGCAGGCCCGTCGTCCGTTCGTCCGCGGCGACCGCCGCCGCGCCCGTCGTCACCGTCTCGTAGACGGACAGGATGTCCGCGCCGACCGTGGACCAGTCGAACCGGCGGACATGGGCGCTGCCCCGCTCGCGCAGTTCGGTGCGGCGGGCCGGGTCCCCGAGCAGGCGGAGGGCCGCCTCGGCCAGCGCGTCGGCGTCCTCGTTGGCGAACACCTCGCCGGCCTCGCCCTGGTCGAGGACCTGCACGAACGCGTCCAGGTCGGCGGCGAGCACGGGGGCGCCCGCCGACATCGCCTCGACCAGGATGATGCCGAAGCTCTCGCCGCCGGTGTTGGGCGCGACGTACAGGTCGACGCTGCGCAGCAGACGGGCCTTGTCCTCGTCGCTGATCATGCCGAGGAACTCCACGCGCGGGCGCAGCTCCTTCGGCAGGTCCTCCACGGCCGCCTCCTCGTCACCGCGCCCCGCGACCAGCAGCCGGGTCTGCGGGCGGGCGGCGAGGATCCTCGGCAGGGCCCTCATGAGCACCGGCAGGCCCTTGCGGGGCTCGTCGATACGGCCGATGAAGCCGATGGTGTCGCCCTGCCACTCGGGCTTCGGCTCGGCCCTGGCGAAGAAGTCCACGTCGACGCCGTTGGGGATGACCACCGCGTCCCCGCCGAGGTGCTCGACGAGGGTGCGGCGGGCGTACTCGCTGACCGCGATCCGCGCGCTGATCTTCTCCAGCGCGGCCTGCAGGATCGCGTACGCGGCGATCATCGCGCGCGAGCGCGGGTTGGAGGTGTGGAAGGTGGCCACGATCGGGCCGGACGCCGCCCAGCAGGTCAGCAGGCCCAGCGAGGGCGAGGTCGGCTCGTGGATGTGCACCACGTCGAAGGCGCCCTCGTGCAGCCAGCGCCGTACCCGCGCGGCCGACAGGAAGCCGAAGTTCAGCCGGGCCACCGAGCCGTTGTACGGCACCGGGACCGCGCGGCCGGCCGAGACGACGTACGGCGGCAGCGGGGTGTCGTCGTCGGCCGGGGCGAGGACGGACACCTCGTGGCCGAGCCGCAGGAAGTACTCGGCGAGGTCGCGGATGTGGAACTGGACGCCACCGGGCACGTCCCAGGAGTACGGGCAGACGATCCCGATTCTCACGCGGGTCCCTTCGCGGGGTCGAGGTCGGCGAGCCACAGCCGCTGGAGCATGTGCCAGTCCTCGGGATGCTCGGCGATCCCGGAGGCGAAGGCGTCGGCCAGGGCCTGTGTCATGACGGACGTCTTCTCGGCCCGCGTGCCCGACTCGGGGACCTCGACCGGGGGGTGCACGCGGCCCTTCATGACGGGCGAGTCGTCGTACCAGAGGGTGACGGGCAGCAGCAGCGCGCCGGTCTGCTGGGCGAGCAGGGCCGGTCCCGCGGGCATGCGGGCCGTCTCGCCGAAGAAGCCGACCTCGACACCGGAGGCGGACAGGTCGCGGTCGGCGACCAGGCAGACCAGGCCGCCCTCGCGCAGCCTGCGGGCGAGCGTGCCGAAGGCGGAGCCGCCGCTGTGCGGCAGGACTTCCATGCCAAGGCCCTCGCGGTAGGCGACGAAGCGGTCGTAGAGCGTCTCGGGCTTCAGGCGCTCGGCGACCGTCGTGAACGGCGTCCGGAGCTCGGTGGTGACCCAGGCGCCGGCCAGGTCCCAGTTCGCCAGGTGGGGCAGGGCGAGGATCACGCCCCGGCCGGAGGCGAGGCCGTCGGTCAGGTGGTGTATGTCCTTGGGGTCGAAGCCGCTCCGGACGCGCTCGGCGCTCCAGGCCGGCAGCCGGAAGGACTCCATCCAGTAGCGCAGGTAGGAGCGCATGCCCGCGCGGGACAGCTCGGCGAGCCGCTCCGGCCCGGCATCCGGCACCACGCGCGCGTAGTTGGCCTCCAGGCGCAGCACGCCCTTGCCGCGCCGCTTCCAGGCGAGGTCGGCGATGCTCCGGCCCAGGCGTACCGCGGCCGGCTCGGGGAGCTTCTTGACGGTGCTCCAGCCGAGGCCGTACAGCGCGTCGGTGAGCCGGTCGGCGGCGCTCACTGCGCCACCTCGCCGGCCCGGGCCGCCTCCTCCGCCTCGGCGGACTCGCGGCGGACGGTGACGACCCGCTGGACCAGGGTGACCAGGCTGCCCACGGCGACGATCCACAAGGCGATCGGCAGCAGCCACTGGATGCCCGGCACACCGAACATGTGCAGGCCCGCGAAGCCGGCCGCGACCAGCGAGATCACCAGCCGCTCGGCGCGCTCGACGAGCCCGTTGACGGCGACCGGCAGTCCGATCGACTCGCCGCGCGCCTTGGTGTACGACACCACCTGACCGCTGGCCAGGCAGAAGATCGAGACGGCGCACAGCACGTTGTCGTCGCCCCGGCCCGCGTACCAGAGCGCGAAGCCGCCGAAGATCGCGCCGTCGGCGACCCGGTCCAGGGTGGAGTCGAGGAAGGCTCCCCAGCGGCTGGAGCGGCCCAGCTGGCGGGCCATGTTGCCGTCGACCAGGTCGGAAAAGACGAACAGGGTGATCACGACCGTGCCCCAGAAGAACTCGCCCCGGGGGTAGAAGACCAGCGCGCCCGCGACCACACCGGCCGTGCCCAGGAGCGTGACCGTGTCGGGGCTCACGCCCCGGCGGATGAGAAACGCGGCGAACGGTGTGAGGACACGCGTGAAGAATGCACGCGCGTACTTGTTCAGCATGGCCTTCCCGACGGTCGGTGACGCCGCGGCCCTGATGGCCGCCGGCTGGCCCATCGTAGTCACGCGCGCGTGCACGTGACGGGCGGGCACCCGCAGCCGCGCCGGGAACCGGCGCACACCCCCGCGCGCGGGGCGCGGGTGACGCGAACGGCACGGGTGCGCACCCTTCGTGGTCCGCCGCGGTCCTTCGTATGGACGGCACGTGACGGGAGTGGAAAGCTCGAATAACCGCGGGCGTCGCCGGAGCCGCCAGTGCACGCGGGTCCCGCGTGCCCGCGCCCACAGTGACCTCACCGTGCACGGGAGGCAGGATCATGGGCGACAAGGCACAGTCACACCACCCCGGGGCCGCCGGCAGGGCTCTGGCGGCCGACCGACCCGCGTCCGTACGGAACGTGGTGCTGGTCGGCCACTCCGGTTCGGGGAAGACGACCCTCGTGGAAGCCCTGGCGCTGACCGCCGGGGCGGTGAACCGGGCGGGCCGCGTCGAGGACGGCGGCACCGTCTCCGACTACGACGACATCGAGCACCGGCAGCAGCGCTCGGTCCAGCTCTCCCTGGTGCCGGTGGAATGGGACGGCATCAAGGTCAACCTCCTGGACACCCCCGGCTACGCCGACTTCGTCGGGGAGCTGCGGGCCGGTCTGCGGGCCGCGGACGCGGCCCTCTTCGTCGTCTCGGCCTCGGACGGCGTCGACGGCTCGACCCGGATGGTGTGGGAGGAGTGCGCGGCCGTCGGCATGCCCCGCGCGATCGTCATCACGCACCTGGAGGCCGCGCGCTCCGACTTCGAGGAGATGACCCGGACCTGCGCGCAGGCCTTCGGCGGCGACGACCCCGACGCCGTGCTGCCCCTGTACCTGCCGCTGCGCGGCCCCGAGGGCCCCGACGGGCACGCGCCCGTGACCGGCCTGGTCGGCCTGCTCTCCCAGAAGCTGTTCGACTACTCGACCGGGGAGCGCAAGGAGTCCGAGCCCGGCGAGGACCAGCTGCCGGACATCGAGGAGGCCCGCAACCGGCTCATCGAGGGGATCATCGCCGAGAGCGAGGACGAGACCCTCATGGACCGCTACCTCGGCGGCGAGAAGGTCGACGTCGAGACGCTGGTCGAGGACCTGGAGCGGGCCGTGGCCCGCGGCTCCTTCTTCCCGGTGCTGGCCGCCGCCCCCGCCGCCGAGGGCGCCCGGCAGGGCCTGGGCACCGTCGAGCTGCTGGAGCTGGTCACCGGCGGCTTCCCGACCCCGTTCGAGCACCCGCTGCCCCAGGTCGCCACCATCGACGGAAAGCCGCGCGAGCTGAAGGCGTGCGACACGGACGGCCCGCTGGTCGCCGAGGTCGTCAAGACCTCCTCCGACCCCTACGTCGGCCGCATCTCGCTGGTCCGCGTCTTCTCCGGCACCCTGCGCCCCGACCAGACGGTGCACGTCTCCGGGCACGGCCTCGCCGACCGCGGGCACGAGGACCACGACGTCGACGAGAAGATCGGCGCCCTGTCCATGCCGTTCGGCAGGCAGCAGCGCCCGGTCACCCACGCCGTGGCCGGCGACCTGGTGTGCGTGGCCAGGCTGAGCCGGGCCGAGACCGGTGACACCCTGTCCGCCAAGGACGACCCGCTCCTGGTGGAGCCCTGGCAGATGCCCGACCCGCTGCTGCCGCTCGCCATCCAGGCGCACAGCAAGGCCGACGAGGACAAGCTCTCCCAGGGCCTGTCCCGGCTGGTCGCCGAGGACCCGACCATGCGCCTGGAGCAGAACCAGGACACCCACCAGGTCGTCCTGTGGTGCCTGGGCGAGGCGCACGCGGACGTGGCTCTGGAACGGCTGCGCAACCGCTACGGCGTCCAGGTCGACGTCGTCCCGCACCGGGTCTCGCTCCGGGAGACGTTCGCGGCGAAGGCCGGCGGGCGCGGCCGGCACGTCAAGCAGTCCGGCGGCCACGGCCAGTACGCGATCTGCGAGATCGAGGTGGAGCCGCTGCCGGGCGGCTCGGGCATCGAGTTCGTGGACAAGGTGGTCGGCGGCGCGGTGCCCCGGCAGTTCATCCCGTCCGTCGAGAAGGGCGTACGGGCCCAGGCCGCCAAGGGCGTCGCCGCCGGCTATCCCCTGGTGGACGTGCGGGTCACGCTGCTGGACGGCAAGGCGCACTCGGTGGACTCCTCCGACGCGGCCTTCCAGACGGCGGGCGCGCTGGCGCTGCGCGAGGCCGCGGCGGACGCCAGGATCCATCTGCTGGAGCCGGTCGCCGAGGTGACCGTCCTGGTCGGCGACGAGTACGTGGGCCCCGTGATGAGCGACCTGTCCGGCCGCCGCGGCCGGCTGCTCGGCACCGAACAGGTGGGCACCGGGCGGACGTTGATCCGCGCGGAGGTGCCCGAGTTCGAGATCGGCCGGTACGCCGTCGACCTGCGCTCCCTCTCGCACGGCACGGCCCGCTTCGACCGGCGCTACGCCCGGCACGAGCCGATGCCGCCGCAGATCGCCGAACGCATCCGCGAACAGGCCGGGGACGAGGGGTAGTACGCCGGCGCACGGGCGGGCGGCTTCGGCCGTCCGCCCCCGCGTTGTCGGTGCCGGCGGATACGCTGAAAGCCTGATCACGTCGTGCCGCGACCGTCCGGTCACCGGCTGGTACGGGCACGGCGTGGCGGTCCAAAAGGTGTGCGGAGCAGGGAAGTCGGGAAGGCCGCAGGCACGGCACCGGCGGCGATGGGGGCGGGAATGTCGTTTGGCACGGAGTGGGACGGGCCCCAGGTACCCGTCTCGGGCGACGAGGGGCAGGCGGCGACCTCCGCGCTGGCCTCCGCTGCGTACCGGGACAGCCCGCTCGATGAGATCAAGAAGGCCGACAACGAGTGGCACCAGTCGACCGTCAAGCCGGGCCGGCTCAAGCTGTTCCGGCCCAATCTCGGCGAGGCGTTCTCCCGGGCGCTGGTCGACCGGATGCTCGCCCCGGGCCGCAAGCCGCTCATCCAGTCCTTCGGTTCCGAACCGCAGTTCGTCGTCGAGCACGCCATGGCCGCCAACAACATCCGCCGGGAGCGCGACAACCGGCTGACCGGCATCACCGTCGTGTGCGGTCTGCTCTTCCTTCCCGGGATGCTCGTCTGGCTGCTCGTCTTCCAGCTGCGCGCCCTGGTCGCCCGGCGTGACGACAAGCGGGCGGGCACCCTGGGCACCGTGCTGCTCCTCGGTGTCGGCCTGCTCGCCGCGCTGTTCCTGATCAAGATGCCGTTCGCCGGCTTCTGGGGGTGGTACGCGCGCGCGGCCGTCGTCGTCCCCGTGCTCGGCTGGTTCTGGGCCAAGCAGGTCTGCGAGAACACCGCCAGGGACCTGCGGGCCCGCTGGGACGGCCTGCTTTCCGGCACCAGCGTCGGCGCCAAGGTCCCGGAGGCCGTGCCGCGCGGCCCCGGCCAGACCGCCGCCGAGGAGCTGCGCCAGTCCCTGGCCCGGCTGAGCGCCGAGCAGCAGTCCAACTCCGTGTTCTACGCCGGTCCCAAGGGCATACTCGGCATGGGCACCCGCTGGGGTGCCTGGCAGCTCGCGGAGGACCTCGTGCCCGCCGACCCCGGCCGGGAGATCCACCCCTTCCGCAGCTGGGACGTCGTGCGCGCGATCCACGACCAGCTGTCCCTGCTGGAGCGCGGCCCGCTGAACACCGGCGGCTTCCCCAAGCCGTCGATACGGCACTGGATCGTCACCCCGATCGGCGAGAAGGCGACGGCGGTGTCCCGGCCGGAGGGCACCGACGTGGAGGCCTTCCAGGTCAAACCGCACGCCATACAGGAGATCTGCAACAAGCAGCAGTTCGGCAGCGGCGACCGGCACTACCTGGGCGTGCAGTGGACCCTGTGGGACGGACAGCTGGTCATCACCATGCTGATCACCGTCACGGTGCTGCACGAGACGCTGCGCATCGAGGTCACCGGGCACGCGCTGGGACCGGTAAACGCGTTGTTCACCAGCAAGCCCGAGGCGCCGACCAAGGAGGTCTCCAAGTCCCTGAAGCCCTGGGAGAACCGCACGATCAAGCTGCCGCTGGTCAACGCCGACGAGGTGGTGCGGCTGGCCGCGCGCGCCCCGCTGATCTGGTACCCGCCGCTGCTGAACTGGCTGGGCGGCTCGCTGGGCCTGCCCGAGCCGTTCGGTCTGCGGCACGCCTGGGCCGACCAGCCGTGGCGGCACCGGTTCATGGCCGACGACGCGCTGCGCGCCGCCACGCCGGTGCTGCGGGTGGTGCACTCGGCGGCGATACGGGTCCTGGAGGAGAACGGCGTGAACACGGAGAAGTTCGGTGCCCGCTCGGCGTTCCTGAGCGGCAGCGTCCAGGACCCGATGCCCCGGAAGGCCGACCTGTACGACGCGTGAGCGGACGCCCCCGGCAGGGGGCACCGCCCCGCGAAGCCGCGGCTAGGCCGGCCAGGCTTCCGCCAGCATCTTCCGGGTGTCCGCGAGCAGCTGGGGCAGCACCCTGGTGTGGCCCACGACCGGCATGAAATTCGTGTCGCCGCCCCAGCGCGGGACGATGTGCTGGTGCAGGTGGGCGGCGATGCCGGCACCGGCGACCCCGCCCTGGTTCATCCCGATGTTGAAGCCCTGCGCACCGGACGCGGTACGCAGGGCCGTCATGGCCTGCTTGGTCAGCTCCGCCAGCTCGGCGGTCTCCGGCCCGGTCAGCTGCGTGTAGTCGGCCACGTGCCGGTAGGGCACGGTCATCAGGTGGCCGCCGTTGTACGGGTACAGGTTGAGCACGGCGTACACATGCTCACCGCGCCGGACGACCAGCCCGTCCTCGTCGGACTGGGCCGGGATCGCGCAGAAGGGGCAGCCGTCGTCGGCCCCCGGGCCGGTCGGCTTGTTCTCGCCCTGGATGTAGGCCATCCGGTGGGGCGTCCACAGGCGCTGGAACGCGTCCTGCGTCCCCACTCCGATCTGCTGCTCCGGCTCACTCGTCATGCTAGGCAGCATATGGCGTCACCCCTTCCAGGCGTGTCGCCGGGGCTCCGGGAAGGCGCTCTCCGGCCAAGCTTGGCCGGTGAACGACGACAGCCGTACGCGGCGCCGGGAGAGCCGGGGGCACGCCGGTCTCTGGCGCTCCTGCCGGGCTTGGCCGGCGCGCGCACCGTGTACGAGCAGGAGCGTGCGGCTACGAGCAGGAGCGTGCGGCGGCGACCAGGACGGGGAAGGGCCCCCGGGACGGTGATCCCGGGGGCCCTCACGCTGGTGGCGGTCAGACCTGGACCCGGTCCGACACCACCTGGGCGATCTTCGCGAGGGCCTCCTCGAACGGGATGCCGTTCTCCTGCGAACCGTCGCGGTAGCGGAAGGACACCGAGCCGTTGGACATGTCCTCGTCGCCCGCGATCACCATGAAGGGGACCTTCTGCTTCTGGGCGTTGCGGATCTTCTTCTGCATGCGGTCCGAGGAGGAGTCCACCTCGACGCGCAGCCCCTGCTTCCTGGCCGCCGCCGCGAACTTCTCCAGGTACTCCACGTGCGCGTCGCCGATCGGGATGCCGAGCGCCTGGACCGGGGCCAGCCACGCCGGGAAGGCGCCCGCGTAGTGCTCCAGGAGGACGGCGAAGAACCGCTCGATGGAGCCGAACAGCGCGCGGTGGATCATGACCGGGCGCTGTTTGGAGCCGTCCGGTCCGGTGTACTCCAGGTTGAACCGCTCGGGCAGGTTGAAGTCGAGCTGGATGGTCGACATCTGCCAGGTCCGGCCGATCGCGTCCTTGGCCTGGACGGAGATCTTCGGGCCGTAGAAGGCGGCGCCGCCCGGGTCGGGCACGAGGGGCAGGCCCTGCTTCTCGGCGACCTGGCGCAGCGTCTCGGTCGCCTCCTCCCAGGCCTCGTCGGAGCCGACGAACTTCTCCGGGTCCTTGGTGGACAGCTCCAGGTAGAAGTCGGTCAGGCCGTAGTCGCGCAGCAGGCCGAGGACGAAGGTGAGCGTGGTGTCCAGTTCGTCGGACATCTGCTCACGGGTGCAGTAGATGTGCGCGTCGTCCTGGGTGAAGCCGCGGGCACGGGTCAGGCCGTGCACGACGCCCGACTTCTCGTACCGGTACACGGTCCCGAACTCGAAGAGGCGCAGCGGCAGTTCGCGGTAGGAGCGGCCGCGCGCGTCGAAGATCAGGTTGTGCATCGGGCAGTTCATGGGCTTGAGGTAGTAGTCCACGCCCTCGTCGAGCTGCATGGGCGGGTACATGCCGTCGGCGTACCAGTCCAGGTGCCCGGACGTCTCGAAGAGCTTCCCCTTCGTGGCGTGCGGGGTGTAGACGAACTCGTAGCCCTCCTCCTCGTGGCGGCGGCGCGAGTAGTCCTCCATCACGCGGCGGACGATGCCGCCCCTGGGGTGGAAGACGGCCAGGCCGGAGCCGATCTGCTCGGGGATGGAGAACAGGTCCAGCTCGGAGCCGAGCTTGCGGTGGTCGCGCTTCTCGGCCTCGGCGAGGAAGTCGAGGTACGCCTTCAGCTCGTCCTTGGACGGCCAGGCGGTCCCGTAGATGCGCTGGAGCATCGGGTTCTTCTCGCTGCCGCGCCAGTAGGCGGCCGCGTTGCGCATCAGCTTGAACGCCGGGATGAGACGGGTGGAGGGCAGGTGCGGACCGCGGCAGAGGTCCTTCCAGCACAGCTCGCCGGTCTTGGCGTCCAGGTTGTCGTAGATCGTCAGCTCGCCGGCGCCGACCTCGACGTCCGCGCCGTCGTCGCTGGAGGCCGAGCCCTTGAGGCCGATCAGCTCCAGCTTGTACGGCTCGTCGGCCAGTTCCTCGCGGGCGGCCTCGTCGGTGACGACACGGCGGGCGAACTTCTGCCCGCGCTTCTGGATCTCCTGCATCTTCTTCTCGATGGCCTTGAGATCCTCGGGCGTGAACGGCTTCTCGACGTCGAAGTCGTAGTAGAAGCCGTCCTTGACGGGCGGGCCGATGCCCAGCTTGGCCTCGGGGAACAGCTCCTGCACGGCCTGCGCCATGACGTGCGCGGTGGAGTGGCGCAGGATGTTCAGGCCGTCCTCGGAGGCGATCTCGACGCCCTCGACCTCGTCACCGTCGGACAGCGGGTACGTGAGGTCCTTCAGCTCGCCGCCCACGCGCGCGGCGATGATCGAGCGCTCGCCCGCGAAGAGGTCGGCGGCCGTAGTGCCCGTCGTCACCACGCGTTCTTCCCGCTCGGAATCGCGTTGGATGATCACACGGACGTCTGACACCGGTCTCTCCTGACTGAAGGTGGGCTGCGGCGCCATACCAGGAGCGCGCGCACAGGCGATCGTACCGACCCGACGGCACCGACCGCGAAACGGTTACTTTCGGTCGCCGTCCCCTCACTCCTGCCCGGGGGCCTCCTCGAAGAAGTCGAGGTTCTCCTGGAGGGACTTCAGCAGCCGGTCCCGCTCGCCGTCGTCGACCTGCACGGGTACGACACCGGAGGCGCCGGTGAGCCTGCGGAAGCCGCCGCTGCTCTCCAGCCGGCCGTGCACCCGCACGGGCAGTCCGACGAGGTGGGCGTGGCCGGCGATGCGGTAGTCCTCCTCGTCCAGGGTGACGCGCAGGTGCGGGACGTCGGCGCCGGCGAGGACGCGGAGCCGGACGGTGCCCTCGCCGCCGGGCCCGGAGCGGCGCATGCGGACGACGGCGCCGGTGACGCGGACCGGGACGGAGGGTTCCGCGCGCAGGTAGCGGGCGGCGGCCTCGCGCAGCGCGGGCAGGTCGCCGGGCGAGAACTCGACGGGTTCGGCGCGGGGCACGCAGCCTTCGGGGACGCCGGCGCCGGGCGCCCAGGAGACGGCGACGCGGGCGCCCTCGGTGCCGCGGACGAGCGCGCGGAGCGCCTCGGTCAGCTCGCGGCTGACGCCGGCCTCGACGGCGCCGTCGAAAGCGTCCATGCGGCCGGTGGCCCGCCGGTAGTCGACGGCCTCGCGGGCGGCGTGCAGGGCCTGGTGGAGGCGGACGGCGAGGGGGCGGCCGGTGGGCACGGGCACGAAGGCGGTGAGGGTGCGGCCCTCGGTGGCGGGGCCGACGAGGACGTCCGCCAGGAGAGCGGTGGCGGGACGGCGGTGGCGGGCGCCGTGGTAGCCGGCCCGCGCGCGGGTGGCGAGCGCGGCGGCGAGCAGCGTCTGCCGGGCGGCGGCACGCAGCCGGCCGTCGGCGCTCCAGGAGGCGGCGCCGGCGGGCCCTGGCGGGGTGTCGCGCCACCAGCGGACCTCGTCGCTGGGGACGGCGAGGGAGATCAGCACCTCGCGCGCGGCCGGGGCGGGGTCGCGGGTGAGGGCGTCGAGGGCCTCGCCGAGCAGGTCGTCGCTGTCGGGGAAGGCGCGGCTCTCCGGGACGAGCAGGCTGGTGCCGGCGCCGCCCGGACCCGGCGGGGTCCAGCGGCCGTAGCGCCCGGCCGCGCCGCCGCGCCGCTGCCAGCCGTGCCAGTGCAGCAGGGCGCCGAGCACGGCGGGGTCGACGTCCGCGGGATGGATGCCGGCGGGGTCGACGCCGACGGGCCGGGGCGGCCCTATCCGCCGTGGCGGCTGCTCGCAGGGGCGGTTCGTCATGGCCTGCCTCCCGTCCCGACCCGCGTCATGATCTCGCAGAGGGCCCGGTCGTCGAAGATGCGCGAGGTGGGAATCCGCACGGTGGTCCGGTGCCGGCCGGTGACGGGGTGGCCGGCGAGGTTGGTCCAGTAGCAGCAGTGTCTGAGGTCGAGCCGGTCGTGGCTCGCGCGCAGCCAGTCGTCCTGGGAGCGCGGTACGAGCATGACGACGAGGATCTTGTGCACCGAGACGGGGGTGCGGGCGAGCTTGCGCAGGTGGTCGTTGTCGAGGGTGAAGGAGAAGGTGGGCCCCGGCGGGTGGGGCGCGACCTGGTAGGTGGCCTTCAGTTGCACCTTGACGGTGACCTCGTCGTCGACGGTGTGTCCCGGCGCGCTGTGGCTGACGTGCCAGTCGATGCCGTTGTCCGGGAAGGGCTGGGACAGCGAGCAGCCGGCCGCGGCGGCGACCGCGTGCAGATAGCCGACCTGAAGTGTCTCCATGCAGGCGGTGGTGGCGAGCGTGCCGCGATGGGTGCCCGGACCTTCGGGCAGCAGCCCGCCCCGCTCGGGCTGCGCTATGGCCATGACCAACAGCCTTCCAAGGCAAGGGGTTTCCCCGCTCCGGGCCGCTGAACTGCAAAGACCCGTACTGCTGTTGTCTCCGCCCGGCGTACGGCGCAAACGGTCCGGGTATCACCAAACGGGCAGAAGACGGTACGTCACCTGCCGTGGGTGAGCGAGGAGTTGGGTTGGATGACGACCTGGTACGAGGGGCCGCTGGCCGCCTTCGACACGGAGACGACGGGCGTGGACGTCGAGACCGACCGGATCGTGTCGGCCGCCGTCGTCGTCCAGGACGCGCCGGGGTCCCGGCCCAGGGTCACCCGTTGGCTGGTGAACCCGGGTGTGCCGGTGCCGGAGGCGGCGACGGCGGTGCACGGGCTGACGGAGGAGCACCTGCAGCACAACGGGCGCTGGCCGGCTCCGGTGATGTACGAGATAGCCGAGCAGCTGGCCGAGCACGCGGCGCTGGGCCGGCCGCTGGTGGTGATGAACGCGCCGTTCGATCTGACGCTGCTGGACCGGGAGTTGCGCCGGCACCGGGCGTCGGCGCTGGACCGCTGGTTCGAGTCGGTGCCGCTGCGGGTGCTGGACCCGCGGGTGCTGGACAAGCATCTGGACCGGTACCGCAAGGGCCGGCGCACGCTGACCGATCTGTGCGAGCACTACGGTGTGACGCTGGCGGACGCGCATGACGCGGCGGCGGACGCGCTGGCCGCGCTGGATGTCGTACGGGCGGTGGGCCGCCGTTTCGCGGCCCGGCTGGAGCGGCTGTCCCCGGCCGAGTTGCACACGCTGCAGGCGAACTGGCACGCGGCGCAGGCGCGGGGCCTGCAGGCGTGGTTCGCGCGCAGCGGCTCGGACGAGGTGGTGAGCACGGAGTGGCCGCTCAGGCCGGAGCTGCCGGCGGCCGCCTGACCCCTGCGGGCATGAAGAAGGCCGGTCCGCTGCGGCGGACCGGCCTATCCCGGTGGGCGATACTGGGTTCGAACCAGTGACCTCTTCGGTGTGAACGAAGCGCTCTCCCACTGAGCTAATCGCCCGGGAACGCACTGAACAATACAGGTCCCGGCGGGGTTCCTTCAAACCGCTCGCAACCGGCGCAGCAGTCCGCGCCGGCCGGCCCGCATCATCAGCCGGTGGTTGAGGCGGAAGAGCGGCCGCCCGGGTACGGCGAGCCGCCTGAGCAGCGGCTTGCGGACGCGGACGTCCTGGTCGTACCGGGCGAGGGTGCCGGGGCCGCCGGCGGTGACCGTCCAGCGGGCCCAGCCTTCGAGGTCGCCGGAGAGGGTGATCTCCAGGACGCCGGCGGCCGGGTCCCGGCGGGTCTCCCGCACGGTGCAGGTGAGCCTGTACGGCAGCGCGGAGCGGGTGGTGATCACTCCGGTGCCGTCGTCCCGGCGGGTCGCCGCCCGCACCTGCGGCCACCAGCCGGGGTAGTCCTCGGCCCGTTCCAGCGCCGCGTAGACGGCGGCCGGCGGGGCGGGCAGGGGCCACAGGCTGCGGAAGCGGTAGTGGTTCCAGTCCATGGGCCGAGTATGGCGCGGCGCTCCCCGGTCCCGGTCAGGAAGGCATCCTGTCGCCGAGCAGGGCCAGGTTCTCGATGGCGGCGAGGCCGTAGAGGGCGGTGTCGTTGGTGGACACCCAGGCCGCCTCGCTGCCCGCGACCAGCGTGGCCGGTCCGGTCAGCCGCTCGGTCTTCCACGGGGAGGACTCGGTGTAGCCGTCGGAGTCGTAGAACTTGGCCCAGGCCCGCTTGGCGAGGGCGGCGTCCCCGGTCTGCACGGCGGCGTAGGCGTCCAGGCGCGAGTGGCCCTGGAACAGCAGCAGAGTGCCGAAGTGGGAGCCGTAACGTGCCGCCTGCTCCGCCTTGGTGGCGTTGAAGTAGCGGCAGTAGTCCAGATAGGCCGCCTTGAACTCGGGCATGTCGACCAGGTGGATCAGTTCGGCGCACAGCTCGTTGAGGCCGAAGACGGCCGAGAGGTGGGAGACGGAGACGGCCGGCTTGTCGGCGACGGCGAACCTGCCGGTGTCGAGGTCGTACAGGCCGCTGCCCTGGACGAAGCCGTTGGGCTGGGCGGCGATGCCCTCCATGGTGGACAGCACGCGCGCCCTGGCCTTCTGCCACTTGGGGCCCTTGCGTTCCCACTCGGTCAGCCAGGCCGACACCAGGCCGCTCCAGTCCGTGCCGAAGCCGACGGACAGGGCGTGCCGGTCGGGCGTGTAGGGGTCGGTGCGGACCTTGCGCTGCGGGTCGAGGACGAGGAAGGTCTCGTCGGAGTCGACGTTGGCGTGCATGAGGTCGCCGACGCGCTCGTCGGCGGTGAGGAAGTAGTAGAAGCGCCGGTACGTGGTGTTGGCGATGCGCTGCTGCTTGGCGCTGTCGGCGAAGTGCTGCACGCCGTGCCGGGTGCCGAGGCCCGCCCAGGTGCCGAGGTGGTAGACGTCGACCTCGCCGGTGTGCCGGGTCATCGCCTCGGCGAAGCGGAAGATGTCGGAGCGGCCGCTTCTGAGGTACGCGTACCACAGCCACAGGTCGGGTGAGAGTTCGGAGTTGTCCCAGGCGTAGCCGCCGATGTCGTACCGCCACACGTGCCGGGCGGAGTCGTAGGTGTGCATGATGTCGCCGTAGTCCCAGAAGCCGTACCAGCGGCGCGTCTCCACCTGGTCCCGGTAGTAGGTGAAGAGGAAGTCGAGGTGGTCCTCGATCTTCGCCTTGGCCGGGGTGGAGCGGTCCGGCTCGGAGTACAGGCCGGGGCCGAAGACCTTTGCCCTGATGAGCTGTTTCGGCGGGGCGGCGAGCTGGGGCAGCACCCGGACGGCCTCGGCCTGCCGGGCGAGGGTCTCGGCGGCCGGGGTGGAGTCGTTGGCCCAGAAGAGGAGTTCGGAGGTACGGGCGATCCCGTAGGGGGTTCCGAACTCGGGCTCGTAGTCCTCGTAGGTGATGTTGAGGCCTTCGAGCTGTTCGGCGTAGGTGTCCTGGCCCATGCCGTCGTGGTAGAAGCGCAGGTCCATGGGCTGGGCCTCGGGCGACCAGAGCCAGAGGGTGACGGTGGCCTCGTCGGTGTGGGCGTCGCGGATGTCGATCTGGGCGGGGAACTTCTCCCAGAAGTCCCTGAGGCCGAAGGAGAGGCCGCCGCTCGCGCCGCCGACGTAGCCGAAACCGGAGGCACGCCGTCCGCCGCCGGCGGCGATCCAGCCGTGGCCCTTCGTGGTGCGCTTGCGGACGGTGAAGCCGTCGGCGGAGAGCTGGGCGAGGGTGTGGTCGCCCCAGTGCGGGATGTACGGGAGGCGGGTGGTGACCCGCTGGTCCCAGGTGGCCGGGTCGGGCAGCTTCTCGCCCTCGTACTGGGCGGCCTGGACGGCCGCGCCGGGGTCGCGGCGCAGGCCGGTGATGCCCTGGACGGCCTCGCGGAGCAGGCCGGTGCCCTCGCCGCCGAGGCGGATGTGCCGGTCGTAGGCCGCGTCGCGCAGCGGTACGCCGAAGCGGACGCCGAGGCCCCGGATGAAGTCGCCGGAGGCCTTGCCGGGTTCCTGGGTGCCGTCGTAGGTGATGGTGTGCACCATGCGGAAGGAGTCGGAGCCGGCGTAGAAGTACAGCCGGAGGGAGAACGGCAGCCAGCCACGGGCGCCCTTGCGGTGCTTGCCGTCGACGCGGACGACGGCCCGGACCGGTCCGTCCTGTTCGACGGTGACCTCGGAGATGACGCCGTCGAACCGCTCGGTCCGCACGCTGCCCTGGTCCTCGTCCTGGATCTCGGGCTGCCGGATGAGGACCAGCCTGCCGTTCCTGGCGATCTCGGTTGAGCCGCGGGTGACGGACCTGATCAGGGTGGACCCGTTCTTGCCGATCTTCGCGGTGATGACGCCGGTGGAGACGTCGATGGTGGCGCCGCGGCGGTCGACGCTCACCTTCCGGGCGGGTTCGGCGGGTGTGCCCGCCGTGAGCGTGAGCTTTCCGCTGCCGGAAGCGACGGCGTGGGCCGTCCACTTGAGGGAGCCGTCGGGCCAGTAGGCGAGCGGCCAGGTCTGGACGGGGACGGCCTTGCCGTCGGCGTCCGTGACGGCGAAGGCCTGGTCCTGCTGGTGGGCGCCGGCCGGCCAGGGCACGCCGACGGTGGCGCCGGGGGCGGCGCCGAGGCCGCCGTCCTCCAGCCAGTCCAGGGTGACCGGGTCGGCGCCGTCCGCGGCGGCCGCGGGTGCGGCCTCGGCGCTCCGGGCGCCCAGGGCCCAGCTGAACCGGGCGGCGGCTCCGGCGACGGCGGCGGTCTTGAGGACGGACCTGCGGGGGATGGGAGACATGAGGCTGCGGCCTTCCTTCCGGACGATTCTGGTCAGGGGCATGACAGAGACGAGGTGACAGAGACGAGGGAGGGTGACGACACGCGGAGCGCCGGCCTCGGGTGACGAGGGGCCCGCCGGTTCAGCGGCGCCGGTACCGCTCCTCGACGGCGACGGCCGCCGCGGCGACGGCCCCCAGCACGGGGACCGCCAGCGGGGCGATGAGGAGGGCGGAACAGCAGGTCAGTACGGCTCCGCCGACGAGCAGGAAGGACCCGGCGGGGTCCCGCACGGTACGGCGGCCCGCACCGGCGAGCAGCACCCGCCAGCGCTCCCCCGGTGCCCAGGCCGCCGCCGCCCGCAGTCCGGCCACGGCGAGCCCGATCAGCGCGAACAGCCCCACGGCACCGGCCAGCGGCCCGCCGGGCAGTCCGGCCCGCACGGCCTGGACGTCCACCCAGGCGAGCACCGCGGCGACCCACCCGGCGACGCCGACCGCCCAGCCCCCGCGCAGCGCGGCCCGGAAGTCGGCGCCGAACTCCCGCCGGCCGCCGCCCCGGTGGGCCGCGCGCCGGCGCAGGTGCCGGGCGCCAGCGGCGAACGCGGCCGGGTAGGTGACGACGCCGAGGGAGGCGACCGCGATCCACACCCCGGTCAGCAGGCACTCGGCGAAGACGGCGAACCGCTCGGCGGCCACCGGCTCCCGGCGGGGCCGTACCCGTGCTGGGGACATGCTGGTTCAGCCCTTCAGTCCGGAGGTCGCCATGCCGTCGATGAGGTAGCGCTGGAAGGCGAGGAAGAACAGCAGCACGGGCAGCAGCGCGACGAGCGACATGGCGATCATGCCGCCGTAGTTGGCGGCCACGCCGTCGGAGTCGCGGAACATCATCAGGCCGAGGGAGACGGTGTACTTGCCGGGCTCGTTGAGGTAGATCAACGGGCCCATGAAGTCGTTCCAGGCGTTGATGAAGGTGAAGATGGCGCTGGTGATGAGCGCGGGCCGGCACAGCGGCAGCACGATCGACCAGTAGATGCGCAGGTGCCCGCAGCCGTCGAGACGGGCCGCCTCGTCCAGTTCGCGGGGCAGGTTCCGCATGAACTGCACCATGAGGAAGACGAAGAACGCCTCGGTGGCCAGGTACTTGCCGAGCAGCAGCGGCACGTAGGTGTTGACCAGCCCCAGCTTCTGGAACATCACGTACTGCGGGATCAGCAGCACGTGGTACGGCAGCAGGAGCGTGCCGATCATCAGCGAGAACAGCAGGTTGCGCCCGGCGAACCTGATGCGCGCGAAGGCGTACGCGGTGAGCGAGCAGGAGATCAGGACTCCGACGACCGCGCCGCCCGCGTAGACGAGGGAGTTCTGGAAGAACGTCCGGGCCGGGATGTCCGCGATGCCGTCGGCGAGCCCCTTGAAGTTGGACAGGATCGGGTGGGACGGCACCAGCGTGAGGCTGTTGATGATGTCCTTGCTCGGCTTGAACGAGGCGCCGGCCACCCAGACGACCGGGTAGAGGATGACGGCCAGGATCAGCAGGGCGCCGAGGTGCCAGCCGAGCGAGCCGGTGCGCCTGCGGGCGAGTCCCCCGCCGGGGGGTTTGGTGGTGGTCGCGCTCATCGGGCGTCCTCCTCGTAGTGCACCCACTTCTTCTGGGACCAGAAGAGGACGGCCGTCACCAGGGCCACGGCGAGCAGCAGCATCCAGGCCATGGCGGAGGCGAAGCCCATCTGGGAGTTCTTGAAGCCCTGTTGGTACAGGTAGCAGGTGTAGACGAGCGTGGCGTCGGCCGGTCCGCAGTTGGTGTTGGAGACGACGTAGGCCGAGCCGAAGACCTGGAAGGAATGGATGGTCTCCAGCAGGACGTTGAAGAAGAGCACCGGGGAGATGGTCGGCAGGGTGATGTTCCAGAACCTCCGGAACGGGCCGGCGCCGTCCATCTCGGCCGCCTCGTACAGCTCCCTGGGCACCTGTTTGAGCCCGGCCAGGAAGATGACCATGGGCGCGCCGAACTGCCAGACCGTCAGCGCCACCAGGCAGTACAGCACCCAGTCGGCGTTGCCGACCCAGCCGCCCACGTGGAAGCCGAGGGAGCTCTGGGTACGGTCCACGACGGCGCCGTCGGAGAACAGCGACCGCCAGACGAAGCCGACCGAGACGCTCGCGCCGATGAGCGAGGGGGCGTAGAACGCGGCCCGGTAGAAGGCCTGGCCGCGGCGGTTCTGCGCGAGGAGCAGGGCGACGCCCAGCGCGAGCAGCAGCTTCAGCGGGGTGCCGATGACGACGTACTTGGCCGTCACCTCCACCGACTTCTGCCAGCGCGGGTCGTCGAACATCCTGGTGAAGTTGTCGAACCCGACCCACTTCGGGGCGGTGAAGAGGTTGTAGTCGGTGAACGCGAAGTACAGCGAGGCGACCATCGGGCCCGCGGTCAGCAGCAGGAAGCCGGCGACCCACGGGGACAGGAAGAGGTAGCCGGCGAGGTTCTCCCGCCGCCGGCCCGGCCGCCCCGTCGTCCTGCCGGTGGCCGCCGGGCGCGCGGTACGGGTGGCGGGCGTGGAGTCCTTGACGAGCGTCACGGAGGTTCCCCTCAGGCCTGGAAGGCGCTCTCGGCCTCGGTGAAGAACTGGTTCACCGCGTCCGGGACCTTGGTCCTGCCCTGTCCGAGGTCGCCGCCGAGGCGCAGGAAGGCGGCCTCGATGGTGTCGGCGCCGGAGGGGTGCGGGGTGATCGTGCCGAGGACACCGGCCTTGGCGGTGTCCTCCTCGTACTGCGCGATCTCCTTGTCGATCCCGTCGGCCGGCTTGTACGCCTCGTACTGCTCGGTGCCGGCGAGGATGCCCCGGTCGTAGCCCATGATCCTGCCGACCCGGGGGTCGTGGACCATGAAGTCGATGAAGCGGGCGACCTCCTTCGGGTGCGCGGTGCGGGCGGAGGCGCTCAGCATCAGGGAGGCGAGGTACTGGCCGGTGTGCTTGCCGTCGGTGGTGGGTATCGGCGCGAGGCCGTACTCGCTGCCGCCCTCGGCCGAGTAGCGGACCGTGAAGTTGTCCCAGGTGAACTCCGAGGCGCCGTGGCCGGCGGAGAGGGAGGACTTGGGCTGGTCCTGGGAGACGACCTTCGGGTCGGTGACGATGCCGGCCTTCACCCGGTGGTAGCCGTCGGTCCACCACTCCGTCAGGTCGGCCTTGTCGAAGCCGAGTCCGTCGTCGGTGAAGAACGCCTTGCCGTTCTGCCGCAGGTAGAGGTCGTAGAGGTACATGATGGCGAAGTAGCCGGTGTCCCCGGGGACCTTCGTCTTGTCGTGGATGGTCTTCAGGGCCTTGAAGTACTCGTCCCAGGTCCAGCCCGGCCGCGGCTCGACGCCCGCCTTCCGGAAGACCCTCTTGTCGATGACGAGCGCCATGGTGTTGGAGCCGACGGGAATTCCGAGCTGCTTGCCGTCGACCTCGCCGACCTTCGTGACCCCGTCCCGGAAGTGATCCAGGCTCAGATTTCCCGCCTGAACCTGCGGCTTCAGGTCGAGCAGAATTCCTCGCTTGTCGTATTTCCGAAGGAAAGTGACGGCGTTTTGGAAAACGTCCGGGGGATTTCCGCCGGCGGCCTGCGTCTGGAACTTCTCCCAGAAGCTCTGATACGTCTGGAAGTCCGTTTTGACCTTGATCTTCGGGAACTTCTCCTCGAAGAGCGCGATGGACTGGTTGATCTTCTTGGCCCGCTCCTCGGCGCCCCACCAGGAGTAACGGATCGTCACATTCCCGTCCCCGGAACCGCTTCCGTCTCCGCAGCCGGCCGTCGCGGCGAGCCCGAGTGTGGCCGCCGAGGCCCCCGCCGCCTTCAGGATCGTACGCCTGTCAACATTCCTGGCACCCACAGTCGAGCCCTCCCCGCAGTGTCGTGACCTCGCCTGAATCGTTTCAAGAAAGCGCTTGCTGGCACAAGGTACGGAGGGGTGAGGGGTGCGTCAATGATTCGGGCAGGATTTTCTTGCGCGGTGATGCGGGGGCGGGTTCGGTGGATGGCGTTCAGGGAGGGCGCCTTGCCGGGAAACCGACACCTCGCCGGCGACCGCCCGTCGGCGCGGTGGCGGCGCACCGGCGCGGTGGGGGCGGCACCGGCGCTCTGGGTGCGACGCCGGTGGCGCCAGTGACGCGGCGCCCCGCGCTCGCGGCGGCCGTTCGGACCACGGTCCTGTCGGTCGCCGCGGGCGGGGGCCGACAGGACCGTGGTCCGAACGGGAGGCACCACCAGGGGGTCGTCGCCGGTTCGGTGAAGGGGGCGCCGGCCTGCGGGGCGCAGTCGCCGGGGTTTGCTCGGCCGGCAGCCGGAAGGGTGCGGACACGCCGACGGCCCACCTGCTGGTCGCAGATGGGCCGTCGGGCCGGGTGGGCGATACTGGGTTCGAACCAGTGACCTCTTCGGTGTGAACGAAGCGCTCTCCCACTGAGCTAATCGCCCGGGCGCAGGAAGAACATTACCCCATGTCAGGGGGCGCTTCCGACCTGGGCCGGGCCACGGGCGGCGGCCGTCTCACTGGTTCTTGATCTGCCAGGGCACGACGAGGCCGAACTTCCAGAGGTAGATCCCGGCGAGCACCCCGATGATCACCAGCCCGATCACGGTAAGGGTGATGTTGCGGCGGCGCACCTTGGGGTCGAGCGCGCGCTGGGCAGCCTCGGTGACCTTGCGTTTGGTCCAGCGGAGCACGAGCTGGGCCCAGACGAACTCGGTGGCCCAGATCGCCATGCCGCCGAAGATCACCACCCAGCCGGGGCCGGGCAGGGGCAGCATGACGATGCCCGCACCGACCACCGCGAGGCCGATCACGAAGACCCCGACCTGCCAGCTCAGGTGCAGAAGCCGGCGGGACCTGACGAATTCCGGCGCCCGTGAGCCGAGCCCGCGCTCGGTCTCCTGGCCGGCCTCGGGCCCGTCGGTCCTCGTCTTGTCCGCTGCCACGGCGACCTCGCCCGGCTCGTCACTCCCCGTATTCATACAGACAAACCCTACCGGAGTGAATCCAGTCACCGGAATGGCGGCAGGACTGGTACGAAGTCTCGGCCGGAAGAGTTACGTAAAGGCACGCAAAACCCTCAGAGGGGTTTACAACGGCACCGTAGGTGGCATGTCGATTTCGCCGACGTGCGAATCCCCGAGCGCACACTGAGCGAAAGGCCCTGGCGCTTATGAACACCACGGTCAGCTGCGAGCTGCACCTGCGCCTCGTTGTGTCGAGCGAGTCCTCCCTGCCTGTCCCCGCAGGCCTGCGGTACGACACGGCCGACCCCTACGCCGTGCACGCCACCTTCCACACCGGAGCCGAAGAGACCGTCGAGTGGGTGTTCGCCCGCGACCTCCTCGCCGAGGGGCTGCACCGGCCCACCGGCACCGGCGACGTCCGCGTCTGGCCATCGCGCAGTCATGGTCAGGGCGTCGTGTGCATCGCCCTCAGCTCCCCGGAGGGGGAGGCGTTGCTCGAAGCCCCGGCGCGGGCCCTGGAGTCCTTCCTGAAGCGAACCGACGCCGCCGTGCCGCCCGGCACGGAACACCGGCACTTCGACCTGGATCAGGAGCTCTCGCACATCCTGGCGGAGAGCTAGGTCGCGGCCCCTTCAAGCAGCCCGGCGCCGTCCACTCGGGGAGACGGCTCGGGCCAAGACAATCGCCTACGGCACAGGCCGACGCCGTCTCCGTGAACACGCACGGTGACGGCGTCGAGTTGTCCGCACCCGGCCGCGGCGAGTGAGCGACCGTACCGGGCCGGGAACGGATCATGCCCGGACGTCACGGCCGAACGGGGCCCTTTCCCACCCCGTTCCCTCACTTACCGTGCCCAGGGGTGCACGCCCGGCGTTCGGTCCGTCCTCTCGGCGCATGGCGTCCGTCGCGCACGGGTGCGGTGGGCTCGGTTGTCGCTACCATCGGCCAGCATCGGCGGGCGCCCGCCCGACCCATCAGGCCAGGGAGCGAACTGTGCTGATCACCCACGACACCCGGTGCGCCCTCGACACCGTGGTCGATCTGGTGAACACCGCGCCGGAGGACGACGCGGAGGCGGACGGACTGACCGACGTCCCCGCTCTCACGGATTTCGTGCGAAGCCACAAGATGAGCGACGTCGGTGTGCTGTCGGAGTTCGATCTCTCGGCCGTGCGCAGGGTCCGGGGGCGGTTCGCGGCCATCTTCGCGGCCCCGGACGCCCGGTCCGCCGCCACGATGATCAACGAGCTGGTCGCCGCCGCGGGTACGACCCCCCGGCTGACGGACCACGACGGCTACGACTGGCATGTGCACTACTTCGCGCCGGGCGCCTCCGTGGCCGACCACCTCGCCGCCGACTGCGGGATGGCGCTCGCCTTCTTCGTGGTGGCCGGCGAGCAGGAACGGCTGCGGCGCTGCGAGGCACCGGACTGCCGGCGCGCCTTCGTGGACCTCTCCCGCAACCGCTCGCGCCGCTACTGCGACAGCCGCACCTGCGGGAACCGGCTGCACGTCGCCGCGTACCGCGCCCGGCGCAAGGAGGCGGCGGGCTGAGGCGCTCCGGCGGACACCACTCCCCCGGTGCCGCGCCGGTCCCGGCGGGTGGCGCCGGGACGGACGTGTACGGCTCACAGCAGCAGCAGGTCGTGCAGTGCGGCCATGAGGATCAGGCACCCGATCACCGCCAGGAAGATCATCAGCGGTGGCTGGGAAAGGGCGAAGAGGCACCCGCGCGGCTCGTCCTCCGGCGGCGCGGCCTCGCTCGGTGGCGTGTCCAGCATCTCGTGGCAGATCATGACGCACCCGGCGCCCGCCCGCGATCAACGCACAGGGATCTTGCGGTAGTTCGCCGAATGCCGTGAGGTCTCGTTCGGATGGTGAACGATTCCGGACGCCGACGGACCCACTGTGTCGTTTCAGCGAGTCATGTGACTGTCATATGCCGTGCTTCTTGAGGATGGCCTCGATGTCGCTGAAGTCGTCGGCAGGCTCGGCGCCCCGGGGCGAGCCGGTCCGGGGGGCGGCGGAACCCGTCGCGGGGCGGCCCCTGCCGTCCAGGGACGGGGCCGGGGTGGCCGGCGCCACCGCGTCCCGCCCGGCCGTCCCGCGCTCGGCGCCGACGCCGGTGCGGGCCCGCCGGCGTTCCACCGCACGCGTGCCGGCGAACAGCAGCCAGGCCGCGCCCAGTACCCCGAAGCCCGCCCAGGCGGTGGGGCTCAGGGCGGTGTCGGCGAGCCAGCCGACGACTCCGGTCATCACCAGTCCGACCGGCACCAGCGAGTAGGCCGCGATGCGGGCCGCCGCCAGAAAACGCTTGCGGTAGGCCGTGACCACCGCGATACCCAGGCCCGCCGCGGACACGGCTGAGCAGACTGTCTCGGCGATCATCCGGTCCTCCTGGCGGGCGCGCCCGTTTCTTCGTTTCCGTCCTGCGTCGCTTCCCTCGTGCGTCGCATCCGTCCTGCGTCGCTTCCATCGTGCACCGCCGGAGCCCCGCGATGCCATGATCCAGCCGGACATCAGGGACTTCTCCGGGTCGCCTCCGGGTCCCTCCCGATTGGGTCCGCACGCGTCCGGCCTGGAAGACTGGTGGGTATGAGCGACTCCTCCCCCGCACGCACCGATGCCCTCGTCCTCGATGTCTGGTGCGATCTGCAGTGCCCGGACTGCCGCACCGCCCTGGACGACGTCCGCGCGCTGCGCGCCCGCTACGGCGACCGGCTGGAGCTGCGGCTGCGGCACTTCCCGCTGGAGAAGAACAAGCACGCCTTCGCCGCCGCCCAGGCCGCCGAGGAGGCGCTGGAGCAGGGCAAGGGCTGGCCGTACGTGGAGGCCGTGCTGGGGCGGGTCGAGGACCTGGTCCGTGCGGGCGAGCCCTTCCTGGTCGAGGCGGCCCGTGAACTCGGCCTGGACGCCGAGGAGTTCGACACCGCGCTGATCGACGGACGGCACATCCTGATGGTGGACGCCGACCAGGCCGAGGGCAAGGCGATCGGGGTGACGGGCACCCCGACGTACGTCATCGGCGGCGAGCGCCTCGACGGCGGCAAGAGCCAGGAGGGGCTGCGCGCACGCATCGAGGAGATCGCGGACCGGCTGCTTGCCGACCGGGACGGCCAGGAGGCCTGAGGCACCGGACGGGGCCCGCCGAACGGGGCGGACCGGATCGGACGTACCCGGCCGGACGCCCCCGGCCGGCCGCCTCACAGCAGTGGCTTGGCCAGCGAGTGGGTCACCGTTTCGTACCCGAGTGAGGTGTACAGCCGCTCGGCCGGGGTGTTGCCCGCGAACACGTTGAGGCCGAGGACCGGCCGGCCGGCCTCGATCGCCTGGCGTTCCGCCAGCAGCATGAGCGTGCGGCCGTGCCCCCGGCCGCGGTGGGCCGGGTCCGTCTCCACGTCGAAGACGAACGCCCTGGCCTCCTGAAGGGTCAGCCACAGCGTGCCCACCCGGTCCCCCGCGTGCTCCAGCACGCTGAACAGCACGCCGTCGGTGGCGAGCCCTTCCGGCAGCAGCCGGGCGTGGTCGTCGCGGGCCTTGGCCCGGGCGGCGGGCTCGGGCAGGCCCCGCTCGGCCCAGGAGCGCGCGTACCGCTCGCTCTCCCTCTCCCGCCAGGCGTCGAACTCCGCTCCGGTCATGGGCCGCGCCCGGCTGTCCGGCGGCAGCGCGGGCGGGGTGGCGCCGAGGCGTTTCTCCATGCCGCGGTTGCGCGGGGTGTAGCCGAGGGCGCCGAACAGGCGCAGCGCGGCGTCCGCGGCGGCGGGCACGACGGCCTCCATCTGGACGCAGCCCCAGCCGCGGGCCACCTCCTCGGCGGCGAGCGCGGCGACGGTGCCCCGGCCGCGCCGCCGGTCGGGTGCGGCGATGGTGAGGTCGATGACGCGGGCCACCGAGTCGCCGAGGGAGGGGGAGGTGCCGAGGTGCACCTCGCCGACGGGGCGGCTGTTCACGCAGACCGCGTAGCGGCGGGAACGGGTTCCGTCGGGGTGCTGCTGGAGCGGCTCGGCCGGCCGCAGGGTCGTGGTCATCACCGGTGTTCTACCCACGGCGACCGGCCGCGTCAGCCTGTTTTCCGGCTCAGGGGTCCAGGTCCCGTCCGGACCTCTCGTCGAAGAGCCGCATCGCCTCGGCGGTCACCGGGCCCGGGGCGCCGGGCAGTTCACGGTCGTCGGCCTGGTGCACGGCCTGTACGTCGCGCAGGGTGGAGGTCAGGAAGATCTCGTCGGCGTGCCGGAGGACGTCCAGCGGCAGGTCGGTCTCCTTGGCGCCCGTCCACTCGATCACCAGCGCCCGGGTGACGCCGGGCAGACAGCCGGAGTCGACGGGCGGGGTGTGGATCCCGCCGTCCAGGACGACGAAGACGTTCGACCCGGTGCCCTCGCAGAGCTGTCCGACCGTGTTGCCGAACAGCGCCTCGGAGGCGCCGTTCCGGTGGGCGCGCGCCAGGGCGACGATGTTCTCGGCGTACGAGGTCGTCTTGACGCCCGCGAGGGCGCCGCGTTCGTTGCGGGTCCACGGGACGGTGATCACCGCGGTGGAGTCCGGGCGGCGGGTGACGCCGTCGACGGCGACCATCAGGGTGGGGCCCTGCTCGCCGCGGCCGACGCCGAGCGGGCCGTGGCCGCCGGTGTAGGTGATCCGCAGCCGGCCCAGCGGCACCGGGCCGGCCGCCAGGACGGCCGTACAGGCGCGGCGGACCGCGTCGTGGTCGGGGTCGGGCAGGCCGAGGGCACGGGCCGAGCGGGTCAGCCGGTCGAGGTGCCGGGTGAGGGCGAACGGCGTGCCGTCGACCGCCTTGACGGTCTCGAAGACGCCGTCGCCGACGGTCAGTCCGTGGTCGAGGGCGGACACCCGGGCGGACCGCGGGTCCCGCAGCTCGCCGTCGAGCCAGATCCTCACGTGAACGCCCCCTCGGTCTCCGCGCACCCTCCCGACGCTATCGCGAGCAGCCGGGACGCCTTCAGCTCCGTCTCGCGCCACTCCCCCTCCGGGTCGGACCCCCAGGTGATGCCGGCGCCGGTGCCGAAGCGCAGGGCGCCGGCCGCGCGGTCGATCCAGAAGGTCCGGATGCCCACGGCCAGCTCGGCGGTGCCCCGGTCGGCGTCGACCCAGCCGATGCCGCCGCAGTACGGGCCGCGCGGCGCCGTCTCCAGCGCCTCGATGATCCCGAGGGCGCTGGACTTGGGGGCGCCGGTGACCGAGCCGGGCGGGAAGGCCGCGGCCAGCAGCTCCGGCCAGCCGGCGTCCGCCCGCAGCTCGCCGCGGACGGTGGAGACCAGATGGACCAGACCCGGGTGCTTCTCCACGGCGCACAGGTCGGGGACGGCGACACTGCCGGTCGCGCAGACACGCCCGATGTCGTTGCGGACCAGGTCCACGATCATCACGTTCTCGGCGTAGTCCTTCTCCAGGAGGTCCGCCTCGGTGCGCCCGGTGCCCTTGATGGGCCCCGACTCGACGGTACGGCCGTCCCGGCGCAGGAACAGCTCCGGCGAGGCGGTGGCGATCTCCACGCCGTGCCCGGGCAGCCGAATCGTTCCTGCGTACGGGGCCGGGTTGCCGCGTGCCAGCAGGGCGGTGAGGGCGTCCACGTCGGCGCCGGGGGCGACGGGCGCGCTCAGCACCCGGCAGAGGTTGGCCTGGTAGACCTCGCCGGCCGCGATGTGCTCGCGGATGCGGCGGACGGCCGCGGTGTAGGCGGCGCGACCCAGGGAGGAGGTCCAGTCCTCCGGCTCGGGGCCCCGCCATGCGCCGGGCACGGGGGCGGGCACCGGCGCCACGCGTACGTCCGCGAAGCGGGCGCAGGTCAGACCGCCCTCGAAGTCCGCGCAGACGGCCCAGAAACCGGCCGAGTCCAGGGCGGCCGGATCGCTGGTGACGTCGAGGAGGCCGGTGGCGACGCGGTCGCCGAAGCGGGCGAGAGGAGGGTGGTGGAGCACGTGGCCGAGTCTAGGGCGGGTGTCCGGCGGGTGGCTCCGGGATGTCCCGGAGCGGGCCCTGACCACCGGGTCCGCCGGGCGCACCGCAGCACGCTGCGCAAACGCGTTTTTGTGCTGGCCCGGGAATCCGCTAGAGTTCAACACGTCGCCGGGACGCGGGAGCGGACCGAAACGACAAGCGGACGTAGCTCAGTTGGTAGAGCGCAACCTTGCCAAGGTTGAGGTCGCGAGTTCGAGCCTCGTCGTCCGCTCGAAGGAAGAAGGGGTCTTCCCGATCCCCTACACTCCTGGTGGAGTGGCCGAGAGGCGAGGCAACGGCCTGCAAAGCCGTCTACACGGGTTCAAATCCCGTCTCCACCTCCAAGGACGATTAGCTCAGCGGGAGAGCGCTTCCCTGACACGGAAGAGGTCACTGGTTCAATCCCAGTATCGTCCACTGGATCCCCGGATCCTGGGTCTCCTCGTAGATCCCCCGCGCGATTAGCTCAGCGGGAGAGCGCTTCCCTGACACGGAAGAGGTCACTGGTTCAATCCCAGTATCGCGCACTGCCTGTGACCCGCGCGTCACGGTGCGCGGACGATTAGCTCAGCGGGAGAGCGCTTCCCTGACACGGAAGAGGTCACTGGTTCAATCCCAGTATCGTCCACACAGCAGGAAGCCCCCGGCCGTCTCGACGGCCGGGGGCTTCCGCGTGTCTCAGCTGGAGAACAGCATGTGGCCGAAGCTCTTGTGGCGGTGGTGGCCGTAGTGCCCGTGACCGTGGCCGTGGCCGCCGTGCGGGGCGCCCCAGGCGGGCGCGGACGGCGCCGGGTAGGCCTGCGGGGCCGCGGGCGGGGGCGGCGGGGCCGGCTGCGACCACTGGGACTCCAGGCGGGTCAGCGCCTCCAGCTCGCCGTAGTCGAGGAAGATGCCGCGGCAGCCGCTGCACTGCTCGATCTGGACGCCGTTGCGGTTGTAGGTGTGCATCGGCGCATGGCACTTCGGACACTGCATGGTCGGCTCAACTCCTCGCCGTTCGGTCCTGCTTGGTGTTTCCCCAGGACAGACTCCGTCCGGGCCCGGGCGGTTGCAGCCTAGGCCCTCCCTTTCGGATCAGGTCGGCCCGGGAGGGCCTGGTCGGGGCTTTCGGGTACGGGCCGAGGCGGGCGAGGGGTCTGGGGCGGCACGGACGGCATCCGCGCGCAGGCGTCGACCACGGCCTGCTCCACCTCGTCCAGCGGGCGGTGCCCGGCGAGCGCCTTGGTGAGCGCCAGCGCGGCCGTCTGCACGGTGAGCGCGCGGGCCGGGACGTCCAGGGCGGCCCAGGGGTCGTCGTCGGCGGGTACGGCCGGGCCGCCGGCCTCCCGGTAGGCGGTCAGGAACCGGATCCACTCGTCGGGCGGGAGGAGCCCGCAGGCGTACCAGGCGGCGGGGCGGGCGAGGTCCCAGGCCGGGACGCCGGCCCCGAGGTCGTCCACGTCGATCAGCTTCCACGGGCCGTCCGGCGCGGGGTGCCGGACGAGCTGGCCCAGGTGCAGGTCGCCGTGGCAGAGGGCCGGCGGGCCGGGCATCGGCGCCTCCGACCGGGCCCAGGCGGGCAGGCCGGACCAGGCGTCCAGCACCGGGCGGGCCGCCGCGTGGGTCGTGCCGCCGAGGGCGGTGCGGAGCCGGGCGAGGGCACGGGCGGCCTTCGCGGGGCCGCGCATCGGGGGGAGGCCGGCGGGGACGGGGGTGCGGTGCAGCCGGGCCAGGAGGGTGGCGGCGGCCTCCCAGGGGGCGGCGTCCGGGTCGTCCGGGTCCACGGGGAGGCCGTACGGCCAGAAGGTCACCAGGCGGCCGTGCAGGGGGGCCGGGGCGGGGGTCAGCGGGGGCAGGAGCGCGTCGGGGAGGCGGGCGGCCGTCGCCGTGCGGAGCGCCAGCGCGGCGGGATCGGTGTCCGGGGCGTGGGCCTTGGCGACCATGCCGGCATGCCGGACCACGGTGGCGTCCTCCCGGTCGGCGAGGGTGGTGCCGGCGCAGCCGCAGGGGGCGGCGGTACGGGTACGGGGGTGTGCGGCGGCCCTGGCTTCGGCGGCGAGGGCGGATACGAGGGAGCGGGCCGGGGTCTCCGCGCCCGCGCCGGTACCGGTGTCTGCGGTCAAGACTGCCTCGGAGGGGGTGGGGTTTGGGGCGAGGGTATCGGGGGGTGGTTGGCGGGGGCGGCGGGGGGCGAGTCCGGGGCCGTCGGGGGGTATCGCGGGGCGGTCTGGGGGCGGTAGTCGGGGGGTGCCCTCGCGGGTGGATCGGTGGAGCCCCAGCCCGGGACGGTCAGGGGGTGCCGGCGCAGGGTGGTCGGCGGGGGCCCTCGCAGGCGGGTCGGCCGAGTGCCGTCACAGGCGACTCGGTGGAGCCCCAGCCCGGGACGGTCCGGGGTTCCGTCCGGGGGCCGTCGCGGAGCGGTCCGGGGGGTGCCGTCGCGGAGCGGTCCGGGGATGCCCTCGCAGGCGGATCGGTGGAGCACCAGCCCGGGACGGTCCGGGGTGCCGTCCGGGGGCCATCGCGGGGCGGTCCCGGGCGGTCCGGGGGGGTGCCGGTGCGGGGCGGTCATCGCGGGGCGGTCCGGGGATGCCGTCGCAGGCGGTCGGCCGGGGGATGACCTCGCGGAAGGGTCGGCGGAGTGCCTTCGCCGTCGGATCGGCGGGGTGCCGGCGCAGGGCGGTCGGCGGGGTGCCGGCGCGGGACGGTCGGCGGGATACCGGCGCGGGGAAGCCGCAGGCCGGGGCGGGGAAGCCGTGGGACTGGGCGGACCGGGTCGGCGCGGGGAAGCTGCGGGATGCCCGGGCGCCGGTGGAAACGGCCAATGCCGGCGCAGCTCCCCAGCTGCGCCGGCATCTGTGCCGTCCGCCGCACCCCCGTCCCCACGGGGTTTCATGGATGGATGTCCCCGCCCGGACCGCTCTTCCGGGCCTGGGGTCGCCGCTCAGCGCCCCAGCATCGCACCCACGGACGACGCCTGTGTGGCCACCGTCTCCCAGCCGTCGAAGACGAGCAGGAGCAGGGCCGCCAGGGGAAGGGCCATCAGCGTCGCCACCAAGGGGTGGCGACGGCCTGTCCGGCGGGTGGCGAACGCCGGGCGTCGCGGTGCCGTGTAGGCCATGGTCCCTCTCCTGATTGTTCGGTTGTCGTCGGCAGCGGCGGGTGCCTGACCTCGGGGGACGAGTGCCGCACCCGCCGCTTGACCTCAAATCTAGGCGTGCGGCGCAGACCGGGCGTCATGCCCTCGTACCGATTGGCGGGCCTCCCCGAGGATGAGCCGTGACCTGGGAAGTACTCCCCTGGGTGGAGACGCGCACCGGGGTCTCAGGGTCTTCCCTGAGGGGTCGTCCGCTCTGTCCGGTCATTTCGGAAGGGTCCGAGGTGTCGGGTTGAGTGACTTCGATCACTGCACCCGGGGCCGGGAGGGGGGTCGTGGGCGGATCGCGGTCCCGAGGACGGCCGGGGCCGCGGGCGGCCGCCGACCGTCGGGCGACGGGCGTACGGCCCCGCGCCGCCGGTCATCCGGTGGGCCCAACCACCCTGTTCCGCTGGCCGGTTGACCGTATCGGTGGCCGGAAGTCGCCGTGGGCCGGGGGATGCTGACCGCGTTTCACCTCCCCCGGACGGCCTACACAATCCGTCCGCCCGAGAGGGCGCGGCCTCTGCGCGCAGGCGGCCGTGGAAACGTAAGCTGTGCCACGTCACAGGGACCGGGCAGCGGGGATGAACATGGCGATGATGCGCCTGAGGCGCGAGGACCCGCGCGTCGTCGGCTCGTTCAGGCTTCACCGACGGCTCGGCGCGGGCGGGATGGGCGTGGTCTATCTCGGCTCCGACAAGAAGGGGCAGCGGGTCGCCCTGAAGGTGATCCGGCCCGATCTGGCGGAGGACCAGGAGTTCCGGTCGCGGTTCGCGCGCGAGGTGTCGGCGGCCCGGCGTATCCGCGGGGGCTGCACGGCCCGGCTGGTCGCCGCGGACCTGGAGGCCGAGCGGCCCTGGTTCGCCACCCAGTACGTGCCCGGGCCTTCCCTGCACGACAAGGTCGCCGACGAGGGGGCCCTGGGCGCGGCGGACACCGCGGCGGTCGGCGCGGCCCTGTCGGAGGGGCTGGTCGCGGTGCACGAGGCCGGGGTCGTCCACCGGGATCTGAAGCCCTCCAACATCCTGCTGTCCCCCAAGGGGCCGCGGATCATCGACTTCGGCATCGCCTGGGCCACCGGCGCGTCCACGCTCACCCACGTGGGCACGGCGGTCGGCTCCCCGGGCTTCCTGGCTCCGGAGCAGGTGCGGGGGGCCGCGGTCACGCCGGCCACCGACGTGTTCTCCCTGGGCGCGACCCTGGCGTACGCCTCGACCGGCGACTCGCCGTTCGGGCAGGGCAGTTCCGAGGTGATGCTGTACCGGGTGGTGCACGAGGAGCCGCAGCTGCAGGGCGTACCGGACGCGCTGGCTCCGCTGATCCGGGCCTGTCTGGCGAAGGACCCCGAAGAGCGGCCCAGCACGCTGCAGCTGTCGCTGCGGCTCAAGGAGATCGCCGCGCGGGAGGCGCAGGGCCTGGACGGCGTACGACCGCCCGCGCCGCGCGCCGCCGAGGCGGACCGGCCCACCGGACGGCTCGTCGACACCTACCCCGAGCAGCAGCGCGCCCAGCGGCGTTCCTCCCCCGGTACGCCGCTGCCGCGCGGTGGAACCCCGGCCCGGGGCGGCGTGCCCTCGCGCGGTGGGTCGGGCGGCCGCGGTGAGGTGCCGGGCAGGGGCGGGATGCCCCCGCGGGGCGGGGTCGCCTCGCGCGGTGGCGGTGCCGCCGTCTCCCGGCCGGGTGCGGCGCGCCCGACGCCGGCGCCGCGCCCGCGCTCCGGCAACGGCCGTCCCGCTCCGCGCGGCGGTTCCGGGCGGCCGGGCGGGCGGCCGGCGCGGATCGTCCCGCGGCCGGCCAACCCCCGGCTGCTGCGGCAGCGGTTGTTCGTGTTCGTGGTGGTGACGCTGCTGGTCGCCCTCGGCATCGCGGTGGCCCAGGGCTGCCAGGGCCCGGCACGCGGCCTCGGGAACGACGGGGTCCTGCGGCAGCGCCACACCCAGCCGAGCTACCCACCGCCGGTCTACGGCAGGGTCGCCTCCGACCAGCACGGGTCGGCGGTCAGCCACGACGCGGGGAACTGAGACCGCGGGCCGTCAGGCTCGGGGGCGGTGGGACTCGGGGGCAGTGGGACTCGGGGAGTCGGGGTCAGGTCCCGGGGCGAACGGACTCTCGGTCGGTCAGGTCCCGGTCGGCCGGAGACCCGGCCACTCGGACTCCGGATCGGTCACCCCGGGCCGTCAGGCTCGCGGTCGGGCAGGCACCCCTGTCGGCCGGGCTCGCCCATCGGTCAGGCGCCGGCCGCTCACACCCCCGGGCGCCCCGTTGCCACCGCGTAGAAGGCGACCGCTGCGGCTGCGCCGACGTTGAGGGAGTCGACTCCGTGGGACATGGGGATGCGGACCCATTCGTCGGCCGCGACCAGGGCCTGGGTGGACAGGCCGTCGCCCTCGGCGCCGAGCATGAGGGCCACCCGGTCCATGCGGTGGGGGGCCGCCTCGTCCAGGGTGCGGGCCTTCTCGTCCGGGGTGAGCGCGAGCAGGGTGAACCCGGCCTCGCGGACCAGTTCCAGGCCCTTGGGCCAGGTCTCCAGACGGGCGTACGGCACCGAGAACACCGCGCCCATGGACACCTTGACGCTCCGTCGGTACAGCGGGTCGGCGCAGTCGGGCGACAGCAGGACCGCGTCCATGCCGAGGGCGGCCGCCGACCGGAAGATGGCCCCGATGTTCGTATGATCATTTACGGATTCCATGATCACGACCCGGCGGGCGGTCTGCAGCAGCTCACCGGCCGTCGGCAGCGGCTTGCGCTGCATGGAGGCGAGGGCACCGCGGTGCACGTGGTACCCGGTGACGCGTTCGGCGAGGTCCGGGCTGACGGCGTACACCGGAGCCGGGAGTTCGTCGATGACGTCCCGCATGACGTCGATCCACTTGGCCGAGAGCAGCATCGACCGCATCTCGTAACCGGCTTCCTTGGCCCTGCGGATGACCTTCTCGCCCTCGGCGATGAACAGGCCCTCGGCGGGCTCGCGCTTGCGGCGCAGCTCGACGTCGGTCAGGCCCGTGTAGTCGGCCAGGCGCGGGTCGTCGGGATCCTCGACGGTGATGAGATCGGCCACAGGGTGATACTGCCTTGTCCTGGGTGTGGTGCCAACGGCTGGGAAGGGGTGGGTTACCCCGGGTTACGCGTGATCAAGCCAAGGTCGTCGGCTGTCGCGCGGAGACGGTACGGGGTCTCACGCCGGGGTCTTCGGGCCGACCCGGACGACCTCGCCGACGACGATGACCGCCGGGGGCTTCACGTCCTCGGACCGTACCGTCTCGGCGACCGTGGCCAGGGTGGCGTCCACGCGCCGCTGCGCGGCCGTCGTACCCTCCTGCACCAGCGCGACCGGCGTCAGCGGCGACCTGCCGTGCGCGACGAGGGTCTCGGCGATCTTCCCGATCTTGTCGACGCCCATCAGGATCACCAGCGTCCCGGTCAGCTTCGCCAGGGACGGCCAGTCCACCAGCGAGCGCTCGTCGTCCGGGGCGACATGGCCGCTGACGACCGTGAACTCGTGGGCGACGCCCCGGTGCGTGACCGGGATGCCGGCCGCGCCCGGCACCGAGATCGAGCTGGAGATCCCCGGCACCACCGTGCACGGGATGCCGGCCTCGGCGAGCGCCTGGACCTCCTCCATGCCCCGGCCGAAGACGAACGGGTCGCCGCCCTTGAGCCGGACCACCGCCTTGCCCTGCTTGGCGTGCTCGACGAGCGCGTTGTTGATGGCCTCCTGGGCCATGTAACGGCCGTACGGGATCTTCGCCGCGTCGATCACCTCGACGTGCGGCGGGAGTTCGGCGAGCAGGTCGCGCGGGCCGAGCCGGTCGGCGATGACGACGTCCGCCTCGGCGAGCAGCCGCCGGCCGCGGACCGTGATCAGATCGGGGTCACCGGGACCGCCCCCGACCAGGGCAACGCCGGGGGTGCGGGTGCGGTGGTGCGGGGCGACGAGGGTGCCGTCGCGCAGGCCCTCCACGACCGCGTCCCGGATGGCGGCGGTGTGCCGGGGGTCACGGCCCCGCGCGTGCGTGGTGAGCACGGCGACGGTGACGCCCTCGCTGTGGCCGGTCGCCGGGGTCCAGGCGGTCGCCTGGTCGGCGTCGTCGGAGCGGACGCACCACACGCGCCGGCGCTCCGCCTCCGCGGAGGCGGCGGCGTTGGCCTCGGGGTCGCTGGTGGCGATGAGGGCGTACCAGGCCTCGGCGAGGTCGCCGTCCTGGTAGGCGCGCCGCACCCAGGTGATCTCCCCCGCGTCCGCCATGGCCTCGACCGAGGGCGTCGCGTGCGGGGAGACGAGGACGAGGTCCGCACCGGCCGCGATCAGCGCCGGGAGGCGGCGCTGGGCGACCTGGCCGCCGCCGAGGACGACCACGCGGCGGCCGGAGAGGCGGAGACCTACGGGGTAGGCGGGGTGTTCGGCCATGAGGGGCGGCTCCTCGTGCAGCTGTGCGATGGGCGCGCTGCACCTTCGGAGCGGCCCTGACGTGCAGATTTTAAGCGGTGGGCAGGCCACGGGACACGGGTGGTCCGACAGCTGAACACCGGACCACCCCTCCCCCGTGGGCCTACTTCTCGGTGACCCCCGCCGAATCGAACGTGGCCACCTCGTGCATCGCCCGCGCGGTGCTCTGCACCAGAGGCAGGGCGAGCAGGGCGCCCGTGCCCTCGCCGAGGCGCAGGTCGAGGTCGACCAGGGGGCGCAGGCCCAGCTTGTTGAGGGCGGCGACGTGGCCGGGCTCGGCGCTGCGGTGCCCGGCGATGCAGGCCGCGAGCACCTCGGGCGCGATGGCGCGGGCGACCAGGGCCGCGGCACCGGCGCTGACGCCGTCCAGGATCACCGGCGTACGCAGCGAGGCGCCGCCGAGCAGCAGGCCGACGATGGCCGCGTGCTCGAAGCCGCCGACCGCCGCGAGGACGCCGATCGGGTCGGCCGGGTCCGGCTGGTGGAGTTCCAGCGCGCGGCGGACCACCTCGGTCTTGCGGGCCAGCGTCTCGTCGTTGATACCGGTGCCGCGCCCGGTCACCTCGGCCGGGTCGGCGCCGGTGAAGACGGAGATCAGCGCGGCGGACGCGGTGGTGTTGGCGATGCCCATCTCGCCGGTGAGCAGCGCCTTGTTGCCGGCCGCCACCAGGTCGCGGGCGGTCTCGATGCCGACCTCGATGGCCGCCTTGGCCTCCTCGCGGGTCATGGCGGGGCCGGTGGTCATGTCGGACGTGCCCCCGCGGATCTTGCGCGGCAGCAGGCCCGGCGTGGCCGGCAGGTCGGCGGCCACGCCCACGTCCACGACGCACAGCTCGGCGCCGACCTGGGCGGCGAAGGCGTTGCAGACGGCTCCCCCGCCGAGGAAGTTGGCCACCATCTGGGCGGTCACCTCCTGCGGCCAGGGGGTGACGCCCTGGGCGTGCACACCGTGGTCGCCGGCGAAGATGGCGACGGCGGCGGGCTCCGGGATCGGCGGCGGGCACTGCCGGGACAGCCCGGACAGCTGCGCGGAGATGATCTCCAGCATGCCGAGCGCGCCGGCCGGCTTGGTCATGCGCTTCTGGCGCTCCCACGCCTCGCCGAGCGCCTTGGCGTCGAGCGGGCGGATCTGTGCGACGGTCTCGGCGAGCAGGTCGTGGGGTTCCTCTCCGGGCAGGGCACGGCGGCCGTACGTCTCCTCGTGCACCACCCAGGACAGGGGGCGCCGCTTGGACCAGCCGGCCTGGATCAGCTCCGGCTCGTCCGGGAACTCGTCGACGTACCCGACGCACAGGTAGGCGACGACCTCCAGGTGCTCGGGCAGGCCGAGCGCGCGGACCATCTCCCGCTCGTCGAAGAAACTGACCCAGCCGACGCCGAGGCCTTCGGCGCGGGCGGCGAGCCAGAGGTTCTCCACCGCGAGCGCCGAGGAGTAGGGCGCCATCTGCGGCTGGGTGTAGCGGCCGAGGGTGTGCCGGCCGCCGCGGGTGGGGTCGGCGGTGACGACGATGTTGACCGGGGTGTCGAGGATGGCCTCGATCTTCAGTTCCTTGAACTGCTTCGCCCGGCCCTTCGGCAACGACTTGGCGTACGCCTCGCGCTGCCGCATCGCCAGTTCGTGCATCGTCCGCCGGGTCTCGGCGGACCGGATGACGACGAAGTCCCAGGGCTGCGAGTGGCCCACGGACGGCGCGGTGTGCGCGGCCTCCAGGACTCTCAGCAGCACCTCGTGCGGGATGGGGTCGCTGCGGAAGCCGTTGCGGATGTCACGGCGCTCGCGCATGACCTTCAGTACGGCCTGGCGCTCGGCGTCGGCGTAACCGGGCGCGGCCGGACCGGCGGACCGACGTGCCTCCACCCCGGCGGCCGTGCCCTCTTCCTGCTCCGCGGCAGCGGTCCGCAGGTCCTCCGCGTCCTGTACGACCTCGGGGGCGGGCTGCTCGGCTTCGGGTGCGGCCGGTACGACGTCCGAGTCGCCCTCGCGCGGCGCGGGCACCGTGGCGACCGCCTCCGGCTGCTCCGGCTGCTCGGTCAGTTCCGGCTGCTCGGTCAGTTCCGGCTGCTCAGCCTGTTCCTGCGGTTCCTGCAGTTCCTGCGGTTCCGCCTGCTGGGGCTGTTCCGTCTGGTCGGGCTGCTCCGGCACTTCCCGCGGGCCCTGCGGGTCCTGTGCGGGCAGCACCAGGGGCTGCGGCGGGGTGGGCGCGAGGTGCGGGGTGGTGGGGACCTGGCCCTCCACCGGCACGAACTGCCCGAACGGCTGCTCCGGCAGGCCGGACGGCAGCCGCTGCTCCGCACCCTCCGCGGGCGCCACGGCGGCCTCCGGTGCGGCCGGGGCGTCGTACGGGGCACCCTCGGCGAGCTGCGGTCCCTGGGCGGTGTGGAACACGGCCGACTCGGCCGCCTCCGCGGCAACGGGCTGCTGCGCGTCGGCGTGGGGGGCGGCCGGGGCGGGCTCCGGGACGGCGTCGGGGGCCGGCTGGGCCGTGGCCTCGGGGGCGACGGGCTCCGCGGCCGGGGCCTGGACGGCAACCGCTGCCTCGGCGGGCAGGGGCGCGCTCTGGACGGTGGGCACGTCGGCCACCTCGGGCGTGTCCTGGAGGGCGACGGGCACCTGCGGCGGCGTTACGGCGGCGGGCTGCGGGGCGTCGGCGACCGGCTCGGCGGCCGCGACCGGCTCGGCCTCGGCGGCCTGCGGTGCTTCGGCGGGCTGGGCGGCTTCCGTGGGCTGCACGGCGTCCGGGACCTGCACCGGGGCGGCGGCCTGCGGAGCGGCAACAGGTTCAGCCACGTCGGCGGGCTGCACGACGACGGCGACCTGCGGCTCTTCGACCAACTGGGCGGCTTCCGCGGGCTGCACGGCATCCGGGGCCTGCACGGCCGCGGCGGCCTGCGGGGCGGCAACCGGTTCAGCCACGTCGCTGGGCTGCACGGCAGCGACCTGCGGCTCTTCGACCAACTGGGCGGCTTCCGCGGGCTGCACGGCATCCGGGGCCTGCACGGCCGCGGCGCCCTGCGGCTCTTCGACGGGCTGAACGACTTCCTCGGGCTGCACGGCATCCGGCACCTGCACCGGCGCGGCAGCGGCAGCCTGCGCCTGCTCGGGCTGCACCGCTTCGGTCGGCGTGCCCTCCGGCTCGGCGGGCTGAGCCGCGTCGGCGACGGGCGTCCCGGCCGGCGCCGGACCGGCCACCGCGCTCTCCGGTGCCTCGACCGGAACGGCCTGCTCCGGCGAGTCCGCCACCGGCGACTGCGGCATGGGCTGGGCCTGTCCGTCGCCCGGCACCCGCGCCTCGGCGACCTGCGCCTCCTCGGGGGCGGCTACGGCACCCTCGGCAACCGGTACGGCCGACTCCGCCACGGCAGCCGTACCGGCACCGGAACCCGCGGCAACGGGAACCTCCACGGCGACCGGGGCACCCTCGGCGACCGGCCCCGCCGAAGGCGTCTCCGCCGTGTACACGCCGTCATGGGCGTGGACCGGCTGGACCCCGTCGTGGCTGTGCACGACGGGTGCCCGGGCGGTGTCGGCCGGGGCCGGGGCCGCCGCCTGGGTCGCGAGGCGGGCCATCGTCTGCTCGGCCGGACCAACCGTTTCCGCAGCCGGTGCCACGGTCTGCGCCGGGGCCGCGCCCCAGGGGGCCGCGTTCTGCGGAGCCATCTCGCGCAGCGGCTGGGCGTCGAGGTACTCGGGTCCGGGCTGCCGTACCGGCGCTCCGGCGGGGCCGCGGTCGGCGAGGGAGCGGACCGGGCTCGCGGAGGTGTCGGGGATCGGCGGGCCGAGGTGCAGCGGCCGGCGCGGCGGCTGCGGGGCGGCCGCCGGGTCGTGCGGTGCCGAGAGGATGGGCGACGGGGTGGCGGAGACGGGGCCCGAGTCGGGCAGCCGGACACCGTTCAGGTCGACCGAGCCGCTGTCGCGGCCGGCGGTCTCGTGCGGGCCCGGCTCGTGGACGGCCTCCACCACCGGCTGCGGGGCGGGTGGCGGCACCTCGTTGCCCCACGCGCCCTGGGCACCCGGCAGCAGCAGGTCTTCGTCCTCGGCGGGGGCCTCGGAGAGGTAGGTGTACGCACCGTGCGCGGGGACGCCCGGCTGCTCCACCATGCCTGCGCTCTCCGGCTGCCCCTCGCCCGGGACCTGGCCGGTGTCGGTCATGCGTACCCCTCGCCCATCGGTTTGTGCTCCTACGACCAGCTCACCCGGAACGGCGCACCGACCGCCCCGCAGTGAAGAACGAGCGTCCTTGCCCAGCGGCACGAACGACCCGCCGGAAAAGGCGACAAAGCCATTCAGTGGCATTGTCCCGGTCGTGCCACCATCGCGACAGCGTGATCCGCGACAGCCCGCTGTGGACTGCGCCACGTTGCGCGTCCTCCGGTTCCGCAGTACCGCACCCACCCCAAAACGGGCGTGCGTTCCGGACATTGGCGAACGAAGTTCGGGCCACCGGTGCGGTACAACGATCGGCCAGCCTACAGCGCGTGGTACGACAACCCGATCACCGGGCACGATCCGGCAGTACCCCGCTGAGCAGGAACGCCACGTTCCGCTCGGTCTCCGTCCAGGCCCGGGTGTCGAGGGCGACGGACTGGAGCAGGGCGCACTCGACCCGGTACCCGTGCTCGGTCAGGTCGCGGCCGACGCGTTCGGCGGCGTCGCGGGTCGCGGCGTGCGTGACGATGCGCTGCGGGCGCCGGTCGGCGACCGCGGAGACGACGGCCGGCCCCCCGCCGCCGACCCGTACGACGTCCGGCTCGGGCAGGCTCTCCAGGACGTGCGGGGCACTGCCGTTGACGAGCTGGAGCTGGACCCCGAACCGGCGTGCGGCGGCGTCGGTGCGGGCGCAGGCGGCGGGGTCGTGGTCGACGGCGATGACGGCGGCGCCGGCGCGCGCGGCCTCGGCGGCGAACGCCCCGCTGCCGCAGCCGATGTCCCACACGAGGTCGCCGATCCGCGGCCCGAGGCGGGCCAGCTGGGCGGCGCGCAGCAGTTCCGTCTCGCCCTCGCCCAGACCGGCACCGGGCCCGGAGTCCGGTCCGCCACCCGGTCCGGCGCCGTAGCTCTCGTCGGGCTGCACCCAGCCGCGCGGGCCGGTGCCCGGGTCGCGGCCGGCGATCCAGCCGCCGCTCTCGCCGGCGCCGACGGGCCCGCCGATGACGATGACGATGTTGGGATCGCGCCAGGTGTGGTCGGCGGCCTTGTCGGAGGTGACGATGCTGACCTGTTCGCGCTCGGTGCCCAGTTCCTCGCAGATGACGAAGGTGCGGTGCACGCCCTCCAGCAGCAGGCCGAGTTCGGCGGGGCCCGCGCCCGGGGAGGTGAGGACGGCGACCTTGGTGTGGGCGCGGCAGACGTTCACGGCCCGGCGCAGGGTGCGCGGGTGGGCGACGACGATCTGGGCGTCGTCCCAGGGCATGCCGGTGCGGGCGAAGGCAGCGGCGACCGAGGAGACGCCGGGTACGACCTCCACCTCCAGGCCGAACTCCGGTGCGCGCAGGGTGCGTACGACCCCGAAGAAGCCGGGGTCGCCGTCCGCGAGCACCACGGCGGTGCCGCGGTGGGCGGCGATACGGCGGGCGGCGAGGGCGAGGCTGCCGAGGCGTACGCGTTCGGCGGCGGGCGGCACCTCGGGCAGCGCCAGGTGGTGGGCGGCACCGGCCACGAGGGTGGCGGCGCCGAGGGCGGCGCGTGCCGCGGTGGTCAGCGGCGAGCCGTCCCAGCCGATCACCGTGACCCGGTCGGCCATCGTCGTCAGTCTCCAGGGGTTCTGCGCGGGTCTTCGGGAAGAGGAAGCCCGGGGCGGGCTCCGTGAGGGTACCTGGTGGAGCCGGGGCGGGCTCAGTCCCAGTCCGAGTAGGAGGTGAAGCCGCCCGTGTCGGCGAGCTGCTCACCGGCGCCGGCGAGGTCCTCGGGCAGCAGGCTCCAGACGATGACGTCGGTGCGCACGTCGGTCCAGCCGCCGTCCTCGGTCCGGGTCCGGGCTATCCAGGCGTTGCGCAGGACGCCCTCGCTGATGCAGCCGATCTTCTGGGCGACCTGCTGGGAGGCGGTGTTGTCGGCGGGGGTGCGCAGTTCGAGCCGCTCGAACCCGCGGTCGTGGAACAGCCACTGGGCGGTGGCGAGGACGGCTTCACAGGCGTAGCCCTCGCCGCGGGCCCAGGGGGCGACGACGTAGGCGATCTCGCTGGCCCGGACGCGCCAGTCGGTGTTCCTGAGGTGGACGATGCCGACGAGCCGCTGGGTGAGGAACTCGGTGACGGCGAGGACGATGCCGCGGCCCGCGGTGCGCTCCCCGGGGGCCCGCCGGGTGATCCACTCGCGGGCGTCGGCCTCGGTGTAGGGGTGGGCGACGGTGGTCCAGGCGACGACCTGCTCGTCGTTCATCATCTCGGCCAGGGCGGGCACGTCGTCCTCGTCCAGGGGACGCAGCACCAACCGCTCCGTGCTGATGGAGATGTTGGGGAAGGTGCTCGTCATGCGCCGCTCCGTAACCTTCGGAAATTCCTCGACAGACCGTACGGGCCGTCAGGCCTGCTGAACTGCCCAGCATGCAGCATGAAACCACCGAACCGCACGACGGGGTCCACACCCGGTGAGGGAGCGGACCCCGTGCGTGGCCGAACGCCGTGCGCGTGCCGTCAGCCGCCGGTCACCGGCAGGACGGAGCCGTGGTACCTGTCCTTGATGAACGTCCGTACCTCGGGCGAGACGAGCAGCGCGGCGAGCTTCCTGACCCGCGGGTCGTCCTCGTTGCCGCGTTTGACGGCGAGGAGGTTGGCGTAGGGGTTGTCCTTCGCCGACTCCAGGAGGATCGCGTCCTTGGTGGGGCTCAGGCCCGCGTCCTGGGCGTAGTTGTTGTTGATGACCGCGGCGTCGACGTCGTCCAGCGAGCGGGGCAGCTGGGCGGCTTCCAGTTCCCGGAACCTGAGGTGCCGGGGGTTGGTGGTGACGTCCGCGGGAGTCGCGTCGGTGCCGGCGCCGGCCCGGAGTCCGATGAGTCCGCCGGCGGCCAGCAGCTTCAGGGCGCGGCCCTCGTTGGTCGTGTCGCCGGGCACGGCGACGGTGGCTCCGTCGGCGAGCCGGGTGACCTTGCCGACCTTGTGGGAGTAGACGCCCATGGGCGGCAGGTAGGGCTTGACGACCGAGACCAGGTCGGTGCCCTTGGACTTGTTGAAGTCGTCCAGGTAGGGCTGGTTCTGGTAGAGGTTCGCGTCCAGCTCGCCCTCCTGGAGGGCGGTGTTCGGCAGGACGTAGTCCGTGAACTCCTTGATCTCCAGCTTCAGGCCGGCCTTGGCGGCGAGGTGGTCCCTGACATAGGTGAGCACCTCGCCGGCCGGGACGGCGGTGGCGCCGACGACGAGGGTGCCGTCCTTGCCACCGCCCTCGCCGGAGTCCGTGCCGGAACCGCAGGCGGTGAGGCCGAGGGCCAGGGCCGCCGCGGCGACGGCGACGAAGGGCGTGCGCATCGCTTCGGTCCCCCTGGCGGATCAGAACGACGGGATGACGGAGCCCTGGTACTTGTCCTCGATGAACTTCTTCACCTCGGGCGAGGTGAGGAGCTTGGCGAGCTTCTTGATCCGCGGGTCCGACTCGTTGCCCTTCTTCACGGCGAGGAAGTTGCCGTAGGGGCTGTTCTTCGGGGACTCCAGGACCAGCGCCTCCTTGGCAGGCTTGATGCCGGCCGAGATGGCGTAGTTGCCGTTGATCACGGCCGCGTCCACGTCGTCCAGGGAGCGCGCGGTCTGGGCCGCCTCGACCTCCTTGAACTTGAGGTTCCTGGGGTTCTTGGTGATGTCCTGCGGGGTGGCCTCGTTGCCGACGCCGTCCTTGAGGGCGATGAGCCCGTGGGCGGCGAGCAGCTTCAGGGCGCGGGCCTCGTTGACGGCGTCGTTCGGGACGGCGATGGTCGCACCGCTCTTGAGGGCGTCGGCCTTCTTGACCTTGTGGGAGTAGAGGCCGAGCGGCTCCAGGTGCACCGTGACGACGGGCACGATGTGGGTGCCGTGCTTCTGGTTGAAGTCGTCCAGGTACGGCTGGTTCTGGAAGTAGTTGGCGTCCACCGAGCCGTCCTCGGTCGCCGTGTTCGGCGTGATGTAGTCGGTGAACTCCTTGACCTGCAGGTCGAGGCCGGCCTTCTTCGCCAGCTTGTCCTTGACGAAGTCCAGGATCTCGGCGTGGGGGGTCGGGCTCGCGGCGACGACCAGGGGGCCGGTGCCGGAGGAGCCGGAGTCCTTGCCGGAGCCGCAGGCGGTCAGCCCGAGGGTGAGGGCTCCGGCGGCGAGGACGGCGGTGGTGAGCTTGGCGGTGTTACGCACGAAAAGTGCCTTTCCTTCAGGGTGGTGCGACCCCGTGTACGGGTGAACGGGGAGCCTGGGGGTGTCTTACGCGACCTTGCTGACGTCGGCCGCCGCGGGCTCCTTGGCCTTCAGCAGGCGGAGCTTGGGCGCGGGGCCGGACCGGCCGCCCCTGCTGTGCAGCAGGCGGGCGGCGAAGTCGCCGGCGAACTGGATGAGCGAGATGGCGACGGCGAGCACCGCCACGGTGATCCACATCAGCTGGGTCTCGAAGCGCTGGTAGCCGTAGCGGACGGCGAGGTCGCCGAGGCCACCGCCACCGACCGTGCCGGCCATGGCGGAGTAGCCGATGAGCGCGATGATCGTGGTCGTGGTGGAGGCGATCAGCGAGGGCAGCGCCTCCGGGATCAGGACCTTGCGGACGATCGTCCAGGAGTTGCCGCCCATGGACTGCACGGCCTCGACCAGGCCGTGGTCCACCTCGCGGACGGCCGTCTCGACCAGGCGCGCGAAGAAGGGGATGCCGCCGACGGCGAGCGGCACGATCGCCGCGGTCGTACCGATGGTGGTGCCGGTGACCCAGCGGGTGAAACTCATCAGCGCGACCATCAGGATGATGAACGGCATGGACCGGCCGATGTTCACGATCTGGCCGATGACCTTGTTGGCGACGACGTTCTGGAGCAGGCCGCCACGCTCGGTGAGAATGAGCAGGATGCCGAGCGGGAGGCCCACGACGACGGCGATCAGGGTGGACCAGAGCACCATGGTGAGCGTCTCGGAACACGCCTGGGACAGCAGCGGCTGCATCTCCGACCAGGTCACTTGGCACCTTCCTTCACCAGCAGGCTCTCCTGGCCCACGACGTCGATCTGCAGGCCCTGTTCGCGCAGGAAGCCGACCGGCACCACGTTGTCCTCGTACCGGCCGGGCAGTTCGATGCGCATGCGGCCGATCTGGAGGCCGCCGACGGTGTCGATGGCGGCGCCGAGGATCGAGATGTCGATGTTGTAGGTGCGCGACAGCTGGGAGATGACCGGCTGGGTGGCGGCCTCGCCCTGGAAGGTGATGTCGAGGACGGTCCGGTCGGCGCCGGTGCGCTCGCCGCTCACCGGGAACAGCGCGGCGGCCAGCTCGGAGCCGGGGGTGGCGAGCAGTTCGCTGACCGTGCCGGACTCCACGATCCGGCCGCGCTCCATCAGGGCGGCCGAGTCGCAGACCGACTTCACGACGTCCATCTCGTGGGTGATGAGCAGGACGGTCAGGCCCAGCTGCCGGTTCAGGTCGCGCAGCAGCTGGAGGATGGAGCGGGTGGTCTCGGGGTCGAGGGCGCTGGTGGCCTCGTCGGAGAGCAGCACCTTGGGGTCGCCGGCGAGGGCGCGGGCGATGCCGACGCGCTGCTTCTGGCCGCCGGAGAGCTGGGCGGGGTAGGCCTTGGCCTTGTCGGCGAGGCCGACCAGGTCGAGCAGTTCCAGCGCCTTGCGGGAGCGGGCCCTGCCGCTCTGGCCGAGGATCTCCAGCGGCAGTTCGACGTTGTCCTGCACGGTCCGCGAGGCGAGCAGGTTGAAGTGCTGGAAGACCATGCCGATCCGGCTGCGCGCCCGGCGCAGTTCCCTGCCGGCGCGCGGGCCGCGGCCGGCCAGGGCGGTGAGGTCCTGCCCGGCGACGGTCACGGTGCCGGAGGTGGGGCGCTCCAGCAGGTTGACGCAGCGGATGAGGGAGGACTTGCCGGCGCCGGACTGGCCGATGACGCCGTAGACCTCGCCTTCGCGGACGTGGAGATCGACGCCGTCGAGGGCGGTGACCTCACGGCCGCGGGAGCGGTAGACCTTGGTCAGGCCCGAGGTGGTGATCACGTGGGTTTCCGTCACTGTCGAGTGCACGGGCGTGGGTGTGCCCGGGCACGGGTGCATGCGGTTCCGGCATGGAGGGTGGTTCTTCGTCGCGTACGGCCTGCGGCGCACGGACGTGCCACGACTCTCGCTTCGGGGCGCGAGGCTCAGCTGATGCGGGGGCCCTCTAGAAGGCGCGCATTCGACACATCAGGCGACACATACAACGAGCACCGGGCGTCATGGTCGCCTCGGTCGCAAGGGTGCGGCAGCTCGTCGTGGTCATGCGATCAGTAAACCAGAAGGACGGTCCTGACCGGCCGCCGCCGTCCGCATGCTGGACAGTCGCGGACAGGGACGGCCGGGTGTCCCGCCGCGGACGGCGCTCCGCGCCGCCCCGTCGGTGACCAGTGCCGACAAGGCCGACCGGCCCGCGTCCCCGGGCGGGCGTCCCGCTCCCGTGCCCGCCGGGTTGTGGCCAACGCCACGGTGGCCGCGCCGGCCGCGGACGGGGGTCCCCGTCCGGGGCCCCGGGGCGGGGGCGGCGGCTCGCGCCCGTTTGCGCCGTAATAAGGTCACGGCATGCTCAACGTCCTGACGCTGGTGACCGGGGTCGCCGCGCTGTTGCTCGCCGCGTGGTGCGGCTGGGCCGCGTACCGTGACCAGCCGACGAAGGACTGGCACTTCATCGGCATGGCCGTGGTGTCGCTGCTGGCCGTCGTCCAGCTGGTGATCGGGATCGTGCAGCTGGCGCGGGGCGAGAAGCCGGAGCAGGGTACGACGATCTTCGTGGCGTATCTGCTGGGCGCGTTCGCGTGCGTACCGGCGGCGGGCCTGATGTCGCTGGCCGAGCGGACCCGCTGGGGCTCGGTGACGGTCGCGGCCGGCGGAGTGGTGCTGGCCGTCCTGGAAGTACGGCTCTACGACATCTGGGGAGGCTGAGGTGACCGCAGTGCAGGAGAAGCCGACCCGGCTGATCAGCGGGCCGGGCATGCTGCTGGTCTGGTTCTACGGCGTGATGGTGGTCGGCGCGGTGTCGCGCTCGGCCTACCAGATCGCCACGGAGTTCCACCGGGCGCCGCTCGCCTACTCCCTGTCAGCGGTGGCGGGGCTGGTGTACGGGTTCATCACGTACACGCTGGTGCGCGGCGGGGAGACGGCGCGCCGGGCCGCGTTCGTCTGCTGCGCGGCCGAACTGGTGGGCGTCCTCGTGGTCGGCACGTGGACCCTGGTGGAGCCGTCCGCCTTCCCGGACGCGACCGTGTGGTCCCAGTACGGGATGGGTTACGTCTTCATCCCGGTGCTGCTGCCGCTGTCCGCGATGTACTGGCTGCGGAAGGCGCCTGCCGGGCGGCAGGCCTGAAGCACGCCCGGCAGACGCGGTGCGCCGCCTCACGCCGTGGTGGCGTACGTTCCCGCCGGTTTCTCCAGGATGATCAGGTCCACTCCGTCCGCGCCCTTGGACCTGCCCACCGTCTCGTAGCCGGAGCGGCGGTACAGGCGCAGGTTGCCCTCGCTGCGGTGGCCGGTGAACAGGCGGAACCGGGTCGCGCCGCGCTCCTGGGCGAGTGCCGACTCCGCCGCCCGCAGCAGCCGCGCGCCGATGCCGTGGCCCTGGAGGCGGGGGTGGACGCAGAGCTTGCCGATGGCCGCCGCGCCGTCCTCGGTGAGCTTGCCGCGCACCGAGCCCACCACCTCCTCGCCGAGCCGGGCGACGAAGACGCAGTCGGAGGCGACCTCCTGACGGACGGAGTCCAGGGTCTGCACGAGCGGGTCGATGCGGTAGTTGCCGTACAGCGCCGCCTCGCTCTGGAAGCACAGGTACTGGAGACGGAAGATCTGCTCCGCGTCCTGCTCGGTCGCCACCGAGATGGTCACGCTCATGCCCATGTGCGCACGCCTCCCGCTCACCTGATCATCGGTCGTCGCCTACTCCTATCCCCGCGCTTCGCAGGCCGCAACCTCCGGGGTGAGCAATCGGCGCAGACATCCCAGACATCTGGAGCGTTCCGGGCCGAGACTGCCCTGTGAGATACCCAACTCCCCCGCGATCTCCCGGTATGTCAGGTCCTTCGGTGAGAGCAGCGCCTCCAGAAGGCGGGGGCAGCGGCCGGGCAGCCGGCGGACCGCGTCCCGCAGCGCGCGGTACCGGGCGGCGGTCAGGGCGTGCTGTTCGGGCCCGGGGCCGCGGTCGTCGGCCGGCTCCCCCTCGTACGGCCGTTCCAGGCGGGTGGTGCGGCGGCTGCGGCGGGCCTCGGCGCGGACGGCCCGGCGCAGCCAGCCCGGGGGGTCCAGCGGTGGCCCGTCGGTCGCCAGCCGTTCCAGCAGCCGCACCCAGACGGCCTGCTCCAGATCGCCGGGCTCGCCTCCGGCGGCATATGCCTCGGCGGAGGCCTCGGCGGTGAGCAGGGGGTGCAGGGCGGCTACCAGGTCGGGCGTCATATGCGGAACGACGAGCCGCCCCGGCGGCGGGTTGCCGGGGCGGCGCACAGTCACCCCGAACGGGGTGCGGGTCGGTGCGGTGGTTGACGCGGTCGGCCCCTGCCGGGGTCAGTCCTTCAGGAAGTCGGCGCGGGCGAGCACCCCGGTGTCGGCGTTGTCGGTGAAGACGCCGTCGATCCCGGTGGCGAAGTACCGCTTGAAGGCGCCGAAGGCGTCACCGTAGGCGTCGGCCGCGCCGCCCTTGCGGTACTCGGCCGGCAGGAAGGGGTTCTCGTTGCGCATGGTGTACGGGTGCAGGACGAGGCCGACCCTGTGCGCGTCGGCGACGAGTGTGGTCGGCTCGGCCAGGGTGCCGTCCGCGTTCTTCGGGATGACCAGGTCCAGGGTGGGGCCGATGCCCTGGGCGTAGCCGGCGATCTCGCGCAGGCCCTTGGGCGTGATGAGGTCGGCGACCGTCCGCGGGTCGCCGGCCTCGACGAAGTCGTAGGGGCGGCTGTCGGCCGTGGAGAGCAGGACGACGAGCGGGTTGTCGACGAGCCGGTTCAGCCGCTGGATGCTGGTGGGCTCGAAGGACTGCAGGATGACCGGGGAGTCGCGGCCGTCCTTGCCGTACTTGCGCAGCAGCTTCGCCACCCGCTCCTCCAGGCCGAGGCCCAGCTTGCGGAAGTACGTGGGGTGCTTGGTCTCGGGGTATATCCAGACGTCCCGGCCGCGCTTGCGCGCCTGCTCGTCCTGCCACCTGAGGACCTCCTCGAAGGTGGGGATCTCCCAGCGGCCGTTGTAGAGGGTGTTGTGCGGCCGGTTGGCCGGGATGCGCTCCACGGCGCGCAGCGTCTTCAGCTCGGCGAGCGTGAAGTCCTCGGTGAACCAGCCGGTGGTGGAGACGCCGTCCAGCACCTTGGTGGTCCTGCGGTCGGCGAACTCCGGGTGGGAGGCGACGTCCGTGGTGCCGCCGATCTCCGGCTCGTGCCGGCAGACCAGGTGGCCGTCCCTGGTGGGCACCAGGTCGCCCGCCTCGACCACGTCGGCGCCGAGGTCCAGGGCCAGCTCGTAGGAGCCGAAGGTGTGCTCGGGGCGGTAGCCGCTGGCGCCGCGGTGGCCGATGACCGTCGGCACCGGCAGGCTCCTGAGCCCGCGCCCGCCGTGTCCGGCCGGCCGGGTCCCGGCGGCGCGGGCCGCGCCGGGCAGTCCGAGGACCGCTCCGCCCGCGCCGAGCACCGCGGCGCCGAGCAGCGCCCGCCGTCCCGTCGCCTGGCCCTGCCCGTTCCCCTGGTCGCTGTCCATGAGCGCCCTCCTGCCGCTTTCGTTCGTCGGTGCGGCCCGATCGTAGGGTCGTCCACATGGCCGACGGGAGGCCACGGTTCGAACACCAGGATGCGGTCGGGTGTCCTGCGAACGGCGGAAGGTGACGGTTCGTCGGGTCCGGGCGTCCGGTCCGCGCGATGTCCGTCACATCCCGCAAGGCGGTTACGCGCCGTCCTGCGCACGCCACCGCAGGTAAACCCGTGTCAACACTTCGTAAGGCATCGGTGAACCGGGCCTCCCCGATGTGCGCGCGGCCCGGCGCCGCGAGTAATGTCCTCACCTGCACAGACTCATATCGCCCCCCTTGACATCGGAGGACCCGTTGTCCCGCTTCGCGCTCATCAAGGCAGTGCTCGGACCGATCATGCGCCTGATGTTCCGCCCACAGGTGGAGGGCGCGGAGAACATCCCGGGGGACGGCCCGGTGATTCTGGCCGGTAATCACCTCACGTTCATCGACTCCATCGTGCTGCCGGTGGTCACCAAGCGGCAGGTGTGCTTCATCGGCAAGGACGAGTACGTCACCGGCAAGGGCGTCAAGGGCCGGCTGATGGCCTGGTTCTTCACCGGCGTCGGCATGATCCCGGTGGACCGCGACGGCGCGAACGGCGGTGTCGCCGCCCTCATGACCGGGCGTCGGATCCTGGAGGAGGGCCGGGTCTTCGGCATCTACCCCGAGGGCACCCGCTCCCCCGACGGCCGGCTGTACCGGGGCCGTACCGGTATCGCCCGCCTGACCCTGATGACCGGCGCGCCGGTGGTGCCGTTCGCGATGATCGGCACGGACAAGCTGCAGCCGGGCGGCCGGGGCATCCCGCGGCCGGGCCGGGTCACCGTCCGCTTCGGCGAGCCGATGGAGTTCTCGCGGTACGAGGGCATGGACCGGGACCGCTATGTGCTGCGCGCGGTGACGGACTCCGTCATGGCCGAGGTCATGCGCCTGTCGGGCCAGGAGTACGTCGACATGTACGCCACGAAGGCGAAGGCCGCCTAGATCGGTCCGACGGGGCGGTGCCGTACGGGTGTCCGTCCGCCTGCCGGTGGAATCTGCACCGACACATCGGGCATTCGGCCGTATGAAGGCGGCTGTATCACCACACAACATGTCTGATGCAGACATGCACAAACCTTCTCGGCGTACTCTGCTCCGTACCCCGATCGCCGCCGCCGGCGCGGGACTCCTGGCGGCCTGCACCGGCTCCGGGTCCGAGCCCGGTTCCGGGCCCCAACACGCGGGCGACGGGGGGAAGTTCGTCCCACCCGGGCCCCGGGGGTACGTCAACCCGTCGGACCCGGAGGTCCTGGCGGCCGAGCGGAAACGGGGCGCGGGCCACGTCCGCACCTTCCGGTTCACCGCCGCCGAAAACAAGCTGGATCTGGGCGGCCGGACGGTCCGCACCTGGGCGTACAACGAGGAGGTGCCGGGCCCGCTGGTGCGGGTGACGGCCGGTGACGTACTCGACCTCACGCTCGCCAACCGGCTGCCCGCCAGCACCACGCTGCACTCCCACGGGGTGCGGCTGCGCTGCGACATGGACGGCGTGCCGGACCTGACCCAGCGGGCCATCGCCTCCGGGGACGACTTCCGCTACCACTTCGTCGCGAAGCACCCGGGCACCTACCTGCTCCACTCCCACGTGGGGATGCAGCCCGACCGGGCCCTGTACGCACCGCTCGTCGTGGAAGACCCCAAGGAGCGCCTCTCCTACGACAAGGAGTGGGTCGTCGTCATCGACGACTGGCTGGACGGCGTGCAGGGCTCCACCCCCGACGGCGTCCTGGAGCAGCTCAAGCCCGGCGGCGCCATGGACATGGGCGGCATGGGGAAGATGGCCATGGGGCCCGGCCACGGCAGTGCGAGCCCCGGCCACAAGGCGAGCGCGCACCCGTCACCGCACCACAAGTGGGCGGGGCCCGACCGGGTGCTGCGCGACTCGCACAGCCGCATGCTCCACGGGGACGGCGGCAGCGTCGCCTACCCGCACTACCTGGTCAACGGCCGGCTGCCCGGCAACCCGTCGGTGTTCCGCTGCCGTCCCGGCGACCGGGTGCGGCTGCGCATCATCAACGCCGGTTCCGAGACCGCCTTCCGGGTCGCGCTGGGCGACCACACGATGACCGTCACCCACACCGACGGCTACCCGGTGAAGCACAAGCAGACCGACGCCCTGCTCATCGGCATGGCGGAACGCTACGACGTCCTCGTCACCGTCAAGGACGGCGTCTTCCCGCTGGTCGCGCTGCCCGAGGGCAAGCAGGGCAGGGCCCTGGCCGTGCTGAGCACCGCCAAGACGGGCAAGAGGCTGCCCCCGGCCGATGTCCACCCGGACGAGCTGGACGGCAACACCGTCCCCGCGCGCCGTCTCCTGCCCGACGAGTCCGTGGCCCTGGCGGACCGTCACCCCGACCGCGAGATGCGCATCAGGATCACCGGGACCATGGCGAAGTTCGACTGGGGGTTCGACCACAAGGCGTACTCCGTGGCCCAGCGGCACCCGGTCCACGCGGGTGAGCGGGTGCGGCTGACGCTCATCAACGCCACGGACATGTGGCATCCGATGCATCTGCACGGACACACGTTCTCGCTCGCCGGTCTCGACTCGGTGGGGGCGCGCAAGGACACCGCGCTGGTGCTGCCGCACCGGAAGCTGGTACTCGACTTCGACGCGGACAACCCGGGGCTGTGGATGCTGCACTGCCACAACCAGTACCACTCGGAGAGCGGGATGATGACGGTGCTGGGCTACAAGCGCTGAGGTCGGGCGCGGCCCGGGCGCGGGTGCGGGGCGGTGGTTCCCCGCGCGGTTCCCCGCGCCCTTCGCCGGGCCCGTCTCAGCCCGCGCTGTCCAGTTTCTGGTCCTTCAGCAGGAGCCAGGCCACCGCCGCCGCCGCCAGGAGGACCGCCGCGCCCGCCGCCGAGGCCAGGTGGAGGCCGTGGACGAAGGAGTCGCGGGCCGCGGCGAGCAGGGCCTCGGCCTGGTGCGCGGGCAGGTCCGCCGCGGTCTCCACCGCCGCGCCCAGCGACTCGTGGGCGCCGGCCGGGGTGCCGGCCGGGCCCGTGAAGCCGCGGTAGACGCCCGTCACGATGGAGCCGAGGAGGGCGATGCCCAGGGCGGCGCCCAGTTCGTACGCCGTCTCGGAGACCGCCGAGGCCGCGCCCGCCTGGTCCCTGGGGACGCTGGAGAGGATGACGTCGGCGGTCACCGTGAAGGAGAAGCCCGCGCCGACGCCCACGACCAGCAGGGCGGCGCCGAGGACCGGGTAGCCGGTGGACTGGCCGAGCGTGGTCAGGGCCGCCAGGGCGATGCCCACGGCGGCCAGGCCGCCCGAGACCACCGCACGGACCGAGAACCGGCGGGCGGTGCGGCCCGCGACCAGGCCGGCCGCGACCGCGCCCACCGCCGCGGGCAGTTCGGCGAGGCCCGCCTCGAACGGGCGCCGGCCCTGGACGAGTTGCAGGTACTGGGAGAGGAAGAACACCAGGCCGGACATGCCGAGGACGGTGAGCAGGTCGGCGAGGACCGCCCCGCTGAAGCCCCGGCACCGGAACAGCCGCATGTCCAGCAGCGGGACCGGCATGGTGAGCTGGCGGTGGACGAAGCCGACGAGGGCGGCCGCGCCCAGCAGGCCGGTGCCCAGACTCGTCCCGGTGACGCCGTGGGTGGCGGCCTCCTTGACGGCGTAGACCAGGGCGATCATGCCGACCAGGGACAGCAGGACGCTGCTCAGGTCCCACGGACCCGGGCGGGGGTTGCGGGACTCGGGCAGGGTGCGGATGCCGACCAGGACCAGGACGGCCATCACCGGCAGGTTGATCAGGAAGACCGAGCCCCACCAGAAGTGCTCCAGGAGGAACCCGCCGGTGATCGGGCCGACGGCCGTGCCGGCGGAGGCGGTGGCGCCCCAGATGCCGACGGCGAGGCTGCGCTCGCGCGCGTCGTGGAAGATGTTGCGGATCAGGGCCAGGGTGGCCGGCATCAGGGTGGCGCCGGCGACGCCGAGCAGCGCCCGGGCCAGGATCATCAGTTCGGGGGTCGTCGCGTAGGCGTTGAGCACGGACAGCGCGCCGAACGCCGTGGCGCCGCTCAGCAGGATGCGCTTGCGGCCGATGCGGTCGCCGAGGCTGCCCATGGAGACGAGGAGACCGGCGATGACGAAGGAGTAGACGTCGCCGATCCACAGCAGCTGGGTGCCGGAGGGGTGGAGGTCTTCGCTGATGTAGGGGGTCGCCAGGCCGAGGACGGTGGCGTCGACGGCCACCAGCAGCACGGCCAGGACGAGGACGGACAGCGCGAGCCAGCGGCCCGGGCGCTTCACCGCCTCGGTCGCCTGTGCCGGCCGCACGGTGCTGGTCATGGTTCCTCTCTTCGCAGAGCGCCGCCGAGCAGCAGCTCGGCGATCATGGTGGGGAAGTCCCGGGAGGCCACGCGGCCGTCCAGGGTGGCCCAGGCGCACGAGGCGATCAGCCCGTACAGGGCCTCGGTGAGCCAGACGGGGCTGAGGTCGATGCGGAACGCGCCGTCGCGCTGGCCCCGCTGGAACAGGGCGCCGATGCGGGTGTCCAGGCGCTGCCAGCCCTCGTGCTGCCGGTCGGTCTCCCACAGCTGGTTCTCGCCGTAGAGGAACGCGAGCAGGCCGGCGGCCGGCTGGATCTCGCGCACCAGCCGGCGTACGGCCTCGGCGGCGGGGCCCTCTTCCGGCCGGGCCCGGTCCAGCGCGCCCTCGCACTCCGCGATGCCGAGCTGCTCCAGCGCCCGGACGAGCGCGTCGCGGCCGGCGAAGTGCCGGTGCAGTGTGGCCCGGCTGATCCCGGCGGCCTTGGCGACCTCGTCCATGGTCGCGGTGGATCTGCGGGTCAGCAGGGCGGCCGCGCTGCGCAGCACGTGGTCACGGTCGAGGGGCATGAGACAAGCATAGCCCACATGAGACATTCATGTCTCAAGGAAGGCATGCGTGCATCATGTCCGCTGGTCGGGCGGGTGAGGCGTCAGTGCCAGGGCAGCTGTCCGCGCCGCTCCCAGTAGGCGCGCGGCTCCTCGGCGAGCGCGGCGAGGCGGGTCAGCTGGTCCGCGTCGAGGTCCACGGCGGGGGCGTGGAGGTTGGAGAGGAGCTGGGGGACGGTCGCGGCGCCGGAGAGGACGACCCCGGCCCAGGGCCGGGACAGGATCCAGGCGAGGGCGACCGCGTCGCAGCCGAGCCCGGTCGCGGCGGCCACGGCCCGCAGCGCGTCCGGGGCGTGCGGTGCGGCCAGCCGGCCGTTGGCCATGCCCTCCTTGACGATCACGGTGAGCCCGGCGTCGTGCGCCTCGGCGAGCGCGGGGCCTGCGGAGGGCTCCAGGACGTTGTAGGTCGACTGGACGGTACGGAAGAGGGGCTCGCCGTCGACCGTGACGGCGAGGGCGGCGCGGATGGCGTCGGCCTGGGCGGGGCCGCTGGTGGAGAAGCCGACGGTGAGGCCCCCGGCGGCGGCCTCCGCCAGCCGGGCGTGCAGGTCCTTGTCGGTGAGGGCGGGGCTGTCCGGGGTCACCGAGTGGATCTGGTAGAGGTCGAGCCGGTCGCCGAGCAGGGCGTCGGTCTCGGCGCGCTGCCGTTCGTAGGTGGCGAGGCCGTGGTCCTTGACCTCGTGTGTCTCCGCGTGCGCCGACCAGCCGGCGGTGTAGGTGTAGCCCCACTTGCTGCCGACCACCGCGTCGGTGATGTCGGGGCGGGCGGCCAGCCAGTCGGCGAGGAACTCCTCGGAGCGGCCGTAGGAGCGGGCGACGTCGAAGTAGCGGACGCCCTGCGCGTAGGCCGCGTCGAGGAGTTCGTGGGTACGGGCCCGCAACGCGTCCGCGCTGCGGTCCGCGCCGAGGTCCTCGTCCCGGCCGAGGTTGATGTAGCCGGGGCGGCCGACGGCGGCGAGGCCCAGGCCGATGTGGCAGGTGGGCGTGGTTGCTGTTGCCAGTCGGGCGAAGGGCATCACGGGCTCCGTCGGGTCGGCTCCGGTTCGGCTCCCGACCAACGTAACCCGCGATGACCTTCGGGTGCGCCGCGTCCCTCTACCGCCGGGCCGTCGCCCAGGCGTGCTGGTCCGCCACGTCCGCCCTGACCTCCGCCAGCTGGGCCGCGACCGCGCTCGGGGCCGTACCGCCGCGCCCGTTGCGGGAGGCGAGGGCGCCCGGGACGTTGAGGACGGAGCGGACCTCGGGCGTGAGGTGGGCGGAGATCTTCGCGAACTGCTCGTCCGTGAGGTCGTCCAGCTCCTTGCCCTCGGCCTCGGCGACCTTGACGCACTCCCCCGCGACCTCGTGCGCCACGCGGAACGGCACACCCTGCCTGACCAGCCACTCGGCGATGTCGGTGGCGAGCGAGAAGCCGGCCGGGGCCAGTTCCTCCATGCGCTCGCGGTGGACGGTGAGGGTGGCGATCATGCCGGTGAAGGCGGGCAGCAGCACTTCCAGCTGGTCGCAGGAGTCGAAGACCGGCTCCTTGTCCTCCTGGAGGTCGCGGTTGTAGGCGAGCGGCAGGGCCTTGAGGGTGGCGAGCAGGCCGGTGAGGTTGCCGATGAGCCGCCCGCTCTTGCCCCGGGCCAGCTCGGCGATGTCCGGGTTCTTCTTCTGCGGCATGATCGACGAGCCCGTGGAGAACGCGTCGTGCAGGGTGACGAAGGAGAACTCCTTCGTGTTCCAGATGATGATCTCCTCGGCGATCCGGGAGAGGTTCACGCCGATCATCGCCGTGATGAAGGCGAACTCGGCGACGAAGTCCCGGGAGGCGGTGCCGTCGATGGAGTTGCCGACGCTGCCGTGCTCGAAGCCGAGGTCCTCGGCCACGGCCTCCGGGTCCAGGCCCAGGGAGGAGCCGGCCAGGGCGCCCGAGCCGTACGGGGAGACGGCCGTGCGGTCGTCCCACTGGCGCAGGCGCTCCGCGTCCCGGGACAGGGACTGGACGTGCGCGAGGACGTGGTGGGCGAAGAGCACCGGCTGGGCGTGCTGGAGGTGGGTGCGGCCGGGCATCGCCACGTCCGGGTGGGCCTCGGCCAGGCCGATCAGGGCGTCCTGGAGGTCGGCGAGCAGACCGCCGACGATCCGGGCGTGGTCGCGCAGGTACATCCGGAACAGGGTGGCGACCTGGTCGTTGCGGGACCGGCCGGCCCGGAGCTTGCCGCCGAGGTCGGGGCCGAGGCGCTCCAGCAGGCCGCGCTCCAGGGCGGTGTGGACGTCCTCGTCGGCGATCGTGCCGACGAAGGAGCCGTCGGCGACGTCGGCCTCCAGCCGGTCGAGACCGGCGAGCATGCGCGTCAGCTCGTCCTCGGTGAGCAGGCCCGCCTTGTGCAGGACGCGCGCGTGGGCACGCGAGCCGGCGATGTCGTAGGGCGCGAGCCGCCAGTCGAAGTGGACGGAGGCGGACAGCTTCGCCAGGGCCTCGGCGGGACCGTCGGCGAAACGGCCGCCCCAGAGCCGTACGTCACCGCTGTTGCTGCTCACTTGCGTTGCTCCTCGGAAGATGGCTGTGTGCGGCCGCCTCCCCACCCTTCCAGGTGAGGAGGCGGCTGTCAGCTGATGCGTGGGAGGTGACCCGGGGGCGTTACGCCAGGTCCCGCTTGGCGGCGATCTTCGACGACAGGCTGTAGATGTCGATGAAGCCCTTGGCCGCCGACTGGTCGAAGGTGTCGCCCGTGTCGTAGGTGGCGAGGTTGAAGTCGTACAGCGACTCCGTCGAGCGCCGGCCGGTGACGACGGCGCGGCCGCCGTGCAGGGTCATCCGGATGTCCCCGGTGACGTGCTGGTTGGCCTCGTTGACGAACCCCTCCAGGGCGCGCTTGAGCGGGGAGAACCACTGGCCGTCGTAGACCAGCTCGCCCCAGCGCTGCTCGACCTGCCGCTTGTAGCGGGCCAGCTCGCGCTCGACGGTGACGTTCTCCAGCTCCTGGTGGGCGGTGATCAGGGCGATCGCGCCGGGGGCCTCGTAGACCTCGCGGGACTTGATGCCGACCAGGCGGTCCTCGACCATGTCGATCCGGCCGATGCCCTGGGCGCCGGCGCGCTCGTTGAGCTGCTGGATGGCCTGCAGGACGGTGACGGGCTTGCCGTCGACGGCGACCGGGACGCCCTCCTTGAAGGAGATGACGACCTCGTCGGCCTCGCGGGGGACGGCCGGGTTGGAGGTGTACTCGTAGATGTCCTCGATCGGGGCGTTCCAGATGTCCTCCAGGAAGCCCGTCTCGACCGCGCGCCCGAAGACGTTCTGGTCGATGGAGTACGGGGACTTCTTCGTGGTGGCGATCGGGAGCTGCTTGGCCTCGCAGAAGGCGATCGCCTTGTCCCGGGTCATCGCGTAGTCGCGGACCGGGGCGATGCACTTGAGGTCGGGGGCGAGGGCGACGATGCCGGCCTCGAAGCGGACCTGGTCGTTGCCCTTGCCGGTGCAGCCGTGGGCGACCGTGGTGGCGCCGTGCTTCTTGGCGGCGGCGACGAGGTGCTTGACGATCGTCGGCCGGGACAGGGCGGAGACCAGCGGGTAGCGGTCCATGTAGAGGGCGTTGGCCTTGATCGCCGGGAGGCAGTACTCGTCGGCGAACTCGTCCTTGGCGTCGGCGACCTCGGCCTCGACGGCCCCGCACGCGAGGGCGCGCTTGCGGATGACGTCCAGGTCCTCGCCGCCCTGGCCGACGTCGACCGCAACGGCGATGACCTCGGCGCCCGTCTCCTCGGCGATCCAGCCGATGGCGACGGAGGTGTCCAGACCGCCTGAGTAGGCGAGTACGACGCGCTCGGTCACGGGTTTCTCCTCACAGTGCATTCGCTGACATGCATGAGTATGCAGGGTTCTGCATGATTCGTCAATCAGCCTCGGCGGGCGCGAAATTTCACGGCGGGGCTGAACACGGGAAACCGCTTTCGCGTACTCCTCCCCGAACGCAGGCGCCGCGTTGCCCAGACCCCGCTGCCGGGGTCGACCAGACCCGCTCCTGACCCAAGTGAGGCATCCGCATGTCCAGGGCTCTTCCGAAGTACAACCAGCGTCGCGTGGCCGTCATCGGCGGTGCCGCCGCCGTGGTGCTGTCCGGCGCGGTGATCGCCGGCTCCGCCCTCGCCGGCACCCCGGCCAAGAGCGACAACGTGACCGGCGCCCGCACGCTGGCGAGCCCCGGGACGATCACCTGCCCGGACGTCGCCTCCCGGCTGCCGGCCGTGCCCGCGTCCGCGAAGGCCGAGGTCGACCGCAACCTCGCCCTGCTCCAGACCCAGATCCAGGAGGCGAACAAGCGACTGAGGGACACGGTCGGGCAGGGCGGCCCCAACTTCGTCAACAACGCCATCCTCGGCCCGCTGAAGGACAAGCGCGTGGCCACCGTCAACCGCATCGCCACGGCGATCGGGCGTACGGCGGCCAAGCCGACCGGGCTGGACGCACTGGCGCCCTGCGCCCTCAACGGGGGTGCGACCGGGGGCGCGAACGCGGGCGGCGGCCAGGCGCCGGCCACGTCCGGCAAGGGCGGCGCGGCGAACCAGCAGACGGGCGCCGGTACGACGGCGGGCGGGAACACCGGGGCGGGCACGATCAGCTGCCCGGACGTCGCCTCCAGGCTGCCGGCCGTGCCCGCGTCCGCGAAGGCCGAGGTCGACCGCAACCTCACCCTGCTCCAGACCCAGATCCAGGAGGCGAACAAGCGACTGAAGGACACGGTCGGGCAGGGCGGCCCCAACTTCGTCAACAACGCCATCCTCGGCCCGCTGAAGGACAAGCGCGCCTCGACCATCGACCGCATCGCCATCTCCATCGGCCGCGCCGCGGCCAAGCCGACGGGCCTCGGCTCGCTGGCCGCCTGCACCCTCACGAAGTGAGGTGACACACCGCCGTGGCCGCCCCCGGGGACGCGCAGGTTCGGGGGCGGCCACGGCACCCGCGGGCCGCCCCGATCCGTCGACTACTGGGACGAGCGGGGGAGTCTCCGCGGATAATCGTCAGTCATGGGAAAAACCTATGAGCGCATAGACGGCCGACTACGCAGGTTCATCGAGGAACAGCCCCTCTTCTTCACCGCCACCGCCCCGCTCTCCGCCGACGGCACCGTCAACCTCTCCCCCAAGGGCCTCAAGGGCTCCTTCGCCGTGCTGGACGAGCACACCGTGGCGTACCTGGACTTCGCCGGGTCCAACGCGGAGACCATCGCCCACCTCAGGGAGAACGGGCGGATCACGCTGATGTGGTGCGCCTTCCAGGGCCCGCCGACCATCGTGCGGGTGCACGGCCGGGGCGAGCCGGTCTTCCGCGACGACCCGCGCTTCCCCGACCTGCTCACCCGCTTCCCGGACATCGACCCGGGTCCGCACGGGCTGCGCGCGGTCATCGTCGTCCACGCCGAACTGGTCCGGGACACCTGCGGCTACGCCATCCCCTACATGGCCTACGAGGCGGACCGCGATCTGCACGCCAGGCGCTTCGCCCGCGAGGACGACGCCTCCCTGGACGCCTACTTCACCAGGAAGGAGCACATCGCGACCAGCCTGGACGGGCTGCCCGGCCTGCCGCTGCCCCTGCCGCCGTCTACCGTCTGAGCCATGCGCCCCGGTGTGGTCCTCGCCCTCGTCTCCGCCTCCTGTCTCGCCCTGCTGGGCGCGGCGCCAGGCTCCGGCACGGCGCCGCTGCCCGCGACCATGGCCGACACGGGCGGGGGTGGCCAGCTGATCGTGGCCCAGGCCCCGGACACCGGTGCCACGGCGGGCACGGTGAGCTGGTGGGACCTGCGGGACGGGCAGTGGACGCAGGCGGGCTCCGCACCGGCCCGGTTCGGGTCGGGCGGACTGGTGGAGGGCGGCGCCCGCCGGCAGGGCACCAGCACGACGCCGACCGGGCTGTACGACCTCCCGTTCGGCTTCGGGACCAGGGCCGCGCCGGCCGGTACGAAGGTCGAGTACCGGGCGGTGCGCGCGAGTTCCTGGTGGTGCCAGGACAACGACTCCGCCTCCTACAACCGCTGGACCGACCCGCTGCCCGCCGACTGCCGCGCCGCCGAGTCCGAGCACCTGGCCGACTACCAGGGGCAGTACGGGTACGCCCTGGTCATCGGCTTCAACTACGACCGGCCCGTGCGCGGGCGGGGCGCCGGGATCTTCCTGCACGTCAACGGGCAGGCGGCGACGGCCGGTTGCGTGTCGGTGCCGGAGGACGACATGCGGCGGATCCTGGCCTGGACCGACCCGGCGGCCAGGCCGCACATGGCCATCGGCACGGTCGGCGGGGACACGGCGGTCACCCGGTACTGACGGCGCCGGGCACGCTCTCCCGGGCGGGCAGGCGCACCGTGAAGCCGGTGGATCCCGGTTCGCTGTCCAGGGACACGCCGCCCCCGTGCGCCTCGGCCACCGCCGCCACGATCGACAGGCCCAGGCCCGCTCCGCCGCCGGGGGCGTCGGCCAGCCGACGGTGTTCGGCGCGGGTGAAGCGCTCGAAGACGGTCGGCCGGATGTCGTCGGGGACGCCGGGGCCGTCGTCGTGGACGGTCAGGCACGCCTCGTCCGTGCCGGTGTCCAGGGTGACCGTCACCTGGGTGCCCGCGGGGGTGTGCACACGGGCGTTGGCCAGCAGGTTGGCGACCACCTGGTGGAGGCGGTGCGCGTCCCCCGGCACGGTCACCGGCTCCTCCGGCAGGTCCAGCGTCCAGCGGTGGCCGGGGCCGGCGGCCCGGGCGTCGGTCACCGCGTCCAGGACCAGGCGGGTCAGGTCCACTGGGCGGCGCTCCAGCGGGCGGCCCGCGTCCAGCCGGGCGAGCAGGAGCAGGTCGTCGACCATCTCGCCCATGCGGGCGGACTCGGCGGTGATGCGGTGCAGGGCGCGGGTCACCTCCGGCGGCACCGGGCCCGGGTGCAGCAGGGCCAGTTCGGCGTGGCCGCGCACCGAGGCGACCGGCGTGCGCAGTTCGTGGCTGGCGTCGGCGGCGAAGCGGCGCAGCCGCTCCTCGCCGGCGTGGCGCCTGGTCAGGGCGTCCTCGACATGGCCCAGCATGCGGTTGAAGGCGGCCGCCACCTGACCGACCTCGCCGTGCGGGTCGGTGTCCGGGGCCCGCGGCGGCAGCGCGACCTCGCCGCTGGCCAGCGGCAGCTCGCTGACCCGGCGGGCGGTGGCGGCGACCCGGCTGAGCGGCCTGAGCGACCAGCGCACCCAGCAGGCGCCGGCCACGCCGGTGACCACCAGGGCGAGGCCGAAGACGACGCCGGCCACCAGTTCCAGCCGGTGCACGGTGGCCTCCACCGGCTCCAGCGGGAGGCCGACGACCAGCACGTCCCCGTCCCGGCCGGGCGAGGCGACGACCCGGTAGTCGTGCAGGGCGGACAGGGCGACGGTGTGCGGCCGGGCGTCGACCGGTACCCGGGCCAGCAGGCGCGCGTCCCGCGCGGTCAGGGCCACGTCCAGGTCGGCGGTGGGGTCGCCGGAGCGGATCAGCCCCTTGTGGGTGACCGTGCCGTGCAGCAGGCGGGCGCCGAAGGTGCCGGTGGCCGTGCGGCGGGTGTCGGCGTACTCGTCGCCGTCGTGGTCGTCGCGGCCGGCGGGCAGCCGGCCCGCGTGCTCCAGGCTCTCCGGGAACCGGGTGCCGACCTGGGAGAGCTGTTCGTCCAGGCGCTGGGTGAGGAAGCCGTTCAGCTCGACGACCGCGGCCAGGCCGACGGCCGCACAGCTCACCGCCAGCAGGGTCACCAGCCCGACGGTGATCCGGGCGCGCAGGGTGCGCGGGCGCGGCAGCCTCACCGGGTCACCGGCTTGAGCACGTACCCGGAGCCGCGCACCGTGTGGATCATGGGCTCGCGGCCGGCGTCGACCTTCTTGCGCAGGTAGGAGATGTACAGCTCCACCACATGGGCCCGGCCGCCGAAGTCGTACGACCACACCCGGTCGAGGATCTGTGCCTTGCTGAGCACACGGCGCGGGTTGCGCATGAGGAAGCGCAGGAGTTCGAACTCGGTCGGCGAGAGTTCGACCAGCTCGCCGGCCCGGGTCACCTCGCGGGCGTCCTCGTCCATCACCAGGTCGCCGACGATCAGCCGCGGGCCCTCGTCCTGGACGCGGGCCATGCCGGCGCGGCGCAGCAGGCCGCGCAGCCGGGCGACGACCTCCTCCAGGCTGAAGGGCTTGGTCACGTAGTCGTCGCCGCCCGCGGTGATCCCGGCGATCCGGTCCTCGACCGCGTCCCGGGCGGTGAGGAACAGCACGCACACGTCGGGCTGCACGGCGTGCAGCCGGCGCAGCACCGCGAAGCCGTCGGTGTCGGGGAGCATCACGTCCAGCACGACGGCGTCGGGCAGCAGCTCACGCGCGGCGGCGAGGGCGGCGGCGCCGTCGCCGGCGGCGCGCACCTGCCAGCCCTCGTAGCGCAGGGCGCCGGTGAGCACCTCGGCGAGGTCGGGGTCGTCGTCGACGACGAGGACGCGCAGCGGGGTGCCGTCGGGGCGGGTGAGGGCGGGACGGCCGGAGCGGGTGGTGTTCATGGCCCTACCAGCATCGCCGGTCCGGGACGCTCCCTGCGCCCCGGGTCCCTCTGAGTTCGCTGTGAGTGCGCCCTGCGGGGCGGCCGCTCAGAGCTGCCTCAGAGGTTCGCCGCGCACAGTGGCCGGGCCGACGGACGAAGGGACGGCGCACACCGATGACCACCGTGGACGCACGACGGGCGGCTCCCGCCCCGCCGCTGCCCGAGACCGGCCGGCGCACCCTCGCGGGATGGATACCGGCCCTGCTGTGGGCGGGGGCGGCGGCCGTCCTCGCGCTGTGGTGGGCGGACACCGGTTCCGTGGTGGGGGCGGCCGGCTGGCTGACCGGGGCCGGGCGGATCGCCGGGCTGCTGTGCGGGTACGCCTGCGCGGTGCTGGTAGGCCTGATGGCACGGGTGCCGGTGCTGGAGAACCGGGTCGGCTCGGACCGGGTGGCGCGCTGGCACGCGCAGGCCGGCCGGTACACGCTCTGCCTGCTCCCGGTGCACGTCGTACTGGTCCTGGCCGGCTACGCGGCCCAGGACCGGGCCTCTCTCCTGCACGAGGCGGTCACCGTCGTCCTCGACTATCCGGAGATGCTGAAGGCCACCGCCGGCACGGTGATCCTGTGCGCCGTCGGCGTCACCTCGGTCCGGGCCGTACGCCGCCGCACCGGGCACGAGTTCTGGTTCTACGTCCATGTGCTCACCTACGCGGCCGTGTTCCTGGCGTTCGGGCACCAGCTGGCGCTCGGCGAACAGTTCAACGGGGACGCGGTGGCGACCGCGGCCTGGTACGCGCTGTACCTGGGCGTGGCCGCCCTGGTGCTGTGGTTCCGGATCCTCGCCCCGGTCCGGCTCAACCTGCGCCACCGGCTGACCGTGGAGGCGGTCCACCGGGAGGCGCCGGGGGTGTACTCGGTGGTCGTACGCGGGCAGCGGCTGGACGAACTGGCCGTGCGGCCGGGGCAGTTCTTCCGCTGGCGGTTCCTCACCGAGGGTATGGCCTGGACGTCGACGCCGTACTCGCTGTCGGCTCCCCCGCGCCCCGACCTGCTGCGCATCACCGTCAAGGCGCTCGGCGACCACAGCGCGGCCGTGGCCCTGCTGCGCCCGGGCACCCGGGTGTGGGCGGAGGGCCCGTACGGCGCCCTGACCGCCGGCCGGGCCGCCGGCCGGCAGACCCTGCTGATCGCGGCCGGTGTCGGCATCACCCCGCTGCGGGCGTTGTTCGAGACGCTGCCCGGCGAGGTCACCCTGCTGTACCGGGCGCGCGGTGCCGAGGACCTCGCCCTGGGCGGCGAGCTGGAGGCGATCGCCCGCCGGCGGGGAGCCCGGGTGCTGTACGCGCTCAACGGGCCCGACGGGCAGCGCCCACCGCTGACCGCGGAAGCGCTGCGCGCGTCCGTGCCCGGCCTGGCGGCCCACGACGTCTTCGTCTGCGGCCCGCACGGGTTCGCGCAGGACGTGTACCGGGCGCTGCGGGCGGCCGGGGTGCCCGACCGCCGCATCCACCACGAGTCGTTCGAGCTGTGACGCACCACGAGGCGAGAGAGGCCTGGACATGCACGCGTTGAACAAGAGCCGTCCGCTGCGCCGGATCGTGCTGGCGAGTGCCGCGACCGTCTCCGGGATGGTGCTGCTGCTGGCGCTCAAGCCGCACGCCGCTCCCCGGCTGGCGTCCGCGGGCACCAGGTCACCGGCCGCGTCCAGTGGTCCGGCGTCGCGCCCGGCCACCGGGACCAGGACGGCCACCGGGGACACCGTCCAGACCCGCTGGGGTCCGGTCCGGGTGCGGGTGACGGTGCAGGACGGCCGGCTGACCGACGTCACGGCCGTCGCCTACCCCGAGGACAATCCGCGCGACCAGGAGATCAACGGCTACGCGCTGCCCCAGCTGCGGCGGGAGGCGCTGGCGGCGCAGAGCGCGCGCATCGACTCCGTCTCCGGGGCGACGTACACCAGCGACGGGTACCGGCAGTCGCTGCAGTCCGCACTGGACTCGGCCGACCTCTGAACACCCGGCGCGCGCGGCACGTATCCGTGGGCCAAGGGTCAAGTCCCCACGGAGGAACCGTGACCACCACGCTCGCAGGCGGACGTGCCGCCCGCCGACAGACGATGCGCCGCATCCGTCCGCGCCGCTCCCCGGCCGTCCCGCTGCTCCTCGCCCTCTGGGCGGGCGCGGCGGCCGTGCTGTGGCTCTGGTGGCACAACACGCCCGCCGTCGCCGACACCACGGGCCGGGTCCTCAACGCGGGCCGGATCACCGGTCTGCTGGCCGGCTATCTGATGGCGCTGGTCGTGCTCCAGATGGCACGCGTCCCGGCGTTGGAGCGCCGGGTCGGCTCGGACCGGGTGGCCCGCTGGCACGCGATGAGCGGCCGGTACACGCTGTGCCTGATCGTCGCGCACGTCTTCCTCACCATGTGGGGGTACGCGCTCCAGGCCGGCAGGTCTCTCGGCGACATCGTGCAGCAGACCGTCGACTCCGTCGAGCAGCTGCCGGACATGGGCAAGGCGGCCATCGGCATGGGCCTGCTCGTGGTCATCGGGCTGACGTCGGTCGGCCCGGTCCGCCGCCGGCTGCCGTACGACGCCTGGTACCACGTCCACCTGCTGACGTACGCGGCGGTGTTCCTGACGTTCTGGCACCAGATCACCACCGGCAACGACTTCGCGGTGGAGCCCGCCGCCAAGACCTTCTGGTACGGCCTGTACGGCGCGGTCACCGCGCTGGTGCTCTGGTACCGGATCCTCACCCCGGTCCGGCTGAACCTCCGGCACCGCATGCGGGTGGAGGCGGTCATCGAGGAGACGCCCGGCATCGTGTCGGTGCTGATCGGCGGGCGCAGGCTGCACCGGATGGGCGCGGAGGCGGGCCAGTTCTTCCGCTGGCGGTTCCTCGCTCCCGGCATGCGGTTCAGCTCGCACCCGTACTCCCTGTCCGCCGCCCCGCGCCCCGACCTGCTGCGGATCACGGTGAAGGCGATCGGCGACCACAGTGCCCGGCTGCGCGAGCTGACGCCCGGCACCAGGGTGTGGGCGGAGGGCCCCTACGGCGCGCTCACCGCGCAGCGTCGCAGCCGGGGCAAGGTGCTGCTGGTCGCGGGCGGGGTCGGCATCACGCCGATGCGGGCGCTGTTCGAGACGCTGCCCGGGGCCGCCGGGGACATCACACTGCTGTACCGGGCCAACACCACCCAGGACCTGGCACTGTGGGACGAGCTGGCGGTGATCGCCGAGGAGCGGGGCGCCCGGCTGATGTACGCGGTGAACAGCCCCGAGGGCGAGCGGCCGGACATCTCCGCGGAGACCCTCCAGCGGAAGATCCCGGACATCGGGACGCACGACGTCTTCATGTGCGGTCCGCCCGGGTTCGCGCAGTCGGTGTACGAGGCCCTGCGGGAGGCGGGAGTGCCCGCCCGCCGTATCCACCACGAGTCGTTCGAGATGTGAGCGGAGCTGCGAAAGCGATGAGGAAGAGCCACCCCGTGCGGCGGGTCGTGCTGGCCACCGCCGCGACCGTGTCCGGTGTCGTGCTGCTGCTGTCGCTGAAGCCGGCGTCGGACCCGGCCGCCGCGTCGGCGGCGGGCGCGGCCCCGCAGCAGACGGCGGCCGGTCAGCAGTCCCCGCAGGGCGGGACGCAGGGCGGTGTCCAGGCCGGCTCCGGCACGGTGACCGGTGACGCGGCGCAGACCCAGTACGGGGCCGTACAGGTACGGCTCACCGTCAACGGCGGGAAGATCACCAAGGCGGAGGCGGTCCAGGCGCCCAAGGGCGGCCTGAGCGACCAGAAGACCCAGCTCGCCGTGCCCCGGCTCAACCAGGAGGCGGTGGCCGCGGGCACCGCCGACATCGACGCCGTCTCCGGGGCGACCTACACCAGCGAGGGCTACAGGAAGTCGCTGCAGTCGGCGCTGGACAGGATGAAGCAGGCGTCGCCGGCCGGCTCGGGCGCGGCCGGCTCGGGCGCGGGCGGCTCGGGGCAGGCGCAGGCCAAGACGGTCACCGGCAAGGTCGTGCAGACCCAGTACGGGCCGGTCCAGGTCCGGATCACGGTCAGCGGCCGCAGGATCACCCAGGCCGAGGCGGTCCAGGCACCCAAGGGCGGCCTGAGCGACCAGAAGACCCGGCTCGCCGTACCCCGGCTCAACCAGGAGGCGGTGGCCGCGGGCACCGCCGACATCGACGCCGTCTCCGGGGCGACCTACACCAGCACCGGCTACCGGCAGTCCCTCCAGTCGGCGCTGGACCAGGCCGGTGGCTGACACGGTGGCCGAGCCGGCCGAGGCGCCCGCCGCGGTGCGTCACGCGGAGGAGGTCATGGGGACGGTCTTCTCCTTCGACGTCCGCGGCGGTGAACCGGACGCGGTGCGGGCGGCGCTCGCCGAGGCCGTCGCCGGACTGCACCGGGCGGACGCCGTGTTCAGCACCTACCGCGAGGACAGCGAGGTGTCGCGGCTGGCCCGGGGCGAGCTGGCCGTCTCGGGGTGTGCCCCCGAGGTGGCCGAGGTGCTGGAGCTGGCGGCCGAGGCGGAGCGGGTGAGCGAGGGCTGGTTCAGCCCGCGCTACCAGGGCTCGCTGGACCCCACCGGCATCGTCAAGGGCTGGGCGGCCGAGCGGGCGGCCCGGATCCTGGCCGCGGTCGCCGGGGTGCGCGGGGTGAGCGTCAACGGGGGCGGGGACGTACAGCTGCTCGGCGCGCCGGAGCCGCAGCGCGCCTGGCGGGTCGGCGTGGCCGATCCGTTGCGGCCCGGCGGTCTCGCGGCGGTGATCTCGGCGGCGGGCACGGCGGAACTGGCGGTGGCCACCTCGGGCACGGCGGAGCGGGGGGCGCACATCGTGGATCCGCGCACCGGCCGCTCCGCGGTCACGGACCTGGTGGCGGTGACGGTGGTCGGACCCCGGCTGACCTGGGTGGACTGCTGGGCCACGGCCGCGTTCGCGATGGGCTCCCGGGCGGCCCTGGCCTGGCTGGAGTCCCTGCCGGACGTGGAGGCCCTGCTGATCACCGGGGGTGACGAGGTGCGGTGCACCGGGGGGCTCGCGGCGCGACTGGGCTGATCCGCCCCGACAGTGGATTTCGTCTTTTCCTCCTGAAAAACCATCTTTTTCGCCGGAACGCCATCCGCCGTCCGCCTTGGGACGTATTCCTTGTGAGACTAGTTCCGGGAGGAAACGACATGGCCATCTTCAGCAGCCTGCTGCCCGCGATGCGGGACCGCGGCGGGGACACGTCGCGGTTCGACAGCTCGGGGCACGGGGAACGGCACGGCCACGGCCACGGCCACGATGACCACTTCGGTCACGACAACGGCCACGGCAACCGCCACGGCAACGACCACGGCCACGGCAACGGCCACGGCAACTACTGATCGCCCACGCGGCTGAGCGGACCGGAGACCGGAGGACCCGGTCCGCTCCGTCTGTCCCCGAGGTACGCACGCCATGGCCCATCTCCTGCGGCGTCTGCTCGCACCGGCTGAGACCTCCGACGACGTGGTGGCGGCCGCTCCCCCGCTGCCACCGCGCGAGGTGTTCCGCCGGTTCTGGCCGTACACCCGCGGCGGCCGGCGCTGGCTCGTGCCCGTCGTCCTGTTCAGCCTGACCGGCCCGCTGATCGACGCGGCCGAGCTGTGGCTCTTCAAACTCGTCGTGGACGACGTCCTCGTCCCCCGCGACCTGCACCCCTTCCTGTGGATCGCGCCGGCCTTCCTGGGCCTGGTGGTCTGCTCCGGCGTCCTGGGCTTCGCCGACGACGTCACCTCCACCTGGGTCGGCGAGCGCTTCCTGCTCTCCTTGCGCGCCGACGTCTTCCGGCACGTCCAGGGGCTGTCGCTCGGCTTCTTCGAGCGCCGGCGGCTCGGGGACGTGCTGTCCCGGGTCACGGGCGACGTCGACGCCGTGGAGACCTTCCTGCTCTCCGGCGTGGCGGACGCCCTCTACTACGTGGTCCGCCTCGGCGTCTTCCTCGGCCTGCTCTGCTACCTGCGCTGGGACCTGACCCTGCTCGCCCTGGCCGTCGTCCCCCTGTTCTGGGGGGCCGCACGGCACTTCTCGCGGCTGGTCAAGGAGGCGTCCCGGGAGCGCAGGCGGCGCAGCGGCTCGCTCAGCGCCGTCGCCGAGGAGTCGCTGGGCAACGTCGTGCTGGTGCAGGCGTACAACCGGCAGGGCTGGGAGGAGCGCCGGTTCGAACGGGAGAACCTCGGCCGGTTCCGGGCGGTGATGGCCTCGGCCCGCATCCGTGCCGTCTACGGCCCCGTCGTGGAGGTCATCGAGGTGGCCGGCGGTCTCACGGTGCTGGGCCTGGGCACCTGGAAGCTGTCCCAGGGCCAGCTCACGCTCGGCGGACTGCTGGTCTTCCTCGCCCTGATCGGCAAGCTGTACGGCCCGGTCCACGGACTGTCCCACCTCGGCACCACCTTCTACGCGGCCTCCGCCTCGGCGGAACGGATCATCGAGCTGCTGGACCAGCGCCCCCAGGTCACCGAGGCCCCCGGCGCCCGGCGGACCGGCCGCGCGCGGGGCGAGCTGGAGTTCGACGGGGTGTGGTTCCGTTATCCCGGCGGCCCGTCCTGGGCGCTGTCGGACGTGTCCTTCCGTGTGGCGCCCGGGGAGACGCTCGCACTGGTCGGGGCCAGCGGGGCGGGCAAGTCGACCGTCGCCAAGCTCCAGCTGCGCTTCTACGACCCCGACCGGGGCGCGGTCCGCCTGGACGGGACCGATCTGCGGCAGCTGCGCCTGTCCGACGTGCGCGAGAGCGTGGCGGTGGTGCTCCAGGAGACGCTCGTCTTCCACGGCACCGTCCGGGACAACATCGCCTACGGCCGGCCGGGGGCCACGGACGCCGACATCGTCGCGGCGGCGCGGGCCGCGGACGCGCACGAGTTCATCGAGCTGCTCCCGGAGGGCTACGACACCCTGGTCGGCCAGCGCGGCCGCACCCTGTCCGGCGGCCAGTGCCAGCGGCTGGCGATCGCCCGCGCGATGATCCGGGACGCGCCGGTGCTGCTCCTGGACGAGCCGACGGCCGGGCTCGACGTCCGGTCGGGCCGGCGGATCATGGACCCGCTGCGCCGGCTCATGGCCGGGCGGACCACGGTCGTCATCTCCCACAACCTGCTGACCGTCCGCGACGCCACGCGCATCGTCGTCCTCGACCACGGCCGGGTCGTGGAGCACGGCGCCCACGACGACCTGCTCGGGCACGACGGCACCTACGCCCGGCTGCACCGGCTGCACACGGGAGCGCTGCTGTCATGAGCGTCATCGCCGAGCCCGGTACCCCGCCCCTGGCGCCCGGTACGCGACCGGTCCCGGGGTACGAGATCCTGGCGGGCCTGGCCCGCACCGGCTGGCTGGACGTCTACGACGCCTGGAGCGCCGAACGGGACTGCCGGTGCGTGCTCAAGATGGTGCGCCCCGACCGGCGCGGCGAGCGGCGGCTGGCCGAGCGGTTGCTGCGCGAGGGGCGGTGGCTGCGCGAGTTCACCCATCCCCACCTGGTCCGCGGCTACGACGTCCGCACGGAGCCCGAGCCGCTCGTCGTGCTGGAGACACTGCCCGGTGAGACGCTGTCCCACCTGCTGCACCGGCTGCGGCGCCGGCCGTCCACGGCCGACGTGGCCCTGCTCGGGGTGCAGCTGTGCTCCGCCGTCCACTACCTGCACGGCCGGGGTCTGCTGCACCTGGACCTCAAGCCGTCCAACGTGGTGGTGGACCGGGGGCTGGCGAAGGTGCTGGACCTGAGCGTCGCCCGGGCTCCGGGGCCCGCCCCGGCGGGCGTGGGCACCTGCGGCTACCTCGCCCCGGAGCAGGCCCGCGGCGGGCCGCTCACGGCCGCCGCCGACGTGTGGGGCATCGGCGTCACCCTGTTCGAGGCCGCCTGCGGCGAACTGCCGTTCGCGCGGCCCACGGCCGGTGGAACGGCCGAGCGGCCGTCCGCCGGGACCGGCACGGGGGAGCCGGACGACTGGTATCCGCAGCTGGAGCAGGCCGCCCCGCCGATCGGGTCCCGGCGGCGGCTGCCGCCCGCGCTCGCCGCCGCCATCGACAGCTGCCTGCGCCCCGACCCCGCGGCACGCCCCACCGTCGCCTCCCTGGCCACCGCCCTGGAGACCGTCCTGCCCGTACCGCGCCGGGCCCACTGAGCCGTGCCGTTCACGCCTCCGGAGTCGGCAACTGGGCGGGTGGCGAGGACGGTACCGTCCGGGGAGGTCAGGCGGACACCGGTGCCGCCGGTCGCCGTCGACAACCGCCCGCGCCCCGCCCCGCGCCAGGCCCACTGAGCCGCGCCGTTCACGCCTCCGGAGTCGTGACCTGCCCCTTCTGCAGCTGGGCGGTGGCGAGGACGGTACCGTCCGGGGAGGTCAGGCGGACGCCGGAGTAGCCGGTGAGGTCGCCTGGCACCGCCACGCCCCAGTTGCCGTAGCCGTCGCGCAGGGCGAAGTCGCCGACGTGCAGGCTCGTGCCGTCGGGGCGGTCGAGGAGACAGGCGACCGTGCCGGAGTACCGGGTGCCGGGGCGGGTGAGGGCGACGGACACGAAGACCCAGCCGGGCGGGCCCGGGTGGGCGTAGACCTCCCCCACCGGCGCCCCGTCCCGCCCGGCCGGGGTCATGTCCCCGACCATCACCGGCTCGGAGCCGACCGTGGCGGGCGGTGAGGCGACGATGTCCTCGACGGCGGTGCCGACCGCCCAGCCGGCGAATCCGACGGCGACGGCGAGCGTGGCCCCGACCGCCGCGACCCGCAGCCGGGCCCGCCGGGCACCCCCGTACGAGGCCGGACGGGCGCGGGCGGAGGCGCGCCGCTGCCCCTCGGGCGCCGTCGCCTGCCCGGCGAGGACGCGCGCCACACGGGTCTCGAACCCGGGCGGCGGCTCGCGGTCCGGCAGCAGCCCGACCAGCCGGTCACCGACCTGGGTCAGTTGCCGTACGTACTCCCGGCAGGTGGCGCACCGGTCCAGGTGGGCGACCGCCTCGGCCCGCTCCCGGCCGGGCAGCACGCCCAGCGCGAGCTCGGCGCCGATCTCCCGCAGCTTCTCGCAGTCCACGTCACTGGACATGGTCGCCTCGTCTCGCAGACGCGACGGTGGCGCGCAGTTTCGCCATCGCCGTCCTGATCCGCGTCTTGGCGGTGCCCAGCGGGATCCGTTCCGCGTCGGCGACCTGCCGGGCCGTCATGCCGTAGATTCCGGCCATCAACAGCGCCCTGGCCTGCTCCCGTGGCAGCCCTGCCAGGGCGGCCCGGACCTGGGCGGAGGCCTCGTCGGCCAGCGCCCACCGCTCGGGGGTCTCGGTGACGGCGCCCAGCAGGTCCTCGAGATCCTCGGGCGCCATCGGCTCGGTCCGCCGGGCACGGACGGCGTCGATGGCCAGGTTGTGCGCGATGCTCGTCAGCCAGGTCATGACCGACCCGCGACGCGAGTCGTAGATCTGCGCGTGGCGCCACGCGCGCTCGAACGTCTGCTGGGCGACGTCCTCGGCGATCTGCTGGTCTCCGGTGACCGCCACGGCCACCCCGAAGACCCGATGCTGGAACCTCCGTACGAAGAGCACGGCCAGTTCCGGATCCCCGGCGGCCAGCCCGGACAGCAGAGCCTCGTCCGGGAGGCGGCCGACGGGGAACCGGTTTCCCGACACACCTCTGTATACGTTCGACGGCCGCCAGCGGATTGCCCGTCTCCCGGCCCGCTCGCCGCGGGAGATCACATGCCCATTCTGCGTCGGCCGGGCGGCCCCCGCATGCCGTCAGTTGCCGTTCTGCGCCAGCCGCAGCAGATGGTCCGCCAGCGCCTGGCCCCCGGTGGGCTCCCGGCTGATCAGCAGCAGCGTGTCGTCGCCGGCGATGGTGCCCAGGATGTCGTGCAGCTCCGCCTGGTCGATGGCGGAGGCCAGGAACTGCGCGGCACCCGGCGGAGTGCGCAGGACCACCAGGTTCGCCGAGGCCTCCGCGGAGATCAGCAGCTCCTGGGAGAGCCGCCGCATCCGCTCCTCCTTGGCCGACTCCCCGAGCGGGGCGCGCGGGGTGCGGAAACCGCCCTCGCTCGGCACCGCGTAGATCAGGTCGCCGTCGGTGTTGCGGATCTTCACCGCGTTCAGCTCGTCGAGATCCCGGCTGAGCGTCGCCTGGGTGACGCTCAGCCCGTCGTCGGAGAGCAGCTTGGCCAGCTGGCTCTGCGACCGCACCGGCTGCCGGTTGAGGATGTCCACGATCCGGCGGTGCCGTGCGGTGCGGGTCTGCGGCACGGCGGGCCCGGCACCGGCCGCCTCGTGGTCCTGCGCCTGGCTCATCGTCGTCTCATTCTCCGGATCGTCCGTCCCCATCCACAGGGCCAGCTGCGTCGAGGATGCCGGGGAGCGCCCGGAGCAGCGCACCCGCCTCGTCGTCGCGGAGATTGAGCGGCGGCATGAGCCGTACGACGTCGGGGGCGGGCGCGTTCACCAGGAACCCGGCCTCCTGGGCCGCCTGCTGCACCCGCGGTGCGTGCGGCCCGGTGAGCACGATACCCAGGAGCAGGCCCGCGCCCCGGACATGGTCGATCAACGGGTGGTCCAGCGCCTCGATTCCGTCCCGCAGCCGCTCGCCCTGCCGCTTGACGTTGTCGAGCAGGTCCTCGCCGGCGATCGTGTCGAGCACGGCGAGTCCGGCGGCGCAGGCGACCGGGTTGCCGCCGAAGGTGGTGCCGTGGTGGCCGGGCCGGAGCAGTTCGGCGGCCCGGCCGAAGGCCACGGTCGCGCCGAGCGGAAGTCCGCCGCCGAGCTGCTTGGCGAGGGTGACGACGTCGGGCAGCACGCCCTCGTGGGCCTGGTACTCGAACCAGGTGCCGGTCCGGCCGATGCCGGTCTGCACCTCGTCCAGGACCAGCAGGGCGCCGGTGGCGGCGGTGATCGCGCGGGCCGCCTTGAGGTAGCCGGCCGGGGGCACGACGACACCGTTCTCGCCCTGGACGGGCTCGATGACGACGAGGGCCGTCTCCTGCGTCACCGCGGCGGCCAGCGCCTGGGCGTCGCCGTAGGGGACGTGGGTGACCTCGCCGGGCAGGGGCAGGAAGGGCTCGCGCTTGGCGGGCTGGCCGGTGAGCGCGAGGGCGCCCATCGTCCGGCCGTGGAAGCCGCCGTCTGCGGCGACCATGTGGGTGCGCCCGGTGAGCCGGCCGATCTTGAACGCGGCCTCGTTGGCCTCGGCGCCGGAGTTGCAGAAGAAGACCCGGCCGTCCCGGCCGAAGAGCGACAGCAGGCGTTCGGCGAGGGCGACGGTGGGCTCGGCCATGAAGAAGTTGGAGATGTGGCCGAGGGAGGCGATCTGCCCGCTCACGGCCGCCACGACCGCGGGGTGGGCGTGGCCGAGCGCGTTGGTGGCGATGCCGCCGACGAAGTCCAGGTACTCACGTCCCTCGGCGTCCCACACCCGGGTGCCCTCGCCGCGCACGAGGGGCAGGCGCGGGGTGCCGTAGGTGTCCATGAGCGCGCCCTGCCACCGCGCGGCCAGCTCCTGGTTGCTCATGACTCCCCCTGTTCGTCCGGCACGACCATGGTGCCGATGCCTTCATCGGTGAAGATCTCCAGCAGGATCGAGTGCTGGACCCGGCCGTCGATGACGCGGGCGGTCGTCACGCCGTTGCGCACGGCGTGCAGGCAGCCCTCCATCTTCGGCACCATGCCGGAGCTCAACTCCGGCAGGAGTTTCGCCAGTTGGGAGGCGGTGAGGCGGCTGATCACCTCGTCGCTGTGCGGCCAGTCCTCGTAGAGGCCCTCGACGTCGGTGAGGACCATGAGGGTCTCGGCGCCCAGTGCCGCAGCGAGTGCCGCAGCCGCCGTATCAGCATTGACGTTGTAGACATGTCCGTCGTCCTCGGAGCGGGCGATCGAGGAGACCACCGGGATGCGGCCGTCGGCGAGCAGTGCCTCGATGGCTCCGGTGTCGATCGCGGTGATCTCGCCGACCCGGCCGATGTCGACCGGTTCGCCGTCGATCTCGGGCAGGTGCTTGGTCGCGGTGATGGTGTGCGCGTCCTCGCCGGTGAGGCCGACGGCGAGCGGTCCGTGCCGGTTGAGCAGGCCGACCAGCTCGCGCTGCACCTGCCCGGCGAGCACCATCCGTACGACGTCCATGGCGTCCTCGGTGGTGACGCGCAGGCCCGCCTTGAACTCGCTGACGATGCCGTGCTTGTCCAGGGCGGCGCTGATCTGCGGGCCGCCGCCGTGCACGACGACCGGTTTGAGGCCGGCGTGGTGCAGGAACACGACGTCCTGGGCGAACGCGGCCTTCAGGTCCTCGTCGATCATGGCGTTGCCGCCGAACTTGATGACGACCGTCCGGCCGTTGTGTCTGACCAGCCAGGGCAGGGCCTCGATGAGGATCTGGGCTTTCGGCAGGGCCGTGTGCTTGCGAGTGCTCATGACGAGTAGGCGCTGTTCTCGTGGACGTAGTCGGCGGTCAGGTCGTTGGTCCAGATGGTGGCGGTCTCCGTGCCGGCCGCGAGGTCGGCCACGATGTGCACCTCGCGGTAGCGCATGTCGACCAGTTCCCTGTCCTCGCCGACGGAACCGTTTTTGCACACCCAGACGCCGTTGATGGCGACGTTCAGCCGGTCCGGCTCGAAGGCGGCCCGGGTGGTGCCGATGGCGGAGAGCACCCGGCCCCAGTTGGGGTCCTCACCGTGGAGGGCGCACTTGAGGAGGTTGTTGCGGGCGATGGAGCGGCCCACCTCGACGGCGTCCTCCTCGCTCGCCGCGTTGACCACCTCGACCTTGATGTCCTTGCTGGCGCCCTCGGCGTCGCCGATGAGCTGCCGGCCGAGGTCGGCGCAGACCTGCCGTACGGCCTCGGCGAACTCGTCGTACCCGGGGGTGGTGCCGGAGGCGCCGGAGGCGAGCAGCAGGACGGTGTCGTTGGTGGACATGCAGCCGTCGGAGTCGACCCGGTCGAAGGTGACCCTGGTGGCCGCGCGCAGGGCCTTGTCCAGGTCCTCGTCGCCGAGGTCGGCGTCGGTGGTGAGGACGACGAGCATGGTGGCGAGGCCGGGGGCGAGCATGCCGGCGCCCTTGGCCATGCCGCCGACGGTCCAGCCGTCCCGGGTGACCACGGACGTCTTGTGGACGGTGTCGGTGGTCTTGATCGCGATGGCGGCCTTCTCGCCGCCGTGCTCGGACAGCTGGGCGGCGGCCGCCTCGACGCCCGGGAGCAGCTTGTCCATGGGCAGCGGCACACCGATCAGGCCGGTGGAGCAGACGGCGACCTCGATGGCGCCGCGGCCGAGCACCTCGGCCGCCTTCTCGGCGGTGGCGTGGGTGTCCTGGAAGCCCTGGGGGCCCGTGCAGGCGTTGGCGCCGCCGGAGTTGAGGACGACCGCCGAGACCTGGCCGGCGCCGAGGACCTGCTCGGACCAGAGCACCGGCGCGGCCTTCACACGGTTGGAGGTGAAGACGCCCGCGGCGGCACGGCGGGGCCCGTTGTTGACCACGAGGGCCAGGTCGGGGTTGCCGTTCTCCTTGATCCCGGCGGCGATGCCCGCCGCCGTGAATCCCTTGGCTGCCGTGACGCTCACGGTGCGACTCCGATCGTGGGAAGACCCGTGGTCTCGTCGAGACCCAGGGCGAGGTTCATGCTCTGGATGGCACCGCCCGCGGTGCCCTTGGTGAGGTTGTCGATGGCACTGATCGCGATGACGCGGCCGACGGCGGCGTCGTACGCGACCTGCACCTGAACGGCGTTGGAACCCTGGACGGACCCCGTGGCGGGCCACCGGCCCTCGGGGAGCAGGTGGACGAAGGGCTCGTCGGCGTAGGCCTTGGCGTAGGCGGCGCGGACGGAGTCCGCCGTCACCCCCGGTACGGCCTTGGCACTGCACGTGGCGAGGATGCCGCGGGGCATCGGCGCGAGGGTCGGCGTGAAGGAGACCGCGATCCGCTCGCCCGCCACCGCGCTCAGGTTCTGGATCATCTCGGGGGTGTGCCGGTGGCCGCCGCCGACGCCGTACGGCGTCATGGAGCCCATGACCTCGCTGCCCAGCAGGTGCGGCTTGGGTGCCTTGCCCGCGCCGGAGGTGCCGGAGGCGGCGACGACCACGGCCTCGGGTTCGGCGAGGTGGGCCGCGTAGGCCGGGTACAGGGCGAGGGAGACGGCGGTCGGGTAGCAACCGGGCACCGCGATGCGCCTGGACCCCTCCAGCGCGGCGCGGGCGCCCGGCAGTTCGGGGAGGCCGTAGGGCCAGGTGCCGGCGTGCGGGGAGCCGTAGAAGCTCTCCCAGTCGGCGGGGTCCTTCAGCCGGAAGTCGGCGCCCATGTCGATCACGAGGACGTCGGGGCCGAGCTGTTCGGCGACGGCGGCGGACTGTCCGTGCGGCAGCGCGAGGAAGACGACGTCGTGCCCGGCGAGCACCTCCGGCGTGGTCTCGGCGAGCACCCGGTCCGCCAGGGGCAGCAGGTGCGGTTGGAGCGCGCCGAGCCGCTGGCCGGCGTTGGAGTTGCCGGTCAGGGCACCGATCTCGACCTCGGGGTGCGCAAGGAGCAGGCGCAGGGCCTCTCCGCCCGCGTATCCGCTCGCTCCGGCCACCGCCACACGTACTGCCATGTCCACCCTCCTCTGGATGGCATGACTATACGTATCGCTGCACTTTTATGCAATCGACCCGGGGAGCATGACCCGGCGGGAGACGAGGTAGGTGACCGGGACGGCCACGGCCGAGGCGAGCAGCGGGGCGAAGCGGCTGCCGGCGTGCAGCACGTCCACGATCACGTACACCCCGGCCGTGGTGATCACGAAGTTGGTGACGTTCGTCAGCGGGAACAGCAGGAATTTCCGCCAGGTGGGCCGGATCCGGTAGGTGTAGCGCGCGTTCAGGAAAAACGATCCGACCATGCTGAGCAGAAAGGCCAGCGCGTGTGCCGCGAGATAGGGAAGGAAAGCCAGAAAGAGGAGGTAGAGGCAGTAGTAGGTCGCCGTGTTGACGACACCCACCGCCACGAAGGTCAGAATCTGCCGCATCAGGGAATGAGATCTTTCGTCCGTTCCACGTTGGTCGCCTTCACCAGGAAGTGCGGGCGCCCCTTCACCTCGTAGTAGATGCGGCCGGTGTACTCCCCGATGACTCCCAGCATGACCATCTGGACGCCCGCGAGGGCGGTGACGGCGGTGATGATGGTCACATAGCCGGGCGTCTGGACGCCGTTGACGAGTGCGGCGCCCACGATCCAGGCGGTGTAAAGGCCCGCGCACAGCAGCAGGCCCACACCGAGCCAGAGTGCTGCCCGCAGCGGGCGGTTGTTGAAGGACAGCAGGCCGTCGAGGCCGTAGTTGAGCAGCCCGCGCAGGCTCCAGGAGCTGCGGCCGGCCTCGCGCACGGCGTTCTGGTAGGCGAAGGTGGTGCTCGGGAAACCGACCCAGGCGAACAGGCCCTTGGAGAAGCGGTTGTACTCGGTCAGGGCCAGCACCGCGTCCACCACCCGCCGCGACAGCAGCCGGAAGTCCCCGACGCCGTCGGCGAGTTCGACGTCGACCAGGCGGTTGACGAGCCGGTAGTACAGGCGCGCGGTGACGGTCCGGGTGAGCCGGTCGCCGGTGCGGCTGCGCCGGGCGATGACCTGGTCGTGGCCCTGCTCGCGCAGTTCGACCATGCGCTTGATCAGCGCCGGGGGGTGCTGGAGGTCGGCGTCCATGACGATCACCGAGTCGCCCGAGGCGTGCCGCAGACCGGCGAGCAGGGCCGCCTCCTTGCCGAAGTTGCGGCTGAAGGAGACGTAGCGGACCCGGGAGTCGAGGTCCGCCAGGTCCTCCAGGACGGCGAGCGTACGGTCCCGGCTGCCGTCGTCCACGTACACGAACTCCATGTCGTGGCCGAGGGGCAGCAGTTCCTCGGCGACCTTCTGGACCTCCTGGTGGAAGCGGGCGAGGACGTCTTCCTCGTTGTAGCAGGGCGCGACGATCGATATCAGCATGCGGGATCCCCCCTGGGCGCGGTCAGGAAGCGGTGGTCACGCGCTCGCGCGGTGATGTGGTCGTGTGTGGCGCCGGGACGCGCCGGCGGCGGACGGCACCGGCGGCCGTGAGCAGGACCAGGGTGAGCAGCGAGGCGGCCCCGACGGTCGTGCCCAGCCGCAGGCCGGGTGGATGGAAAGTGCAGGTCAGCGTGGTCGCCCTGGCGTCCAGGGGGACGGCGACCAGGCCGTGGAAGTCGCCTGCGGGACGCTCGGGGCCGTCCCCGGTGGCGCAGCGCCAGCCGGCGATCCGGGGCGCCGCGACGACCGCGACGCCCTTGCCGGCGGCGGGCAGCCGGGCCCGCAGGGTGCCGTCGGAGACGGTCACCGCGGTGGCGCCGGTCGCCTTCAGCCGGGCGGCCGCGGTGTCCAGCCGGGCGGTGTCCAGACAGCCGACGGCGCCGGACGGGACGCGGCCGGGCCGGTCCGGAGTCAGCTCGATGCGCAGCCGCCCGGAGGCGGGGGCCGTGCCGAGCGGCTCCATGGCGGCGCGGTTGCGCGGGGGCGCGTACCGGAACCGGGCGGATCCGCCGGTGCCGGCGAGCCGCGCGGTGCCGGAGAAGTGCGGGGCCCACAGGTGGACTTGGGTGCCGGCCGGGCAGCGGGCGGTGAGCGTCGGCCGGGCCAGGGCGTTTGCGGTGCCGACGCGGCGGCTCGGGACCGGTCGCCCGGCGTCGTCGTACACGCCGACGCGGGGCACGGTGTAGACGCGGCTGCCGAGCAGCAGTTCCTGGTTGCGGTACGGCGACGGCCCGAAGGGGCGCCGGTCGGCCGCGGGCCGCACGGTGACCAGGGGCGGCACGTCCCGTCGGGTGACCGTGACCGGTCCGCCGCCCGGGGGCACGTGCTTCTGGTGCGGGTCGGGCGGGGAGTGCACCCGGGCGCCGACCGAGAAGACGACGTCCGTGACGGCGTTGTCCAGGCTCTGCACGCTCCGGCCGCGCGAGGTCCAGCCGTCGCCCAGCGCGGTGAGGGTGCGGCTGAGCACGTCCGGGGTCAGGCTGCTGTAGTACTGGGCGCCCTCGCCGCCCACCAGCAGCGGGTCGTTGCCGACGGTCTGCTCGCGGCCGGGGTCGGTGCGGTAGCGGGGCCAGCCGTCGGCCCGGGCGATCGCCGCCGCCTGGGTCTCCTGCCGCTCACCCCAGGGCGCGTAGTCGTCCAGGTGCGCAAGACGCAGCCGGTCGGCCAGGGCGGCGGTGGCGGCGCTCTCGCCGGTCTGCACGGCGAGCAGGAGGGCGACGGCCGGCACGGCGAGCCGGGTGCGCCGCCCGGCGCGGGCCAGCAGGACCAGCCCCCCGAGGGCGCCCGCGAAGGCGGCCACCAGGACCGGCCAGGTGTACCAGCCGACCAGTGTGCTGCGGCCGGCGACGGCGACGACCAGCGCCAGCAGCGCGGTCGCCGCGCCGAGCGCGCGCCGGTCGGGGACGCCGTACGCCAGGGCGTGCCAGGCGGCGATCACCAGCAGGCCGCACAGCACGAACGCCTGCCGGTAGGCGCTGCCCTGCGGGGTGGCGAAGGCGTGCCAGACCAGATGGGTGGGACCCCACTGGAGGGACAGGGCCACCGCGAGCACGAGCGCCGTCCAGCCGGTGCGGACCGGGACCGGGACCGCCCGGTGGAAGGGCAGCGCGAGGGCGAGGAGCAGGGCGGTGAGGCCGACGTAGAGGGCCGGGGAGCCGAAGCCGTAGGTCGCGGGCAGCAGCCGGGCGGCGACGTCCTCGGCGGGCACCGGGGTGAACTGGCGTACCCGGCCCGGGTAGGCGTGCCGGGTGCCGAAGTAGACGACGGCGACCAGCGGGGCGGCGAGGCCCACCCCGAGGGCGGTGGTGAGGGCGGCCCGGCCGGCCCTTCCGAGCGCCCGGCGGCGCGGCGGGCGGGCGAGCAGCAGGCGCAGCAGCAGGACCAGGGCGGCGCCGAGGGTGGCCATGTAGGCGGTGTAGAAGTTGGCGGTCCAGGCGAGGGCGACGAGCAGGACGCCGGGCAGGATCCGGCGTCCTGCGAGCGCCCGTTCGCCGACCAGGCACAGCACCGGCAGGGCGATCAGGCCGTCGAGCCACATCGGGTTGTAGGAGGCGTCGGCCAGGCTCCAGCCGCACAGCGCGTACGAGGCGCCGAGCAGCCCCGCCGCCCACCAGCGGCCGGGGCGCAGGGTGAGCAGAAGCCAGGCCATGGCCGCGGCGGCGGAGGCGGTCTTCAGCACGGTGACGGCGTAGACGGCGAGGTCGATCCGGTCGCGGGGGAAGACCCCGACGAGCAGGGCGAACGGGCTGCCGAGGTAGGTGCCGAGGTCGGGCAGGAAGCTCGTGCCGTAACCGGACTGCCAGTTGACGAGCAGGCCGCCCTCGGCCCTTCCGTGCAGCAGGTCCCACAGGTGGGCGTGGAAGGGCACGTACTGGTTGCCGAGGTCGTTGACGCTGCGGGTGCGGGGGCCGAAGGGGTAGCCGCGGGCGAGGATGTCACCGGCGCAGAAGGCGGTGATCGTGACGACCGCGGCGAGCAGGGCGGCGGCCCGGCGCGGCGCATTCGGCGGGATCGAGCGGTCCATGTGTCGGCAGGCCCCCAGCGCATTCCTTTTCCGCGATTTCGCCGACTTAGACGGGGCTCCTTTCCGCATGGTTGTGCGCTCACCGGAAAACGGGGTGAGTTTCTCCCGGCATATGAAACAGCACGTGAATTCCGGGGTGTTCGGGAAAACGACGGCTTTCCGCAAGGTGTTTCCGAGGTGAACGCGCCGCACCGCGGACCCCGTAAGCTCGTCCCATGGCGCACCGTGACGCAGCCGGGTTCTGGCCGGTCCCCGACGTCCTGGCCCACCTCGCCGGACGCTGGCGGGTCGAGCGCGCGGTGCGGGATCTGGCGAGCGGCGCCGAGGGGCACTTCACCGGGACCACCGTCTTCGGCGCGCTGGAGGGCGGCGGGCTGCTGCACGAGGAGTCCGGCACCTTCACCTGGCGGGGGACGGCCCGGCCGGCCACCCGGACGCTGCGGTTCCTGCCGGGGCCCACGCCGGGCCGGGCGGACGTGCGGTTCGCCGACGGGCGGCCCTTCCACGAGCTGGACCTGTCCACCGGGCGGTACGTCGCCGACCACCCCTGCTCGGCCGACCTCTACCGGGGCGAGTTCACCGTCCGGGACGCCGACCGCTGGCGCACGGTGTGGCGGGTCGGCGGCCCCGCCAAGGACCTCGTCCTGACCACCGACTACGTGCGCGAGCGCTGAGCCGGGATCCCGTCGACGCGGAGGTTCCAGCGGCCGGAGCGGCCGGTCACCGTGGTCGCGGACAGCGGGCGGACGTCGATGTTCCAGTAGCTGGAGGGCGGCGCCTTCAGGGCGTAGACCAGGGCCGCCCGGATCACGGCCGGCTCGGCCACGGCGACGATCCGGCCGCCGTCGTCCCCCGGCCGGGTGTCCAGCCAGCCGCCGACCCGGGAGATGAACGCCAGCAGGGACTCGCCGCCGTGCGGGGTGGCGCGCGGATCGGCGAGCCAGGAGTCCACCGCCTCCGGCTCCCGGGCCATCGCCTCCCCCAGCGTCAGCCCCCGCCAGCGGCCCATGTCGCAGTCCCGCAGGGCGAGCTGGACCAGCGGGGCGTACCCCAGGGCGTCGCCCGTGGCCCGGCTGCACGGGGTCGGCGAGCAGTAGCGCAGCTCGGCCGCCGCCAGCGGCAGCAGGTCCCCGGCGGCGCGCTGCACCTCGTCCCAGCCGGCCTGGTCCAGCGGCCGGTCGTCCTCGAAGCGCTCCCCGGGCAGCGGGGCACCGCGCGCGGCGGCGACGAACGTCACCCTCAGTGGCATGCGGTGATGGTGAGCCGCCCGGCGGTGCGGGTCAAGGGCCGTTACCGCCTGATTACCCGAGGTATGCGCGCGCTTACCCGTTGGGTGTGTGCAGCATCCACTGGTCGGGCCGGTCCAGCGGCCGGAAGCCGAACCTGGCGTACACCCCGTGCGCGTCGTGCGTGGAGAGCAGGACGCGGCGCACCCCGAGGGCCTTCACGTGGTCGCGGATGCGGCCGACGAACGCCGTGCCGACGCCCTTGCCGCGCACCGACGGGTCGACGTACACGTCCGCGAGCCAGGCGAACAGCGCCTGGTCGGTGACCACGCGCGCGTACGCCACCTGCTCGCCCGAGGCCGTGTCGTACACCCCGAAGTTCAGCGAGTGCGCCATCGCCCGCTCGTGCTGCTCGCGCGGGCGGCCGAGTGCCCAGTACGCGTCCTGGGACAGCCAGCCGTGCACCCGGCCGACGTCGACGCGGGCGGTGTCGGCGGAGAACTCGTATCCGTCGGGGAGAACCGGTGTATCGCTCATGACCCGGATCATCACAGGCCCCGCCGTCACCGGGCGAGCGGATTTCCCATGACCTCGTCGCAGGCCGCCCGCAGCCGCCGGACGCCCTCCGCGATCTCCCCGGTGCCGGCCACCGCCGCGAAGCTCAGGCGCAGGTGGGCGGCGGGGGGTTCGGCGCTGAAGTAGGGGCGGCCGGGGGTGAGGGCGACACCGGCGCGCAGGGCCGCCGCGGTCAGCTCGCCCTCGTCCGTGCCCTCGGGCAGCCGCAGCCACAGGTGGTAGCCGCCGGACGGGACGTGCGGCAGGGCGAGTTCGGGCAGCTGCCCGGCGAGCGCGCCCGTCATCGCGTCCCGGCGGGTCTTCAGCTCGGCCGACAGCGCCCGCAGATGGCGCGGCCAGGCCGGGGAGCCGACGAGTTCCAGGGCGGCCTCCTGGAGCGGCCGCGGGACGAAGAAGCTGTCCACGACCTGGATGGCGCGCAGCCGTTCCAGCACCGGCCCGTGCGCGGCCAGGGCGCTCACCCGGAAGCTGGGCGAGGTCGCCTTGGTCAGCGAGCCGACGTGGACGACGACGCCGTCCGGGTCGTCGGCGGCCAGCGGGCGGGGCAGCGGGCCCGCGTCGGCGTGCACCAGCCGGCGGACGAAGTCGTCCTCGACCACGAACGCGCCGGCCTCGCGGGCGATGCGCAGCACCTCGGCACGCCGGGCCGGCGCGAGCACGGCACCGGTGGGGTTCTGGAAGAGCGGCTGGCAGACGAAGACCCGGGCACCGGTGGCGTGGAAGGCGTCGGCGAGCAGGTCGGGCCGTACCCCGTCGGGGTCCACGGGCACCGGGACGGGCCGCAGGCCGGCCGCGCGGGCGAGGGCCAGCATGCCCGGGTAGGTGGGCGACTCCACGAGCACGGGGGCGCCGGGCGGGGCGAGCGCGCGCAGGGCGGTGGCCAGCGCGGCCTGGCCGCCCGCCGCGACCAGCACCTCGGCCGCGGTGACGGCGCCGCCGATGCCGCGCGCGAACCACTCCCGCAGCTCGGGCAGGCCCTCCAGCGGCGGTCTCCCCCAGGCGCCGGGCCGCCGCCCGGCCCGGGCCAGCGCCGCCGCCATGGCCCGCTCCGGCTGGAGCGAGGGATGCGGGTAGCCGCCGTTGAACTCCAGCACCCCGGGCGGCGGCGCGGCCAGCGAGACCGTGACGCCGGAGGCGTCCACCGTGCGCGGTACGAGGTCGGCGGTGCCGTCGGCGCTGAGCGCGACCTCCTGCCAGGAGGTGTCCCCGGCGGGTGGCCCCGGGGTGCCCGGCCGGGCCCGGAAGGCGCCGGCGCCCGGCCGGGTGACCACCAGACCCTCGGCGGCGAGCTGGGCGAGCGCCCGGGAGACGGTCACCGGGCTCACCCGGAACCGTTCGACCAAGGCCCGGCTCGACGGGAGCTTTCCACCGGGAGAGTAGCAATTCAGCTCCCTGCGGAGCCGTTCTGCCAGGTCACCCACACTGCTACGCTGTTGCATGAGAACACAGAGTAGCGCTACTACCGTCAGTCCGATAGCAGTCCCCGCTCCCCGGGAGCCGCGGGGCCTCGGCACCGCGCAGGCCGCCCTCGGCGTGGTCGCCTTCTCGCTGACCTTCCCGTCGACCGCCTGGGGCCTGGAGAGTTTCGGCCCGTGGTCGCTGGTGGCGGTGCGCGGTGTGCTCGCCGCCCTGGTCGCCGGCGGCTGCCTGCTCGCCCTGCGGGTACCGCTTCCGGCGCGGCGCCACCTCGCCGGCCTCGCCGTGGTCGCCGCCGGAGTGGTGCTGGGCTTCCCGCTGCTGACCACGCTCGCCCTGCGGACGTCCACCACCGCCCACGCGGCCGTCGTGGTGGGGCTGCTGCCGCTGACCACGGCCGTGTTCTCGGCGCTGCGCACGGGGGCCCGGCCCTCCCGCCGGTTCTGGCTGGCGGCCGTGGCGGGCGCGGTGGCCGTACTCGCCTTCACCGTCGCCCAGAGCGGCGGCGCCCTCACCGCGGCCGACGGCTTCCTGTTCGGGGCGCTGGTGGTGTGCGCGGCCGGGTACACCGAGGGCGGCCGGCTGGCCCGGGTCATGCCGGGCTGGCAGGTCATCGGCTGGGCGCTGGTGCTGTGTCTGCCGCTGACCGCGCCGGCCGCGGCGCTGGCGCTGTCGTACGAGCCGGTGCACCCGAGCGTCCACGGGGTGGTGGGTCTGGTGTGGGTGGCGCTCGGTTCGACGTTCCTCGGGCTGCTCGTCTGGTACCGGGGCATGGCGGCCATCGGCATCCCCCGGGCCAGCCAGTTGCAGTTGGCCCAGCCCCTGCTCACACTGGTGTGGTCGGCGCTGCTGCTGGGCGAGCACTTCACGGTGGCCGCTCCCCTGACCGCCGTGGCCGTGCTCGTGTGCATCGCCGTCACCCAGCGGTCGTGAGCGTGAGGAGGGCCGGCAGATGCGCGCATCCAAGGGCGACAAGCTTGTCCAGCACGGCAGGGTGGTGGGCCAGCACGACCAGGTCACCGAGGTCGTCGAGGTGATGGGCGAGAACGGCAACCCGCCCTACCGCGTCCGCTTCGACGACGGCCGTGAGGCGATCATGTCCCCGGGCCCCGACTGCCAGGTCAGGCACGGGGAGGAGCACCAGAGGTAGTCACCGCGGGGGTGTCGCCGGCCCCCGGTAGTGGTCGGCGACCACCCGGGCCATGGCCCCGATCGGGTCGTCGGCCAGGTCCTTGGCGCCGAAGAACACGTGCCCGCGCACCTGCGGGTACCGGGCGGCGAGGGTCAGGTGGCGGGACAGCTCGGCCGGGTCCTGCCAGGCCGCGGGCTGCCCGGCGGCGCCCGCCCGGTACAGCGCCTCCCCGACGTACAGCCGTGTCCTCGTCCCCTGCGCGACCCGCGCCCACCAGGCCACGAGCCGGGCGTAGTCGGCGTCGGGGTCACCGATGTGCCAGTACAGCTGCGGGACGACGTAGTCGATCCACTGCTCGCGGACCCACTTGCGGGTGTCCGCGTACAGATCGTCGTACGTCTCGACGCCCGCCTGCGTGTCGGAGCCGCGTGCGTCGGTCGACGCGTTGCGCCACACGCCGAACGGGCTGATCCCGAACCGGGTGCCGGGCCGGACCCGCCGGATGCCGGCGGCCGTCTCGGCCACCAGCCGGTCGATGTTGTCCCGCCGCCAGGCGGCCCGGTTCGCGAAGGCGCCGCCGTGGCGGTCGTACGCCTCGTCGTCGTCGAAGGTCTGGCCGGCGGCCGGGTAGGGGTAGAAGTAGTCGTCGAAGTGGACGGCGTCGAGCGGGTACCGGGCGACCGCGTCGAGGATCGCCCGCTGCACGAAGGCGCGGACCTCGGGCAGACCGGGGTTGTAGTACAGCCGGCCGTCGTAGCGCACCACCCAGTCGGGGTGCGCGCGCGCCGGGTGCGAGGCGGCCAGCCGACCGGGGTCGGTGTGGTTGGCGATCCGGTACGGGTTGCACCAGGCGTGCAGCTCCAGGCCCCGGGCGTGGGCCTCGGCGACGGCCGTGCCGAGCGGGTCCCAGCCGGGGTGGCGGCCCTGGGTGCCGGTGAGGTACGCGCACCAGGGCTCGTACGGCGACGGCCACAGCGCGTCGGCGGTGGGCCGCACCTGGAGGATCACCGTGGTGAGCCGATCGCGGACCGCCCGGTCGAGGTGGGCGACCAGCTCCGCGCGCTGGGCTCTCGCCGGGAGACCGGGCCGCGAGGGCCAGTCCCGGTTCTCCACCGTCGCGATCCACACGCCCCGCAGCTCGGCCGCCGCACCCCGCCCGGTGCCGGCCGCCGCGCCCGGAGCCGGGGCGGGCGGCTCCCCGGCCGGGGTCGCGATTGGGGCGGTGGCCAGGGTGGACAGCGCGCCCAGCGCGAAGGCCCGCCGAGACATGCGCCCCATTCACACAACCCCTTACGCTCCGGATCCGTTCCGTCACGGATCGTTTCGCGGTTCAGGATGCCCCCACCCGGACGATCGATCATCGATACTTGGCGGTAACGTGCACGATCGGAGCAGGCGCCGAACCCGGAGGTCTGCCAGCGAGCCGGAATCTTCAGCGAAGGGGACGATGTGACCGACATCGAGCGCATCGGGATCGTGGGCTGCGGCCAGATGGGCGCGGGCATCGCCGAGGTGTGCGCCCGCGCGGGACTGGACGTGAAGGTCGCCGAGACCACCGGCGAGGCCCTGGAGATCGGCCGCACCCGGCTGTTCAACTCCCTGTCCAAGGCCGCCGAGCGGGGCAAGATCAGCGAGGCCGAGCGGGACGACGCGCAGGCGCGGCTGAGCTTCACCACCGACCTCGGCGAGTTCGCCGACCGGGACCTGGTGATCGAGGCCGTCGTCGAGAACGAGCAGGTCAAGACCGAGATCTTCCAGGTGCTCGACCAGGTGGTGACCCGGCCGGACGCCATCCTGGCCTCCAACACCTCCTCGATCCCGCTGGTGAAGCTGGCGGTCGCCACCGGCCGCCCGGACCACGTCGTCGGCATCCACTTCTTCAACCCGGCCCCGGTGCAGAAGCTGGTCGAGCTGATCCCGGCGCTCACCACCTCCGAGGGCACCCTCAGCCGCGCCCAGGTCTTCGCCGAGAAGGTGCTCGGCAAGCACGCCATCCGCGCCCAGGACCGCTCCGGCTTCGTGGTGAACGCGCTGCTCGTGCCCTACCTGCTGTCCGCGATCCGGATGTTCGAGTCGGGCATCGCGAGCCGCGAGGACATCGACAACGGGATGGAGATGGGCTGCGCCCACCCGATGGGCCCGCTGAAGCTGTCCGACCTGATCGGCCTGGACACCATCGTCTCCATCGCCAACAGCATGTACGCCGAGTACAAGGAGCCGCTGTACGCCGCTCCCCCGCTGCTCCAGCGCATGGTCGAGGCGGGCCGGCTGGGGCGGAAGACGGGGTCGGGGTTCTACACGTACGCCTGACTACGAAGAGCTACGCCCCGCGGGCCCGGCACCGGATTTCGGTGCCGGGTCCGTTCGTTTCACACACCGTGTGCGCGCCGGGCACGCATATGCCTGCCACACACGCTCCCCATGCGCCCACCAGGCGAGTTGACTCTTCATGCGCATGCAAGGGATGCGGAACCATCCATACCTACTACCGAAAGGAGCGGATCCGTGACCGCCGATCCGGAGCATCCCGTGGTCCAGGGAGAACTCGCAGAGTTACGGCGCCGCCTCGACGTGGCCTACGCCCGTGTCGAGGGAGGGCTGGCACTGCTGCGGCACCGCACCGAGGAGTCCGCCAAGGAACTGGACGAGCTGAACTCGCGGATGACCTCACTGGAACACGCACGCTGGCCGCTGCCCTCGCTCGCCGCGCTGACCGCGCTTGGCGCGCTCGTCGTGACGGTCTGGCAGGCGCTGGGAGCCCATTAGGCCCTCTCTTTCGGATCTTGCCGGCGTCACGGGGTCTGGCACGCACGGGTCAGCCGAAAGGCACCGTCGCCCCAGGCCGACCTGATCCGGAAGAAAGGACCTAACCGCCGGCTCGCGCCCGGCTCGGCAGCCGTCGGCTCTCTAGCCTTCGGCGAGCCTGAGGTGGTGCAGCAGGAGTAACGCGGCCGCCATGTTGGCGGCCGGGACCTCCCCACGGGCGATCAGGTCGGGGACGAGTTTGAGAGGGACCCATTCCCGCCGGTCCGACTCGAAGTCGTCCACGGGATGCCCGACGTACTCACCCCGGTCGGACCAGTAGACGTGGTGCCGGGCGTCGGTGAGGCCGTTGGACGGCTCCACGCTCATCAGGTGGTGCAGGGGCCCCGGCCGCCAGCCGGTCTCCTCCTCCAGTTCCCTGGCCGCCGCGCTCGCGATGTCCTCGCCGTCCTCGACCACGCCCGCGGCCAGCTCCCAGCCCCAGCTGTCGGTGATGAAGCGGTGCCGCCACAGCAGCAGCACCTCGTTGGCCTCGTTGACCACCGTGGCGACGGCGACCGGGCGCATCCGGATGAGGAAGTGGTCGAGGTGCCGGCCGTCCGGCAGCTCGACATCCGCCAGATTGACGCTGAACCAGCGGTTTTCATACACGGTTTGTTCGTTCTGTTTCGTCCACTGCACGGTTCTGCCACCTTCCGCCGAGTAAGGGGCAATATCGCAGCAGGGACGGTGTGCCTACAGTGGGCCTACAGCGGTACGCGCAGCGCGCCGTCGATGAGTTCGGCGGCCTCGGCGGTGCCGGCCGAGCCGCAGCGCACCAGATGCTCGCGCACCGCGCGCAGTCTGTCGCGCAGCCGCTGGGACTCCATTCCGCGCGCCTGTTCCGCCATCTGCACCGCGGTGACCACGGCCTTCTCGGCGTTGCCCTGGCGCAGCTCGATGGTGCTGAGCATGGCCAGCCGGTGCACCCGGCCGCGGTCGTGGGCGGGGTTACCGACGGCCGCCGCCGCGTGCTCCCGGGCCGCGGCGAGTTCACCGAGACTGAGCAACGCCTCGGCCACCTGCACATTGACCAGGCCCGGCTGGACGTACCCGGTCTCGTCGGGCTCGTAGCCGCGCCGGATCCGGTCGGCGGCCGTCTCCGCCCGCCGGATGCAGGACAGCGCGCTGCCGCTGTCCCCGAGGTGCGCGTACGCCTTGGCCTGCATCGCGTACAGGTCGGAGGCGAGCGCCGGGGTGATGTGCCGGCCGGCGGCGCGCAGCGCGGCCTCGGCGAAGGCGACGGACTGCCGGTACTCCCGCATGAACAGCGACTGGTTGACCAGCAGCGCGATGACGTACGCGCCCAACCCCCGGTCCCCGCTCGCCTTCGCCAGCCGCAGCGCCTGGTGGAAGTAGCGCTGGGCGAGCCCGTGCGCGTCGGAGTCGTAGGCGCAGATGCCGGCGATCGCCACCAACCCGCCGGTGGCCCGGTGCAGTTGGCGGCCGGTGGCGTCGGTGTAGCCGCCGCGCAGCAGCGGCGCGGCCTCGGTGTTGAGGAACCCGACGATCCGCGTCCGGGTCGCGATACCGCCGGCCTTGCGGTACATCTGCTCGTAGTGCGTCCGGGCGGCCCGCAGCATCTCGATGTCGGCCGCGGTGACCGGGTGCCGGCCGCCCCGGGAGACGTCCACGTCCTCGGGCGGGTTCTCCCACTCCCACACCGGCATGACGGCGGGCGTTCCGGTGACGGCCGGCGCGCCCAGCACATGGGGCCGCTGCTGCTCGTCCGACCGCCACAGGGCGGTGGCCCGCTCCACGAACCCGCCCAGCGAACCGGCGTGCGGCGTGCTCGGCTCGCCGGGCACGCCGAGCCCGATGTCGTCGAGCGTGACGGGCCGCTGGAGCCGGGCCGCCAGCACCTCGCAGATCAGGTCGGGGACCTGGCCGCGCGGCCGCTGGCCCTTCAACCAGCGTGCCACGGCGGTGTGTTCGTACCGCAGGGCGAGTCCGCGTCGGCGGCCCGCCTGGTTGACGTGGGCGGCGAGACCGGCGTGCGAGATGCCCGCCTCGTCCAGGATGGCGTCGAGCAGGGTGTTGGGCTGCATGGGATGCCCCCCGAGTGGCCTGGTGCCGACAGCGTAGTGCGCGGGCGTTCACACGGGGTGTGAACCGAGTGCGTGGATCCGGGCCGTGTGCACGCTGTCGCGGAGCGTGCCGGTTCGGTTGACTGAGGTGCCTCGCAAGAGGCCGGCCAAGCCGCCGGCTCCCCCTCGAACGACGGTGGCTTGGCCGGGGCGATCATGGGACTACCGCCGCGTCGACGGCGCCGGGCGGGTGGGGGCCGAGCACGCCCGGGTTCCCGGGTAGGACGGCTTGCCCCGGGTGCGGCCGTTGCGCAGGACCAGCAGGGCCACGTCGTCCGCCGGTCTGCCGCCCGTGTGGTGCAGCAGGGCCCTGAAGAGGGTGCGCAGCACCGCCTGCGGTGACACCGGCTGGTCGCGTACGGCGTCGCGCAGCGCCGCGGGCAGCGAGAAGAACCGGCCGTGTGTGTCACGGGCGTCCTCCGCCCCGTCCGTGAACAGGACCAGCGACTCCCCCGGGAGCAGGGAGCCGCAGGGCAGCGGCTCCAGCTCCGCCGGCAGCGGGAACGGCCCCAACGGCGGCAGGGGGTCCCCGCCGGACAACTGCTCGACCCGGGTGTCGGTCAGCACGTACGGCCACGGGTGCCCGCAGTTCAGGACCCGCAGGTCGCCGTCCCGGTCGACCTCCAGCAGCAGGACGGTGACGAACTCCTCGGCGACCGGGTTGTCGGGGTCGGCGAGGCCGTTCGCGGGATGCTCGGAGCGGGCGCGTTCGCGCAGGTGGCGGGCGAGGGCCCGGTCGAGTCTGCGGAGCACCCGGTCCAGCCCGGGCTCGTCGTGCACGGCCTCGCGGAAGCTGCCGAGGAGGGCGGCGACGGTGCCGAGGGCGGCCAGACCGTGCCCGCGCACGTCCCCCATGACCACCCGCACCCCGTGCTCGGTGGCGATGGCCTCGTACAGATCGCCGCCGACGCTCGCGCCCCGGTCGGCGGACAGCTGGGCGGCGGCGACGTCGATCCCGTCGAGCCGCGGCGGCAGCGGACGCAGGACGACGTTCTGCGCGGCGCGCGCCGCCCGCCGGGCGAGCCGCAGCTCCCGCAGCAGGCCGCGGCGCACCTGGAATATCAGGCCGGTGCCCACGGCGAAGAACACCGCGCTGGTGACGATGCGCGCCCCGACCCCGTCCTGCTGGGCGAGCGGGCAGCCGAACTTGTAGCCGACCGCGACGGCTCCCCACGCGGTGGGCAGGACGAATGCCCGCCCGGTGGGCGCCCGTGCCTTGATGCGGATCATGCCTCTGGTCCCCCATGTGGGCCCCGACAAAGAGACGGACCGACCCCGAAAGGCCGGTCCGATTCTGTCGACGGCATGACCCGGGCGGGCCGGTTCGCCCCTGGTTGCCACCCGAATGAGTGAGCCCCGGTGAACCGGCCCGCATTTATGCGGCTTCGCGCGGCCGACCAGGCCCTCTTTCGGATCCTGCCGGCGTCGCCGACCTGATCCGAAAGAAAGGAGCTAGCCCCTCAGCACCGCGCCGGTCCGCTCGCCCGCGAGGGCCACCGCGGCGTCCCGCGCGGCCGAGGCCTCGTCCACGGTCAGCGTGCGGTCGGCGGCCCGGAAGCGCAGCGCGTACGCCAGCGACTTCCGGCCGTCCCCGAGCTGCTCGGCGTTCTCGTACACGTCGAACAGCCGGATGGACTCCAGCAGCTCGCCCGCGCCCTCCCGCAGCGCGGCCTCCACCTCGGCGTGCGGCACGAACTGGTCGACCACGAGGGCGACATCCTGCGTGGCGACGGGGAACGCGGAGATCCGGGGCGCCCGCGGGACCCCGTCGCCCACCGCCTCCACGGCGTCCAGGTCCAGCTCCGCGGCGCTGGTCCGCTCCGGCAGGCCCAGGGCCTTGACGACACGCGGGTGCAGCTCTCCCGCGTGGCCCACGACCCGCTCGGTGCCGTCGGCGACGACGACCAGCTCGGCGCAGCGGCCGGGGTGCCAGGGGCCGTACTGGCCCTTCCGCACGACCAGCTCGGCGCCGGCCTCGCGGGCGACGGCACGCGCCGCCTCGACGGCGTCGGCCCAGTCCGCCGGACGGCCCTTGCCCCACCAGCCGGCCTGCTCGCGGGCGCCCGCGAGGACGACGGCCACGTGCCGCGGCTGGTCGGGCAGCGCGGCGTCCAGCGCGGCGATCTCCTCGTCGGTGGGCCGCCGGTCGACGGGCAGGTGCGTGGCGACGCGCTGCTCCTCGCGCGGGTGGAACACCAGCCCGGTCTCGAACAGCGCCAGGTCGTGCGCGCCCCGGCCGGCGTTGCGCCGCAGCGCGCCGAGCAGACCCGGCAGCAGCGTCGTGCGGAGCGCGGGCTCCTCGTCGCTGAGCGGGTTGACCAACTTGACGACACGGCGGGCCGGGTCGTCGGCGTCCAGGCCGAGCTGGTCGAAGACCTGCTCGCTGAGGAACGGGTAGTTCGGCGCCTCGACGTAGCCCGCGCCGGCCAGGGCGCGGCCGACCCGGCGGTGCAGCCGCTGGCGGTGCGTGAGGCCGCGGCCCGAGGGCGGCTTGGGCAGCGTGGAGGGCAGGTTCTCGTAGCCCTCCAGGCGGATGACCTCCTCGGCGAGGTCGTTCGGGTCCGCCAGGTCGGGCCGCCAGGACGGCACGGTGACGATCAGCTCGTCCTGCCCGTACACGTCGCAGCCGACCTGCTGGAGGCGGCGTACGACCGTCTCCCGGCCGTACTCCACGCCCGCCACCTTGTCGGGGTGGTCCGCCGGGATGGTGAGGGTGTGCGGGGCCGAGGGCGCGATGATCTCGGTGACGCCGGCCTCCGCCGTCCCCCCGGCGAGCAGCACCAGCAGGTCCACGGTGCGCTGCGCGGCGGCCGCGGCGGCCTGCGGGTCGACGCCCCGCTCGAAGCGGCGGGACGCCTCCGTCAGCAGCTTGTGGCGGCGGGCCGTACGGGCGATCGAGACGGCGTCGAAGTGGGCGGCCTCGATGACGACGTCGGCCGTGGCGTTCCCGGTGGCGTCGTGGTCGGCGATCTCCGTGTTCGCGCCGCCCATGACACCGGCGAGGCCGATCGGGCCGCGCTCGTCGGTGATGACCAGGTCCTCGCCGTGCAGCGTGCGCTCGACGCCGTCGAGGGTGACGAGCTTCTCGCCCTCCTCGGCCCGGCGCACCCCGATGGTGCCCTGGACCAGGGACCGGTCGTAGGCGTGCAGGGGCTGGCCCAGCTCCGTCATCACGTAGTTCGTGACGTCGACGGCGAGCGAGATCGGGCGCATGCCGACCTTCTGCAGCCGGCGCTGGAGCCAGATCGGGGAGCGCGCCTCGGGGCTCAGACCGGTGACCGTGCGGGCGGTGAAGCGGTCGCAGCCGAACGGGTCGCCGACCTGGACCGGGTACCCGAAGGCGTTCGGGGCGGGCACGTCCAGCAGGGCGGGATCGCGCAGCGGCAGGCCGTAGGCGATGGCGGTCTCGCGGGCGACACCGCGGATGGACAGGCAGTCGCCGCGGTTGGCGGTGACGGCGATGTCCAGGACCTCGTCGACCAGTTCGAGCAGCTCGATGGCGTCCTTGCCGACCTCGGTCTCCGGCGGCAGCACGATGATGCCGTGGGAGCCGTCGTCGCCCATGCCCAGCTCGTCGCCGGAGCAGATCATGCCGTGGGACGTCTTGCCGTAGGTCTTGCGGGCGGAGATGGAGAAGCCGCCGGGCAGCGTGGCACCCGGGAGGACCACGACGACCTTGTCGCCGACGGAGAAGTTGCGGGCGCCGCAGACGATCTCCTGGGGCTCACCGGTGCCGTTGGCCTGGCCGACGTCGACCGTGCAGAAGCGGATCGGCTTCTTGAAGCCCTCCAGCTCCTCGATGGTCAGCACCTGGCCGACGACCAGCGGGCCCTTGAGGTCGGCGCCGAGCTGTTCGACGGTCTCGACCTCCAGGCCGGCCGAAATGAGCTTGGCCTGGACGTCGCGGCCGGTCTCCGTCGCCGGCAGGTCGACGTACTCCCGCAGCCAAGAAAGCGGGACCCGCATCAGATCTCCATCCCGAACGGCCGGGTGAACCGGACGTCACCCTCGACCATGTCTCGCATGTCCTCGACGTTGTGGCGGAACATCAGCATCCGCTCGATGCCGAACCCGAAGGCGAAGCCGCTGTACTTCTCCGGGTCGATGCCGCAGGCCGTCAGGACCCGCGGGTTGACCATGCCGCAGCCGCCCAGCTCGATCCAGCCCTCGCTGGAGCAGGTGCGGCAGGGCCGGTCGGGGTTGCCGACGGACTCGCCCTTGCACACGTAGCAGAGCATGTCCATCTCGGCGCTCGGCTCGGTGAAGGGGAAGAAGTTGGGCCGCAGCCGGGTCTTCATGCCCTCGCCGAACAGGGACTGGACCATGTGGTCCAGGGTGCCCTTGAGGTCGGCCATGGTCAGGCCCTCGTCCACGGCGAGCAGCTCGACCTGGCGGAAGACCGGGGTGTGCGTGGCGTCCAGCTCGTCGGTGCGGTAGACGACACCGGGGCAGATCACGTAGACCGGCAGCTCGCGGTCGAGCATCGAACGGATCTGCACGGGCGAGGTGTGGGTGCGCAGCACCACCCCGGACTCGGTGCCGCCGTCGGGGCCCTGCACGAAGAAGGTGTCGGCCTCGCCGCGGGCCGGGTGGTCGGGCCCGATGTTGAGCGCGTCGAAGTTGAACCACTCCGCCTCGACCTGCGGGCCCTCGGCCACCTCGTAGCCCATGGCCACGAAGATGTCCTCGATGCGCTCGGAGAGCGTGGTCAGCGGGTGCCGGGCACCGGCCGGGACACGGTCGTAGGGCAGGGTGACGTCCACCGCCTCCTCGACCAGCACCCGGGCGTCGCGCTCGGCCTCCAGTTCGGCCTGGCGGGCGGCGAGGCCCTTGTTCACGGCGCCACGGGCCTGGCCGACCAGCTTGCCGGCGGCGGCCTTGGCGTGCGGGGGCAGCGCGCCGATCTCCCGGTTGGCGAGGGCCAGCGGGGAGGCGGGGCCGGTGTGGGCGACCTTGGCCTCGTGGAGCGCGTCGAGGGAGTCCGCGGCGGCGAAGGCGGCGAGCGCCTCGTCCCGCATGCGCTCGATCTCTTCCGGTTTCAACGCCTCGACCTCTACAGGGTCGTACGACTTATTGGGTGCCGACATCTCTTCCCGTGCTTCCGATTGGCTGGCTGCTGGTCCCCGAGACCATGGATGGGCCGTGTGAAGGACACAAAGGTGCCAAAGGCCGAGTCTAACGGGGTGGAGGTACGCGCATGCGCCCGTGGGCCGTCAGGCCCACCGTCACCCGCCACCGCCCGGTACGACGCCACGCGGCAGCTCGAAGGCGAACGCCGGTGCCGCCACGGGCAGCGTGAAGCGGAACTCGGCGCCGCCCCCGGGGGCGCGGCCGACGGTGATGGTGCCGCCGTGGGCCTCCACGATGCCCTTGACGATGTACAGCCCGAGGCCCGTGCCGCCACGTTTGCTGCCCCGCCAGAAGCGGGTGAAGACGCGGTTCATGGACTCCTCCGGGATGCCGGGCCCCTCGTCGCTCACCGTGACCGACGTGCCGGTTTCCTCGCCCTCGCGCGGGGACGGCGTGGGCGTGACGTCAATGGTGACGGTTCCCTCGCCGTGGCGCACCGCGTTTTCCAGGAGGTTGCTGAGCACCTGGTCGATCTTGTCGGGGTCGGCCCACAGCGCGGGCAGCGGCTGTTCGATGCGGAGCAGGAAGCGGTCGGCGCGCTGGCCGGCCGCCACGTAGGCCTGGATGTGCCGGGAGACGGCGGCCCCGATGTCCACGGGCTGGCGGCGCACCTCCAGCCGCCCGGAGTCGATCCGGGAGATGTCCAGCAGTTCGGCGATGAGGCGGGTGACGCGGTCGGCGTCGGCGTCGACGGTCTCCAGCATGAGCCGCTTCTGGTCGTCGGTGAAGCGTTCCCACTTGGCGAGCAGGGTGGCGGTGAAGCCCTTCACGGAGGTGAGCGGGGAGCGCAGCTCGTGGGCGACGGTGGCGATCAGCTCGGCGTGGCTGCGCTCGGTGCGGCGGCGAGCCTCGGTGTCCCGCAGGGAGACGACCACGCGGCGCACCGGCCCCAGCGGCTCGTCGCGCACATAGCGGGCGCAGACCAGCACCTCACGGCCGCCCGGCAGCAGCAGGTTGCGCTCCGGCTGGCGGACCCGGGTGGCGAGGCCGCCGTAGGGGTCGGTGAGCTGCCACCAGCGGCGCCCCTCCAGGTCCTCCAGGGGCAGCGCCTTCTCCAGGGGCTGTCCGAGGGCGTCGGCGGCCCGTACCGCGGTGATCCGCGCGGCGGCGGCGTTGAAGCAGGTCACCCGGCCGTGTTCGTCGGCGATGACGAGACCGTCGGGCAGCTGGTCGGGATCGACGCCGGGGCCGTCACCGGCCTGCCGGGGCGCGGGTGCGCGCCGCGCGTCCCGTCCCTCCGGCGCGGTACTCGTGCCGGCCACACTCATCCCCGTACCCCACCTCTCCGACGGCGCAGGGCCCCGCGCTGGTCACCCTACTAGCTCTCGGTGACGGAACGGCACCCTCCGGAGGCGCGCTGTGCACGGGCCGACGCGTAGAGACATACGGCGGCGGCGGTGGCGAGGTTCAGGCTCTCGGCCTTCCCGTGGATGGGGACGCGTACGACGGCGTCGGCGAGGGCGCGGGTCTCCTCGGGCAGTCCCCAGGCCTCGTTGCCGAACACCCAGGCGGTGGGGCCGCCCATGGTGCCCTTGTCCAGCTCCTCGTCCAGGTCGCGGTCGCCGGCCCCGTCGGCGGCGAGGATGCGCACCCCGGCCTCCTGGAGCCCGGCGACGGCCCGCTCGACGGGCACGCCCACGGCGACGGGCAGGTGGAAGTGGGAGCCGACGGAGGCCCGGACGGCCTTGGGGTTGTACAGGTCCACGGAGGCGTCGGTGAGCACCACGGCCTCGGCGCCGGCGGCGTCGGCGCAGCGCAGCACGGTGCCGGCGTTGCCGGGGTCCCGTACGTTCGCCAGCACCGCGACCAGCCGGGGCCGGGCGGCGAGGACGTCCTCGAAGGGGGTGTCCAGGAACCGGCAGACGCCGACGAGCCCCTGCGGGGTGACGGTGGTGGAGATGTCGGCGATGACCTCCTCGGAGGCCAGGTGCACCCGGGCGCCGGCGGTGCGGGCCGCGCCGATGATGTCGGCGTACCGCTCCGCGGCCTCGAGCGTGGCGAACACCTCGACCAGCGTCGGCGTGCCGTCCACCCGGTGCCCGGCGGCCTCCCGCACGGCCTGCGGCCCCTCGGCCAGGAACAGCCGGTCCTTCCCCCGGAAGTTCCGTTTGGCGAGCCGTCTGGCGGCGGAGACACGCGCGGAACGAGGGGAGATCAGCTCGGGGGAGACGGGGGGCATCCTCTTACCTTCGGCGACTTGTGGCGCCCTCGAAGGGGCGCGGGGAACTGCGCGAGCGACCACGACGGACCCGCGGCCGAACGACGACGGCGACCCCAACGACAGGACCCGCAAGCCCTGGAGCTTGCGGGTCCTCCGGTGAACGTCGGCTCAGAGCCAGCGCAGCGTCAGGCGGCCTTGGGGGCGTTGACGTCCGACGGCAGCGCCTTCTGCGCGACCTCGACGAGCGCCGCGAAGGCGTTCGCGTCGTTGACGGCCAGCTCGGCCAGGATCTTGCGGTCGACCTCGACGTTCGCGGCCTTCAGACCCTGGATGAAGCGGTTGTAGGTGATGCCGTTGGCGCGGGCAGCGGCGTTGATGCGCTGGATCCACAGCTGACGGAAGTCGCCCTTGCGCTTCTTGCGGTCGTTGTAGTTGTAGACCAGCGAGTGGGTGACCTGCTCCTTGGCCTTGCGGTACAGGCGCGAACGCTGACCGCGGTAGCCGGAGGCCTGCTCGAGGATCGCCCGGCGCTTCTTGTGGGCGTTGACTGCCCGCTTGACGCGTGCCACTTGTTAACTCCTTGTAGCGGGGTCGTGGTGGTCTTCACACGACCCGGAAACGATTCGGTCCCGGTCCAGACGTACGGCGCTCAGGTGGCGCCGCTCGTCACTTGCCGAGAAGCTTCTTGATCTTCGCGGCGTCGCCCGGGGCCATCTCGGCGTTGCCGGTGAGGCGACGCGTGACGCGGGACGACTTGTGCTCGAGCAGGTGGCGCTTGCCGGCGCGCTCGCGGAGCACCTTGCCGGAGCCGGTGACCTTGAAGCGCTTGCTGGCACCGCTGTGCGACTTGTTCTTCGGCATAGCGCCGTTCTCTCCTCGTCGGTGGCGCTCCGGTGCCCGGTCGGGAAAACCGGGCACGGTGGAGCGTCGCTCTTGTTTCGGTTACATCCTCGGGGACGTACGTCCCCCGGGATCACGCCTCGGCAGGCTCCTCGGACGGCGCCTCGGCCTCGGCCTCAGCCGGGTTCTGCGACTTGCCGGGGTTCGCCTTCGCTTCGGCCTTGCGGGCCTCCTGCGCCTGGCGGGCCTCGGCCATCGCCTCGGTCTTCTTCTTGTGCGGACCGAGGACCATGATCATGTTTCGGCCGTCCTGCTTCGGGTTCGACTCCACGAAACCGAGGTCCTGGACGTCCTCCGCGAGTCGCTGCAGCAGTCGGTAGCCCAGCTCGGGGCGCGACTGCTCACGGCCACGGAACATGATCGTGATCTTGACCTTGTCGCCCTGCTTGAGGAACCGGACGACGTGACCCTTCTTGGTGTCATAGTCGTGCGGGTCGATCTTCGGCCGGAGCTTCATCTCCTTGATGACCGTGTGCGCCTGGTTCTTGCGCGCCTCACGGGCCTTCATGGCCGACTCGTACTTGAACTTCCCGTAGTCCATGAGCTTGCACACGGGCGGACGGGCGTTCGCCGCGACCTCGACCAGGTCCAGGTCGTACTCCTGCGCAAGCTCCAGTGCCTTAGCGAGCGGGACGATGCCCACCTGCTCGCCACTGGGACCGACAAGTCGCACCTCGGGAACGCGAATCCGGTCGTTGATGCGGGGCTCGGCGCTGATGGATCCTCCTCGGTAGCACCACACGGCGGTCTGGCGGACAGCCGCGTAACGTCTCTTTTCGTTAGACCTAACCGCGCCGAAGCACAAAAAATGCCCCGGACGATCACAGGCGGGGCTCCAAGCACTACCGGAGCACCGCCGCGATGCCGCGGGGCGCGCTTTCGGGCGACTCCATCGTCCGTACGGAACGATGGTGGCCGCCTGACCGGGTGACCCGCCGTCCCGGAGGATGGTCGGGTGGGAGATCGGAGCCTCCACTTGTGGGCCGGGCACAAACGTCCCGGCCGGTCGTCCTTCAGATTAGCAGGATCGCTTGACAAGGGCTAATTGAGGGGCGCCGGGCGCGACCACCTATGGTGTGGGGCATGAGTGACACCCCTGCCGAGTCCGCCGAGGCTCCCGACTTCGACGCGATGACCCGGGACATCGCCGAGGTCCCCGCCGTCGAGGTGATCGTGACGGTCGCCGTCAACCTGATGAGCGCCGCCGCCGTGAAGCTCGGGCTGAGCGAGGAGGGCGAGAAGTACAAGGACCTGGACGAGGCCCGCAAGCTCATCACCGGCCTCGCCGGTCTGCTGGACGCCAGCGCGACCGAGATCAGCTCCTTCCACGCGGCCCCGCTGCGCGACGGCCTGAAGTCGCTCCAGCTGGCCTTCCGCGAGGCGTCCGTCGTCCCGGACGAGCCGGGCCAGGGCCCGGGCGAGAAGTACACCGGGCCCGTCTACGGCTGACCCGGTCCCACTTGTTCCTTGAGGTACAGGGGCTCGCCCGGAGGCGTGGTCCCGGCCGGCAGCAGTGCCAGGTCGAGGCCGCGCACCAGGCGGGCCCTCAGTGTCTCGTCGGCGGCGAGCCGCTCGGCGACCGCGCGGGCGGCGTCGGCGGGCTGCGCGGCCGGGTCGAGGACGAGGGCGAGGGTCCCGTCGGCCCGTCCGGGCCCGAGGTGGGCGCGCAGGACGGCGGGTTCCGCCGCCACCGCCGTACGGACGGCCGCGACCACGGCGGGGTCGGCGAGCGGGTCGGTGCTGGTGCGGCCCTCGGCGAGGGCGAGCAGCGCCGGGCCGGCCAGCTCGAACGGCACCGGTCCGGCGAGGTCGAGCACGACCGTGTCGGCGTTCTCGTGCGCGGCGGCCTGGAGCGCCTGGTGCAGGGGTACGGCGACGGGCCGGGCGGCCGGGTCCCAGCGGGCCAGGGAGTCGGTGGAGGTGAAGGCGGGCAGCGCGGTACGGCCGCCGGCCTTCAGGGTGGGTACGGCCATGTCGCTGGTCTTCTCGCGGCGCAGCCCCTTCTCGTCCTCCTCCACCTCGCCGAGCACGGCGACGACGGGGACCAGCAGCCGGGCACCCCTGAGCGCCTCGAGGACCGGTCCGACAGCGGTGCGGTCCTCGGCCCAGGCGGCGAGCGCGGCGCTCAGCCCGGGGTCGGCGGAGCCGTCGTCGTCGGAGAAGCCGGGATCGGGAATGTTCTTGTTCGCCACGGTCACCGAGCCTATAGGGGGCAGGCGGCCGGGCTCGTGCGGGGCCGGAACGGGCGGCGGCGCCGCTTCCACGGAGACGGCGCGGGCGTGCTCGGGGAGCCCAGCCGTGTCGTCGGCGGCGGACACTCGGCCGGTTCCTCGGTCAGGGCCCGCGACGGGGGCATCGGTGGAACCCGCGGCGGGGTCCCGCCCGGAAGTGCGCCCCGGTCGACCGCCGGGCCGGAGGTGGCGAGCGGTGCTCCGGACTGACGCGGACCACCGCGGCGGACCGACTGGTGCGGCTCCAGGAAGGTGTTCGGGGAGCCTGCGGGGTCAGGTCGAGCGCCGACGGCCGCGCCACAGGACCACCCCGGCCACCAGGAGGACCCCGCCCGCGCCGCCGGCGAGCGGGGCCGCCCAGTCGGCGGGGCCGCTCCCGACCCCGGGGGTGTCCGGGCCGGCGCCGAAGTACTCCCGGCCGTACGACGCGGGGCGCAGCCCGCGCGGCTTCAGGCGGGCGGCGGCTTTCAGGGCGGCCGCCGGGTCGATCATGCCGAAGCCCCGGGAGTCGTCCCGGCCGCCCACCGGGGCGTCCCGCGCGGTGTCCTCCAGCAGCTTCTTGATCTGGGCCGGGGCCAGGTCGGGATGGGCCGACCTGATCAGGGCGGCCGCGCCGGAGACGAAGGCGGAGGCCGCGCTCGTGCCCCAGCCGGCGTAGTACTTGTGGTCCGGGTCGGCGATGACGACGTCGACGCCGGGCGCGCTGACGGCGGCGTACCAGCGGCGGGTGGAGAAGGCGGCGCGGGTGCCGTACTTGTCGACGGCGGTCGCGGCGATGACGCCCGGGTAGGCGGCCGGGTAGGAGACGTGGTCGCCCTTGTCGCCGCCGTTGCCCGCGGAGGCGACGACGACCACGCCCTTCTTCAGGGCGTACTGCACCGCCTCGTCCTCGCTGGGCTCGGGGTGCGCGGAGTCGGAGTCGTCGCCGAGGGAGAGGTTGATGACGTCGGCGCCGTGGTCGGCGGCCCAGCGGATGCCGTCGGCGAGGGCGTTGCCCCGGGTGGTACGGGCCTTGGCGCGGGCGGGGTCGCCGTCCTCCAGGATCACCCGGACGGGCAGGATCCGCGCCTCCGGGGCGACACCCATGACGCCCTCGGTGCCGCCGGTGCCGTGGCCGTGTCCGGCGATGATCCCGGCCATGGCGGTGCCGTGCCGGGCCCAGGTGCGGTCGCCGGGCCCGGCGCCGAAGCCGATCATGTCCTTGGCGGGCAGGACGTTGCCGGCGAGGTCCGGGTGGTCGGCCTCGACGCCGGTGTCCAGGACGGCGACGGTGACCCCGCGGCCCTTGGTGGTCCGCCAGACCTCGTCCAGGTGGAGGGCGGACAGGCCCCACTGCTGGGCGCGGATGCCGTCGGCGTACGCGGTGGCGGCCGGCAGCACGGCGAGGGAGCCGGCGAGCAGCAGGCTCACCGCCGCCGAGGGGACCGGCTTCATGCGGGCTTCTCCGTGGCCGTGCCGACGGTCTTGCGCAGGTGTCGTTCGACGCGGTCGGCCAGGCCCTGGGCCTCGTTGCCGAGGCCGGCCTGCGCCGGATCGGTGGTGGCGCCGGCCCGGACGGCGTCCGCGGCGGGCTGGGGGGCGTCGACGGTACGGCCGTCGGCCCAGCCGGACACGGCGTAGGCGACGACGGGCGCGTCGGGCAGTACGGAGAGGGTCCAGGAGGCCCGCTGCCGGTCGCCGAACGCGGCGGCGGCGGTGCCCGCGGCGGCGTACGGTCGGGGCATCAGGTCGGTGCGCTGGTCCAGGTGTTCGTCGCGGAAGCGGGCGGCGAGCGCGGACATGGCGGCCGGGTCGGCCTTGGTGAACAGCAGGCCGACGGTGGTGACGTAGGTCTGGGTGGCGTCGGTGTAGGTGGCCCGCAGCAGCCGCTGACAGCCGACCGGGGCGAGGGCCTTGTACAGCAACGGGTCGAAGGCGTGGGCGCAGCCGCCGTCGGGGGCCACGGCGATACGGGTCCAGGTGCGGTCGGCTCCGCCGGGTCCGGCGCCGGTGCCCGCCACGGTGGGCGGGAACAGGTCGTCCACGGGCACGCTGTGCCACAGCGCCCGCGCGGTACCGAACGCGTTCACGGCCCCCTCCGGCCCGCCTCCCCCGGTGAGCCAACTCCCGGTCACGGCACCACCGACCAGCCCGATCCCGAGCACGAGGCACACGGCGACGGCGACACCCCGGGATCGCGCCCGCGGGGGCCGGGTGACGGGTTCGGCGAACGGCACGGGGGGTCGCCCGGCGGTACCCCCGTCCCAGGAGTACGCCGGATCGGGGGCCGCTCCCATCGGGCTCCAGCCCGCACCACGTCCTTCGGGAAAGTGACTGGTCTGCGGGCCGGGAGGGGCCGCGGGCGCGGTGGAGGGCTTGGACGCCGGGTGCCCGGGGGCGGGGCGCACGGAAGCGGGGGGCTTCGACGCCGGGTGCCCGGGGGCGGGGTGTGTGGGAGCCGGGTGGCGGGGGCCCGGAGCCGAGGTGCGCTGCGCTGGGGAGGACTGGGGCGGGAACGCCGGGGCCGCCGAGCGGACCGGGCGCAGCCGGGCCGTCGTCTCCGCCGGGGTTTCGGCCGGGGCACCCTGCCGCGCGGACGCCTTGCCGGCGCGCGGCCGGGCCGGCGCCCCGGCGCCGGCCCCCGACGGTCCTTGGTCGGCCGAGGCCCCGGGAGCTGCCTTGTCGGCCCCCGGAAGCGGGCGCGTACCGCCGGGTCGGCGGGCCGCCCGCCCGGTGCTCGGGGGCGCGTCGGGGAACCGGGCCGAGGCGGGCGGCGGGGGTGGGTTCACGGGATCGGCGGCCTCGGGTACGGCCGAGGGACGCGGCCGGTGCGCACGCGCGGTCGGGGCGGCCTGCGGTCGTCCACCGCGCGGGGCGAACACCGAGGGCTCCTCGTCGAGGTCGTCGCCCGAGGGCACCGACGGCCGCCGGAGCGCCGCACCGGAACCCGTGCTCGACGCCCCCGACCGGGCGAGGGGGTCGGCCGGACCGGCGCCACCGCTGTCGTGGGCGGAGCCGGCCTCACCGCCACGCCCGGCGTCGCCCCGGTCGCTCCCCCAGGCGAAACCCGTGTCGCCGCCGGGTCCGACACCGTCACCCCGACCCGCGGAATCCACGCCGCCCGTATGGGAACCCGTGCCGGCGCCGGAGGCCGAGGTGGGGGTGGGTCGTGGTTGTGGGCTCATGCACCCCCCGTTTCCTCGTGCCCGGGTCGTCTGCTCGTACGCGGGCCGTCACGCTGGCCGGCCGCGCCCGGGGCACCGTTCCTCCCGGGCACGCATACCCGTACGGCCGGACCGGCATCCCGGTTCACGTGCGTGCCGTACGTGCGCGTCACTCTACGGGTTGTCGGGGGCCGGGACGGAACCGGTCCACGGAGCCGGGGCATCTGCCCGGAACGTCCCTCTACCCTGCGGTAATCCTGTCTGGCAGGCTTCCGGCATGACTGCGCGCGCCGCCGACAGGGCCCGTTACGACCGGGCCACCGCCCAACTCGACGCCCCCCTCGCGATCGTGGACCTGGACGCCTTCGACGCCAACGCGGACGACCTGGTCCGCCGCGCCGCGGGCAAGCCCGTGCGGGTCGCCAGCAAGTCGGTCCGCTGCCGGGCCCTGCTGGAACGGGTCCTGGCCAGGGACGGCTTCCAGGGGATCATGTCGTTCACCCTCGCCGAGTCGCTGTGGCTCGCCCGGTCGGGGTTCGAGGACATCCTGCTGGCCTACCCGTCCGCCGACCGCGCCGGTTTCGCGGAGCTGGCCGCCGATCCGAAGCCGGCCGGTGCCGTCACCGTGATGATCGACGACCCGGCGCAGCTCGACCTCATCGACGCCTCCCGCGACGGCGGGCGCGAACAGGTGCGCGTGTGCCTGGAGTTGGACACCTCGCTGCGGCTGCTCGGCGGCCGGGTACGGGTCGGCGCGCTGCGCTCCCCGCTGCGTACCCCCGCCCAACTCGCCGAGCTGGCCAGGGCGGTGGTCCGGCGGCCGGGTTTCCGGCTGGTGGGGATCATGGCGTACGAGGGGCACGTCGCCGGTGTCGGGGACGCGGTGGCCGGGCGGCCGCTGCGCTCGCGGGCGGTCCGGTTGATGCAGGCCGCCGCCCGGCGGGAGCTGGCCGAGCGGCGGGCCGCCGTGGTGCGGGCGGTGCGGGCGGTCGCCCCGGACCTGGAGTTCGTCAACGGCGGCGGCACCGGCAGCGTGCAGCACACCGCCGCCGAGGACGCGGTGACCGAGATCGCGGCCGGCTCGGGGCTGTACGTGCCCCGGCTCTTCGACAACTACACGTCCTTCACCGGCCGTCCGGCCGCCCTCTTCGCCCAGCCCGTCGTACGGCGCCCGGGTGTCGGGGTCGTCACCGTGCTCGGCGGCGGCTACCCGGCCTCGGGCGCGGCCGGCCCGGACCGGCTGCCGGTGCCGTACCTGCCGGAGGGGCTGCGGTACGACCCGCAGGAGGGCCCCGGCGAGGTGCAGACCCCGCTGCTCGGCTCGCCCGCCGACGACCTGCTCGTCGGCGACAAGGTGTGGTTCCGGCACGCCAAGGCGGGCGAGCTGTGCGAGCGGTTCGAGGCGCTGCACCTGGTCGAGGGGGACACGGTCACGGCGACCGTGCCCACCTATCGGGGTGAGGGCCACACCTTCCTGTGACGCGGGCCTACAGGGGCGTGACGTACGCGCCGGTGAGGCCGCCGTCCACCAGGAAGTCGGTGGCGTTGACGAAGGTGGAGTCGTCGCTGGCCAGGAAGGCGACGGCGGCGGCGATCTCCTCGGCCTCGGCGAACCGGCCGACGGGGATGTGCACCAGGCGGCGCGCGGCCCGCTCGGGGTCCTTCGCGAACAGCTCCTGCAGCAGAGGCGTGTTGACCGGGCCGGGGCACAGGGCGTTGACGCGGATGCCCTCCCGGGCGAACTGCACGCCCAGCTCCCGGGACATGGCGAGGACTCCGCCCTTGGACGCCGTGTACGAGATCTGGGAGGTGGCCGCGCCCATCCGGGCCACGAAGGACGCGGTGTTGATGATGGAGCCCTTGCCCTGTCGGCGCATGTAGGGGATGGCGGCCTTGCAACACAGGTAGACGGAGGTGAGGTTGACGTCCTGGACGCGTTTCCAGGCCTCCAGGCCGGTCTCCAGGATGGAGTCGTCGTCGGGCGGGGAGATGCCGGCGTTGTTGAAGGCGATGTCGACGCTGCCGTAGGTGTCGTACGCCGTCTTGAACAGCGCCTCGACCTGCTCGGGGTCGGTGACGTCGGTCTTCACGAAGAGCCCGCCGACCTCGTCGGCTGCGGCCTTGCCGCGGGCCTCGTCGACGTCCGCGCAGACGACGTGGGCGCCCTCGGAGGCGAGCCGGCGGACGGTGGCGAGTCCGATGCCGCTGCCGGCTCCGGTGACGACGGCGGTACGGCCGGCGAGACGGCGGCAAACAGGTTCTGCGGTCACTGTGCGGGGCCCTCCGTACTGATGAAGACGTTCTTGGTCTCGGTGAAGGCGGTCAGGGCGTCGGGGCCGAGTTCGCGGCCGAGGCCGGACTGCTTGAAGCCGCCGAACGGGGTCGAGTAGCGGACGCTGGAGTGGGAGTTGACGGACAGGTTGCCCGCGCGGACGGCCCGGGACACGCGCAGGGCGCGGCCCACGTCCCGGGTCCAGATGGAGCCGGAGAGGCCGTAGGGGGTGTCGTTGGCGAGGCGGACCGCGTCCTCCTCGTCGGTGAAGGGGAGCAGGACGGCGACCGGGCCGAAGATCTCCTCCGTGGCCGCCCGGCTGCCGGGCCGCTCCCCGGTGAGGACGGTCGGCGGGAACCAGAAGCCGGGGCCGTCGGGGGCGCTGCCGCGCAGGGCGGGGGCGTCGTCGGGGACGTAGGACCGCACGCGGTCCAGCTGCCGGCGGCTGATCAGCGGGCCCATCCGGGTCTTCTCGTCCGCCGGGTCGCCCACGACGACTGCGGCCAGGGCGTCGGCGAGGACGGCGCGGGCCTCGTCCAGCACGGTCTCCTGGACCAGGATCCGGGTGCGGGCGCAGCAGTCCTGGCCGGAGTTGTCCAGGAAGGAGAAGGGGTCGAGGGCGGCCGTCAGGTCGGCGTCGGCGAAGACGACGTTGGGGCTCTTGCCGCCGAGTTCGAGGGTGACGGGTTTGACCAGGTCGGCGCAGAGGGCCATGACGCGCTGCCCGACGGCGGTGGAACCGGTGAAGACGATCTTGGCGACGCCGGGGTGCCGTACGAGCGAGTCGCCCGCGATGTCACCGCGCCCCGGCAGGACCTGGAAGAGGTGTTCCGGGAGCCCGGCCTCCCGCGCGAGTTCGGCCAGCCGCAGGGAGGTGAGCGGGGTGGTCTCGGCGGGCTTGAGGACGACGGCGTTGCCCGCCGCGAGTGCCGGTGCCGTCCCCCAGGCGGCGATGGGCAGGGGGAAGTTCCAGGGGGCGATCACGCCGACGACGCCGAGGGGGTCGAGGAACGTGACGTCCAGGCCGCCCGGCACCGGGATCTGTCGGCCCGCGAGCCGTTCCACCCCGCCGGCCGCGTAGTCCAGCAGGTCGCGGACGTTGCCCGCCTCCCAGCGGGCGTTGCCGATGGTGTGGCCGGCCTCCCGGACCTCCAGCCGGGCCAGTTCCTCGCGGTGCTCGTCGACGACGACGGCGAAGCGGCGCAGCAGCCGGGCCCGGTCGGCGGGTGCGAGGGCAGCCCAGACCCGCTGCGCCCGTGCGGCACGGCGGACGGCGGCGTCCACGTCCTGCGCACCGGCCCCGGGGACGGTCGCGACGACCTCCTCCGTCGCGGGGTTGAGGACGTCGAGTGCGTACGGCTCGGAGGACGGCTGGGGGTTCGGCTGGGAGTCTGGCTGGGGGTTCGGCTGGGACACGTGTGGCCTCACAGGCGTTCGAAGGAGCGGCGCAGCTCCCAGTCGGTGACGGCGGCGTCGAAGGCCTCCAGCTCGACGCGCGCCATGTTCCGGTAGTGGGCGACCACCTCGTCGCCGAACGCGGCCTTGGCGATGGGGCTGTTCGCCCAGAGGTCGGCGGCCTCGCGGAGGGTGGTCGGTACGTGCGGGAAACCGGCCGTGTAGGCGTTGCCGGGGCAGGGTTCGGGGAGTTCGAGTTTCTGCTCGATGCCGTGCAGGCCGGCGGCCACCAGCCCGGCGACGGCGAGGTAGGGGTTGACGTCGCCGCCCGGCAGCCGGTTCTCGAAGCGCAGCGAGCGCCCGTGGCCGACCACGCGGAGGGCACAGGTGCGGTTGTCGTGGCCCCAGGCGACGGCGGTGGGCGCGAAGGAGCCGGGCTGGAACCGCTTGTAGGAGTTGATGTTGGGGGCGTAGAGGAGCGAGAAGTCGCGCAGGGCGGCGAGCTGACCGGCGAGGAAGTGCCGCATGACGTCGGACATCCCGTCGGGACCGGCCATGGCGTTGGTGCCGTCGGCGTCGGCGAGGGAGAGGTGGATGTGGCACGAGTTGCCCTCGCGCTCGTTGTACTTGGCCATGAAGGTGATCGAGACGCCCTCCTGGGCGGCGATCTCCTTGGCGCCGGTCTTGTACAGGGCGTGCTGGTCGCAGGTGACCAGGGCCTCGTCGTACCGGAAGGCGATCTCGTGCTGGCCGGGATTGCACTCGCCCTTGGCGGACTCGACGGTGAGGCCGGCACCGGCCATGTCGTTGCGCAGGCGGCGCAGCAGGGGCTCGATGCGGCCGGTGCCGAGGATGGAGTAGTCGATGTTGTACTGGTTGGCCGGGGTGAGATCGCGGTAGTCGGCGTTCCAGGCTTGCTCGTAGCTGTCCTTGAAGACGATGAACTCCAGCTCGGTGCCGACCTGGGCGGTGTAGCCGAGCGTGGCGAGCCGCTCCAGCTGGCGGCGCAGGATCTGGCGCGGGGCGGCGACCACCGGGGAGCCGTCGTTCCAGGCGAGGTCGGCGACGAGCAGCGCGGTGCCGGGGTGCCAGGGGATGCGGCGCAGGGTGGACAGGTCGGGGTGCATGGCGAAGTCGCCGTAGCCGCGCTCCCAGGAGGACATCGCGTAGCCGTCGACGGTGTTCATCTCGGTGTCGACGGCGAGCAGGTAGTTGCAGCCCTCGGTGCCGTGGTGCAGCACCTCGTCGAGGAAGAAGCGGGCGGCGAACCGCTTGCCCTGGAGCCGCCCTTGCATGTCGGGGAAGGCCAGGACGACAGTGTCGATCTCACCGCCCGCGACGAGGGTGTGCAGTTCCTCGACGCCGAGCGGGGGTGTGCGGTCTGCCACGGGAGAGCCTCCTTGGGCGCCATCGCGCTTTTTCGGCCGGGCCGGGAGCCATAAGGTATTGCGGAGAACCATTGGTTGGGAAGGGGGTACGGCCGATGTCGCGGGACAGGGGGGCCGTGGGGCCGGCGGACCGGCTCGCTCCGGTGCTGCGGCCGGTGCGGGCGGGCAACGGCTTCGAGGAGGCGCTGGAGCAGATCCTCCAGGTCGTCCGGCTGGGTCTGGTGCCGGGCGGCGAGCGGCTGCCGGCCGAGCGGGAGCTGGCGGAGCGGCTCGGGATCAGCCGGGTGACGCTGCGCGAGGTGCTGAGGGTGCTCCAGGACCAGGGTCTGGTCCAGGCGCGGCGCGGCCGGTACGGCGGAACGTTCGTGCTGCCCCGCGCGGACGCGGGCGGCGAGGACGAGCTGCGGCGCCGCGTGGCCGGGGTCGACATCGAGGACGTGCTGCGCTTCCGCGAGGTGCTGGAGGTGGGGGCGGCCGGGCTGTGCGCGGCGCACGGACTGACCGGGGAGCAGGCGCGGCGGCTGCGGGAGGCGCTGGAGCGCACCCACGAGGCCCCGCTGACCGACTACCGGCGGGCGGACACGCTGCTGCACCTGACGCTGGCCGAGCTGTGCGGTTCGCCGTCGCTGACCGCGCGGTACGCGGCGGTCCGGGCCACGGTGAACGACCTGCTGGACTGCATCCCGCTGCTGGTGCGCAACCTGGAGCACTCGCAGCGCCAGCACACCGCGCTGGTGGAGGCGGTGCTGGACGGGGACGCGGAGGGGGCGCGGGAGATGATGCGCGAGCACTGCGCGGGGACCGCGGCCCTCCTGCGCGGCTTCCTGGCCTGAACCGCGTCTGCAAAGGTATGAGTGGGCACCTTTGCGGGTGGGCAGTGTGCCGATGCCAGGGAGGGCAGCATGACCGTACGGCCGCTGATCGGTGTGAGCACGTATCTGGAGTCCGGCGTGCGCTGGGGGGTGTGGGAGCTGGACGCGGTGCTGCTGGCGGCCGGCTACCCGCGGCTGGTGCAGCGGACCGGCGGGCTGGCCGCGCTGCTGCCGCCGGACGCGCCGGAGCACGCCGAGGCCGCGGTGGCCCGGCTGGACGGGCTGGTCATCGCGGGTGGCCCGGACGTCGACCCGGCCCGGTACGGCGCCGAGCGCTCACCGCGCACGGGGCCGCCCGCGCCGGAGCGGGACGCCTGGGAGCTGGCGCTGATCCGGGCGGCGCTGGCCGCGCGGGTGCCGCTGCTCGGGATCTGCCGGGGCATGCAGCTGCTGAACGTCGCCTGCGGCGGCACGCTCGTCCAGCACCTGGACGGGCACGCGGAGCTGGTCGGCGTGTTCGGCGCGCACCCGGTGCGGCCGGTGCCGGGCACGCTGTACGCCGGCATCGTCCCGGAGGAGCTGGCGGTGCCCACGTACCATCACCAGGCGGTGGAGCGGCTCGGCGAGGGGCTGGTCCCGTCGGCCTACGCGGCGGACGGCACCGTGGAGGCCGTCGAACTGCCGGCCGACCGGGGGTGGGCGCTGGGCGTGCAGTGGCATCCGGAGATGGGCGACGACCCCCGGGTGATGCGGGCCCTGGTCACAGCCGCCTCCTGAGCCAGGCCAGGGCGGCCTCGCCCTGCGCGCGCTGGAAGGGCCGCAGGGTGGGCAGGCCCGGCGGCGCCGGACGCAGCGAACCGCGCAGGAAGTAGCCGGTGAGGGCGGCCAGCGCCGCGGTCACGGCGTCCGGGTCGGCCGCCCTGCCGAGGGGGTGCGTGGTGAACACCTCCTCCGGGTCCGGGCCGCCCTGCGCCCGCACGCACGGGAGCAGGACGAGCAGGTCGAACCAGGGCGCGGCGCGCAGGGCGTGCGGCCAGTCCACGAAGACGACGCCGTCGGCCGTGAGCAGAACGTTGTCCGCGCGCAGGTCGGCGTGGGCCAGGGTGTCCCCGGACGCGCCCTCGGCCCAGCCGGCCTCCAGCGCGGCGAGTTCGGCCAGGTGGTCGGCGGCCCAGTCGCCGAGCGGGGCCCGCACGTCACCGGCCTCGCCGTCGCGCAGCGCGCGCCAGCCGGCGAAGTCGCGGGCCAGCTCCTCGGCGACGGGCGGGGCGTCGACCGGGGACGGCGTGCCGGTACGGGCGAGGACGGTCACGGCGTCGAGCACCCGGCGCAGTTCCGCAGGCCGCCAGGGCACGTGCGGCTGGCGTCCCGCCACCTCCTCGAAGACCAGCGCCACCCAGGTGCCGTCGTCGTACGACCCGAGCAGCCGGGGCGCCGGCACGGTGACCGGCAGCGCGGCGGCGTTCCGCGCCTCCCTGCGGTGCAGGCCGGGGCTGTGCGGGTTCGCCTCGGCACTGACCGCCTTGACGAACCCGGTACGGCCCCCCGCCGTCCGCACCCGGGCGGCCACGCCGGGCGAGAACCCACCCCGCTGCGTGACGGCCCCCACCACGGGCCCCCCGAGCACGCTGCCGACGGCATCACGAACGACGGCCGGGAGCACGTCCCAGGGAGCTCGAACACCCGTGGCGGGCGGGGCGGTAACGGTCATGACCATGATGCTGCCGGTCCACCGCGGAGCTTGACCAGCGGTTTTCGCCGGGGGGGCGGGGGTCATGCGGGCGGCTGCCGCAGGTGGCGGCCCCTCCGGCGCGTTTCCTCGGCACCTGCGCGCGCCCCGGCCGCAGCCGCAGCCCGCCGCAGCGGCCCGGCACCGCACCCCCGCCCGCAGCGCAGCTCCCCCGTCGGTTCACCCCCGCGTCAGGGACAGGAGTTCCCGGGCGGGGCCCGTTGGGCGGTGGCCGGTGGGCCAGACCGCTCTCAGGGCCCGGTGGAGGGTCATGCCCTCGACCGGGATGCTGACCAGGCGCCGCATCGACAGTTCCTCGCCCACCGCGAGTTCGCTGAGGACGGAGGGGCCGGCGCCGCTGACCGCCGAGGCCTTGACCGCCGTGGTGGAGGACAGTTCGATCAGCGGGCGGGCCGGGCCGCCGAGGGCCGCGTCGAGGACCTGCCGGGTGCCGGAGCCGCGTTCGCGCAGGATGAGCGGGGTGGCGGCCAGCTCCGCCGCCGTCACGGGCCGCCGGCGGCGCGCCCAGGGGTGGGCCGGCGCGGTGACGACGATCAGCCGGTCGTGGGCGATGACCGCGGAGTCCAGCCCCGTGGGCACGTTGAGTCCCTCCACGAAGCCGAGGTCCGCCTCCCCGGCCAGCAACAGCTCCGCGACCTTCGTCGAGTTGCCCGCGAGCAGCGAGACGGCCGTGTCGGGCCGCTCGGCGTGCAGCGCGAGGAGCCAGCCGGGCAGCAGGTACTCGGCGATGGTCATGCTCGCCGCGACCCTGAGCCGCGAGTCCCGCCGGTCCCGCAGCGCCCGCGCGCCCGCGTCGAAGGCCGCCGCGGCCTCCACCACCCGCCGGGCCCAGTCCGTGACCAGGGCGCCGGCGTCGGTGAGCCGGGAGCCGCGCGGCGAGCGGTCGACCAGGGCGACGCCCAGCTGCCGTTCCATGGAGCGGATCCGGCTGCTCGCGGCGGGCTGGGTGATCCCGACCTCGCGGGCCGCCGCGCCGAGACTGCCCAGCCGCGCCACCGCGAGCAGCAGCTCCAGCGCGGCGAGGTCCGGCACCCGGTGCGCCAGGGTCGCCGCCGGCTCGCGCTGTTCCTCCGCCTCGCTCATAAGACCAGCTTATGCCCTCATAGGGAGGAACTCCCTGGTCGGGGACGACCGGCCGCGGGACCGTGGGGACATGGTCACCGTTGCCCAGCCCCTGCCCCTCCCCCGCGCCGACCGGCTCCGCCACCTCGGCCCGAACTGGTACGCCTGCGTGATGGGCACCGCCATCGTCGGCTCGGCCGGCGTCGCACTGCCCGTACTGCCCGCGTCCGCGCACGGGCCGCGCGGTGTCCTCGCGGCCGTCTGGACGCTCTCACTGCTCCTGCTGGTGACCCTGCTGGCCGCCCGGGCCCTGCACTGGGGCCGCCACCGCGAGCAGGCCCGCGCCCACCTCCTCGACCCGGCCGTGGCCCCCTTCTACGGCTGCCTGTCGATGGCCCTGCTGGCGGTGGGCGGCGGCGCCCTGACGGCCGGCCGGGAACTGATCGGCACACGGGCGGCCGTGGCCCTGGACACCGTGCTGTTCACCACCGGGACGGCGGTCGGGCTCGGCGCCGCCGTGGCCGTGCCGTACCTGATGGCCGTACGGCATCGCGTCGAGGCCGCCGAGGCCACCCCGGTGTGGCTGCTGCCGCTGGTCGCGCCCATGGTGTCGGCCGCGCTCGGCCCGCTGCTGGTGCCGCATCTGCCGCCGGGACAGCCCCGGGAGACCCTGCTGCTGGCCTGCCTCGCGCTGTTCGGGCTCAGCCTGCTGGCCGTGCTGACGATGCTGCCGCTGGTCTTCGCCCGTGTGCTCACCGCCGGGCCGCTGCCGCTCGCGCTCACCCCGACCCTGTTCCTGGTCCTCGGCCCGCTGGGCCAGTCCACCACCGCCGTCGCCCTGATCGCGGAGGCCGCCCCCGGCGTCGTACCGGCCCCCTACGCCCGCGGTCTCGGCGTGTTCGCCGTGCTGTACGGGGTGCCGGTCATGGGGTTCGCGCTGCTCTGGCTGGCGCTGGCCGGCGCGCACGTGGTGCGGGCCCGGCGCCGGGGCATGGGTTTCGCCATGACCTGGTGGGCGTTCACCTTCCCGGTGGGCACCTGTGTCTCCGGCGCCGCCGCCCTCGCGCGGCACACCGGTCTGGCGGTGTACGACGCCCTGGCCGTCGTCCTGTACGGCGTCCTGGTGGCCGCCTGGCTCGCGGCGGCCGGGGGCACCGTGCGCGGCCTGCTCAGCGGTGAGCTGCTCGCAGCGCCCCGGCCAGCACCCGTGGCGCCTGCGCCAGCGACGGGCCGTACCAGGTCAGGTGCCGTCCGCTGACCAGGGCGCAGGGCAGGCCGGGGAAGGCCTCGGGGCCGTCGTCCGCGGTGAAGCGGTACGGCTCGTCGGGCAGCACCACCAGGTCCGGGTGGGCCGCCCGCAGCTCGTCCAGGGGGATGCGGGGATAGCGCTCGGGGTGGGAGGCGTACGCGTGGTCCACGCCCAGGCGGGCCAGGACGTCGCCCGCGAAGGTGTCCCGGCCGAGGACCATCCAGGGCCGCCGCCAGACGGGCACGACCGCCGTCCTGCGCCGCTCCGGCTCGGGCGGCGCCGTCCAGGCGGCCTCGGCCGCGTCCAGCCAGCCGGGCCGGCCCGGCGCACCGCACGCGGTGAGCACCCGGTCCAGCTCGCTGAAGGCCTGCGGCACGCTGCGCACCTCGGTGACCAGCACCTCGACGCCCGCCGCGCGCAGGGCGTCGAGGTCGGGGGCGCGGTTCTCCTCCTCGTTGGCGACGACCAGGTCCGGGCCGAGCGCGAGGACGCTCTCGACCCGGGGGTTCTTGGTGCCGCCGATCCGGGTCACCTCCAGGTCCGCCGGGTGGGTGCACCAGTCGGTGGCGCCGACCAGGGCGCCGGGCAGGGTGACGGCCACGGCCTCGGTGAGGGACGGGACCAGGGAGACGACCCGCGGCCCGGCGGAGCGCGGGGCACCGCCCGACCGGCCGCGGCGGGCCCCCGGACGGCCGGCGGTCATGCCCCGCACCTGCCCCGGGCGCTCAGCGGGACCTGTCCTGGAAGGCCTCGATGTGCTCGGCCACCGCGACGACGATGATCCGGGTGTCCGGGACGGTGGCCCGCCACCGGTGCCGTACCCCGCCCGTCAGGTACAGGGTGTCGCCGCGGCCGAGCCGGTACGCGCGCCCCTCGGCCTCGATCTCCACCGCGCCGTCGGCGACGTACATCAGCTCGTCGTTGCGGTGCTGGAACTCGCGGCCGGCGTCGTGGTCGCCGGTGAACTCGGAGGCGTGCAGCTGGTGGTGGCCGCGCACCAGGGTGCGGGTGCGCGGGGCGAAGTCGCCGTCGGGGAGGTGCTCGGCGCGGACGACGTCCACGCTGGCGGCCGGGTCGCCGGCGGCGAGGAGTTCGACGGCCGTGGTGCGCAGCGCGTCGGCCAGCTTCTCCAGGGAGGTACGGCTCGGGCGGGCCCGGTCGTTCTCCACCTGGCTGAGGAAGGGCACCGACAGGCCGCTGCGCTCGGCCACGACGGCGAGGGTCAGTTCCAGCGCGCGGCGGCGCCGCCGGACGGCCGCGCCCACCCGCACGGGCTGCTGCTCCTTGTGGTCGCCCATCGCTCCGGCTCCCTCCCTCACTCGTCGTGCACCCGTCGGTGCCGCTGTCCGAGTGCCCGCTGCAGGGCACACCTCTTCCGATGACTTCTCTGCACCCTACGCATGTTCGGCAAACCGTTTCACGCTCCCGCCACATCCCTGACATCCCCGTGACCGGGCACCCTGTCGGTTCACGCCAGCGATCGGGGCCCGGTGACCGGTACCGGACCCGGTCACCCCGGAGGATGAACCCGCCGACCAGCCGGGCGGCGCACCCCGGCCCGGGCCAACGCTTCTGACGCGGGGTGATCGGCCTGATCCGTGCGGTGAGCGCGGGAGCGGCCGGGCGGTACCGGGCGCTGTCGGTGGGGTGCGCGATGATGCGTGGGTGACCGGACGACTGATGCTTCTCGACACCGCCTCGCTGTACTTCCGCGCCTATTTCGGCGTCCCGGACTCCGTGCGGGCACCGGACGGCACGCCCGTCAACGCGGTCCGCGGGCTGCTGGACTTCATCGACCGGCTGGTCAAGGACCACCGGCCGGAGCACCTGGTGGCCTGCATGGACGCGGACTGGCGCCCGCAGTGGCGGGTGGACCTCATTCCCACCTACAAGGCGCACCGGGTCGCCGAGGAGCACGAGGGCGCACCGGACGAGGAGGAGGTGCCGGACACCCTCGCCCCGCAGGTGCCGGTGATCGAGGAGGTGCTGGACGCGATCGGGATCGCGCGCGTCGGCGTCGCGGGGTACGAGGCGGACGACGTGATCGGCACGTTCACCGCGCGGGCCGCCGGCCCGGTCGACATCGTCACCGGCGACCGCGACCTCTACCAGCTGGTGGACGACGAGCGGGCGGTCCGGGTGCTGTATCCGCTGAAGGGCGTCGGCACGCTCCAGCTGACGGACGCGGCGGTGCTGCGCGAGAAGTATGGCGTCGACGGGCGGGGGTACGCGGACCTGGCGCTGCTGCGCGGCGACCCGAGCGACGGCCTGCCGGGCGTGGCCGGGATCGGCGAGAAGACAGCCGCCAAGCTGCTCGCCGAGTTCGGCGACCTGGCCGGGATCATGGCGGCGGTCGACGACCCGCGGGCCAGGCTCACGCCGTCGCAGCGCAAGCGGCTCGCCGAGGCCCGGCCGTACGTGGCGGTCGCGCCGAAGGTGGTGCGGGTGGCCGGGGACGTGCCGCTGCCGGACGTCGACACGGCCCTGCCGCGGGCCCCGCGCGACCCGGCGGCGCTCGAGGCGCTGGCGCACCGGTGGGGTCTCGGCGGCTCGCTGCAGCGGCTGCTGACGACGCTCGCGCGATGACCTGCGTCGTGGCCTTGGTTGTGACCTTCGTCGTGACCTTCACCGAGCGGGATGTTAACTTAGGTAAACCTAACTAATCTTGCAGGAGGCCGTGATGGCAGAGCGTCCGGGACGAAAGCCGCGCAAGCCCCGTACCGCCCAGGTGATGCGCACCGAGCGGCTCACCCCGCACATGCAGCGCGTGGTGCTCGGCGGCGAGGGCCTGGCCGGATTCGCCGCGGACACCTGCACCGACCACTACGTGAAGCTGCTGTTCGGTGCCGACGGCGTCACCTATCCGGAGCCGTTCGACCTGGAGCGGATCCGCGCCGAGTTCCCGCGCGAGCACTGGCCGGTGACCCGGACGTACACCGTGCGCGCCTGGGACCCGGCCCGGCGCGAGCTGACCCTGGACTTCGTGATCCACGGCGACGAGGGCCTGGCCGGACCCTGGGCCGTCCGGGCGCGGCCGGGTGACACCGTGCGGTTCCTGGGCCCCGGCGGTGCGTACGCGCCCGCCCCGGAGGCCGACTGGCATCTGCTCGCCGGTGACGAGAGCGCGCTGCCCGCGATCGCCCGCGCCCTGGAGACGCTGCCCGCCGGCGCCCGCGCGCACGCCTTCGTCGAGGTGTCCGGGCCCGAGGAGGAGCAGAGGATCGACACGAGGGTGCCGGTGGTCTGGCTGCACCGCGGGGACCGGCCGGTCGGCGAGGCCCTGGTGGAGGCCGTGCGCGCACTCGAGTTCCCCGCGGGCCGGGTACACGCCTTCGTGCACGGCGAGGCGGCCTTCGTGAAGGAGCTGCGCCGGCTGCTGCGGGTCGAGCGGGAGATCCCGCGCGAGGACCTGTCGATCTCCGGCTACTGGCGCCTGGGCCACAACGAGGACGGCTGGCAGGCCTCCAAGCGGGAGTGGAACGCCCGGATCGAGGCCGAGCAGGAGGGCGCGGCGGCAGCGGCGGCCTGAGCGGTCGTACGAAGAACGGCGGCAGCGGCGGCCTGAGCGGTCGTGCGGGAAGCGGCGGTACCCGGGTCGGGTGCCGCCGCTTTCCCGCGCCGGGGGTGCCGTACGGCTCAGTCGCCGCGCACGCGCGCGTGCAGGTGCATGTCGTGCCAGCCGTCCGGGTGGTTCAGGGCACTGCGCTTGGTGCCCTCCAGGGCGAACCCGGCCTTGCCGGCGACCCGGCAGGACGCCTCGTTGGCGGTGGCGTGGGTCAGTTCCAGGCGGTGCAGGCCCACCTCCTCGAAGGACCAGTGGGCCAGGGCCGTCGTGGCGCGCACGGCGACACCCCGGCCCCGCGCCCGCGCCACCGTCCAGTACGCCATCTCGGCGACGCCGTCCCCGAGCCGGATCGCGCGCAGCGCGGCCCGGCCCAGCAGCTCGTCCGTCGCCTCCGTCACGACGGCCCACTGCGCGTCCCGCTCGTCCGCCCACCCCTGGTGCCACTGCGTGATCCAGTCGGCGGCCTCCTCGGCGGAGTCGCAGGACCTTATGTGCCACTGCCGCAGGACCGGGTCCTGGAAGGCGGCGTGCACCGCGGGCGCGTCCTCGGCCCGCCACGGGCGCAGGACCAGGCCGTCGCCGGCGGACAGGGTGGGCTGGGGGGCGCGGGCCAGGGCGCCGGGGGCCACGACCGGGCTGGTGAGATACGGCATGGTCGACATCCTGCCGAGTGCGCGGCTCCGGGCGCAGCCGATTTCGGCCCGCGTCCCGGTGACCGTGCCCCCGTACCCTTGACCCCGATGAGACGCCGTACACCGCCCCCGCCCGCCCCGCTCCCCCAGCGCGAAGGGGTCGACCCGGTGCGGCTGCGGCTGCCCGCGGGCGGGGCGTGGGCCACCGTGCGGGAGCATCTGGTGGAGCGGCTGACGGGGGCCGGTCCCGGCATGATCGAGTCGATGTTCGCCGCGGGTCTCGTGGTCGGGGCCGACGGACGGGCCGTGGCGCCGGACGCGCCGTACCGGCCGGGGATGTACGTCTGGTTCCACCGCGAGCTGCCCGCCGAGGTGCCGGTGCCGTTCCCGGTGGAGGTGGTGTACCGGGACGAGCACATCGTGGTCGCCGACAAGCCGCACTTCCTGGCCACGACGCCACGCGGCTCGCACGTCGCCCAGACCGCGCTGGCCCGGCTCCGCCGCGAGCTGGGCGTCCCGACGCTGACGGCGGCCCACCGCCTGGACCGGCTCACCGCAGGGCTGGTGCTGTTCACGGTACGGCCCGAGGAGCGCGGCGCCTACCAGACGCTGTTCCGGGACCGGCTGGTGCGCAAGGAGTACGAGGCGGTGGCGCCGTACGACCCCGCGCTCACGCTGCCCCGGACCGTGCACAGCAGGATCGTCAAGGAGCGGGGGGTGCAGGCCGCCCGGGAGGTCCCGGGCGAACCGAACGCGCGGACCCGCGTGGAACTGGCCGGCCACCGCGCCGGCCTCGGCCGCTACCGGCTGCACCCCACGACCGGTCAGACGCACCAGCTGAGGGTGCACCTGAACAGCCTGGGCGTGCCCATCCTCGGCGACCCGCTCTATCCCGGGGTGGCCGCCCCCGAACCGCCCGGCGCCTTCCACCGTCCGCTCCAACTGCTGGCCCGGACACTGGAGTTCACCGATCCGGTCACGGGCGCGGACCACACCTTCACCAGCGCGCGCGAACTCGAGGCCTGGACGTCGTACGAGACCTGGGCCGCCTGAGCCCGGCCCCGGCGGGTACGGGGCTCACTCGCCGTGCCACCAGGCCAGCAGCCGGCGCCAGACACCTCGGGGGCGGGCGGCCTGCGGGGTCTTTGCAGGGGCCGGGGTCTCCGCAGGGGCCGGGGGCTCGGCGGGGGCGGGGCGGACGGCGACCGGCCGGGGCTCGGCGGGCGGAGCCGGGTCGGTGCTCAGGGTGCCCACCTTCCAGTGGGACCTCTGCTGCGGGACGGGCATGGCCTGCGGCGGCAGGTCGACGTCCTGCTGCGGCTTCGGTTCGAAGCGCACCGGCAGGGCCACCAGGTGCCGGGAGGCGATGGACGACCGCCAGCGCAGGTCCTCCTCGGCGCAGTCGAGCTGGATGTCGGACAGCCGGGTCAGCAGCGCGTCGACGCCGACGTCCGCGATGGCGCGGCCGATGTCCTGGCCGGGGCACTCGTGCGGGCCGCCGCCGAAGGCGAGGTGCGCGCGGTTGCCCTGCATGCTCGCGGACAGGTCGGGCCGTACCCGCGGGTCGACGTTGCCCGGGGCGGGCGCGAAGAGCAGCCCGTCGCCCTCGCGGATCCGCCGGCCGCCCAGCTCGGTGTCCTGCTTGGCGTAGTAGGCGAAGACGGTGCTGAACGGCGGCTCGTCCCACAGGGACTGCTCGATCGCCTCCGGCACCGTCATCTGGCCGCCGTTGAGCTGGGCGCGGAACCCCGGCTCGGTCAGCACCATGCGCAGCGCGTTGGCGAGGAGGTTGGCCGTGGCCTCGTAGGCCGCGAAGAGCACGACCCGCAGGTGTTCGCGGACCTCGTCGTCGGTGAGCTCGGCCTGGTGGGTGATGAGGTGGCTGGTGAAGTCGTCCTCGGGCTCGGCGCGCCGCCGGGCGGTGAGCCGGCTGAGCGCCTCCATGACGTAGGTGTGGCTCTGGATGGCGGTCTCGGTGCCCTTCAGGGCGTCCCGGGCGGCCTGCACCATCCGGTCGTTGTACTCCTCGGACATGCCGAGGATCTCGCACATCACGGCCATCGGCAGGTGCTCGGCGAACTGGGAGACCAGGTCGGCCCGGCCCCGCTCGCAGAAGCCGTTGACCAGGATCTGGGTGTAGCGGCCGATGTGGCGGCGCACACTGCGGTGGTCGATGGTCTCCATGGCCGCGGTGACGGCGCCGCGCAGCCGCTTGTGCTCCTCGCCCTCGGCGTGGGAGCAGATGGGCTGCCAGGCGATGTGCGGCATGAGCGGGTGGTCGGGCTTGACCGCGCCCTCGCGCAGCGGGGTCCAGATCCGGCTGTCGCGGGTGAACTGGGATGCCTGGCGCACCAGTTGCAGGTTCTCGGCGTGGCCGAGGACCACCCACATGGGGACGTCGTCGTGGAGGAGCACGGGTGCCACGGGGCCGTGCTCCTCGCGCAGGCGCTCGTACAGCTCGCCGAGGTCCTCCGCCTCGGGGCCGTAGAGCCGGCGCGGCCCCGCGGGGACGAGGCCGTGCGCGGGGCAGCCCGGCGGCGGGCCGGAGAGGGTGTCGTGCGTGCCGGTCGGGGCGGGGTGTTCAGGCGTCACAGTGGTCGCTCCGGAACGAAAGGGGGCAGGAGGGGGCGGGTGGCTGCCGGTCAGGTGAGGGCGCCGGACAGGGCGAGCGAGTGCAGGAAGCGCATCAGGGTCATCAGCACGTCCTTGCTGGAGGCGCGGCGGCGTACGTCGCACTCGATGATCGGGATGTCCGGGCCCAGGTCGAGCGCGGTGCGCAGTTCCTCGATGGGGTAACGGGGGGCGTCCGGGAAGGAGTTGACGGCGACGACGAAGGGCACACCGCCCTCCTCCAGCCGGCCCATGACATCGAAGCTGACCTCCAGGCGCCGGGTGTCGACCAGCACGACCGCGCCGAGCGCGCCTTCGAACAGGCCGTTCCACAGGAACCAGAACCGCTCCTGGCCGGGAGTTCCGAAGAGGTAGAGCACCAGCTTCTCGGTGATGCCGATCCGGCCGAAGTCCATGGCCACGGTGGTGGCCGTCTTGGAGTCGGAGCCGTAGTCGTCGTCGACCCCGATGCCGGCCTGGGTCATGGTCTCCTCGGTGGTCAGCGGTCTGATGTCGCTGACCGAACCGACCATGGTGGTCTTGCCGACGCCGAAACCGCCCGCGATCACGATCTTCACCGCGGCCTGCGCCGTGTGCGGCAGGTGGTCCTCGGTGCGTGGTCCGGGGAGGGTGTCAGAGCCTTTGAAGTCCATGCATCACCGCTTCGAGGAGTGATCGGTCGGGGACGGCCTGGCGGACGACGGGCGCGCGGGTGTGCACCAGTTCGGCCGTGATCAGCTCGGTGAGCAGGACGGTCATCGTGCTGAACGGAAGCCTGAGGTAGGCCGAGAGTTCCGCCACGGACAGCGGGGCCTGGCAGAGGCGGAGCACCGCCGCCTGCTCCGGGGTGGCCAGGACCGGTGGCGTCGAACGCGCCACGATCAGCGTGACCAGGTCGAGTTCGGCGCGGGTGCCGTCGTCGGAGCCGGTGACGGAGTACAGCCGTTCCGGGTTCGGGCGCGGCCCCTGGCCGGTGCCCGCGTCCGGCGGCGCGGGCCGTGCCGGCCGGGGAACCGGCTGCGGCTTGGCGGCGGGGGGCTGCGGCCGGCGCCGCGTGCGTCGTGGAGGGGTCATACGGTCTGCCCGTCCCGCCGGGGCGGACTGGTGAGGTGGGCGCCGATCCGGACGACGAGGTCACGCATCATGCCGCTCATCCGCCCCGGCTCGCAGGTCACGTCGGAGAGCACGGCGAGGAAGGCGCCGGGGCCGGCGTTCATGAGGTAGAAGTAGCCGCCGTCGATCTCGAAGACGACGGTCTTCATGTCGCCGGCCTCGGGCATCTCCTGGACGATGGCACTGGCCAGGCTCTGTACGCCCGCGCAGGCGGCGGCCACCCGGTCGGCGGCGTCGGGGTCGCCGCCGTAGCGGGCGATGCGCAGTCCGTCGGCGGAGAGGACCACGATCATCTCGATGCCCGGCACGCCGTCGTTCAGCTGCTTGAGCATCCAGTCCAGGTTGCCTCGCTGCTGGATCACTTGAGGTCCCCCTCCTCGCCGGCCCCGGCTGCGTCCTCGGTGACGCCCTCCGCGTGCTCGGCCGAATCGTTGAGCAGATGCAGGTACTCGGTCGGGTGGAGTGTGAAGTCGGTCAGTTTGTGGGTGGGGGTGTCCGGCGGCATGCCCTTGCGCAGGCCGTTCCAGAAGTCCTCCATCCACAGGCCCGGCGGCCGCTCCCTGAGCTTCTGGCGCTCGGCCTCCCGCTCGGGATCGGGTTCCGGCTCCGGCTTCCTCTGCGACCAGATCGTCGGTTGGCCCTCGCGTTCGGCGCGTTCGACCTCGGCCTTCTCGGCGTACCGCTGGGTGAGCGGGGTCCGCATCCGGCTGCGGCGCTGCGGCAGGCCGCCCGCGGTCCACTCGGTGACCTCGGGGACGTCGTCCAGGGAGATCCCGGCGGGGAGCTTGGGGCTGGTGGGGCGGCGCTTCTTGGGCGGCCGCTTGGGGCCCTCGACGGCGTCCGCGGTCGGGATCTGGGCGGCGGCGGCGCCGATGCCGTGGGCCTGTACGGCGCCGACCCCGGGCTCGGTGGTCGTCATGACGCGCGGGACGACGAGGATGGCGCGGACCCCGCCGTAGGCGGAGGTGCGCAGCGAGACCTCCATGTCGAACCGCTTGCACAGGCGGCCGACGACGGCGAGGCCGAGCCGCGGGTTCTCGCCGAGGTTGTGCGCGTCCTCGCCGTTCTTGGCGTCCTCGATCATCCGCTCGATGCGGGCGCGGGACTCCTCGCTCAGGCTGACCCCGCAGTCCTCGATCTCGATGACGATGCCCGACTGCACCTCGACGGCGGTGACGTGCACCTTGGTGGTGGGCGGCGAGTAGCGCGTGGCGTTGTCGAAGAGTTCGGCGGCGGCGTGGATGACCGGCTCGACCGAGGTGCCCTTGATGTTGATGTTGACGATCGAGGCGAGGTTGATGCGGCGGTACTCCAGGATGCGCGACATCGCACCGCGCAGCACGCTGTAGAGGGAGACCGGCTGGGGCCACTGGCGGCCGGGCCGGCCGCCGCCGAGGACGGAGATGGTGTCGGCGAGCCGGCCGATCAGCGAGGTGCCGTGGTCGATGCGCAGCAGGTCGTCGAAGACCTCGGGGTTGCGCCCGTGGTCCTCCTCCATCTCCCTGAGTTCCTCGGCCTGTTGGTGGACGATGGCCTGGACGCGGCGGGCGACGCTCACGAAGGAGCGCTCGGTGGCGTCCCGCATCGAGATCTCCTGGTCGGCACCGCGCAGCGCGATGCGGATCAGTTCGCGGTAGCCGTGCGGCAGGGAACGCAGGTAGGGATCGGTGTCGAAGACGTCGCGTACGACGTTGCGCAGCACCTGGCCGCGGCGCAGCCGGTAGAAGCCGTTGGGCAGGACCTCGGTGGCGAAGCGCTCCATCAGCTCGTTGTGCGCGGCGATCCGCTGCTCCAGGTAGGCCGCGTGGCGGGCGTGTTCGGCCTGCTCCTCGCGGAGCCGGCGGCCGCGGCGGGCGGCCTCCCCGGCGGTGGCGAGGACCAGCAGCACGGCCAGCGCTCCGCACGCGCCGACGGCGAACCGGGCCGCGGGCGGTACGAGAGCGACGGCGGCTCCGGCCGCCGCGGCCATCACTATGGCCGGCGGCAGGAGCACACGCGCATAGGGGCGTTCGCGGCGACCGGGAGGCTTCTGAACACTCACCATGGATGCCTTCTGAGATCGGGACGTACGGCTCATTGGGGGAACAGACGCGCGAATTGCCTCAACTCGGTGCGTCGCGGGCGAGCTTAGTCCGACCGGATCATCGCCGTGTCATATTCGGCAAGCACCTGAAATCGCCCCCGCAGGAGGAGTAGCCTCAACTCCTTTTACACGCAGGGCGTTTGTTCGAACACAAGACGTAACGGACGGCGGGCGTGCGGGACTTGCTCACCGTGAAGAGTGAAACGGCGACCGGGGCCGCACCCTGGCGGCCCCGGTCGCCGTTCCGGACGAGGACGGGCGTGGTCAGCCGACGGACGAGTAGGCGACCACACCCCGCAGCAACTGGTCCACGGCCTTGCGCGCGGCCTTGCCCACGGTCGAGCCCTCCGCATGGGCCGCCGCGGAGATCTGCCCGAGCACGTCGATGACCTGCTTGCACCAGCGCACGAAGTCACCGGCCGGCATCTCCGCCTCCCGCAGCACCTCGTCGAGGCCCTTGCCGGACGCCCACATGTACGCGGCCCAGGCGAACCCGAGATCCGGCTCCCGCTGCCCGACGCCCTCGGTCTGGCTGATCCGGAAGTCCTCCTCCAGCCCGTCGAGCCGGCCCCAGATCCGGACCATCTCACCGAGCGCGGCCTTGGCCTTCCCGGAGGGCAGCTTCGGCGCCATGGCGTCGTCACCGACCCGTGCCTCGTACACCAACGCGGAGACGCAGGCGGCGAGTTCGGCCGGGGCCAGGCCCTCCCAGACCCGCTCGCGCAGACACTCGCTGGCCAGCAGGTCCAGCTCGCCGTACAGCCGCGCGAGCCGCTTGCCGTGCTCGGTGACCTCGTCGCCGCGCAGATAGTCCAGCTCGGTCAGCAGGGCCACGATCCGGTCGAAGGTCCGCGCGATCGTGTTGGTACGGCCCTCGATGCGCCGCTCCAGCTGCGAGGTGTCCCGCAGCAACCGGTGGTAGCGCTCGGCCCAGCGGGCGTGGTCCTCCCGGTCGTCGCACCCGTGGCAGGGGTGCGCGCGGATCGCCGTCCGCAGCCGCGCGATCTCGCGGTCGTCGGCGGCCTGGGACCGCTTCCTGCGCGCCCGCTCCGGCGGGATGTGCCCCGCCTTGGTCCGCAGCGCCGAGGCCAGGTCCCGGCGGGACTGCGGGGAGCGCGGATTGAAGGACTTCGGGATCCGCATCCGGTCCAGCGCCTCCACCGGCACCGGGAAGTCCATCGACGCCAGCCGCTTGACCTGCCGTTCGGCGGTCAGCACCAGCGGGCGCGGCCCGTCGTGGTGGTCGAAGCCCCGGTGGCCGCCGGTCCGGCCCGCGGGCAGTCCCGGGTCGAGAACCAGGGCGAGCCCGGCGTACTTGCCCGTCGGTACGTGGATGACGTCGCCCGGCTTGAGCTTCTCCAGGGCGACGGCGGCCTCGGCCCGGCGCTCGGCGGCGCCCTGCCGGGCCAGCTCGGTCTCCCGGTCCTTCAGCTCCCGGCGCAGCCGCGCGTACTCCTCGAAGTCGCCGAGGTGGCAGGTCATCGAGGCCTTGTAGCCCTCCAGGCCCTCCTCGTTGCGCTGCACCTGGCGGGAGATCCCGACGACCGACTTGTCGGCCTGGAACTGCGCGAAGGACGTCTCCAGCAGCTCGCGCGAGCGGTGCCGGCCGAACTGCTCGACCAGGTTGACCGCCATGTTGTACGACGGCTTGAAGCTGGAGCGCAGCGGATAGGTGCGGGTGCCCGCGAGACCGGCGAGGTGCTCGGGGCTCATACCGCGCTGCCAGAGCACCACGGCATGGCCCTCGACGTCGATGCCGCGGCGGCCGGCCCGGCCGGTCAGCTGCGTGTACTCGCCCGGGGTGATGTCGGCGTGCTGCTCGCCGTTCCACTTGACGAGCTTCTCCAGCACCACCGAACGGGCGGGCATGTTGATGCCCAGCGCGAGGGTCTCGGTGGCGAACACGGCCTTGACCAGGCCGCGGACGAACAGCTCCTCGACGACCTCCTTGAAGGTCGGCAGCATGCCCGCGTGGTGGGCGGCGATCCCGCGCTCCAGACCCTCCAGCCACTCGTAGTAGCCGAGGACGTGCAGGTCCTCGGTCGGGATGGAGGCGGTGCGCTCCTCGACCAGGGCGCGGACCTGTTCACGCGCCTCCTCGTCGTTGAGCCTGAGGCCCGCGTACAGGCACTGCTGGACGGCGGCCTCGCAGGCGGCGCGGCTGAAGATGAAGGTGATGGCGGGCAGCAGGCCCTCGGAGTCGAGCCGCTCGATGACCTCCGGCCGGCCCGGGGTCCACACGCGCGAACGCTGCCTGCGCTCGCGCTCCCGGTCGGCGTCGCGCATCGCCCGGCCGCGCCTGCGGTCCTGGTACGACGGCCGGGTGGCCTCCATGCGGGCCAGGCGGGCCAGGTCGGGGTTGACGGCCTTCTTGTGGCCCTCGCCCTCCTCGAACAGGTCGTACATCCGGCGCCCGGCGAGGACGTGCTGGAACAACGGGACGGGCCGGTGCTCGGAGACGATCACCTCGGTGTCGCCGCGGACGGTGTCCAGCCAGTCGCCGAACTCCTCCGCGTTGGACACGGTGGCGGACAGCGAGACCAGGGTCACCGACTCGGGCAGGTGGATGATCACCTCCTCCCAGACGGCGCCGCGGAAGCGGTCGGAGAGGTAGTGCACCTCGTCCATGACCACGTAGCCGAGGCCGAGGAGGGTCTGCGAGCCGGCGTACAGCATGTTCCGCAGCACCTCGGTGGTCATCACGACCACCGGGGCGTCGGAGTTCACGCTGTTGTCGCCGGTGAGCAGGCCGACCTTCTCCGTGCCGTAGCGCCGGCACAGATCGGCGTACTTCTGGTTCGACAGCGCCTTGATGGGCGTCGTGTAGAAGCACTTCTTGCCCTGCCGCAGGGCGAGGTGGACGGCGAACTCGCCCACGATCGTCTTGCCGGAGCCGGTGGGAGCGGCCACCAGCACGCCCTTGCCCGCTTCGAGCGCCTGACAGGCCTCGATCTGGAAGGGGTCGAGGCCGAAGTCGTACATCTCGCGGAAGGAGGCGAGGGCGGTGGCCTGCTCGGCTGCCCGCCTGCGGGCTGCCGCGTACCGCTCGGCCGGTGAGAGATCCTCTGTCATCGTACGTTCGAGCGTACCGGGCGCCGCTGACAACAGGACGATCATTATCCGGATCCCCGGCCTCCGGGGAGACGACGGATGCCCCCGTCCCTGGGGGACGGGGGCATCGCCCGGCGGGGCCGGGAACGGTCAGGTCACGTCGTCGTAGCCGTTGACGCGGTCCGTGTGCGCCTGCTCGGGCAGGGCGCGGGCGGCCGGGACGGGCTCGATCTCCCCGATGTCCTCGGGCGTGAGGTCCAGCTCGGACGCCTCGTCATCGTCGGGGCCCTCGGCGGCGCGGCGGCGCCGGCGCTTGTCGTTGAGCAGCGAGAAGCCGACCGCGCCGAAGTACAGCACCCAGATCGGCCCGGCCAGGGCCAGCATCGACAGCGGGTCGGTGCTCGGGGTGGCCACGGCGGCGAAGATCGTGATGCCCAGGATCATGCCCCGCCACCAGCCGAGCATGCGCTTGCCGGACAGCACCCGGGTGAGGTTGAGCATGACCAGCAGCAGCGGCAGCTCGAAGGACAGACCGAAGACGATCACCATGCGCGTGACCAGCTGGAGCAGGTCGTCGAGCGGCAGCAGGTTGGCGATCCGGCCGTCCGGGGTGAAGCCGAGCAGCACCTTCGCGGTGGTCGGCAGCACCTTGTACGCGAAGAAGGCACCGGCGAAGAACAGGGGGGCGCCCGTGAAGACGAAGCCGTACGCGTACTTCTTCTCGTGCCGGTGCAGACCCGGGGCCACGAAGGCCCACAGCTGGTAGAGCCAGATCGGCGACGCGAACACGACACCGGCCATCAGCGAGACCTGCAGCGCCAGCGTGAAGGGGGCGAGCAGGCCGTTGATCGTGATCTGCGCACACGGCTGTGACTTGGCAGTCGAGTGGGCCAGTTCCGCGAAGCTCTTCCCGCAACCGACCGAGTCGAGGATCGGCTGGGTCAGGAAGTTGATGATGTCGTTGTAGAAGAAGGCGGCGACCACCGTCACGACGACGACGGCCAGCATCGCCTTCGCGAGCCGGTTGCGGAGCTCACGAAGGTGGTCCGCGAGGGGCATCCGCCCCTCGGGGTCCTTCTCCTTCTTGCGGGCAGGCTTGAGCAACCCACATCCTCATCTCGTGCGGCAGGCCGGGGGTTTTCCGGCCCTGCGTCAGCGCTGGGTGGTGTCCGTCGGCTCGTTGACCGGGCGCGAGCTGGTCACGTCGCCGGGGGACGCCTGGATGGTGCGCTGCGCCGGAGGCTGCTCGCCCTGGGTGGGCGTCTGGGCGGAGGAGCCGCCCTCTTCCTTCATCGCCTTGGCCTCGCTCTTGAGGATGCGCGCGGACTTGCCGAGCGAGCGGGCCATGTCCGGAAGCTTCTTCGCGCCGAACAGCAGGATGATGACGACGAGGATGAGAATGATCTCGGGAGCTCCGAGCCTTCCGAACATAAGTCTTTACCTTCTCACCGAGGCGGCTGGGTGGGGTGCTGTCCGGCCAGTCGGACATGTGTCCGATGGTCGTGCTGGCAGCGATCGTAGCGCTCAGGGGTAAACGTGAGGCAATCCCCGTGCGTACTCCCGGTCCACGGTGCGGGCCTCGTTCTCCGCACCACGACCAGCAGCGTACCTTTCCCACAGGGCAGCATGACAGGGCGAAGTGACGCAAAGCGCTCGCCCCGCCCCACTCACCGGCACCGCCCGCCGCGGCTCACAGCGCGTCCGCGGCCCGGGCCGTGCTCACCGCCGCCCGCTCCAGATCCTCGGCGGCCCGGTTGATACGGCGCGCGGAGTCCGCCACCTGCTCCCCCAGGCGCCGCGCCTCAAGGAACACCCGCACGGCGAGCACCCCGAGGACGGCGAGACCCAGGAAACCCATGGCTACCGCGAACATCGGCCAGAACATGACGTCGAGACTAGACCGTCCGCCGGCCCGCACCGCGACCGGCTACACCGTGGAGTGCAGCCGCAGGGTCCGCACCCCGCCGCCGGTGAGCAGCTCCACGATCCGCTCCCCCGCCGGCTTGCGGACGGCGGTGCCGCAGTCGGGGCAGGTGAAGGAGTAGAACGTCGTCCGGCTGGTCGCGCCGATGGCGAGGCGCAGCGCGCCCGCGGCGAGCTCGAAGCGGCCCCGGCAGTCGGGGCAGCCCGCCCTGAACATCACCGGGACGGCTCTTCTCATGCCGGCGAACGCGGTCGCCGCCGTCATCTCACCCGCACGCTCGCTCACAGGCCTCGCTCCTTCTTCTGGTCGTTCGCCGGGCGCGCCGCCGGGAACCCTACGAGGCGCCCCCGCGCGTCCGCGGCGCCGTCGCGGCCGGTCACGCGGTCCCCGGCGCTCCCCCGGGCGCGCCTCACCGCCCGGAGACCGCCGGCCGCTGCGTCTCGTAGGCCGCCAGCGCCTCCGCCGCCGCCGACCGGGCGCTGTCGGCCAGCTCCGGCGGAGAGACGATCCGGCCGTCGCCGCCGAGCCGCAGCGCGAGCCGGCGCAGGGAGGCCGGCTCGGGGGTGCGCAGGGTGATCCGCAGCCCGCCGTCGGGCAGCTCGTCGGCGCTGTCGTGCGGGTAGTACTCGGCGACCCAACGGCCGCCGGGGCCGACCTCGACCACGACCTCCGGGTCCTCGGCGGCCGGCTGGACCAGCGCCTCGGACAGGTCGCGCAGTTCTATCTCGGGCGGCGCCGAGGGCTCGTCGAGGATCCTGATCTCGGCGACCCGGTCGAGCCGGAAGGTGCGCCGGGCCTCGGAGCGGCGGCACCAGGCCTCCACATAGGTGTGGCCGACGCTGACCAGCCGGATGGGGTCGATCTCGCGCTCGGTGACCTCGTCACGGGCCGGGGAGTAGTAGCGGATCCACAGCCGGCGGCGCTCGGAGATCGCCCGGTCGACGTCGGCGAAGACACCGCCCTCGGACTCGAAGGTCACCGACAGCCGGGAGCTGGCGCCGGCGGCCTCGCCGGCCGCGGCCTCGACCTTGGCAGTGGCCCGCAGCAGGGCCTGCCGGTCGCCTTCCCGCAGGCCGGGCAGGGTCGACACCGCTCGGGCGGCGACCAGCAGGGCGGTGGCCTCGTCCGCGGCGAGCCGCAGCGGCTCGGCCGCCTCCTCGCCGAGCGCGGCCGGGTTGTGCCACCAGATGCGCTCGCCGTCGGTGTCGATGTCCAGCAGGTCGCCGCCGCGGAAACTGGTCCCGCACATGGGCAGCAGGTCGAGGTCGGCGACCAGCTCGTCCTCGGTGATGCCGAAGGCCCGCGCCACATCGGCGATCCGGGCGCCGGGGCGCTCCCTCAGGTACGTCACCAGGGAGAGCATCCGCCGGGTCTGGTCGATGGCGTTGACGGTCCTGACCGGTTTGACTGCCACGGTTCCCCCTCAGCCCTTGGCCACGGCACGCAGCCGGTCCACCACGTCGGCCCGCAGCTCGGCCGGCTCCAGGACCACCACGTCCGGCCCGAACTCCACCAGCCAGGCGTCCAGGCCGTGCCCGTACGGAATCTCCAACTCGTCCCAGCCGTCACCGAGTTCCCGGACCTTGGTGGCTTTCGCCCGAAGGGGGTAACCGGCGCCGGAACGCAGCCGGATCAGCGCCGAGCGGTCGGCTATCTCCCCGGCCCAGCCGGCGACGGTCTCGCGCACGGTGACGACGTCGGGCACGGGCGCGGTGAAGCCCGTACCCCGGGAGCGGACCTTCCCGGTGATCCGGGAGAGCCGGAAGACGCGCTCGGCACCCCGGCCGCGGTCGAAGCCGGCCAGGTACCAGTGGCCCCGCCAGCACTCCAGCGCCCACGGCTCGACGTGCCGGGACTCGGGGCGGGCGGCGGACGCCTTGCGGTACTCGAAGACCACCGGGCGGCGGTCGCGGCAGGCCAGCATCAGCGGCTCGAACGCGGCCTCGTGCACCGGGATGCGCGGTTCCAGGGCGCCGTGCGCCTCGTACGGGTCGACGTCCTCGGGCAGGCCGGCGGCGCGCAGCTTCTGCAGGGCGCCGCTGGCGGCTCCGGCCAGCCGGGCCTGCTGCCAGACCTTGGCGGCGAGGCCCAGGGCGGCGGCCTCCTCGGCGTCCAGGGTGATGGGGGGCAGGCGGTTGCTGTCACGGCGGGCGAGATAGCCCACCTCGCCGTCCATGCTCTCGACGGTCTCGATCACCAGGCCCAGTTCGCGCAGGTCGTCCTTGTCCCGCTCGAACATACGATTGAAGGAGTCGTCGTTGCCCGCTTCCAGATAGGCCTCGATCGACTCCCGCAGCTCGCGCTTGCTGAGCGGCCGGCGGGTGCCGAGCAGACACAGCGCGAGGTTCATGAGCCGCTCGGCCTTGGCAATGGCCATCGACGCCCTTCGCCTCCCTATGGTGCTTCCGAGCGATGACCGTACCGCTCCGCGGGGCGGTGACAAAAGCCGAGGGCCCATGCCCGAACAGGCATGGGCCCCAGCTGATCGGATGCGGTCGGACCCGGCCGGCCGATCAGGAGTGGATCACGAATGGATCAGACGCCGAGCAGGTCCACCACGAAGATGAGGGTCTCGCCGGGCTTGATCGCCGGGGTCGGGCTCTGGTTGCCGTAGGCGAGGTGGGCGGGGATGGTCAGCTGGCGGCGGCCGCCGACCTTCATGCCCTGCACGCCCTTGTCCCAGCCCTGGATGACCCGGCCGGCGCCCAGCGGGAAGCGGAACGGAGCGCCGCGGTTCCAGCTGGCGTCGAACTCCTCGCCGGTGCTGAAGGCCACGCCCACGTAGTGGACGGTGACGGTCTGGCCCGCCTGCGCGACGGGGCCGTCGCCCTCCCAGATGTCCTTGATCTCAAGGTCCGCCGGAGGCTCGCCGCCCGGGAAGTCGATCTCGGGCTTGTCGATGCTCACGTCAAAAGCTCCTGCTTGTGTACGACACGAAACGCGGACAGTCTTTCATCTCCACGGGCTTCACGCCCGCCCCGGGCACCCCCCGCGTCACATCGCCGCGAGGATGTCCACGGTGAACACGAGGGTGGACCCCTTCTTGATGACGCCGCCGCTCGGCGGGTTGTTCCCGTACCCCAGGTCCGGCGGCACCACGATCAGGACCCGGCTGCCGACCTTCTTCCCGGTCAGGCCCTGGGCCAGGCCCTTGACCGCCTGCTGCATCTGCTCCAGCCCGAACTGGCTGAGCCGGCCGGAGCCGTAGGTCCGCTGGAAGGTCTTCCCGCCGTCCCAGACCAGGCCCTGGAACTGGCACAGGATCGTCTGGTCCGGCTTCAGCGCGGGGCCGTCGCCCTCCAGCACGTACTGCGACACGAGCTTCTTCGGCGGGGCGGCCTTGGGAACGGTCACCTTGGGCACCTGGCCGTCGGTGTTGGTGCCCACCTTCGGCAGGGCCGCGTCGGTCTGCGGGACCTGCCGCCCCGTGGCCGAGCTCTTCGAGTTGAACGAGTCGATCAGGTCGATGACGAAGACCAGGGTGTCGGTGCCCTTGATACCCGCCTGCGCGTTGCCCTGCTTGCCGTAGCCCCAGGTGGGCGGGACGGCGATCTCCACACGACTGCCGGTCTTCCTGCCCGCCAGCGCATACCGCCAGCCGTCGATGATGCTGCCCTGGGCGAGCTGGATGACCAGCGGGCGCTTGCGGTCGAAGGAGTTGTCGAAGACCTTGCCGGTGCTCCAGACCTGGCCCAGGTAGTCGGCGCGGACGAAGTCGTTCTCCGCGATCACCCGGCCGCTGCCCGCGATCAGCGTCTTCACCGCGAGGTTCTTCGACGGCTCACCCGTCCCCTTGGCCACGGTCGGCTTCTCACCGAACTTCGTGCCCGCCGTGACCGCCGGCAGCGGCCCCTCCACGATCTTGGGCGGGGGCACGGAGGAGGCCGAGGGCGACGGCGAGGCGCCGGCCTTGCTGGTGTCGGACTTGTCGTCACCGCATCCGGCGACTGTGACCAGTCCCGCGGGTACGGCGGCCAGGAGGAGTGAGCGTCGGCGCACGGAAGAGCCCTCGTAATCGGTCGATCTTGCGGATGGCGTGCGCGCAACTCTACGACCCGAGAAGGGCGCCGTACGGGAAACGTACGGCGCCCGTGTGGCGTTCCGGCGAATCGGGGCCCGAACACCCTGCCCGTGGAACCGGGCCTACATTCCGGCGATCAGCTTCTCCACCCGGTCGTCCACCGAACGGAACGGGTCCTTGCACAACACGGTGCGCTGCGCCTGGTCGTTGAGCTTGAGGTGCACCCAGTCGACCGTGAAGTCCCTGCGCTGCTCCTGCGCCCGCCGGATGAAGTCACCGCGCAACCGGGCCCGAGTGGTCTGCGGGGGCACCGACTTACCCTCGAAGATCTTCAAGTCGTTGCAGATCCGGGTCGCTTGGCCCTTCTTCTCCAGCAGGTAGTACAGGCCGCGACGGCGGTGGATGTCGTGGTAGGCGAGGTCTATCTGGGCGACCCTCGGGTGCGACATCGTCATGTTGTGCTTGGCCCGGTACCGCTCGATGAGCTTGTACTTCATGACCCAGTCGATCTCGGTCCCGATGCGGTCCAGTTCCTCGTTCTCGATCGCCTCCAGGGTGCGGCCCCACAGCTCCAGGACCTGCGCGACCGTACCGGTGCGGATGCCCCGGCGGTCGCAGAAGTCCAGGGCCTTGTCGAAGTACTCGCGCTGCACCTCCAGCGCGGAGGCCTCCCGGCCGCTGGCCAGGCGCACCTTGCGCCGGCCGGTGATGTCATGGCTCACCTCGCGGATCGCCCGGATCGGGTTCTCCAGGGTGAGGTCGCGCATCACGGTGCCCGCCTCGATCATGCGCAGCACCAGGTCGGTGGCGCCGACCTTGAGCAGCATCGTCGTCTCGGACATGTTGGAGTCACCGACGATGACGTGCAGCCTGCGGTAGCGCTCCGCGTCCGCGTGCGGCTCGTCGCGGGTGTTGATGATGGGCCGGGAACGCGTCGTCGCCGAGGACACGCCCTCCCAGATGTGCTCCGCGCGCTGGCTGACGCAGTACACCGCGCCGCGCGGGGTCTGCAGCACCTTGCCGGCGCCGCACAGCAGCTGCCGGGTGACCAGGAAGGGGATGAGGATGTCCGCGAGCCGGGAGAACTCCCCGTGCCGCGCCACCAGGTAGTTCTCGTGGCAGCCGTAGGAGTTGCCCGCCGAGTCGGTGTTGTTCTTGAAGAGGTAGACGTCGCCTGCGATTCCCTCCTCGTGCAGGCGTCGTTCCGCGTCCACCAGGAGTCCTTCGAGAATGCGCTCGCCGGCTTTGTCGTGGGTGACCAGTTCGGTCACGTTGTCACATTCGGGGGTCGCGTATTCCGGATGTGAGCCCACGTCGAGATAGAGCCGGGCGCCGTTTCGCAGAAAGACGTTGCTGCTGCGGCCCCATGACACGACACGGCGGAAGAGGTACCGCGCCACCTCGTCAGGCGACAGGCGGCGCTGTCCCCTGAACGTGCACGTGACGCCGTACTCGTTCTCCAGCCCGAAAATGCGGCGGTCCATGAGGGAACATTACGCCCGATCCCCCGAGCTGAAACGGGGTTCGGCAGCACGATTTGGATCAGGTTCCGATGAAGCCGCAACGACCGCGCCCCGCGCGGGAGCAGGTCCGGGCCGGTGGCACCCCGCGGGGTTTCGCGCCGCCGGGGGCCGCCGGAGCCGTGTCGTCGCTGGTCCTCCGGCCGCCGGACGGGCCCTCGCGAGCCGGCCGGCACCGGCGGCGGACCGACGGTGAACGCGGCCTCCCGGGCGATCGCGTCCATGGCGTACGCCGGGTGCGCCCGGCCAAGTGTTACGTATAACCTGACTGCACGGCCGACACCTCGCCGCCCACTCTCCGCCGACAGGGACGTCCAGTGACCAAGATCCTCAGCCCGGCCGGAACCGCCACCCGCCCAGGTGCCGACCGGGCTTCCCACAGCGAAGCCCCTCGGGTGCCGCTCACCCCCGGCCGGGAAGGCACGCCGGTTTGCCTCGCCAGGGCAGGCACCCGATGAGTTACGCCCATCTCCTGCGAAGCCCGCACGTGACCCGCCTGCTGGTGGGCACCCTTGTGGGACGGCTGCCGACCGGGATGGCCGCGGTCGCGATCCCCCTGGCACTGCGCAACGCAGGCGCGACGTACTGGTTCGTCGGACTGGCCGTCGGAGCGTACGCCCTTGCCACGGCCGCGGGAGGACCACTGCTCGGCCGGCTGGTCGACCGCGTCGGCCAGCCCCTGGTACTGCTGCCGGCGGCCGCGCTGGCGGGCTGCGGGTTCCTCCTGATCGCGGCGGCCCCCGGGCAACAGGCTGCTGTCGTCGCCGGAGCCGTGGTGGCGGGAGCGGCGACGCCGCCGCTGGAACCCTGTTTGAGGGCCTTGTGGCCGACCGTCGTCTCCCCCCGGAAACTGGAGTCGGCCTACGCCCTGGACTCCGCCTCCCAGGAACTCATCTTCGTGGGCGGGCCGCTGATCGTCGCCGGCTGTGTCTCCGTCGCCACACCGGCCAAAGCCCTGTGGGCCGCCGCGCTGCTGGGACTCGTGGGTGCACTCGTGGTCGCCACCGCCGAGCCGGCGCGGGTCTGGCGGGCGCCCGCCCGCCATCCTGACTGGCTCGGCCCGCTGCGCAGCCGAGGCCTCGTCGTCCTGCTGGTCAGCCTCACCGGCGTGGGCGTGGCGCTCGGCACGCTCAATGTGGTCGTCGTGGCGTACGCGGAGGATCACCGACTGCCCGGGGGCGCCCCGACCCTCCTGGCTCTCAACGCCCTCGGAGCCCTGATCGGCGGTCTCGCCTACGGCGCCGTACGCCGCCGGCCCGGGCGGCCCGCACGGCGGGCCCTGCTGCTGACCGTCGGCCTGGCACCCGGTTACGCGTTCCTGTGCCTGGTGCCCGCGCCACCCTTGATGTCCTGCCTGATGCTGCTGACCGGGCTGTTCCTCGCGCCGGTGCTGACGGTGTCCTTCGTCCTGGTCGGAGAGCTCGCCCCGGCAGGCACCACCACCGAGGCGTTCGCCTGGCTCGTCACACTGATGACCTCGGGTATGGCGCTCGGATCCACCGTCGTCGGACTGGTCCTGGAGCACGGCGGCCCGAGCTGGGCGGCGGCGTGCGGCGTGCTGGGCCTCGCGGTCAGCATCCTCATCCTCCTGACCGGGCAGAAGCGGATCGAGGCGGACCGGCATGCGGGCACCCCGGAGCCGACCGAGTCCACGACCCCGCTCACCAGGTCATCGACCCGATAGCCCGCCCGGCCACCCCTGCGCCGGGGGCGCGGAAAGAAACCGGCCGGCCGGGGCGGCGGGGACGGCCGCCGGCGACTGGACCCGGGGCCGAGGCGTCCCGGCGAGCCCCGGAAGGGCGGGACACGGCCACGGGGAACCCGGAGATCCTCGAAGCGGGGCACGCCCTGCGGCTGCCGACCGGCACCCCGGTCGGCCGACGGCCCAACGCCACGGCGGCCATCGCACCGTGATTTTCGTGCGTGCCGGGGGCGGCAGGCACAGCCGGCCGGCGCCCTCGCGGCCGTACCATGTGCGCTGTTCGCACGTCCAGACGACCGGGAGTAAGCGGTGTCCCGCAGCAGCACACGCCCGACCAGCCGGGACGTCGCCCAGGCAGCCGGTGTCTCCCAGGCCGCCGTCTCCCTCGTCCTCGGCGACAAATGGCGCGGCCGGGTCTCCCAGACCACCGCCGAACGCGTCCGGGAAGCCGCCCGCGACCTGGGCTACCGGCCCAACCTGGCCGCCCGCAACCTCCGCCTCGGCCGCACCCGCACCGTCCTCCTCGTCGTCCCCGCCCTGACCACCGAGTTCTTCGCCGGCGTCTACACCGGCGCCGCACGCGTAGCAGCCGAACACGGCTTCGGCGTCGTCCTCTACCCTTCCCCCGAAGGCATCGGCCCCGCCCGCGACCCCTTCGCCTCCGCCCAGGCCGCCCTCGACGGCGTCCTCGCCTCCTCCATGGCCGCCGACGCCCTCACCGCCATCCGCGGCGACCAACTCCCCCTGGTCATGCTCGACAGCGACCCCGCCGGCAGCCTCGGCGCCGCCACCGTGAACCTCGACATCGCCGACGGCGTCCACCAGGTCGCCCGACACCTGCTCGGCCTCGGCCACCGCCGGATCCTGCACCTGGCCGCCGACGTGCCCTCCTGGACCTTCGACGTACGCGCACGAGAACTGGCCGCCCACCTCGCCGCCGTCCCCGGCACCGAGATCCGCACGGCCCGCGCCCCCATCTCCATCGAGGGCGCACTGGCCGCCACCGAAGCCGCCCTCACCGCGCCCGGACCCCGCCCCACGGCGGTCGTCTGCGACGACGACAAGCTCGCCGCCGGCGCCTACAAGGCCCTGCGCCGCCTCGGCCTGCGCGTCCCCGACGACGTCTCCGTCACCGGCCTGGACGACCTGGCCCTGGCCACCGCCCTCGACCCCGAGCTGACCACCGTACGACTGGACGCCGAGCTCTTCGGAGAACGGGGCATGCGGGCCCTGCTGGCCGTCCTGGAGGGCCGGGAACCGGAAGGCGGGGACATCCCCGTCCAACTCGTCGTCCGAGGCTCCACAGCGCCGCCACGCGCGTCCCTGTGAACGCCGGGTGCCCCGGCCGGAGATCCGGCCGGGGCACCCGGCGACACCTGCGAGGGGCGGGTCACTCCTCGTCGGAGTCCTCGGAGCCTTCCGCGCTCTCCGCCTCCGTGCTCGCACCGTCCGCCGCCAGCAGACGGCCCAGCTGACGACCGACGATCCGCTTGAACTTCCGCTTCTGCGGACGCGTACGGTCCAGCACCGCCACCTCCAGGCGCTCGGCGGGAATCTCCCGCTCGCTGCCGTTGGTGTCCCGCGACAGAGCCTGCACGGCCAGCTTCAGGGCCTCCGCGAGACTCATACCGTCGCGATGGCGCTGGTCCAGGAAACTGCTGATCTGCTCGGCGTTGCCGCCCACCGCCACCGAGCCGTGCTCGTCCACGATCGAACCGTCGTGCGGCAGCCGATAGATCTGGTCGCCCTCGGGGGTCTCCCCCACCTCGGCCACCACCAGCTCCACCTCGTATGGCTTCTCGGCCGCCGAGGAGAAGATCGTGCCCAGCGTCTGCGCGTACACGTTGGCCAGGCCACGGGCGGTGACATCGTCACGGTCGTAGGTGTAGCCGCGCAGGTCGGCGTAGCGGACACCGCCGATGCGCAGGTTCTCGTACTCGTTGTACTTGCCGGCCGCGGCGAAGCCGATCCGGTCGTAGATCTCGCTGAACTTGTGCAGCGCACGGGACGGGTTCTCGCCGACGAACACGATGCCGTCGGCATACTGCAGCACGACCAGGCTGCGACCGCGGGCGATGCCCTTGCGGGCGTACTCCGCCCGGTCGGCCATGGCCTGCTGGGGTGAGACATAGAACGGCGTCGACACCGGTTATCCGTCCCTTTCTGTCATGGTCACTGGATCACCTTGGTAAGAACAGGGCCCGCGCTCAGAGCAGGGCGGCCTTGGGGCCGTCCGGCTCCTCCAGGCGCCTCTGGAGCACCGCACGGGACAACTCCGAGGCCTCCTGCTCGCTGAGCCGGCGGAAGCCGTCCTCGGTGATCACCGTGATGATCGGGTAGATCCGGCGGGCGACATCGGGACCGCCGGTCGCCGAGTCGTCGTCAGCCGCGTCGTAGAGAGCCTGCACCACCAGTGTGGTCGCCTGCTCCTCGGTCAGGTCGTCACGGAACAGCTTCTTCATCGCACCCCGCGCGAAGATCGAGCCGGAACCCGTCGCCGCGAAGTTGTGCTCCTCGGAACGGCCGCCCGTCACGTCGTACGAGAAGATCCGGCCCTTGTCACGGTCCACGTCGTACCCCGCGAACAGCGGCACGACAGCCAGGCCCTGCATGGCCATGCCCAGGTTGGAGCGGATCATCGTCGACAGCCGGTTCGCCTTGCCCTCCAGGGACAGCTGGGCACCCTCGACCTTCTCGAAGTGCTCCAGCTCCAACTGGAAGAGCTTGACCATCTCCACGGCCAGGCCGGCGGTGCCGGCGATGCCCACGGCCGAGTACTCGTCGGCCGGGAAGACCTTCTCGATGTCCCGCTGGGCGATCATGTTGCCCATCGTGGCCCGGCGGTCGCCGGCGAGCACCACACCGCCCGGGAAGGTCGCGGCCACGATCGTCGTGCCGTGCGGCGCTTCGAGCACGCCCTGGACGGGCGGCAGCTGCCGGTTGCCGGGCAGCAGCTCCGGCTGGTGCTCCGAGAGGAAGTCCATGAAGGAGGAGGACCCCGGCGTCAGGAAGGCAGCTGGTAGACGCCCGGTGCTACGAGTGTTGGCTTCCACGCGATTCCTTCCACATAAGCGGCAGCCCGCCTGATGACCTCGGGCTGATCCTTGAACTGCCCCAGTGCGGCATTGCAGCTGAAGCACAGTACGCCACGGACCCTACCCGTCTCATGGCAGTGATCCACATGCTCGGGCGGGGCAGCCAGGCAGATCGCGCAGAGGCCGCACTGGCCGGCCACCATCGCGTCACGCTCGGCTTCGGTGAGGCCGTAGTTCCGCTTCAGGTGCTCCGCGCGTCCCTGGGCTGCCCGGCACGCTCTGCAGCGTGTGGAGAGTCCGTCGGACGCCGTCGCGTTCCTGTGCCACTCGCTGTGCGGCTTGACCACACCGCACATCCGGCAGAGCTTGTGCCCGGCGGGGACGTCGGTCTTCTCCCGGACCGGCTTCCCCATGGCCTCCCGGCGGCGCCGGTAGTGCGCGGCGCTGTACTCCGCCACGCACTCCCGGCAGTACGCCTGGAGGCCGTCCCGCCGATTCCTGTCCCGGGCGAACCTCGCACGAGGCAGGAACCGCCCACACTTGCCGCATTCCTTCGCGTTCGGCTCTTCAGCCACCGAATCCCCCCGCGACTTTCAATTCGAAGGCAAACCGACCTTTACGCCTCTACTCTCCGCCTTTTTGCACGAAGGAGCGCACGAAATCCTCGGCATTTTCCTCGAGTACGTCATCGATTTCGTCCAGCACCGAGTCCACGTCGTCCGACAGCTTCTCGTGCCGTTCCTTCAGGTCCTCCGAGGCCTGCGCGTCCTGCGTCTGCTCCTCGACCTGTTCCGTCGAGTGCGTCGCCTTCTGCTGGCCGCCGCCGGTGTCCTTGGTCGCCATATCCCTCACCCCGCTCAGTTCGCCTGCCGATCGGTGATGATCAGACCCTATAGTCCGGGTCCGACATCGGCCCCGCAGTTTCCACAACATGCCGGGGCCACCTGGATGATTCCCGGGCGGTGGGGTTTCCACCCCGGCCGCCCGGGTCGGAACGAGTACCCGCTGGTCGCGCTCAGTTGCCGGACAGGACCCTGACCAGGTCTTCCGCGGTGCGACAGCGGTCCAGCAGCTCCTTGACGTGATTTCGCGTTCCGCGTAGCGGTTCCAGGGTTGGAACGCGCTGGAGGGAGTCCCGGCCGGGGAGGTCGAAGATGACCGAGTCCCAGCTCGCGGCGGCGACGTCATCCGCGTACTGCTCCAGGCAGCGTCCGCGGAAGTACGCCCGGGTGTCCTCCGGCGGCTTCGTGCGCGCCCGGTCGACCTCGGACTCGTCCAGCAGCCGCTTGATGCGCCCACGGGCCGCCAAGCGGTTGTAGAGGCCCTTCTCGGCCCGTACGTCGGCGTACTGGAGATCGACCAGGTGCAGCCGGGCCGCGTCCCAGTCGAGGTCGTCGCGTCGGCGGTAGCCCTCCATCAGCTCCCGCTTGGCGACCCAGTCCAGCTCGCCGGCCAGGCTCATGGGGTCGTTCTCCAGCCGGGTGAGGGTGTCCTCCCAGCGGCTGAGCACGTCTTTGGTCTGGTCGTCGGCGTCGGCGCCGAAGCGCTCCTCGACGTACTTGCGGGCCAGTTCGAAGTACTCCATCTGCAGCTGGACAGCGGTGAGTGTGCGGCCGCTGCGCAGGGTGACCAGTCGCTTGAGGGACGGGTCGTGCGAGACCTGGTGCAGGGTGCGCACGGGCTGGTCCACGGCGAGGTCGACGGCGATGAAGCCGTCCTCGATCATGGAGAGCACCAGGGCGGTCGTGCCCAGCTTGAGGTAGGTGGAGATCTCCGAGAGGTTGGCGTCGCCGATGATCACGTGCAGTCGGCGGTACTTCTCGGCGTCCGCGTGCGGCTCGTCGCGGGTGTTGATGATGGGGCGTTTGAGGGTGGTCTCCAGGCCGACCTCGACCTCGAAGTAGTCGGCGCGCTGGCTGAGCTGGAAGCCGTGCTCGTGGCCGTCCTGGCCGATGCCGACGCGGCCGGCGCCGGCGAAGACCTGCCGGGAGACGAAGAAGGGCGTGAGGTGGCGCACGATGTCCGAGAAGGGGGTTTCCCGCTTCATCAGGTAGTTCTCGTGTGTGCCGTAGGAGGCGCCCTTGTTGTCGGTGTTGTTCTTGTAGAGGTGGATGGGCTGGGCTCCGGGCAGCTGGGCCGCCCGTTCGGCGGCCTCGGCCATGATCCGTTCGCCCGCCTTGTCCCACAGGACGGCGTCGCGGGGGTTGGTGACCTCGGGGGCGCTGTACTCGGGATGGGCGTGGTCGACGTACAGTCGGGCACCGTTGGTGAGGATGACATTGGCCAGCCCGATGTCCTCGTCGGTGAGCTGGCTGGCGTCGGCGGCCTCCCGGGCGAGGTCGAAGCCTCGCGCGTCCCGCAGCGGGTTCTCCTCCTCGAAGTCCCAGCGGGCCCGGCGGGCCCGGTGCATCGCCGCCGCGTAGGCGTTGACGATCTGGGACGAGGTGAGCATGGCATTGGCGTTCGGGTGGCCGGGGACGGAGATCCCGTACTCCGTCTCGATGCCCATTACTCGCCGTACGGTCATGCGGCCCTCCTTGCCCGGCGGCACCCTCGGTCGTGGGCGCCGCTCAAGTACCGCTGGCGCTCCGGTGCGTGTGCGGTGCCCGTCCCCGCACGGCGCGACTCGGCGGCAGGAACGAGCCTAGAACGCCTTTGCGCTGGTGGGGAGATCATTTGCGTCATTGGCTGCTCCGGTCGTGGCCCGAAAAACAGCCGGCTGCGGGTACCCGCCGAGGGCACCCGCAGCCGCCCTGCTTTTACAGGTACTGACCGGTGTTCGCCACCGTGTCGATGGAGCGTCCGGTGTCCGCGCCCTGTTTTCCGGTGATGAGGGTGCGGATGTAGACGATCCGCTCGCCCTTCTTTCCGGAGATCCGGGCCCAGTCGTCCGGGTTGGTGGTGTTGGGCAGGTCCTCGTTCTCCTTGAACTCGTCCACGCAGGCCTGGAGGAGGTGGGAGACCCGCAGGCCCTTCTGGGTCTTTTCGAGGAAGTCCTTGATCGCCATCTTCTTGGCGCGGCCCACGATGTTCTCGATCATGGCTCCGGAGTTGAAGTCCTTGAAGTAGAGGACTTCCTTGTCGCCGTTGGCGTAGGTGACCTCCAGGAAGCGGTTCTCCTCGGATTCGGCGTACATGTGCTCGACCGCGGTCTGGATCATGGCCTGGACCGTGGCGCTCTTGTCGCCGCCGTGTTCCGCGAGGTCGTCCGCGTGCAGCGGGAGACGCTCGGTGAGGTACTTGCCGAAGATGTCCTTGGCCGCTTCGGCGTCGGGGCGCTCGATCTTGATCTTCACGTCGAGTCGGCCGGGACGCAGGATGGCGGGGTCGATCATGTCCTCGCGGTTGGAGGCGCCGATCACGACCACGTTCTGCAGCCCCTCGACGCCGTCGATCTCGGCGAGCAGCTGGGGGACGATGGTGTTCTCCACGTCCGAGCTGACGCCGGAGCCGCGGGTGCGGAAGAGGGACTCCATCTCGTCGAAGAAGACAATGACGGGGGTGCCCTCGCTGGCCTTCTCGCGGGCACGCTGGAAGACGAGGCGGATCTGCCGCTCGGTCTCGCCGACGTACTTGTTGAGCAGCTCGGGGCCCTTGATGTTGAGGAAGAAGCTCTTGCCGGCGGCCTGGCCGGTGACCTCGGCGACCTTTTTGGCGAGCGAGTTCGCGACGGCCTTGGCGATGAGTGTCTTGCCGCAGCCGGGCGGGCCGTAGAGCAGGACGCCCTTGGGCGGGCGCAGCTCGTGCTCCTTGAACAGGTCGGGGTAGAGGTACGGCAGCTCCACGGCGTCGCGGATGGCCTCGATCTGGTTGCCGAGGCCGCCGATCTGCTCGTAGCCGATGTCGGGGACCTCTTCGAGGACCAGTTCCTCGACCTCGCTCTTGGGCACGACCTCGTAGACGTACCCGGAGCGGGGTTCGAGCAGGAGGGCGTCGCCGGGGCGGATGGTGACGTCCAGCAGGGGTTCGGCGAGCCGCACCACCCGCTCTTCGTCGGTGTGCCCGAGCACGAGGGCGCGTTCGCCGTCCTCGAGGATCTCCTTGAGGGTGACGATGTCGCCGACGCTCTCGTACTCCATGGCCTCGACCACGTTGAGCGCTTCGTTGAGCATGACCTCCTGGCCGCGCCGCAGGTCGTCGAGTTCGACGCTGGGGCTGACGTTCACCCGGAGTTTGCGGCCGCCGGTGAAGATGTCTGCGGTGCCGTCCTCGTTGGCCTGGAGGAAGACACCGAAGCCGGCCGGCGGCTGAGCGAGCCGGTCGACCTCCTCCTTGAGGGCCACGATCTGGTCGCGGGCCTCGCGGAGGGTGTTGGCCAGTCGTTCGTTCTGGGCGGACACGCCGGCCAGGTTGGTCTGCAGCTCGACGATCCGCTCTTCGAGAATCCTCGTGTGGCGCGGAGAGTCGGCGAGCTTGCGGCGCAGGACGGCGATCTCCTGCTCAAGGTAGGCGATCTGCCCGGCCGGGTCGTCGGACCCTCGTCCCGGGCGGATGCCGCGGTTCATGTCGTCGTCGTGGGCTGCCACGGTCCTCACCTCCTCCAAGGGGAGCTGGACGCTTCCAGACCCTACCTGGGTGGGTGTCGATTGAAACCCCTAGATCACATTGACTGTCAAGGTGTGTCGTCGGTCACCCGGTGCGCACTCCCTCGCACGGAGGGGATACCCACTCAACGTGAGGGGAAAGCCGCTTGTTCCGGGCAGGGTGCGGTCGAATCCCTCCGCTGCTGGCCGGAGTTGTCCGCTCGTGGCCGATGGGCCGGTTCGCGGGCAGCCCGCAGAGCGCTCGTACGATCATCACGCAGAGCGACGGTGTCGGCGGGTGGGGTCACCGCCGTGGTGGCTTGAAGTGATCGACCCGGCCACCGGGGTGCTCCTGTTCCGGTCCGGCGCTGGTACCCGAGCGGGCGGGAGCGGAAACCCGGAACCGGTGCCACCGGGCCGCCTGGCGGGCGGAGGTAGGGTCGAGGGTGTCCAACAGCCGCTGGAGCGGACCCGGCTGGCCCTCGTGGCGTCCGGGCCGCCTGGCGAACCGACGGCAGGAGAGATGACCGTGCAGCAGGAGGCCCCGGGCGGCGAGGCGCTGGAGGTCTGGATCGACCAGGACCTGTGTACGGGCGACGGGATCTGCGCCCAGTACGCCCCGGAGGTGTTCGAGCTGGACATCGACGGGCTGGCTTATGTGAAGGGCGCGGACGACGAGCTGCTCCAGGCTCCGGGGGCGACCGTGCCGGTGCCGTTGCCGCTGCTGACGGACGTGGTGGACTCGGCGAAGGAGTGTCCCGGCGAGTGCATCCACGTACGCCGGGTTTCGGACAGGGTCGAGGTGTACGGGCCCGAGGCGGGGTGAGCCCGGCTCAGACGCCGTGGGCCCCGGCCGGTGTGGAGCGCAGGAAGGCGCTGCCGTTCCACCGCCATGAGGTCGGGGTCTTCACGTCGGGGCAGCAACTGGGCACGGCGTCCGAGGAGTAACCGAGCAGGGTGGCCGACACGGCTCGCGCGCGGAGCGTGAGGTCGGTGACCGTGAGCCGTTGCCGGGGCTCGACGAGGGTGGCGACCACGCGCGGTGTGCCGCTGTCCGCGGCGCGGGTGAGGACGTAGACCCCGTCGGGCGGGGTGCCCATGGGGGCGTCGCAGTGCACGACGGCGACGGTTTCGGGTCTGCCGTCGCCATCCAGGTCTCCGGTGGCCTTCTTGGCGACGACCGCCTTGACCGGGCCGCACTCCAGGGGGAACGCCACTTTGGCCGTGCTGGGCGCTGCGGCGGGCGCCGCGGGGCTGCTCGCGGCGGGGGCGGACTGGGCGGCTGTGGCCGATCCGGGCTGGATGACGGAGGAGAGGGCCACGACGCCCGCGAGGGCCGTGGCGGTGGCGACCCAGTGGATGGGCCGGGCATGGGTGTGGGCGAGCTCCGGAACGGCGGATTGCTGCACGAGGAGTGTCTCCTGTGAGGGCTGTGCCGGTGGGATGGCCTGCATGCTGCCACACGTCACGGTGCGAGGGAACGGCGGGGTGCGGCATTCCCGCAGGCGGCGGCCCCGCGCGCGGCGGGTTTCGGGGCGGGCGCCGGGTCAACGGGCGGGCGCCGGGTCCGAGTTCCCCACCGTGGGTGGGGAACTCGGACCCGGCGCCCTGACGTTGTACGCGCGCGTGTGCCGGTCAGCGGCCGGTGCCGCCGTCGGCGTTGGGTCCGGCGTAGTCCTCGCCGTAGGCGCCCTTGGCGGGGCGGCGGCGGCGCATGGGGGGCTCGACGCCGTCCGCGAGGCGGCGGGCGGTGAGCAGGAAGCCGGTGTGGCCGATCATCCGGTGGTCCGAGCGGACGGCCAGGCCCTCGATGTGCCAGTTGCGGATCATGGTTTCCCAGGCGGTCGGCTCGTTGAAGGAGCCGATCTCGCGGATGGACTCCACGGTCCGGGCGAGCTGGGTGGTGGTGGCCACGTAGCAGCACAGGATGCCGCCCGGGACGAGCGCCTTGGAGACGGCCTCCAGGCACTCCCAGGGGGCGAGCATGTCGAGGATGACGCGGTCGACGTCGGTGTCGGACAGGTTGTCCTGGAGGTCGCCGACGGTGAGCTGCCAGGCGGGGTGCGGTCCGCCGAAGTAGCGCTCCACGTTCTGCCGGGCGATGTCGGCGAAGTCCTCGCGGCGCTCGTAGGAGTGCAGCATGCCCTGGTCGCCGATGGCCCGCAGCAGGAAGCTGCTGAGCGAGCCGGAGCCGACGCCGGCCTCCACGACGCGGGCGCCGGGGAAGATGTCGGCGAAGGCCAGGATCTGCCCCGCGTCCTTCGGGTAGACGACGGCTGCCCCGCGGGGCATGGACAGGACGTAGTCGGGGAGCAGGGGGCGCAGCGCGAGATAGGCCACGTTGCCGGTGGTGCGGACAACGCTGCCCTCGGGAGCACCGATCAGTTCGTCGTGCGGGAAGGAGCCCTTGTGGGTGTGGAAGTTCTTCCCTGCTTCGAGCGTGAACGTGTAGTGGCGGCCCTTGGGGTCGGTCAGCTGTACCTGGTCCCCGACCTTGAAGGGCCCGCGCCTGCGGGCGGCACCGGTCGGTTCGGACATGTGACCAGCGTACCGGTTCCCTGCCGGGGGCCTGACCAGTCGAGGCGGTGGGGGCGAACGCGAGTGCGGGGGTGCGGGCCGGTGGTGGCCGGGCGCGCGGGTGCCCGTCCCCTCGCGGGGCGTGCCGGCTCGGGGCGCTGTCAGGTGGGCCTTGCCATGGCCTTCACGAAGGCTCGTTCGACGTCGGCGGCGGACAGGACGCCGTAGATCTCGCCGCTCTCCTCGACGACCAGGTACTCGGTGGCCGGGGTGGCGCGCAGGACGTCGAGGAGTTCCTCTCCGGCCAGCTCGGCGGAGACGCGCATGCCGTCGGTCAGCTCCTGGGCGAGGCCGCTGACGGCCACCCAGGGGCGGCGGTGTTCGGGTACGCCGACGATGGCGGCCTCGCGGACGAGGGAGAGCGGGTGGCCGTCGGCGTCCACCACGACCAGGGCGCGGGCGCCGGCGGCGTTGGCGCGGCGCAGGGCCTCGGAGAGCGGGGTGTCGTTCTCGACGGGTACGGCCCGCCGGGTGAGGGTGCGGGCGCGCAGTTCGGGGAGGTGTTCGCGCAGCCGGGCCATGCGCAGGCTGTTGCCGGCGCCGGTCCAGATGATCGCGGCCAGGATGGCGGCGAGCAGGGCGTCGGTGACGGTGTCCATGCCGCCCATGTCCTCGCCGCTGCCGCCGAGGGCGCCGGACTGGTTGAGCAGCGGGAGGCCGATCAGGACGGTTACGGCGAGGGCGCGGCCGACCCAGGCGGCGGCGACGGTGCCGGTCATCGGCCTGCCGCTGATCTTCCAGACGACGGCACGGAGCATGCGGCCGCCGTCCAGGGGGAGGCCGGGCAGGAGGTTGAAGATCGCCACGATGAGGTTGGACGCCATCAGGCCGGCCAGCAGGACGCCGGGGACGGAGTCGGACTGCACGGGCTTCAGGGCGAGGTAGAACAGGCCGGCCAGGACGAGGGAGAGCAGCGGGCCGACGAAGGCGAGGACGAATTCCCGGCCGGGGGTCTCGGCTTCCTTCTCGATCTCCGAGACACCGCCGAAGAACTGCAGCTGGATGCGGCGGACGGGGAGTTTGAAGCGGATCGCGGCGACCGTGTGGGCCAGCTCGTGGACCAGGACGGAGGCGTAGAAGGCGACCGCGAAGAAGAGGGAGACCAGGTAGCGGGCGGCGCCCAGCCCGGGCAGCACGCGGTCGAGCTGTCCGCCGAAGACCCAGGTGATCAGGGCGGCGACGAGGAACCAGCTCGGTGCGACGTACACGGGCACGCCGAAGGGCCGGCCCATCAGGATCCCCCCGCCGGGCTCCTTCGGCCGGGGCTCGGGCGGTTCGCCCTTGGCGATGCCGGAGTGGGCGAGGGAGCGGTGCTCGTGGGCGGCCCCGGGAGAGCGGGGGTCCGGCTGGGCCGGTCCGTGGGGGCCGGGCGCGCTGCCGGCGTCGGGCGGGGTTTCGTCGTCTAGGGGCGCGGGGTCGCCGGGTTCGTGGCCGGGCCCGGGGCGGGCTTCCTCGTCGCGGGGCGCGTCGCCGGTGACCGGGCCGGTGTCGGCGTCGCGGGATGCGGGGGCGTCGGGCGCGGGGCCGGTCTCCGGGCGGGATCCGTCGTCTCGGGGCGCGGGGCCGGGCGCGTTGCCCGTATCCGGTCCGGTTTCGTGCGGTCCGGTTTCGTGCGGTCCGGTTTCCTGCGGTCCGGTTTCGTCGTCGCGGGGCGCGGAGGTGGCGGACGTGCTGCCGGTCTCCGGGCCGGGTTCGGCGCCTCCGGGCGCGGGGCCGCCGGACGTGCTGCCGGCGCCGCGGACCCCGTCGGCGTCTCGCGGTGCGGGGGCGTCCGGAGCGCCGCCGTTGCCCGGGCCGGTGTCGTCACGGGACGCGCCGGCGTCGGGCCCCGGGCCGGTATGGGCCGCGCGGGGCGCGTCGGCGTCGGGATCAGGGGTGGAGTGGGGGACGGGTTCGGGCGCCGGGGCCGTTGGGTCCGCGGTGTGCTCGGCCGGCTCTTCGTTGCCGGACCGCGGCTGCCCGCTCCCGCCGCTCACGTCCACGGTGTCCCCTCGTTCGAAGCGTCTTCCGCACCTGCCGGACGGAAGGGGTCTCTGGTCGATGGTATGCGGCCGTGGTGGCACGTTTCGCCCCGGCACCCCTTGTGTTTGCCCCGGGGTCGTCCGGTCGACGCGGGCGGCGACCGGGTCACTGTCAGTGGCGGGCCGTAAGGTCTGTGGACATGGACAGCAGCACCGACGAGACGGCGGCCCAGCCGGGCGGCGCCGACCGCACGCCCCCGGCCGCGACGATGCCTGCGCCCACGGAGCCGGCCGAAGCACCCCCGACCGCGTCGACCGGGGGCGGCGGGCGCAGGCCCGGGCCGCCGAGTTCGCTGTCGCCGTCCCGGGCGAGTGACTTCATGCAGTGCCCGTTGCTGTACCGGTTCCGGGTGATCGACCGGCTGCCGGAGAAGCCGAGCGCGGCGGCGACGCGGGGCACGCTGGTGCACGCCGTGCTGGAGCGGCTGTTCGACGCGCCCGCCGGGGAGCGGACCGCGCCGCGGGCCAAGGCGCTGATTCCGGGGCAGTGGGACCGGCTGAGGGAGTCCCGGCCGGAGGTGACCGAGCTGTTCGCGGACGACCCGGAAGGGGAGCGGTTGGCCGGCTGGCTCGCCGAGGCCGAGCAGCTGGTGGAGCGCTGGTTCACGCTGGAGGACCCGACCCGGCTGGAGCCGGCCGAGCGGGAGCTGTTCGTGGAGGCGGAGCTGGAGTCGGGGCTGCGGCTGCGCGGGATCATCGACCGGGTGGACGTGGCGCCGACCGGCGAGGTGCGGATCGTCGACTACAAGACGGGCAAGGCGCCCCGCCCGGAGTACGCCGAGGGCGCGCTGTTCCAGATGAAGTTCTACGCGCTGGTGGTCTGGCGGCTGAAGCGGGTGATCCCGCGCCGGCTCCAGCTCGTCTACCTGGGCAGTGGGGACGTGCTGACGTACGACCCGGACCTCGCCGATCTGGAGCGGGTGGAGCGCAGGCTGCACGCGCTGTGGGAGGCCATCAGGCAGGCCACGGAGAGCGGGGACTGGCGGCCCCGGCCGACGAAGCTGTGCGGCTGGTGCGACCACCGGGCGCACTGCCCGGAGTTCGGTGGCACTCCCCCGCCGTATCCGCTGGCGGTCGGCCCGGCCGGCTCCGGGACCGGGTGATCCGGGAAATCCGGGCAGGGCAGAATGGGGCGGGACTAGCGAAGGAGTGTCACGTGGCCATCCGCGTCCTACTGGTCGACGACCAGCCCCTGCTGCGTACCGGTTTCCGGATGATCCTGGAGGCCGAGCAGGACATCGCGGTCGTCGGCGAGGCCGGTGACGGTCTGCAGGCCCTCGACCAGGTGCGTGCGCTCCAGCCGGACGTCGTGCTCATGGACATCCGGATGCCGCGGATGGACGGCGTGGAGGCCACCCGGCAGATCACCGGGCCCGGCCGGGACGGTCCGGCCAAGGTGCTGGTGCTGACCACGTTCGACCTGGACGAGTACGTGGTGGAGGCGCTGCGCGCGGGTGCCAGCGGCTTTCTGCTCAAGGACGCGCCCGCCGACGAACTGGTGCAGGCGATCCGGGTGGTGGCGGCCGGCGAGGCCATGCTGGCGCCGAGCATCACCCGGCGGCTGCTGGACAAGTACGCCACGCATCTGCCGTCGGGTGAGGAGCCGGTGCCGGACACGCTGCACACGCTGACGGACCGTGAGGTCGAGGTGCTGAAGCTGGTGGCGCGCGGGCTGTCCAACGCCGAGATCGCGGCGGACCTGTTCGTGAGCGAGACGACGGTGAAGACGCACGTGGGGCATGTGCTCACCAAGCTGGGCCTCAGGGACCGCGTGCAGGCGGCGGTGTACGCGTACGAGAGCGGTCTGGTGCGCCCCGGCGCCCAGTAGGGACCGGCAGGGCAAGGAGTCGTACGACGGCGAAGGGCGCCCTTCCTCCCGTGGAGTGGGGCGCCCTCGGCGTAGCCGGTGTCAGCTCTTGCTGAGTTCCCAGAACCGGAACACCGTGGAGGCGTCCAGGCAGTACTCCAGGCCGTAGACGCCGTCACGGGCGACCGCGTACTGCTTGGCCTGCCACACCGGCAGGACGGGCAGTTCGGCGGCGACGATGTCCTGGAGCCTGCCGAACTCCTGGTCGGTCGCGGCGCGGTCGCTCTGCGCGGCGGTGCCGGGGATCAGGGTCTTGGTGATGGTGCTGTTGCTGTAGTTGTTGCCCAGCACGTTGCCCTTGCCGAAGAAGGGGGCGGTGAAGTTGTCGGCGTCCGGGTAGTCCGGCACCCAGCCCTTGACGTAGACACCGTACTTGCCGGCGGCGATGTCCTTCTCGTACTGGCCGTAGGCGACGGAGCGCACGTCGGCGTCGAAGAGGCCGCTGGCGTTGAGCTGGTCGGCGATGGCCTGCAGCTCCTGGTCGGTGGCGGGGCCGTAGCGGGACGGCGTGGACCACAGGGTGATCTTGACCTTGCCGGTGATGCCGTCGGCGTGCAGCGCGGCGGCGGCCTTCTGGCGGGAGGGGCGGGCGCCGTAGGTGTCGAAGAACGCGGTGTTGTGGCCCACGATGCCCGCCGGGATGATCGAGTACAGGGCGGTGGCGGTGCCCTGGTAGACGTTCTTGATGAGGGCGTCGCGGTCGATGAGGTAGGCCATGGCCTTGCGGACGCCGAGCTTGCCGGCCACCGGGTCGTGCATGTTGAAGACGAGGTGCTGGACCTCGGCGCTGCTGCCCTCGACGACGTCGACGCCCTTGCTGTCGTCCTGCTGGTCGAGCTGGGCGATGTCGGAGGCGGTCAGGCCTCGGTAGGCGATGTCGACGCCGCCGTCGAGGAGGGCCTGCTTCAGGGCGGTGCGGTCGCCGTGGAAGAACTTCAGGGTGACGCCGGAGTTCCTGACCTTGGCGGTGCCCTGGTAGTTGCCGTTGACGGAGAAGACCGCCTGGCCGTTGTCGAAGGAGTCCAGCTTGTAGGGGCCGGAGCCGACGGCCTGGTGGTCGGTGCGCAGGCGGTCCGCGTCGTACTGGCGGTGGTCGACTATGGAGCCGGCGCCGGAGGCGATCTTGCTGGGGAAGGTGGCGTCGGGCACCTTGAGGTGGAAGACGGCCGTCTTCGCGTCCGGTGTGTCGATCCTGTCGAGCATCGGGAACATGATCGCGGGGCCGGCGGGGTCGTTGATCTTCAGCATGCGGTCGAAGGAGAACTTCACGTCCTCGGAGGTGAGGGCGTCACCGTTGCTGAACTTCAGGCCGTCCTTCAGCTCGCACCGGTAGACCATGGCCCGGGCGTCGGTGAAGGCGCACTGCTTGGCCAGTTCGGGCTGGGGCTCGGTACCGCCCTTGGGGAAGCTGAGCAGCGACTGGAAGACGTTGTCGAACAACAGCCAGGAGCCGGGGTCGTAGCCGGACGCCGGGTCCGTGGCGAGGACGTCGTCGGACATTCCCATCACCACGGAGGAGCCGGTGCCCCCGGAGTCGCCGGTCTCGGAGCCGCAGCCGGTCAACAGGCCGGAAGCCAGCCCCGCCACGATGGGCAGGACCGGCCACTGGGTGCGCATCTTCACTGGACAGTGCCTTGTCGTCGGTTCGTCAACCCGGGGCCGCCGTCCCTGGCCCGGGCACCGGGGCCGCGCGGTGCCCGGCCCCGGGTGCGGGGTGCCGTCAGCCGCTCACACCACGGCCGAGCTCCCACAGCTGGAGCGTAGAGGAGGAGTTGAGGGCGTAGGCCACGCCCGTGATGTCGTCCCGCGCGGCGACGTACTGCTTGCCCTGCCACAGCGGCAGCACCGGGACGTCGTCGGCGACGATGTCCTGGATGTCGGTCAGGCTCCTGGACGCGCCGAGCCGGTCCGCCTCGCGCCGGGACTGCGGGATCAGCGTGCGCTGGACGGTGCTGTTGCTGTACGGCGAGCCGAGGAAGTTGTCCTTGTCGAGGAAGGGCGCGAGGAAGTTGTCGGCGTCCGGGAAGTCGGGGAACCAGCCCATGCCGTAGACGTCGTAGCGGCCCTTCTGCTCGGCGGGCCGGAAGGTCGACCAGGGGTGGCCCTCGATGGAGGCGTCGAACAGGCCGCTGTCGTTGAGCTGCCTCTGCAGGATCTCGAACTCCTGCTTGGTGGCCGAGCCGTAGTGGTCGGTGGTGTAGTGCAGCGTCAGCTTCACCGGGGTGTTGATGCCGGCCCTGGTGAGCAGGTCCTTCGCCTTGGCCTGGCTGGGGTTGCCGTACTTGTTGAAGAACGAGTTGGAGTGGCCGGTGATGGTGGCCGGGACCAGCGAGTACAGCGGCTCCGCCTGGGTGCCGTAGACCTTGGAGACCAGTTCGCCGCGGTTGATGAGCTGGGCCATGGCCTGGCGTACGGCCTTGGACTTGACGCTGGGGGCGTCGGTGTTGAAGGCGAGGTAGCGGATCTCCAGGCCCGGCATGTCGACGAGGTCGACCTTGTCGTCGCTGCCGCCGTCCAGCTTCTGGATCTGGGCGGGCGACATGGTGCGGGTCATGACGTCGATGTCGCCCTTGTTGATGGCGGCGCCCATGGCGTCGGCGTCGGCGAAGGCGCGCAGCTCGACCTTGTCGTTGTTCACCTTCACGCTGCCCTTGTAGGAGGCGTTCCGGGTGAAGGTGGCGGTGGCGATCGCGTTGTTCTTGACGTCGGCCTGGAAGGTGTACGGTCCGGAGCCGTCGACGTCGAAGCCGTCCCGGAGCCTGTCCTTCTGGTAGTCCTTCGGGTTGACGATGCCCGCGACCGGGGTGGACAGCTTGTACGGGAAGGTGGCGTCGGCCGTCTTCAGGTGGAAGACGACCTCGCGGTCCCCTTGCGTCTCGATGGTGTCGATGGTGTTCAGCAGGGCCGAGACACCGCTGTCCGCGTTGATGCGCAGCGCCCGCTCGATGGAGTACTTGACGTCCTGGGCGGTCACCGGGTCGCCGCTGGCGAACTTCAGGCCGTCGCGCAGCTTGCAGGCGTAGCGCTCGCTGCCGCTGTCGGTGAAGGAGCAGCTCTCGGCGGCGTCCGGGACGGGGGTGCCCTCGCCCCGGGGCTGCGCCATCAGGGTCTGCACGGTCTGGCGCAGGATGTTCCAGGTGCCGACGTCGTAGGCGTAGGCCGGGTCGAGGGGCGCCGGGGCTTCCTTGGTGGCCGTGAACTGGTCCGTGGTACCGACGACGATGGCGTCACCGCTCTTGCTCCCGCTGTCGGTTCCGCCGCACGCGGCGAGAACCGGGGTGAGCAGGCCGGCCACCGCCGGCAGCACCAAAGTCTTGCGGTTCATGCGGGAGTTTCTCCAGAGCTGTTCGGGTCCGTGTATCCGGCATGCATGGGTGGTGCGGCGGATCACGGGGGTTCGCGGCGATGTTCTCGCGATGAGATTAGTCCGCGTGCGCAGCCCGGTTCACGGGGCCGTGAGTTGACCCCCCATCACGCAGTGGAACCGGGCGCGGACGCACCGAAAACCCGACAGCGGCAGGATTAGTGCAGCGTCTCCCCAATCAGGACACAAGGTGCCGTCGTTTCTCCCCCTTCGGGGTGGACCAGCACACTTGGTCACCGATGTCGAGGCAGCCCGGCGTGGGGAACGTCACACCCCCAACTGTGCCGCCGGTCAGCGGAATTCGGCCGGTCGGCAGCTGGTGAATTACTCCCGGGTGTACTTCCCGCTGAATATGTCCAGCGCGGCCAATGGGCTTTGCACGCTGGGTGAACGGCTAGCGCATTTGGGTCATCAGGCCCCGGAGAAATGCCAGGTCGACCTCTTCCAGAGAGGAGACGACGGTACGCCCCTCGGCGGCTCCGATGGGGGCGACGGAGGGTACGGCGACCACCCGGCAGCCCGCGGCCTCGGCGGCGGCGACCCCGGTGGCGGTGTCCTCGACGACGGCACATCTGGCCGGATCCGCACCGAGTCCCGCGGCGGCGAGCAGATACGGGTCCGGGAACGGCTTGGTGCGGGAGACCTCGTCGCCGGCGATGGACAGGGTGAAGTGGTGCGGGCCGAGCACCGACAGCACACGGTCGATGATGCGCCGGTGGGAGGCGGAGACCAGGGCGGTCGGGATCCGCTGCTCGGACAGTTCGGCGAGGAGCCGGGCGGCGCCGGGCATCAGCGGCAGGGTGTGGCCGATGCGGGCCTCGAAGCCCTCGTTGAGCAGCACGGTGAGTTCGGCGAGGGTGATGTCGGCGCCGGTCGCCTCGATGAGGAAGCCGGCGCTGCGGGTCATGGGGCCGCCGACCACGACGTGCCGCCAGGTCTCGTCCAGGGCGTGTCCGAGGGCGGCGAAGACCTCCCTCTCGACGTCCCACCAGAAACCCTCGGTGTCCACCAGGGTGCCGTCCATGTCGAGCAGCACCGCCTGCAGGGCGGAGCCTTCGGCCGTACGGGTTTCTGGCGCGGGGACCGTGCTGGTCATCCTGGCGCACCTCCTTGAGGGACGACCAGGCCGGTTCCCGGGCTGGGGAACCGGCCTGCAGTGGACCGACCAGTGTACGACTTATCCGATCAGAGTGCTGGGTGGGACACGCGTCAGCGTGCGTTGAAGTACTTCGCCTCCGGGTGGTGGATCACGATGGCGTCCGTGGACTGCTCGGGGTGCAGCTGGAACTCCTCGGACAGGTGGACGCCGATCCGCTCGGGCCGCAGCAGTTCCGCGATCTTGGCGCGGTCCTCCAGGTCGGGGCAGGCGCCGTAGCCCAGGGAGAAGCGGGCACCCCGGTACTTCAGCTCGAACATGTCCTGGATTTCGGCGGGGTCCTCGCCGGCGAAGCCGAGTTCGGCGCGGACCCGGGCGTGCCAGTACTCGGCGAGGGCCTCGGCCAGCTGGACGGACAGGCCGTGCAGTTCGAGGTAGTCGCGGTAGGCGTTGGCCTCGAAGAGCTTGGCGGTCTCCTCGCCGATGCGGGAGCCGACGGTGACCACCTGGAAGCCGACCACGTCGGTCTCGCCGGACTCCTCCGGGCGGAAGAAGTCGGCCAGGCACAGGCGCCGGCCGCGGCGCTGGCGCGGGAAGGTGAAGCGGGTCCGCTCGTTGCCCTGCTCGTCCAGGATGATCAGGTCGTCGTCCTTGGAGACACAGGGGAAGTAGCCGTACACGACGGCCGCCTCCAGCAGGTTGTCGGTCTGCAGCCGGTCGAGCAGGCCGCGCAGCCGGGGCCGGCCCTCGGTCTCGACCAGTTCCTCGTAGGTCGGCCCCTCGCCGGTGCGGGCCTGCTTCAGCCCCCACTGGCCCTTGAACAGCGCGCCCTCGTCCAGCCAGCTCGCGTACTCCTTGAGCTGGATGCCCTTGACGATGCGGGTGCCTTGGAAAGGCGGGGTGGGCACGGGGTTGTCGGTGGCGACGTCGGAGCGGACGTGGCCCTCCTCGGGCCGCTCCTCGACCTGGACGGCGGTGGCCCGGACCCGGCGCTGGCGCAGTTCGGGCAGCTTCGCTCCGGGGACGCCCCGCTTGACGCCGATCAGGGCGTCCATCAGGCGCAGGCCCTCGAAGGCGTCGCGGGCGTAGCGGACCTCGCCCTCGTAGATCTCGTGCAGGTCCTGTTCGACGTAGGCCCGGGTGAGGGCGGCGCCGCCGAGGATGACCGGGAAGCGGGCGGCGAGGCCGCGCTGGTTCAGCTCCTCCAGGTTCTCCTTCATGATCACCGTGGACTTCACCAGCAGTCCGGACATGCCGATCACGTCGGCCCGGTGTTCCTCTGCGGCCTCCAGGATCGCGGAGACCGGCTGCTTGATGCCCAGGTTGACGACGTTGTAGCCGTTGTTGGACAGGATGATGTCGACCAGGTTCTTTCCGATGTCGTGCACGTCGCCGCGCACGGTGGCCAGCACGATCGTGCCCTTGCCCTCGGCGTCCGACTTCTCCATGTGCGGTTCGAGGTGGGCGACGGCGGCCTTCATGACCTCGGCGGACTGCAGGACGAACGGCAGCTGCATCTGGCCGGAGCCGAACAGCTCGCCGACGACCTTCATGCCGTCCAGCAGGGTCTCGTTGACGATGTCGAGCGCCGGGCGGTCCCGCAGGGCCTCCTCCAGGTCGGCCTCCAGGCCGTTGCGCTCGCCGTCGATGATCCGGCGCTTGAGCCGCTCGTCCAGGGGCAGGGCGGCCAGTTCCTCGGCCTTGCCGGCCTTCAGGGACTTCGCCGTGGCGCCCTCGAAGAGCTGCATGAGCTTCTGGAGGGGGTCGTAGCCCTCGCGGCGGCGGTCGTAGATGAGGTCGAGGGCGGTCTGCACCTCCTCCTCGCTGAACCGGGCGATCGGCAGGATCTTGGAGGCGTGCACGATGGCCGAGTCCAGGCCCGCCTTGACGCACTCGTCCAGGAAGACGGAGTTCAGCAGGATGCGGGCGGCCGGGTTGAGGCCGAAGGAGATGTTCGACAGGCCCAGCGTGGTCTGCACCTCCGGGTGCCGCCGCTTCAGCTCGCGGATCGCCTCGATGGTGGCGAGGCCGTCCTTACGGGACTCCTCCTGACCGGTGCAGATGGTGAAGGTCAGGGTGTCGATGAGGATGTCGGACTCGTGGATGCCCCAGTTCCCGGTGAGGTCGTCGATCAGCCGTTCGGCGATCTCGACCTTCTTCTCCGGGGTGCGGGCCTGGCCCTCCTCGTCGATGGTGAGCGCGATCAGGGCGGCGCCGTGCTCCCGGGCCAGCTGGGTGACCCTCGCGAACCGGGAGTCGGGGCCGTCGCCGTCCTCGTAGTTCACCGAGTTGATCACGGCGCGGCCGCCGAGCTTCTCCAGGCCGGCCCGGATGACGTCGACCTCGGTGGAGTCCAGGACGATCGGCAGGGTGGAGGCGGTGGCGAAGCGGCCGGCCAGCTCCTCCATGTCGGCGACGCCGTCCCGGCCGACGTAGTCCACGCACAGGTCGAGCAGGTGCGCGCCCTCGCGGATCTGCTCCCGGGCCATCTCCACGCAGTCGTCCCAGCGGCCCTCCAGCATGGCCTCGCGGAACTTCTTGGAGCCGTTGGCGTTGGTGCGCTCGCCGATGGCCAGGTAGGAGGTGTCCTGCCGGAACGGGACGGACTGGTACAGGGAGGCGGCGCCCGGCTCGGGGCGCGGGTCGCGTTCGGTGGGGGTGACGTCCCGGACCCGCTCGACGACCTGGCGCAGGTGCTCGGGGGTGGTGCCGCAGCAGCCGCCGACCAGGGAGAGGCCGTACTCGCGGACGAAGGTCTCCTGCGCGTCGGCCAGCTCGGGCGCGGTCAGCGGGTAGTGGGCGCCGTCCTTGCCGAGGACGGGCAGGCCCGCGTTGGGCATGCAGGACAGACGGACGCGGGACTGGCGGGCCAGGTAGCGCAGGTGCTCGCTCATCTCGGCGGGGCCGGTGGCGCAGTTCAGGCCGATCATGTCGATGCCGAGGGGCTCCAGCGCGGTCAGCGCGGCGCCGATCTCCGAGCCGAGCAGCATGGTGCCGGTGGTCTCGACGGTCACGGAGACGATCAGCGGGACCTCGTACCCGGCGGTCTCCATCGCCCGGCGGGCGGCGATCACGGAGGCCTTGGTCTGCAGGAGGTCCTGGGTGGTCTCCACGAGCAGGGCGTCGGCGCCGCCGGCGAGCAGGCCCTCGGCGTTTCGCTGGTAGGCGTCGCGGATGGCGGTGAAGGTGGTGTGGCCGAGGGTGGGCAGCTTGGTGCCGGGGCCCATGGAGCCCAGCACCCAGCGCTGCCGGCCGTCGCGGGCGGCGAAGTCGTCGGCGCACTCGCGGGCGATGCGGGCGCCGGCCTCGGACAGCTCGGCGACGCGCTCGGGGATGTCGTACTCGCCCAGAGCCGTGAGGTTGGCCCCGAAGGTGTTGGTCTCGACGCAGTCGACGCCCACGGCGAAGTAGGCCTCGTGGACGGAGCGGACGATGTCGGGGCGGGTGAGGTTGAGGATCTCGTTGCACCCCTCCAGGTGCTGGAAGTCCTCGAGGGTGGGCTCCTGTGCCTGGAGCATGGTGCCCATCGCTCCGTCGGCGACCACCACACGGGTGGCGAGCGCCTCTCGGAGCGCGGACGCACGGGTCCGGCTGTCGGCGGAAGGGGACGGCGGCGACGAGGCCATGTAGGGCTCCCTGGGATGCGACGGCTGTCGGCTATGCGGCTTCCCCGGGGGCGGGGCGTGCCGCACGGCGTCAGCGTAACCGGCCGTCGGCTTGGATGGGCACAGGCGTCCACGAGGCGGACGCGGGTGACCCCGGTGCCACGTGGAGGTCGCCGTTGATGTAACAGGTGCCGTACGACCATTAGCGAGAGGTCGGCATCGACCGGTAGTGTTCGACATTGCCGAACGGATGCTTCCCGCACCGTGGGCAGTCGAAGGGGACGGAGGCAGAACGGCGATGGCACGGAACATCCAGTCGCTCGAACGGGCGGCGGCGATGCTGCGGCTGCTCGCGGGCGGCGAGCGGCGGCTCGGCCTCTCGGACATCGCCTCGTCGCTGGGCCTCGCCAAGGGGACCGCCCACGGCATCCTGCGCACCCTCCAGCAGGAGGGGTTCGTGGAGCAGGACGACGCCTCCGGCCGCTACCAGCTGGGCGCGGAGCTGCTGCGCCTCGGCACCACCTACCTCGACGTGCACGAACTGCGCGCGCGGGCCCTGGTGTGGGCCGACGACCTGGCCCGCTCCAGCGGCGAGAGCGTGTACCTGGGCGTGCTGCACCAGCAGGGCGTGCTCATCGTGCACCACGTCTTCCGGCCCGACGACAGCCGGCAGGTGCTGGAGATCGGGGCCATGCAGCCCCTGCACTCGACGGCCCTGGGCAAGGTGCTCTCGGCGTACGACCCGGTGGCGCACAGCGAGGCCCTGGAGGCCGACCGCAAGCCCTTCACCGACCGCACGGTGTGCGAGCCCGGCGACTTCGAGGACCTCCTGGACCTCACGCGCGCGCGTGGCTACGCGGCCGACGTGGAGGAGACCTGGGAGGGCGTGGCGTCGATCGCGGCGCCCATCCACGACCGGCGCCGGATGCCGGTGGGCGCGGTCGGCATCACCGGGGCCGTGGAGCGGCTGTGCCGGGACGGCGAGCTGCGCCCCGAGCTGATCGCGGCGGTGCGCGACTGTGCCCGCGCGGTCTCCCGGGACCTGGGCGCCGGGCGGTTCTGACCGGCGACGACGGCAGCGGACGACCGGGACGCCAGGCGGCGTTCCGGTCATCGATCTACCCTGAAATGGACAAAAAGGGCTGGATCGTACGTCCGTACCCGAAGGTTGATAACCCGTAGCGATCAATAACGATCCTGCATTCGATAACAGAACTCTTGACGCACGCGTAACGCCGAAGCAAGACTCCCGTCCATCGGTCGGCATTGTCGAACACCTACCGGCAATACGCGCTAGAGTGTGACAACGCCAAGGGCCGGCATCGCTCTCACCCCCGAGGGCGCCAGAACCCCCGGTGGGACCCGGGGTTCGGCTTCCCTGGACGAAGGACAAAGGAGTCGCGGGTGTCCAGCTCCGACATCTTCATCGGCGAGACCATCGGTACCGCCATACTCATCCTGCTCGGCGGCGGCGTGTGCGCCGCGGTCACGCTGAAGGCCTCCAAGGCCCGTAACGCCGGCTGGCTCGCCATCACCTTCGGGTGGGGCTTCGCCGTCCTGACGGCCGTGTACATCTCCGGACCGCTGTCCGGTGCCCACCTCAACCCGGCCGTCACCGTCGCCCTCGCCATCAAGGACGGCGAGTGGAGCAACGTTCCGACCTACTTCGCCGGCCAGCTGCTCGGCGCGATGATCGGCGCGGCCCTGGTGTGGGTCGCCTACTACGGCCAGTTCCACGCGCACCTGACCGACAAGGAGATCGTCGGCGGTCCGGGCGCGCAGGCCACCACGGCCAAGGCCGTCGAGGCCCAGGAGAAGGGCGCCGGCCCGGTCCTCGGCATCTTCTCCACCGGTCCGGAGATCCGGAACATCGCACAGAACCTCGCCACGGAGGTCATCGGCACCGTGGTCCTGATCCTCGCGGTCCTCACCCAGGGCCTGAACGACAAGGGCAACGGCCTCGGCGTCCTCGGGGGTCTGATCACCGCGCTCGTGGTGGTGTCCATCGGCCTCTCGCTCGGCGGTCCGACGGGCTACGCCATCAACCCGGCCCGCGACCTGGGCCCGCGCATCGTGCACGCCCTGCTGCCGCTGCCCAACAAGGGCGGTTCCGACTGGAGCTACGCCTGGATCCCGGTGGTCGGTCCGCTCCTCGGCGGCGCCATCGGCGCGGGCATCTACAACGTCGCCTTCGCCTGAGAAGCCTCTTGAGAAGCCCGACCGAGCACCGAGACCTCGCGCACGCGCCGTACGTGCAGCCCCCTCACCACGGATCCTCCAGGAGCACACAGTGACCGACGCCCACACCGCAGGCCCCTTCATCGCGGCGATCGACCAGGGCACGACCTCCTCGCGCTGCATCATCTTCGACCGGGACGGCCGTATCGTCTCCGTCGACCAGAAGGAGCACGAGCAGATCTTCCCGAAGCCGGGCTGGGTCGAGCACAACGCCAACGAGATCTGGACCAACGTCCAGGAGGTCGTCGCCGGCGCCGTCGCCAAGGCCGGCATCACCCGCGACGACATCAAGGCCATCGGCATCACCAACCAGCGCGAGACCACCGTGCTGTGGGACAAGAACACCGGTGAGCCCGTCCACAACGCCATCGTCTGGCAGGACACCCGCACCGACGCGCTCTGCCGGGAGCTGGGCCGCAACGTCGGCCAGGACCGCTTCCGCCGGCAGACCGGTCTGCCGCTCGCGTCCTACTTCGCCGGGCCCAAGGCCCGCTGGCTGCTCGACAACGTCGAGGGCCTGAAGGAGCGCGCCGAGGCCGGGGACATCCTCTTCGGCACCATGGACACCTGGGTCATCTGGAACCTGACCGGCGGTGTCAACGGCGGCCGCCACGTCACCGACGTCACCAACGCCTCCCGCACCCTCCTCATGAACCTGCACACCACGCAGTGGGACGAGAAGATCTGCGAGTCCATCGGCGTGCCGATGGAGATCCTGCCCGAGATCCGCTCCTCCGCCGAGGTCTACGGCGAGGTCACCGGCGGCAAGCTCGGCGAGCTGCTCGGCGGGATCCCGGTCGCCTCCGCGCTCGGCGACCAGCAGGCGGCCCTGTTCGGCCAGACCTGCTTCTCCGAGGGCGAGACCAAGTCGACGTACGGCACCGGCACCTTCATGGTGATGAACACCGGCGACAAGATCATCAACTCCTACGCCGGTCTGCTGACCACGGTCGGTTACAAGATCGGCGACCAGCCGACGGTCTACGCCCTGGAGGGCTCGATCGCCGTCACCGGTTCGCTGGTGCAGTGGATGCGCGACCAGATGGGCCTGATCTCCACCGCCGCCGAGATCGAGACGCTCGCGCTCTCGGTGGAGGACAACGGCGGCGCCTACTTCGTGCCGGCCTTCTCCGGCCTGTTCGCCCCGCACTGGCGCTCCGACGCCCGCGGTGTGATCGCCGGCCTGACCCGGTACGTCACCAAGGCGCACCTGGCCCGCGCGGTCCTGGAGGCGACGGCCTGGCAGACCCGGGAGATCGCCGACGCCATGGTCAAGGACTCCGGCGACGAGCTGGTGACCCTGAAGGTCGACGGCGGCATGACCTCCAACAACCTGCTGATGCAGACCCTGGCCGACGTCCTGGACGCACCGGTGGTGCGCCCGATGGTCGCCGAGACCACCTGCCTCGGCGCCGCCTACGCCGCCGGCCTCGCCGTCGGCTTCTGGTCCAGCACCGACGAACTGCGCGCCAACTGGCGCCGGGCCGCCGAATGGACCCCCCAGATGGACGCGGACACCCGCGACCGTGAGTACAAGAACTGGCTCAAGGCCGTCGAGCGGACCATGGGCTGGATCGAGGACGAGAGCTGAGCGGCCCTAGACGGCTCAGACATCTCTGACGAGGAGTAAGTACCCGACATGACCAGTCAGTCCACCCTTCAGTCCGTGCCCGCCCTGGGAACGCACCCGGCCTCCGGCTCCAACCCGAGCCGGGCCGAGACCAGGGAGCAGCTCGCCAAGGCGTCGTACGACCTTCTTGTGATCGGCGGCGGCATCCTGGGCATCTCCACCGCCTGGCACGCCGCGCAGTCCGGCCTGAGGGTGGCTCTGGTCGACGCCGGCGACTTCGCCGGCGCCACCTCCTCCGCCTCCTCCAAGCTGCTCCACGGCGGTCTGCGCTACCTGCAGACCGGCGCGGTGAAGCTGGTGGCGGAGAACCACTTCGAGCGCCGTGCGGTCTCCCGCCAGGTGGCCCCCCACCTGGCGAACCCGCTCACCTTCTACCTCCCCGTGTACAAGGGCGGGCCGCACGGCGCGGCGAAGCTCGGCGCGGGCGTCTTCGCCTACTCCGCGCTCTCCGCGTTCGGTGACGGCGTGGGCCACCTGCTCTCGCCGGCCAAGGCGGCGCAGGACGTGCCCGAGCTGCGGACCGAGAATCTCAAGGCCGTGGCCGTGTACGGCGACGACCAGATGAACGACGCGCGCATGGCGCTGATGACGGTCCGCGCGGCCGTCGAGGCGGGCGCGGTCGTCCTGAACCACGCCGAGGTCACGGGCCTGCGCTTCACCAGGGGCCGGGTCACCGGCGCCGACCTGAAGGACCGCACCTCCGGCGACGAGTTCGGGGTCAACGCCCGGCTCGTGCTGAACGCGACCGGCCCCTGGGTCGACCACCTGCGCCGGATGGAGGACCCGAACGCGGCGCCGTCCATCCGCCTGTCCAAGGGCGCGCACCTGGTCCTGAAGCGCACCTCCCCCTGGAAGGCCGCGCTGGCCACCCCCATCGACAAGTACCGCATCACCTTCGCCCTCCCCTGGGAGGACATGCTCCTGCTCGGCACCACCGACGAGGAGTACGAGGGCGACCCGGCGGACGTCTCGGTCAACGACAAGGACATAGCCCAGATCCTGGACGAGGCCGCGTTCTCCGTCCGGGACCAGCAGCTCCAGCGCGACCTGATCACCTACGCGTTCGCCGGTCTGCGGGTGCTGCCGGGCGGCCCCGGCGACACCGCCAAGGCCAAGCGCGAGACGGTCGTGACCGAGGGCAGGGGCGGCATGCTGTCCGTCGCGGGCGGCAAGTGGACCACGTTCCGGCACATCGGCCGTACGGTCATGCAGAAGCTGGAGGCGCTGCCGGGCCACCCGCTCGGCGACGACTTCGAGCCGATCTCCTCGCTGCCGAAGAAGCTGCCGCTGCCGGGCGTCGCCAACCCGCGCGCGGTCGCGCACCGCCTGCTGGTGGACGGCCCGGCCCCGGGCCCGCGCATGGCCGCCGACACCGCCAGGCACCTGGCCACCCACTACGGCTCCCTGGCCTTCGACATCGCCCGCCTGGCGAACGAGCACCCGGAGCTCGCCGAGCGCGTCCACCCCGACGCCCCGGAGATCTGGGCGCAGGTGGTCTGGGCCCGTGACCACGAGTGGGCCCAGACGCCGGACGACGTTCTGCGCCGTCGTACCACGCTGACCATCCGGGGCCTGGCCACGGACGAGGTCCGCGCGAAGGTCCAGGACGTGCTGGACGGCAAGTAGACCCGCGCGGCGGCCGGTATCCCCGACCGGACCGTCCGCCGCCGGCCGCTCCGGACCCCGCCGCACCGGGTCCGGACCCCCGGGAGGGGCGGCTCCACGCCGATGGAGCCGCCCCTCATCGCCGTCCTGGGCCGCACCGCATAATGGGCTGATACATCCGAGGTCTGGCGACAGGAGGGCTGCCGTGGCGGTCACCGACGAGGCGATCGAGAAGATCAAGGGCATGATCGTCGCCGGTGCGCTGCGCCCCGGCGACCGGCTGCCCAAGGAGAGCGAGCTGGCCGCCGAGCTGGGCCTGTCCCGCAACTCCCTGCGGGAGGCCGTCCGCGCGCTGTCGCTGATCCGGATCCTCGACGTGCGGCAGGGCGACGGCACGTATGTGACCAGCCTGGACCCGCAGTTGCTGCTGGAGGCGATGAGCTTCGTCGTGGACTTCCACCGCGACGACACGGTGCTGGAGTTCCTGGCGGTGCGCCGGATGCTGGAGCCGGCCGCGACCGCGCAGGCCGCCTCGCGCATCAGCGAGGACGAACTGGACGCGCTGTCGGCCCAGTTGGACGCGCTGGGCGCCGAGCCGTCGGTGGAGGAACTGGTCGCGGCCGATCTGGAGTTCCACCGGAGCATCGTGCGCGGCGCCGGGAACTCGGTGTTGTGCTCGCTGCTGGACGGGCTGTCCGGGCCGACCACCCGGGCCCGGATCTGGCGGGGGCTCACCCAGGAGGACGCGGTGGCCCGCACCCTGCGCGAGCACCGGGCGATCCTGGGCGCGCTGCGCGACCGGGACGCGGAGGCGGCCCGCTCCTGGGCGACCGTGCACATCGCGAGCGTGGAGCAGTGGCTTCGCCGCTCCCTGTGAGGGGCGCCGGGCCGGCCGCCGTCCTCCCCGCTGACCGGGGGTGTTCCGGGCCCGCGAACGGGGCAGTGATCCGTTCACTCCCCCGTGCAAGGGGGCTGCGGTCGCCCCCGCCGGACGCCGTAAGGTTGGTGGGTCAAGCGAGGGCACGTCGGAAGGAGGCACTGGGTGATCGAGCTGGAGGGGGTTCCCGAGCTGATCGACCCAGTCATGGTGGCCGCGTTCGAGGGCTGGAACGATGCCGGTGACGCCGCCTCCACGGCGGTCGCGCATCTGGAACGCGAGTGGAAGGGCGAGGTGTTCGCGGCGCTGGACGCCGAGGACTACTACGACTTCCAGGTGAACCGCCCCACGGTGTTCATGGACGGCGGTGTGCGAAAGATCACTTGGCCGACGACACGGCTGTCGGTGGTCCGTGTCGGCGGTGACAAGCCGCGCGATCTGGTGCTGGTCCGGGGCATCGAACCGTCCATGCGGTGGCGTTCGTTCTGCAACGAACTGCTCGGCTTCGCGCACGAGCTGGGGGTGGAGCTGGTGGTCATCCTGGGCGCGCTGCTCGGTGACACCCCGCACACGCGGCCGGTCCCGGTCAGCGGGGTGACGTCCGACCCGGACCTGGCGCAGCGCATGGACCTGGAGGAGACCAAGTACGAGGGTCCGACGGGCATCGTCGGCGTCCTGCAGGAGGCGTGCACGCACGCCGGCGTCCCGGCGGTGTCGCTGTGGGCGGCCGTACCGCACTACGTCTCGCAGCCGCCCAACCCCAAGGCCACGCTGGCGCTGCTGAACCGGCTGGAGGACCTGCTCGACATCCGTGTCCCGCAGGGCGAGCTGCCGGAGGACGCGCGGGCCTGGCAGGTGGGGGTGGACCAGCTGGCCGCCGAGGACAGCGAGGTCGCCGAGTATGTGCAGACGCTGGAGGAGGCCCGGGACACCGCGGAGCTGCCGGAGGCGTCCGGCGAGGCGATCGCGCGGGAGTTCGAGCGGTATCTGCGCCGACGGGACGTGGGCCCTCCGGGCGGCAAGCAGCGGCCCCCGGCGGCCGGCGGCGGCGCCAAGGAGGACGACGAGGACGGGCCGGAGGACTGAGGGCACGCCGGCCGGGGTACGGCGCCTGCGGTGCGGCGGCCAGGTTCAGCGGCCAGGGTTCAGCGGCCGACATCCGGCGGCCGGGCAGGCGGCCGGGTACGTAGGCGGCCGGGCAGGGCGACTGCGGTACGACGGCCGGGTACGCGGTCCCGCACGGCGGCCCGGTACAGCGGCCAGGGTTCAGCGGCCGACATCCGGCGGCCGGGCAGGCGGCCGGGTACGTAGGCGGCCGGGCAGGGCGACTGCGGTACGACGGCCGGGTA
>NZ_JBVHJE010000010.1:195171-295646 GCF_055560195.1 Streptomyces sp. NPDC023481
AGGCGGTCCCGCGCGGCGGCCGAGGTACCAGGTACAGCGGTCACGCACGGCGGCCGAGGCACGACGGCCAGGTAAGCGGCCGAGCAGGACGGCCAGGTAGGGCGAAGGGGCGGCTCCCGGGTGGAACCGCCCCTTCCCCATGGCCTGTCGCGCGGGCGCCTTACAGGGCCACGCCCAGGAGCGCGTCCACCGCGCGGGTCACCAGACCCGGTGCGCCCGCGTCCGTGCCGCCCTGCTCCTCCTGGCGGGCCGCCCAGCGGTCCACCGCCGCGAGCGCGGTGGGGGCGTCCAGGTCGTTCGCCAGGGCCTCGCGGATCTCCTCCACGAGGGCGTCGGCGGAGGGCCCGTCGGGGCGGGAGACGGCCGCCCGCCAGCGGGCGAGGCGGGTGAGGGCGTCCTGGAGGACCTGGTCGGTCCACTCCCAGTCGGCGCGGTAGTGGTGGGCGAGGAGGGCCAGGCGGATGGCGGCCGGGTCGACGCCGTCGCGGCGGAGCCGGGAGACGAAGACCAGGTTGCCCTTGGACTTGGACATCTTCTCGCCGTGCAGGGCGACCATGCCGGCGTGGACGTAGGCCTTGGCCATGGGGAACTCGCCGGTGAGCACCTGGGCGTGCGAGGCGCCCATCTCGTGGTGCGGGAAGGCGAGGTCGGAGCCGCCGCCCTGGACGTCGAAGCCCATGCCGAAGTGGTCGAGGGCGATGGCCACGCACTCGATGTGCCAGCCGGGCCGGCCCGGGCCGAGGGTGGCGCCGTCCCAGCTGGGCTCGCCCTCGCGGGCCGCCATCCACAGCATCGGGTCGAGCGGGTTCTTCTTGCCCGGGCGGTCCGGGTCGCCGCCGCGCTCGGCGGACAGCAGCCGCATGGCGGCGGCGTCCAGGTTCGAGACCTCGCCGAAGTGCGGGTCGGACTCGACCGAGAAGTAGATGTCGCCTTCCAGCTCGTAGGCCGCGCCGAGTTCGCGCAGCCGCTCCACGAGCGGCACGATGCCGGGTATGGCCTCGACGGCGCCTATGTAGTGCTTCGGCGGGAGCATCCGCAGGGCGGTCATGTCCTCGCGGAAGAGGGCCGTCTCCCGCTCGGCGAGGGCGACCCAGTCGATGCCGTCCCGGTCCGCCCGCTCCAGCAGCGGATCGTCGACGTCGGTGACGTTCGTGACGTAGTGGACCTGCCGCTTGGTGTCGAGCCACACGCGCTGGACGAGGTCGAACGCGTTGTAGGTCGCCGCGTGACCCAGGTGGGTCGCGTCGTACGGCGTGATGCCGCACACGTAGATACGGGCGACGGGACCGGGGTCGAGGGTGACGAGGCCGCCGGTCGCGGTGTCGTGGATCCTCAGGTCGCGGCCCTGACCAGGCAGGGCGGGGACCTCGGAAGCGGGCCAGGCATGCATGTACATGAGCCTAACCGGCGCCGAGCCGCGATCACGAACGGGATCACGCCGGATGGCCGGGTTCGCGCTCTTGTATCTCGACGCCGGATGTGCTTACACCGGCGGCCAGGGGATGGCCGGCCACTCGCCGCTCGGCTCCGGGTGCCGGCCCGAGGTGAGCAGGGCGTCGATCCGCGCGCGCGTGGCGTCGATCTCGGCCGCGGTGATCAGCGCGGCCAGCCGCCGGCCCAGCTCCCCCGCCAGGCCGTCCCCGAGCCTCTTGAGGACGTCGACGGCCTCCGGGGTCAGGGGTTCCCCGGCCCAGCCCCACAGCAGGGTGCGCAGTTTGTTCTCGACGTTGAAGGTGACGCCGTGGTCGATGCCGTAGAGCCTGCCGTCGGCGGTGGGCAGCAGATGGCCGCCCTTGCGGTCGGCGTTGTTGATGACCGCGTCCAGCACGGCGAGCCGGCGCAGCCGCTCGTCGTCGGCGTGCACCAGCAGCGCGGTGCGGCCCTCGCCGACCTCGGCGAGGCCGATCGCCTTCCAGCCCGGCTCCGGCTCCTCGGCGTCGACGAGGGCGAGCAGCTCCGCGTCGGCGTGCACGTCGATCCACAGCTGGCACATGCCCTCGCCGTACGGCCCGTCGCGCAGCACGGTGGGGGGCACGAGCCCCCAGCCGGTGGCCTCGGAGACCTCGTAGGCGGCCACCTCGCGGCCGGCGAGGGTGCCGTCGGGGAAGTCCCACAGCGGGCGCTCCCCGGCCACCGGCTTGTACACGCAGGAGGCTTCCCGGCCGTCCAGGGCGACCGTGCAGAACAGCGCCGCGTTGGACGCCTCGCGGATCCGGCCGCGCACGGTCAGCTCACCCCGGGCGAGCAGCCCGGCGGGGTCGTCGGGGCCGGCCGTCAGGCTCCGCGGCGGTATCCGTTCTGGCGCGGACATACGTGTCCTTCCGGATCGAGCGGGAGGCTGCACAGCGGGCACGGTGGCCGCCCGGCGTTGACGATGTCGAGGGCGCGCTTGGCGAAGGCCCTCGCCTGCGCGCCGGTCAGCCGGACCCGCAGCATCGGGGGTCCGTTCTCCTCGTCCTGGAGCAGCCGCTCCTCGGCCTCGGCGAGGTCCTCCTCGGTGTCGGCCTCCAGCTCGACCAGGGCCTGGGCCTCGACGATCATGCGCTGTTCCTCACCGTCCCAGGCCAGCGCCATGGTGCCGACGCGGAACTCCTCCTCGACGGGGGTGTCGAGCGGGGCGGTGTCGGTGATCTCGGCGGGCGCCACGGCGGGGACGGGGGCGCTGCCGCCACTACGCCGGACGACCTCGTCCAGCAGTTCTTCCATGCGCTCGGCGAGCGCGGCGACCTGGGTCTTCTCCAGGACCACACTGGTCACCCGGGGGCCGGCGATGGCCTGGAGGAAGAAGGTACGGCGCCCGGGCAGTCCGACCGTGCCGGCCACGAAGCGGTCCGGCTGGTCGTAGAGGAACACCTGACGGGACACGTCCTGTCTCCATTGAATTCGTGGTTTCGAGCGGTTCAGCGGTGCGTGCCGTGCGGATACGCGACGCGGTGGGTCGCTTCACCCTACTGCGGCGGACGATCACGGTGCGCCCGCACCACCCCCGACGGGTGCGTCGCCGCCGTCACCTGGTTCCTCGCGGGGGGCGAGCGCGGCGAAGTCTCCGGTGTCGCCGAGCCGGACGAGGTAGGGCCGCAGGCGGGTGTAGCGGATGGCGGTGACGGAACAGGGCTCCACGGAGATCCGCTGGAAGAGGTCGAGGTGGAGGCCGAGGGCCTCGGCGACGAGCGACTTGATGATGTCACCGTGGGAGCACACCAGGTAGACGGCGTCGGCGCCGTGTTCGCGTTCCACGCGCGCGTTCCACTCGCGTACGGCCTCGGCGGCGCGGGTCTGCATGGCCCGCATGGACTCCCCGCCGGGGAAGGCGGCGGCGGACGGGTGCGCCTGGACGACCTCCATCAGCGGCTCGTCCGTCAGTTCGGCGAGCTTGCGGCCGGACCAGTCGCCGTAGTCGCATTCCGTGAGCCGCTCCTCGGTGTGGCTGCGCAGGCCGGGGCGGGCCTCCAGCAGTGGCCGTACGGTCTCCTGGCAGCGCTGGAGCGGGCTGGTGACGACCTCCGCGATCGGCAGGCCGGCCAGCCGTGCGGGCAGGGCGGCGGCCTGCGCGGCCCCGCGCTCGTCCAGGGCGACGCCGGGGGTCCGGCCGGCGAGCACGCCGGAGGTGTTGGCGGTGGAACGTCCGTGCCTTACGAGGATCAGCGTGGGCATGCGGACCAGGGTAGGCGCATCACCCGGTGCGCCGGCGGGCGGGCGAGGGGAGAATGCGCACCGTGATCGTGGACTGCGCCATCTACCGGCACGGACACCGTACCGAGGGCCCGGAGGACCTCTCCGACGCGCTCGCCGAGGCGCGGGCCGCGGGCGGGTTCGTGTGGATCGGGCTGTACGAGCCCTCGGAGCGGGAGTTCGGCCTCGTCACCGACGAGTTCGGGCTGCACCCGCTGGCCGTCGAGGACGCCCTCAAGGCCCATCAGCGGCCCAAGCTGGAGGTGTACGACGACTCGCTGTTCATGGTGATCAAACCGGTCGTGTACGAGCCCGACAGCGACGCCGTGTCGGCCGGCGAGGTGATGGTCTTCGTCGGCGACAGCTTCGTGGTGACCGTCCGGCACGGCGAGGGTGCGCCGCTGGCGGCGGTGCGGCGCCGGCTGGAGGAGGAGCCGGAGCTGCTCGACAAGGGGCCGACGGCGGTGCTGTACGCGATCGCGGACGCGACCGTCGACCACTATCTGGAGGTGGCGACGGAGCTGCAGACCGACCTGGACGAGCTGGAGGCGCAGGTGTTCCAGCCGGAGTCCGGCAGCTCCCGCAACACCGCATCCCGGATCTACACCTTCAAGCGGCAGGTCCTGGAGTTCCGGCGGGCCACCGGGCCGCTGGCGCTGCCGCTGGGCCGGCTGGCCGGGAGCGGTCCGCTCGGCGGGGACGTGCCGTTCGTGCACGACAAGGCGCGGCCCTTCTTCCGGGACGTGGGCGACCACCTCACGCGCGTGAACGAGTCCGTGGAGGCCCTGGACCGGCTGGTGTCGGACATCCTGTCGGCCCACCTGGCGCAGATGAGCGTGCGGCAGAACGACGACATGCGGAAGATCTCGGCGTGGGCGGCGATGGCCGCGGTCCCCACGATGATCGCGGGGATCTACGGCATGAACTTCGACCACATGCCCGAGCTGCACTGGGTGTGGTCGTATCCGGCGGTGATCCTGCTGATGGCCGTGCTGGAGGTGGGGCTGTACCGGCTGTTCAAGCGGCGCGGCTGGCTGTGAGAGGGCCACGACGTGGGGCGGGCCGGCTCGCCCGGACGGCGGAGCGGCGGGCTCGCCGGGGGGCGGCCGCGGAAGCGGGGAAAGAAGGGCCGCGCGGGTCGTAACCGTGCGGCGCCGGGCGCGTTGTTCCCCGTGACGGCCGTGGCGGGGAAGACCCCCGAGCCCCCACCACGGCCGCTGAAACCCCCTGGCGTTACGCGAGTCCGGCGCGCTCCAGGGCCTCGCTGCCGGCCCGCAGGGACGCGATCCGCTCCTCCAGCGTGAAGCCGGCCGGGGCCAGGCTGAGGGTGGTGACCCCCGCGGCGGCGTACTGCTTCATCCGGTCGGCGATCCGGTCGACGGAGCCCAGCAGGGTGGTCTTGTCGATGAGGTCCTGGGGGATCGCGGCGGCGGCCCCCTGCTTGTCCCCGGACAGGTACTTCTGCTGGATGTCGGCGGCCTCCTTCTCGTAGCCCATGCGCTGGGCGAGCCGGTTGTAGAAGTTCTGCTTGGCGCTGCCCATGCCGCCGACGTAGAGCGCGGTGTACGGGCGGAAGGTGTCGGCGAGGCGGGAGACGTCCTTGTCGTCGCCGACGGCGAGCGGCAGGGTCGGGCACACGTCGAAGCCGTCGAGCGTCAGACCCGCCTTCTCCCGGCCCGCGCGCAGGTGCGTGATCGTGGTCTCCTCCAGGTGCTCGGCGGAGGGGAAGATGAGCAGCGCGCCGTCGGCGATCTCGCCGGTCTGCTCCAGGTTCTTCGGGCCGATCGCGGCGATGTACAGCGGGATGTGCTCGCGCTGCGGGTGCACGGTCAGCTTGATCGGCTTGCCCGGGCCGCCGGGCAGCGGCAGCGTCCAGTGCTCGCCCTCGTACGTCAGCCGCTCCCGGGTCATCGCCCGGCGGACGATCTCCACGTACTCGCGGGTGCGGGCCAGCGGCTTGTCGAACTTGACGCCGTACCAGCCCTCGGAGACCTGCGGGCCGGAGACGCCGAGGCCGAGCCGGAACCGGCCGCCGGAGAGCGAGTCCAGCGTGGCCGCGGTCATCGCGGTCATCGCGGGCTGCCGGGCCGGGATCTGGAAGATGGCCGAGCCGACGTCGATGCGCTCGGTCTGCGCGGCGACCCAGCTGAGTACGGTGGCCGCGTCGGAGCCGTAGGCCTCGGCGGCCCAGCACACCGCGTAGCCCAGCCGGTCGGCCTCCTGCGCCACGGCCAGGTTGTCGCCGTCCATTCCGGCACCCCAGTAGCCGAGGTTGATCCCGAGCTGCATGGCCGATTCCCCTTACCCATCAGTAACGTGCCTGTCGGGGTGACCTTAGCGCGGGGGCGGGCGCCGGGGGCAGGGTGTGGGGGTCGGGGGTGGGACCGGATGTGGGGCCGGGGGTGACGCTGGATGCGGGGGCCGGGTGGGCGTCGCGTGAGGGCAGCCTCACCGGGGTGTCCACACAGCCGTCCCGGTTGTCCACAGGCCACCCACCGCACCGTTCTGGCCAGTAATCTCCCCCGCATGGAGCAGAGGCATCTCGGCCGGACCGGCCTGCGTGTGTCCCGGGTGGGGCTCGGCACCCTCACCTGGGGCCGGGACACCGACGAGCACGACGCCGCGGACATGCTGAAGGCGTTCTGGGAGGCCGGCGGCACCCTGGTCGACACCGCGGACGTGTACGGCGACGGGGAGGCGGAGTATCTGCTCGGGCAGCTCATGGACGGCCTCGTTCCGCGCCGTGACCTGGTCATCTCCACCAAGGCGGGCAGCGTCCCCGACCCCGACCGCCGCTTCGACGGCTCCCGCGGCCATCTGCTCGCCGCGCTCGACGCCTCCCTGGGCCGCCTGGGCACGGACCACGTCGACGTGTGGCACATCCACGCCTACGATCCCGACACCCCGCTGGAGGAGACGCTGCACGCCCTCGACCTCGCGGTGAGCAGCGGCCGGGCGCGGTACGCCGGCGTCTCCAACTTCTGCGGCTGGCAGCTGGCCAAGGCGGCCACCTGGCAGCTCGCCGCGCCGGGCCGGACCCGGCTGGCCAGCACCCAGATGGAGTACTCGCTGCTGCAGCGGGGCGTGGAGCGCGAGGTGCTGCCGGCCGCGCTCGACCTGGGCGTGGGGCTGCTGCCGTCCTCCCCGCTGGGCCGGGGCGTGCTCACCGGCAAGTACCGGCACACCACTCCCCCGGACTCGCGTGGTGCCTCGGAGCACCTGGCGCCGTTCGTCGAGCCGTACCTGGACGACACCGCGACCCGGATCGTGGACGCGGTGACCACGGCCGCGGACGGGCTCGCGGTCACCCCGCTCCAGGTGGCCCTCGCCTGGGTGCGGGACCGGCCCGGGGTGGCCGCGCCGATCGTCGGCGCGCGCAACGCGCAGCAGCTCACGGCGGCGTTGTCAGTGGAGGCGCTTAGTCTTCCTGACGAGATCTGCCGGGCGCTGGACGATGTGTCGGCGCCCGTGCACCGCTACCCCGATCACGACTGGAGCACGCTGTGAGCACGGAGCCGGAGACCACGGAGAACACCGGACCGGGGACACCGGACACCCGTGAGATCCCGGCCGGGGGCGTCGGGGCGGGGCGCGTCGGGGACGGGGGGACGGAAGCGGCTGACGGTACGGAGACGGCCGAGGGCACGGAGGCCTCCGGCGGTGGGGAAGGCGCCGGGGCGGGTGCCGGTGACGAGACCGGCGCCGGGGCCGAGGGCGGTGCCGGGGCCAAGGATGGTGCCGGTGACGAGACCGGTGCCCGGGCCGAGGGCGGTGCCGACGGCGAGGGCGGTGCCGGGGCCGAAGATGGTGCCGGGGCCGAGGGTGGTGCCGCGGCCAAGGATGGTGCCGGTGACGAGACCGGGGCCGAGGGCGGGGTCGGTGGCGGGGCCGATGCCGCTGGGGCCCTGTCCGAGGCGGAGGCCGAGTTGGCCGCTCAGCGGGTCGAGCGGGAGCGGATCGAGCGGCGCAAGGCCGAGAAGAGGAAGAGCCCGATCGAGAGCGGCGGCAAGCTGAGCGGCACCGCGGCCGACCTGCTCGCGGCCGTCCGGGCCGTGGAGAGCGGCGAGAAGCCGACGGCCACCGTGTTCGCGGTGCCCGCGCCCGCACCGCGCCGCCCCGCTCCGGAGCCGGGGCGCAGGCCCCAGCCCGTGCCCGCGCCGGTCGCGCCGAGCGGTCCCGCCCCGGAGGCCGTCGACGCCGTGCGCCGGGTGCTGACCGAGGGCGGTGCCCCCGACGCCCTGGCCCCCCAGGTCGCCGCGGTCCTCGGCGAGGGCGCCGACACCGCGCTGCGGGAGGACCCCTGGCTGCTGCTCCGGGTCGCCGGGGTGCGGCCGGAGCAGGCCGACGGCTTCGCGCGGGCGCTGCTCGGCGCCGACTGCGCCCCCGACGACGAGCGGCGGGGCCGCGCGGTGACCGTCTGGCTGCTGGAGCAGGCCGCCGTGGCCGGGCACACCGCCCTGGAGCTGCCGGTGCTCACCACGGCGCTGGGCCGGCAGGGCGTACCGGACCCGGACGCGGCGGTGCAGGCCACTCTCGCCGAGGGCGAGGCGCTGGCGTTCCAGGACGCCCTGGAGGAGCCCGGCGCCCCCGCGCCCCGGGACGCCGGCGCCGGTGAGGACGCCGAGGAGGAGCGGGAGCGGCCGGTCCGGGTCCTCGTCGGCCTGGAGCGGTACGCACTGGCCGAGGAGAGCCTCGCCGACGGCCTGGCCCGGCTGGTCAACTCCCCGTCGCAGGAGGCCGGGCAGGACTGGGAGGCGGTCGCCGCCGGGTTGTCCGGCGGGGCGGCCGAGCTGGCCCGCGCGGTCGCCGGGCACGGCTTGGTGCTGCACACCGGCGGGGAGGCTGCCCGCGCCGAGCCGGCCGCGCTGCTCGGTGCCGCCCGCGCCGCGGGCCTGCGGGCCCTCGCCGTCTGCCACACCCCGGACGGGCGCGGGCGGCTGGCCGCGCTCGTGGGCGGGGACGGGGAGCCCACGGAGCGGGGCGTGGGCACGGTCGCCGGGCTGCTGGCCGGCGCCGAGGGCCCGGGCCGGGACGCGGACGGCGCCCTGGAACTCGACCTGCTGATCGTGCTGGACGCGCCCCAGCTGGACGTGGAGGGCGCCGCGATGCTGGTGGAGTCGCTGCCCGACGGGGCCCGGCTGGTGCTGAGCGGCGACCCCGGGGTGCTGTGGTCGGCCGGTCCCGGCCGGGTCTTCGCCGACCTGCTCGCGGCCCGGACCTGCCCGCACATCGTCTCCCGCGTCCCCGATCCGGGCCCGCTCGGCGAGCTGGTCTCCGGCGTCGGCGTCGGCGAGCTGAACCAGGTCGCCGCCCCGGGCAAGGAGGTCGTCATCGTGCCGGTGCGGGACGCGGGCGAGGCCGTGCACCGGACGGTGCAGCTCGTCGCGGACTCGGTGCCGAGGGCGATCGGTGTCCCGGCCGACCAGACCGTGGTGATCACCCCGGGCCACGGCGGAGCCGCGGGCACCCGCGCGCTCAACTCCGCCCTGAAGGAGCGCCTCAACCCCGGCCCCGGCCGGTTCGGCGGCTTCGACCCCGGTGACCGCGTCGTCCACTCCCCCGCCCCGGGGCGTGCGGTGCCGGGCGTGGTGGTGAAGGCCGACGCCGAGGGGCTGCACCTGTCGTGCGCCGGCGCCCCCGTCGTCGTACCGCCGGAGCGGGTGGAGGGCCTGGTCCGGCACGGCTGGGCACTGACCGCGCACCAGGCGGTGGGCGCCCGCTGGGCGGCGGCGGTCGTGGTCCTGCCCGGCGATGCCGTGCAGGCGCTCAGCCGCCCCTGGGTGTACACGGCGTTCGGGCGGGCGGAACGGCACCTGTCCGTGGTCCACGGCGTGGAGCAGGCCCTGCCGAAGGCGGTCGCGGACATCGCGCCGAAGCCCCGTACGACCCGTCTGCAGACCCTGCTGCGCCCGCAGGAGGCCTGAAGGACGGCGGGCGTTCCGGCGGTGCGGTAACTAGCTCGGGCCGGTTACCGCACCGCCGCCCCGCTCACTTCTCGGCGTCGAGCGGCTCCAGCTCCTCGTCGCCGTCCTCGGTGTCCTCGTCGTCGACGAAGTCGATGTCGTCGTCCGCGCCGACGGAGACGTCGTCGTCGAAGACCGCGCTCACGTCGAACCGGCACACCACCTGCTGCGCGTCGACGTGCTCGAACGGCGCCTCCAGCCACTCCCCGGCCTCGGGTGGCTCCTCGGAGGCGGTGACCCAGAGCGTGGAGTCGCCCTCCTCCAGGCCGAACTCCTTGTGCCGGGACGCGATCTCGTCCGGTTCGAACTCACCGAAGAGGATGCCCAGCGCCCCGGGGAGGGACGCGGCGGCACGGTCCTCGTCCACGCCGTCGAACTCCGCCGCCTCCACCCGGTGGGCCTGCGCCAGCAGCCGCTGGGGCTCCGCCACGGTGTAGTCGCGGCGGATCAGCACACTGATCGCGTGCGGTTCGTCCGGGCCCGCGTACGGCGGCAGCATGTCCTCCGCACCGGGGATCTCGAAGGGCGTGACCTCGTCGTAGCGGTCGTAGAGCAGCTCGTCGTACACCTCGGCGGCAGCGGCCAGCTGGTTGAACGCCTCGGAGACGGCCGGGTCGTCCTCCCCCGACCTGCGTTCGACCGCGGCCAGATGACGGTCGAGCGCGGTCTTGATCGCCTCGGCGGCGGCGCGTACCTCGGCAGCGGTGGGCTGCGCAGCATCAGACATAGTGCAGACGCTATCCGTACCGGGCACCAGCCCGCACAATAGATGCGATGCCGGAATACGAATTTGTCGACGTGTACGTGCCTCGCGGGGTCTCCCGCAAGGAGGCCACACGTCTGCTGACGGACCATGCCGAGTACGGACACTGGGAGTTGGACCGACTGAGCCTGCTGCGTGACGGCAGCCGCAGGGTGCGGTTGCGCCGGCGGATCATCCGCCAGGTGCGTGCCACCTGGTGAGGCAGGACATGTGACCGGACATGCCGGAAGCGGGCCCCGCCGGCATGGCAGGGCCCGCTCCGCTCGGGATCACGCCGTGGCCCGCGCCTTGCGGTAGAGCACCGCGCCCGCGAGCAGTGCGCCCGCGCCGGCCGGCAGGGCGATGCCGAGCGGCACCTCGTTGCCCGTGTGCGCGAGCTGGGCGGTGTGCAGCGGCTCGGTGGAGCGACCCGCCTCGGCCGTCGTGACCTGGGACGCACCGTGGGCCGTGGAGCCGCCGGTCCCGGTGCCCGGGCCGGAGTGACCGGGCGTGCCGGAGCCGCCCGGGGTACCAGGATGCCCGGGGTGGCCGGGATGACCAGGGGTCCCGGGATTACCGGGAGACCCAGGGGTTCCGGGATTCCCCGGCTGCCCCGGCTGACCGGGATGCCCCGGGTGCCCGGGGTGACCCGGGTGGCCCGGGTGGCCCGGATGTCCGGGCGGAGTGCCGGGCCCGTGCCCGTGTCCGCCCCCGTTGGCGCAGTCGTCGTCCGTCGTGGCGTTGCCGACCCCGATGACATCGACGCTGTTGCCGCAGACGTTCACCGGGACGTCGATCGGTACCTGCACGGTGTTCCCGGAGCCGACGCCCGGCGAGCCGCCGGTGTGGCCGCTCGCGTGCGAGCCGCCGGAACCGCCGTGCCGGTATCCGCCCCCCGGAGTACCGCTGTCGTTGACACACCTGTTGCCCACCGACGGGTTGAGCAGACCGACGACGTTCACGGTGTTGCCGCAGATGTTCACCGGCGCGTGCACCGGCACCTGCACGGTGTTGCCGGACAGTACGCCCGGTGAACCGGCGGCGGCGCCCACCGCGCCCGAGTCGGCGTGTGCGTAGCCGCCCGCGGCGGCGATCACGCCGGTCGCGGCGGCCATCGTCATCAGGCCCTTGCGCGTGCCCTGTCGCATGCTGAGTTCCCCCCTGCCTTCCATGTCTTCGTGCGGAAGACCGGTCGGCCCCGGAGCGCATGGCGCGCGCTCCGGGGCCGACGGCCCGTCCAAGGACGCCCCTCAGGGAGTCGACGTCACTTGTTGACGCAGGCGTTGCCGAAGGCGGGGTTCAGGAGCCCGATCACGTTGATCGTGTTGCCGCACACGTTCACCGGGACGTGGACGGGCACCTGGATGACGTTGCCGGACACCACGCCCGGGGAGTGCACGGCGGCACCCTGGGCACCGGCGTCGGCGACGGCCAGGCCCGCGCCCGCGAGAACCAGCCCACCGGTGGCAGCCGCAGCAGCGACGACCTTCTTGATCATTGTTCCTCCTCGTTGGCAATGCGACCCCAAGGTTCGGGATCACATCAGCTGTAACGAGGAGGGGCTGATGAAGCTACGAACCGATCGTCGCATTCACCCTTCTCAGTCGGTGCCGTACGCCTGCCCGAATACCTGGGGGCAGAGCGTCACGACGCGTCGATGAACCGGTCGAGCACCCGCACGCCGAACCGCAGCCCGTCCACCGGCACCCGCTCGTCCACGCCGTGGAACATGCCGGCGAAGTCCAGCTCCGGCGGCAGCTTCAGCGGGGCGAAGCCGAAACCGCGGATGCCGAGGTCGTCGAAGGACTTGGCGTCGGTGCCGCCGGAGAGCATGTAGGGGATCGCCTTGGCGGTGGGGTCCTCGGCGAGCAGCGCGGACTGCATGGCCTCCACCAGCGCGCCGTCGAAGGTGGTCTCGACCGCCTTGTCGGCGTGCACGTCCTCGCGGCGGACCCGCGGGCCGAGCAGCCGGTCGAGGTCGGCGAGGAACTCCTCCTCGTGGCCGGGCAGGAACCGGCCGTCGACATGGGCGGTGGCCTCGCCCGGGATGACGTTGACCTTGTAGCCGGCGTTCAGCTGGGTGGGGTTGGCGGTGTTGCTCAGGGTGGCGCCGATCAGCTTGGCGATGCCGCCGAGCTTGGCGAGGGTGGACTCCATGTCCTCCGGGTCCAGCTCGGTGCCGAGCGCGTCGCCGAGTTCGTCCAGGAAGGCCCGGGTGGTCTTGGTGACCCGGACGGGGAACCTGTGGCGGCCGACCCGGGCGACCGCCTCGGACAGCTCGGTGATGGCGTTGTCGCGGTGGATCATCGACCCGTGCCCGGCGGTCCCGGCCACGGTCAGCTTCATCCAGTGCATGCCCTTCTCGGCCGTCTGGATCAGGTACAGCCGGCGCTGGTCGTTCACGGTGAAGGAGAAGCCGCCGACCTCGCTGATCGCCTCGGTGACGCCCTCGAACAGCTCGGGGTGGTGGTCGACGAGGTGGCGGGCGCCGTAGGTGCCGCCGGCCTCCTCGTCGGCGAGGAAGGCGACCACGATGTCCCTCGGGGGCCGGCGCCCGCTGCGCAGCCGGTCGCGGACGACCGCCAGCGTCATGGCGTCCATGTCCTTCATGTCGACGGCTCCGCGCCCCCACACGCACCCGTCGGCGATCTCGCCGGAGAACGGGTGGTGGGTCCAGTCGTCGGCGTTGGCCGGTACGACGTCCAGGTGGCCGTGGATGAGCAGCGCGGGCCGGGACGGGTCCTCGCCCTCGATACGGGCCACCGTGGAGGCGCGGCCGGGATGGGACTCGTAGATCTTCGGCTCCAGCCCGACCTCGGCGAGCTTCCCGGCGACCCACTCGGCGGCCTTGCGCTCGCCGGGGCCGGAGTGGTCGCCGTAGTTGCTGGTGTCGAACCGGATCAGCTCGCGGCAGAGGTCCACGACCTCGTCCTCGCCGGTGACGCTCCTGGCCGTGTCCGTCTCGCTCACGTGCTTCCTCCCGCTGTCACTGCTGGTGGTTCCCCTCATCCTCTCCCCGCTCCCGCTCCGGGCCCAAGACCGGCCCCGGCCCGACACACGCCGTTCACGGCCGGCCGGCCGCGGGCCGGGGGGTGATCAGCCACCCCCGAAAGCCTGGTAATGTTTCCTTCGTCGCCGCGAGGAAGACCCCGCCACGAGGGAGAACCCCGCACGACAGACACCTTGTCCGGGTGGCGGAATGGCAGACGCGCTAGCTTGAGGTGCTAGTGCCCTTTATCGGGCGTGGGGGTTCAAGTCCCCCCTCGGACACCAGCCGGTGAGGCCCCTGCTCTGCGGGGGCCTTCGTCGTTTGTGGGTGGGGTTTTCTAGACTTGTGGGGTGGCCCGGGTCAACGACGCGGTCGAGGCGCTTCTGCGGGAGTACGCCGATCTGATCGCGATCACCGGAGGCGACGCCTTCAAGGCGCGCGCCTACGAGAAGGCGGCGCGGGCGATCGGCGGGTATCCCGCGGACGTGTCCACGCTGGACGCCGAGGGGCTGCGGGAGATCCCGAACGTGGGCCGGTCGATCGCCGACAAGGTGGCCGAGTACCTGCGCACGGGCCGGATGGCGGTGGTCGAGGAACGGCGGGCGAGGATCCCCGCCGGGGTGCGCGAGCTGATCACGATCCCGACCCTGGGTCCGAAGAAGGCGCTGCGGCTCTACGAGGACCTGCACATCTCGTCGGTGAGCGAGCTGGCCGCGGCCATCGAGGCGGACGCGCTGGCCGATCTGAAGGGCTTCGGCGAGAAGACGCAGGACAACATCCGGCACGGGATCGAGCTGCTCCGGCGGGCGGGTGCGCGGGTGCCGTTGTCGTTGGCGCTGGGCACCGCCGAGGGGATCGTCGGGGAGTTGTCGGCGGTGACGGGCTGCAAGCGGTGCGCGTACGCCGGTTCGCTGCGCCGGATGCGGGAGACGGTAGGCGATCTGGACGTGCTGGTCGCCGCGCGGCGGTCGGCGCCGTTCATGGACGCGCTGTGCGGGCTGCCGGCCACCGCCGAGGTCGTCGCGCGGGGGACGAAGAAGACGTCGGTGCGCACCGGCGAGGGCCTCCAGGTCGATCTGCGGGTGGTGCCGCCCGAGTCGTGGGGCGCCGCGATGCAGTACTTCACCGGTTCCAAGGCGCACAACATCCGTACCCGGACCATCGCCGTGCACCGGGGGCTGAAGCTCTCGGAGTACGGCGTGTTCGACACCGGGAGCGGGGAGTCGGTCGCGTCCCGTACCGAGGAGGAGGTGTACGCGCGGTTGGGGCTGCCGTGGATCGCGCCGGCGCTGCGGGAGGACCGCGGGGAGATCGAGGCGGCGCTGGGCGAGGGGCTGCCGGAGCTGGTGACCGAGCGGGACATCCGCGGTGACCTGCACACGCACACCGATCTCACGGACGGTCTGGCCTCGCTGGAGGCGATGGTGGAGGCCGCCGCCGAGCGCCGGTACGCGTACTACGCGGTCACCGACCACGCGCCCCGCCTGTACATGCAGCGCATGACGGAGGAGAAGATCCTCACCCAGCGGGAGCGGCTGCGCGAGCTGGACGGGACCCGGCGCGGGATGCGGCTGCTGCACGGCACCGAGCTGAACATCGGTCCGGACGGCGAGGTGGACTGGCCGCAGGAGTTCCTGGCCGGTTTCGATCTGTGCGTGGCCTCGCTGCACTCGCACTTCGACCTGGACCGGGCGGCGATGACACGGCGGCTGGTGCGGGCCTGCGAGAACCGGTACGTCCACATCATCGGGCACCCCACGACCCGGCTGATCGGCAGGCGGCCGGGGGTGGACGCCGACTGGGACGAGGTGTTCGCCGCGTGCGCGCGCACCGGGACCGCGCTGGAGGTCAACGCCCAGCCGGACCGGCTCGACCTGCGCGACGAGGACATCCTGCGGGCCCGGGAGCACGGCGTGAAGTTCGCCGTGAACACCGACGCGCACTCCGTCCCGCACCTCGCGCAGCTGCGCTTCGGGGTGGGCACCGCGCAGCGCGGCTGGCTCACCCGCGAGGACGTGGTCAACACCTGGCCGCTGACGCGGTTGCGCCGGTTCCTGCGCAAGGACGGGCGGAGCTGAGGGGCGGGGTCAGGTTCGCCCCGGGCCGGACGGCTGGGCGTGGGTGCGGGCCATGTGGTCCGTGAACCAGTCGCGGGCCAGCTCGGTCACCTGTTCCAGGGTGCCGGACTCCTCGAAGAGGTGGGTGGCGCCGGGGACCACCGCGAGCCGGTTCTCGCAGCGCAACAGCGCCTGTGCCTGCCGGTTGAGGTCGAGGACCAGCGGGTCGGCGCCGCCGACGACGAGCAGCGTGGGTGCCGTGACCGCGGCCAGCCGGGGTCCGGCGAGGTCGGGCCGGCCGCCGCGGGAGACGACCGCGGCGGGCCGTGCCTCGGGGTCGGCGGCGGCCCACAGCGCGGCGGCCGCACCGGTGCTGGCGCCGAACCAGCCGACGGCGAGCCCTTCGGCGTCGGGTTGCCGGCGCAGCCAGCGGGTGGCGTCGAGCAGCCGGCCGGCCAGCAGGGCGATGTCGAACACGTTGCCCCGGTCGGCCTCCTCGGCGTCGGTGAGCAGGTCGAACAGCAGGGTGGCCAGCCCGGCCCGGTGCAGTCCCTCGGCGACGAACCGGTTGCGCGGGCTGTGCCGGCTGCTGCCGCTGCCGTGGGCGAAGACCACCACGCCGGTGGCGCCGTCGGGGACGGTGAGCCGCCCGCCGAGCCGGACGGCCCCGGCGGTCACGGTCACCTCGCGGTCGGCGGGTCCGGCGCCCGCGGTGTGCCGGTGCCGTCGCGCGGCGCGGCGGAGGCAGGCGGTCACCTCCTCGTCGGCGACCTGGGCGAAGTCGGCGTAGAACTGGCCGACCGCGGCGAAGTCCCAGGGGGTGTGCAGGCAGACCATGTCGTCGGCGTCGTCGCCGAGCCGCCGGGTGAAGTCCCGGGGAGCGACGGGGACGGCCAGGACGATACGGGCCGCGCCGCGGGCCCGCGCGATCCGGCAGGCGGCGCGCGCGGTGGAGCCGGTGGCGACGCCGTCGTCCACCACGACGGCGGTCCGTCCGGCGACGGGGACCGCGGGGGCGGCGCCCCGGTAGCGCGCGGCCCGCTCGTGCAGCACGCCCCGTTCGCGTTCCTCGACGGCGGCGAGGGCCGCGTCGGAGACGCCGGTGCCGCGCAGCACCTCCTCGTTGATCACGCGGATGCCGTCCTCGCCGATCGCCCCCATGCCCAGTTCGGGTTGGTACGGCACGCCGAGCTTGCGGACCAGGCAGACGTCCAGGGGCGCGTCGAGGGCGTCGGCGACCTGGGCGGCGACCGGCACCCCTCCGCGGGGCAGCCCGAGCACCACCACGTCCTGGCCCCTGAGGTACCCGAGGCGCTCGCCCAGCCGGCGGCCCGCTTCGAGGCGGTTGCGGAAGTGCACGGCGGCGCTCCCTCACTCCCGGGGCAGCCAGAGCGGCACCGGGGCGTCCGTGTCGGCGGCTCCCGTCGCCTTCATGTCGCCGTCGGCGGCGCGCAGCAGCATGCGGCCCATGGCGATGAGCGCGCGTCCGGCGGCGAGTTCGTCGCCGATCTCCGGCATGGCCCGGTCGTAGGGGTTGCGGCGGGCCTCCGCGTGGCTCTCCAGGACGTTGTCCCCGGTGTCCAGGATGATCCGGGCCGTGGTGTCCGGGTCGTGCTCGCACAGGTAGACGTTCAGCCGCCACTCCTTGACGGCGTGACGGCTGCTGACGGGTCCGGTCATCGTCGGCCACCTCGCTCCGCGGATCGTGCCGCGACGGGCCGTCGGCCTCGTGCCGGTCCGTCGTGGCTGGTCGCGCAGTTACCCGCGCCCCTGCGGGCGCTCAAGTCCGGCACTTCCACTGTGCACCCGACCCGCGGCGGACGCCTCCCCTGCCGCGGGCAGAATGGGGCCATGACCTCGCCTACCTGCCCGTGCGGGCTCCCCCGGTCCTACGACGACTGCTGCGGCCGCTTCCACGCGGGAGCGGCGGCCGCGCCGACCGCCGAGCTGCTGATGCGGTCGCGGTACAGCGCGTTCGTGAAGGGTGACGCGGGGTATCTGCTGCGCACCTGGCATCCGCGGACCCGGCCGGAGCGGCTGGACCTGGACCCGCGCATGCGGTGGACGGGGCTGGAGATCCTGGACACCGCCGACGGGTCCGCCTTCCACGGCACCGGCACGGTGACCTTCCGGGCGTCCTACCGGGGCGGTTCGCTGCACGAGCGGAGCCGGTTCGAGCGGGTGGACGGGGCGTGGGTGTACGTGGACGGGGACTTCATCCAGTAGTCGGACGCGTGGTCACCCGGTGGTCCGTGGCTGGGGCTGGGGCGCGAGGATGTCCAGTTCCTGGAGGGCGCCGACGGTGATCTGCCGGGTGAGTTCCTCGGCGCGGGCCGCGTCGCCGGCCCGGACCGCCTCGGCCACCCGCACGTGCAGGGTGACGGCCGCCGGGTCGGGGTCCTCGAACATGACCTCGTGGTGGGTGCGTCCTGCCAGCACCTCGGCGACGACGTCGCCGAGCCGGGCGAACATCTCGTTCCCGGAGGCGGTGAGGACGACCCGGTGGAAGGCGATGTCGTGGACCAGGTACTTCTCGAGCCGGTGGCCGCGTGAGTTGGCGACCATGCCGAGGGCGCACTCGGTGAGTTCGGCGCACTGCTCGGCCGTGGCGTGCCGGGCGGCGAGGCCGGCCGCGACGGGTTCGACCGCGGAGCGCAGCACGGTGAGTGAGCGCAGTTGGTGCGGGCGGTCGGCGCCGGCCAGGCGCCAGCGGATGACCTGGGGGTCGTAGACGTTCCACTCGGCCTTGGGGCGGACGGTGACGCCGACCCGGCGGCGGGACTCGACCAGGTGCATGGACTCCAGCACGCGGACCGCCTCGCGCATCACCGAGCGCGACACCTCGAAACGCTGGGCCAGCTCGTCGGTGCGCAGAACACTGCCCGGCGGGTACTCGCCCGCCGTGATCGCGGGGCCGAGGGTGTCCAGTACATGGCCGTGCAGCCCCCGGCCCGGTGTGCTCATGCACTCAGCGTACGACCTGGATCACGGAGACAAAAAGTCAGACTTATACATCACAGACTCTTGAATTTGTCATACCTAATGGGTTTCAGTGTGGCGACGCCGCAGTGGCGTCGGATGTCGAGGAAGACAGCGAGGCAGTCATGCGTACCCCCCAGGTCGTCGTCGTGATGGGCGTCGCGGGGACGGGCAAGACCACGATCGGTCCCCTGCTCGCCGCGCGGCTGGGCGTCCCGTACGCCGAGGGCGACGACTTCCACCCGCAGGCCAACATCGCCAAGATGTCGGCCGGGATCCCGCTCGACGACAGCGACCGGTGGCCGTGGCTGGACGCCATCGGGCACTGGGCGCACGGCCGGGCCGGTCTGGGCGGGGTGGTCAGCAGCTCGGCGCTGAAGCGGTCGTACCGCGACCGGCTCCGCTCCGTGGCCCCCGGGATCGTGTTCCTGCACCTCAGCGGCGACCGGAAGCTGATCGAGGAGCGGATGGGGCAGCGGCGGGGGCACTTCATGCCGACCGCGCTGCTGGACTCCCAGTTCGCCACGCTCCAGCCGCTCCAGCCGGACGAGGCCGGCGTGGCCGTGGACGTCGAGGGCAGCCCGCAGGAGATCACCGAACGGGCCGTGCGGGCCCTGGACGCGCTTCCCGTCGCGTCCGAGTGACAGCTCCCGTATCCGAGTAGGACCTCGCACATCCGAGCAACACCTCATCCCCGTCCCCCGTAACCCAAGGGAACCCCCGTGACCAGACTCAGCGTCGAGATGCTGGCAGCGGACGCACCGGCGCCGATCACCTCCGCCGGCCATGCCCAGCTGGGCATCGCCGTCCTGGTGGGCATCGCCGTCATCGTCCTGCTCATCACCAAGTTCAAGCTCCATGCCTTCCTGGCGCTGACCGTCGGGTCGCTGGTGCTCGGGGCGGTCGCCGGGGCGCCCCTGGACAAGGCCATCACCAGCTTCACCACCGGGCTCGGCTCCACCGTGGCCGGCGTCGGTGTCCTGATCGCGCTCGGGGCGATCCTGGGCAAGCTGCTCGCCGACTCCGGCGGCGCCGACCAGATCGTGGACACGATCCTCGCCAAGGCCGGCGGGCGGGCGATGCCGTGGGCGATGGTGCTGATCGCCTCCGTGATCGGCCTGCCGCTGTTCTTCGAGGTCGGCATCGTGCTGCTGATCCCGGTCGTGCTGATGGTCGCCAAGCGCGGCAACTACTCCCTGATGCGGATCGGCATCCCGGCGCTGGCCGGTCTGTCCGTGATGCACGGCCTGATCCCGCCGCACCCGGGCCCGCTGGTCGCGATCGACGCGGTCAAGGCCAACCTGGGCGTGACCCTGGCGCTCGGCATCGTCGTCGCCGTCCCGACGGTGATCATCGCCGGTCCGCTGTTCTCGAAGGTCGCGGCCCGCTGGGTGGACGTGCCGGCGCCCGACCGGATGCTGCCGCAGCGCCCCTCGGAGGAGCTGGAGCGCCGGCCGGGCTTCGGCGCGACGCTCGCCACCGTGCTGCTGCCGGTGGTGCTGATGCTGGCCAAGGCGCTGGTGGACATCGTCGTCGACGACCCGGCGAACCGGACCCAGCGCGTCTTCGACGTCGTCGGCTCCCCGCTGATCGCCCTGCTCGCCGCCGTGCTCGTCGCCTTCTTCACTCTGGGCCGGCCCGCCGGGTTCACCAGGGGCCGGCTGCAGCAGACCGTGGAGAAGGGCCTGATGCCCATCGCCGGCATCCTGCTGATCGTGGGCGCGGGCGGCGGCTTCAAGCAGACGCTGATCGACTCGGGGGTGGGCCAGATGGTCCTGGACATCTCCAAGGACTGGTCGATCCCGGCGCTGCTGCTGGCCTGGCTGATCGCGGTGGCGATCCGGCTGGCGACCGGCTCGGCGACGGTGGCGACGGTCTCGGCGGCCGGTCTGGTCGCGCCGCTCGCGGCCGACATGTCGACCGCGCACACGGCGCTGCTCGTCCTGGCCGTCGGCGCGGGCTCGCTCTTCTTCAGCCATGTCAACGACGCCGGTTTCTGGCTGGTGAAGGAGTACTTCGGGCTGAGCGTGGGGCAGACCGTCAAGACCTGGTCGGTGATGGAGACGATCATCTCGGTGGTGGCAGGCGGCCTGGTGCTGCTTCTCTCACTGATCGTCTAGGCCCCGCGACGCCGGCAGGATCCGAAAGAGAGGGCCCAGGGGGGTTACGGGCGCCAGAGCGGGTGTTCCCGCCGCGCCCACTCCTCGCTCACCGTGCCCGTCCTGAGGCCCGTCCGCGCCTCCGGGTCGCCCAGGGCCATGCCGACGTGGCCCGCCAGGACCACGCCGATCGTCAGGGCGAGCCAGTCGTGGACGAAGGTCGCCGAGGTGCGCCACACCAGCGGGGTGAGATGGGTGAACCACATCACCAGGCCGGTGCCGAGCATGACCAGGGTGGCGCCGGCGATCCAGGCGGCGTAGACCTTCTGGCCGGCGTTGAACTTGCCGGCGGGGCGCTCCTCGTGGCGCCGGTCGCGGCGCAGGGCGGCGCGCAGCCAGACCCGGTCGTGCGGGCCGAAGCGGTTGAGGAACCGCAGGTCGGCACGGAAGGCGCGGGAGGCCAGACCGAGCAGGACCGGCACCGGCAGGGCGACGCCCGCGCACTCGTGGACCCGCACGACCAGTTCCCGGCGGCCGACCGCCACCGCCAGCTGCGGGATGTAGAGGACGGCGGCGGTCAGCACGCACACGCCCATCAGCGCGGCCGTCGCGCGGTGCACCCACCGTTCGGCGCGGGTGAAGCGGTGGACGCGGGCGGCCGGCGGGGCCGGGGTCTCAGCTCGTAGGCTCATCGGTACGTCCGTTCGAGCGGCCGACCCAGGCGTCGACGTCGTAGCCGAGGTCCTCCCAGTAGCCGGGCCGCACCCGGTCGGTGACCGTGATGCCGGACAGCCACTTGGCGGACTTGTAGAAGTACATGGGGGCGACGTAGAGGCGGACCGGGCCGCCGTGGTCGTGGCCGATGTCCTTGTCCTGCATGCGCAGGGCGACCAGGACGTCCGGGCGGCGGGCCTGGGCGAGGGTGAGGCTCTCGGTGTAGGTGCCGTCGAAGCAGGTGAAGCGCAGGGCCCCGGCGGTGCGGTGGACGCCCGCCGCGTCGAGCAGGTGGGACAGCCGTACGCCCTGGAAGGGGGTGCCCGGGACCCGCCAGCCGGTGACGCACTGCACGTCCCGGACCAGCCGGGTCTGCGGCAGGGCGCGCAGGTCGGCGAGGGTGTAGGCACGGGGGTGGTCGACCAGGCCGTCGATGGTGAGGCGGTAGTCCGCCGCGGTGCGGTGCGGGACGGAGGCGGCGACGGAGTAGTAGCGGAAGCCGCCGCCGTTGGGCAGCAGCCCGGTCAGGCCGGTGGGGTCCTTGTCGGCGAGGCCGCCGAGGAAGCCTTCGAGGCCGCGTTGCAGCGCGGGCGCGGTGGCCACGCCGAGGGCGCCGAGGCCGAGGGTGCCGAGGAAGATCCGGCGGCCGATGGGCCGCCCTTCCGGCTCGGATGCCGGTGGGGGCTTCGGGCTCGGCTCCGGTTTCGGTTTCGGGTCCTCGGATCGTTCAGGGTTCACGTTTTCATTCGAGCACTCGGGGCCGCGCGCGGCCAGATGATCGGCGGACAGGTCAGACTTTCGTCATTCCTTACGGCCGGGAGCGCGCGGTTGCTCACTGCCCGAGGGCGCGGGTGCGGGCCGCGTGGAACGCGGCCCGGGGGTCGGGGTGCGCGTAGGACCAGGGTGCCGGGGTGGCGTGCGCGCCGATGCGCTGGAACAGGGCCGCCGCCTCGGCCGGGCGGCCGGCGCGGGTCAGGGCGAACGCGAGGTGGTTGAGGTCGATGTGGCGGCGCGGGTGGTCGTCGTGCTCCCACTCCAGCCACCAGTCGAACGAGGCGCGCAGGATGCGCCGGGCCCGCGGGCCGGACCAGTGCCCGCAGGCGGCGGGGTCGGCCGGGGCCGGGCCGGTGGCGGCGAGGACCCGGTAGCGCTCGGCGTAGGCGACGACCGGCAGGACGGCCAGCGGGGAGTCGGCGGGGGCCGCGGCGGCCGCCAGTTCGGCGAGGTCGTACACCTCGTGGGCCTCGGCCGTGCGGCTGGCCGCCGGCCGTTCGGCGAGGCGTGCGATCAGCAGGTGGTGGGCATGGTGGTGCTCGGGGTGCCGGCGGCGCACGGCGCCGAAGGTGCCGAGCACCTCGCGTTCGGGGCCGAGGGCGCGGGCGAGCAGCAGCCTGCCGAGCCAGGGGGTGGGGTCGGCGGGGGCGAGGCCCGCGGCGGTGGCGCAGGCCTCGCGGGCCCGGCCGGGGTCCTCCTTGCCGCCCAGCGCGCGGTGCACCAGGGCCAGGGCGAGCAGCGTGGTGGCGTCGGCGGAGCCGGGCTCGGCGGCCAGCCAGTCGCTCGCCCAGGCGGCGGCGTACGGGTCCTGCGCGAGCACGGTGAGGCGGTGGCCGCGGCGGTCCCAGTCGTCGCCGGTGTGCACCAGCAGGGAGCGCGCGGCCTGCCGTCGGCCCTGGGCCAACGCAGCGCTGGCGGTGCGCAGTTCGGCGTCGTCGAGCGCGGCGTCGAAGGCTCCGGGGTCGTCCTGGGCGGTCGCGCCGGACGCTTTCGTGGGGTCCCGGCGAGCGCCGAGCAGAGGCGGGAGAGGGGGCACCGCGGGGCTTCCTGTTTCTCGGGCTGCCATCGACCGGTCACACACAGCAAACCCCCAGCCAAGGGTCCAGTCAAGCGGAACGGCTCTGTGGGGGGCTTCAACCACCTTGCGCTCAGCCGCACTTGAGGCCTTCCGGTGCAGGTCGCCGCATCCGGACACCCGCGCCCGCCGCACTCTCCTGTGGCGTGTGCCATGGCGTGCCGGGCCGTGCCGCTCCGGCTTCTGTGGCGTATGCCATGGCGTTCCGGGCCGTCCGCGCCCGCTTCTGTGGCGTGCGCCATGGCGCCGTGTCCGCCGGTTGCGGAGCATGGCGAGTCAATCGCCCGGTTCCGGGCACATGCGGGGCACCCTTGTCCCCGGAGCGCTACAGTCGGCCACTACCCGCCCGTGGCCGGCCGGATGATCGAGGTACACAGCGTGTCGGTTCTGGTTCTCCTCCTCGCCGTGAGCGCCGCCTGCTGTCTGGGCTTCGGGTTCGTCCTCCAGCAGGACGCGGCACAGAAGGCCCCGCTGAGCGACTTCCTCTCCTTCCGGCTGCTGCTCGACCTGGTGCGGGTGCCGCGCTGGCTCGGCGGGCTCGGGCTGATGGTGGCCGGCATGGTGCTCGGCGCGGTCGCCCTCGGCAGGGGCGAGATCTCCCTGGTCGAGCCGCTGCTCGCGACCAATCTGCTGTTCGCCCTCGCCCTGTCCCGGTACCGGACCAAACAGGCCCTGGGCCGCCAGGGCTGGGCCGGACTGCTGCTGCTCGCGGGCGGGGTGAGCGCGTTCATCGTGGCGGGCGAGCCACGCGGCGGCACGGCCGTCGCCGACCCGCTGCGGCACTGGCTGATCATCGGGGCCGTGACGGGCGCGGCCCTGGCCCTCACGACGTACGCCAAGCGCTCCCGGATGAGCTGGGGCCCGGTACTGCTGGCCCTGGCGGCCGGACTGCTGTACGGCGTCCAGGACGCGCTGACCCGGGTGAGCGGCATCCGCTTCGCCGAGGGCGGCCTCACCGGGCTGTTCACCGGCTGGCAGCCGTACGGCGTGGTGGTGTGCGGGGTCACCGGGCTCGTCCTGGTGCAGAGCGCATTCGAGACGGCCCCGCTGCGCATGTCCCTGCCCGCGCTGACGGCGGCCGAGCCGCTCGCCGGGATCCTGTGCGGGGTGGGCTTTCTCGGCGACCGGCTGCGCACCGACACCGGGGCGCTGGCCTGGGAGGCGGCCGGTCTCGCGGCCGTGGTGGCGGGCATCGTGCTGCTCGGGCTGCACCCGGCCATGCCGTGCGGCCCCGCGGAGCCGGAGCACCGGCCCGGGGACCTCCAGCGACGCTGAGCCCGCCCTGCTTGGATACGGGCATGAATCCTGCTGACGAGATCCTCGACATCGTCGACGAGCACGACCGGGTCGTCGCCCAGTGCCCGCGCGGCGAGGCCCACGCGCGCGGGCTGCGCCACCGCTGCGTGTTCGTCCAGGCCCGGGACGCGGCCGGCCGGCTCTTCGTGCACCGGCGCACCGCGACGAAGCTGGTCTTCCCCTCCCTGTACGACATGTTCGTCGGCGGGGTCGTCGGCGCGGGCGAGTCCTACGACGAGGCGGCGCTGCGGGAGGCGGAGGAGGAGCTGGGGGTGCGGGGGCTGCCCCGGCCGGAGTTCCTCTTCACGTTCCTCTACGACGGCGGCCCCGGGCGGAGCTGGTGGTCGGCGGTGTACGAGGTGCGCTGCGACCTGCCCGTACGGCCGCAGGCCGAGGAGGTCCAGTGGCACGCCTTCCTGCCCGAGGACGAGGTCGAGCGGCGGCTCGGTACGTGGGAGTGGGTGCCGGACGGGCTGGCCGCGTACGAGCGGCTGCGGGCGTTCCGGGCGGGCCGGTGATCGCCGGGTAGGGTCGGCCGTGTGAGCGAATTCGTGCGGAACATCCGGTTGTGGTTCGCGCCGGAGCGGGTGCGGGACGAGGGCGGTACGCCCGACTACCGTTTCTCGCTGGCCAACGAGCGCACCTTCCTCGCCTGGCTGCGCACCGCGCTGGCGCTGATCGGCGGCGGATTCGCGGTGGACCAGTTCCTGCCGGACCTGCGCTGGGCGTGGCGGGCCGGGCTCGCGCTCGCGCTGCTGGCCGCCGGTGTGCTGTGCTCCCTGCGCGCGGTGAACCACTGGGTGCGCTGCGAGCGGGCGATGCGCCGCGGCGAGGACCTGCCCGCGTCCCGCTTCCCGGTGCTGCTGAGCCTGGTCGTCGCGGTGGTGGCCGTCGCGATGGTCGTGGTGGTGCTGGTCGGGTGGGAGGGGTGACACCGGGCCGGGGCCGCCCGGCGGACGGGGGCCCGTTCGACGGGGATCCGGCGGGCCGGGATCCCGGGCTGCAGCCCGAGCGGACCCGGCTGGCCTGGCGGCGTACGACCCTGTCCGGTGCGGTGGTCGCCGTCCTGGGCGTCAAGACGGCGCTGCACGACGGCGCGTCGGCCACCGGGATCCTCATGGGCGCGCTGTGCTGCGGGCTCTGGCTGGGCTTCCTCGTCGTGGCACACCACCGCATCCGCGCCCTGTCCACCGGGACCCCGCCGCCCGTCCTCGCCCCCCGCCACGCGACGACGGCCGTGCTGTGCGCGGTGGCGACGGCCGCGTGCGCCGCGGTGCTGGTGCTGTAGACGCGGTGCTGGTGCTGTAGGCGGGGGCCGGTCAGGCGGTCTCCTCTTCCGCCGCCTCGCCCACCGTGACGACGATCTTGCCGCGGGTGTGCCCCTCCTGGCTCAGCCGGTGGGCGTCGGCCGTGCGGGCCAGGGGGAAGGTCTGCTGGACGTGGACGGTGAGAGCGCCCTGGTCCGCCAGGTGCGACAGCTGCCGCAGGTCCTCGGCGTCCGGGCGGACGAAGCAGTAGCGGCCGCCGTAGGCCGTCACCTCGGGGTCGGCGATCGAGGCCAGCCGGCCCTCCGGGGCGAGCAGGTTGGCCGAGGTCTTCAGCGTGTCGCCGCCGACGGTGTCGAAGACCGCCTCCACGCCCTCGGGGGCGAGCGCGCGCACGCGTTCGGCCAGGCCGTCGCCGTAGGCCACCGGTTCGCCGCCCAGCGCGCGGACGTGGTCGTGGTTGCTCTCGCCGGCCGTGCCGATGACCCGGGCGCCGAGGTGGACGGCGATCTGGACGGCGAGCGAGCCGACCCCGCCGGCGGCCGCGTGCACGAGCACGGTCTCGCCCCGCTTCACCTCCAGTGCCTTGAACAGGACCTGGTAGGCGGTGAGCCCGGCCAGCGGCAGCCCGGCGGCCTCCTCGAAGGACAGTGCGCGCGGCTTGCGGGCCAGGGTGCGCACGGGCGCGGCGACGTACTCGGCGAAGGTGCCGCGGGAGAGGAAGTCCTCGCGGACGTAGCCGATGACCTCGTCGCCGGCGGCGAACTCGGTGACCGCGGCCCCGGGGCGCACCACCACCCCGCTGACGTCCCAGCCGGGGATCACCGGGAAGACGGCGTCCAGGGCCGGGTCCAGATATCCCTCGCGGCACTTCCAGTCGACGGGGTTGACGGCCGCCGCGCGCACCTTCACCAGCACCTGGTCGGGGCCGACCTTGGGGTCGCGCAGCTCGCCGTACTCCAGCACCTCGGGTCCGCCGTAGCGGCGGTAGCTGATGCCCTTCATGCCCTCGACCCTCCGGGGTTCTCGTGCGCCACGCAACCGGAATATCCGGATAAGCGGCTTTCGCGTGGCAGCCTTGCGGTCGTCACCCCCGTACCCCCCGAAGGGGAGCACCATGACCACCGTTCACCGGGAACACAGCGAGCACGGGACGCACGGCCACGGGCCGGGCTGCGGGCACCACGCCGTACCGCACGGCGACCACGTGGACTACGCCCACGACGGCCATCTGCACCGGGAGCACGAGGGCCACTGGGACGAGTGCGAGCCGGCCGGGCACACCGTCCACGAGGGCCACGAGCACGTGCACCACGACGAGTGCGGGCACGCGCAGGTGCCGCACGGCGACCACGTGGACTATCTGCACGGCGGGCACCGGCACGCCGAGCACGGGGACCACTGGGACGACCACTGACCCCTCGCGGACACCGGCCACGGCCCTCCGGGCAGCGCACCGGGGGGCCGTCGGCATATCGTGGCCCCGGTCACGTTTCCCGCCGGGTTCGGCCTCCGCACTGGACGACATACCGACCGGTCGGCATCATGAGTCCTGTTCTTGTTCTCCCGTTGGCACAGGAGTGATGAATGAGCGCCGACCACCCGCCCGGACTCGACCTGGACCGGCTGCGCGCCCTGCTGGAGCGCGAGCGGCCCGGCCTGGTCGGCGGCCCGCTGACCGGACGGCTCATCGAGGGCGGGCGGTCGAACCTCACCTACGCGCTCTCGGACGGCACCTCGAAGTGGGTCGTCCGCCGCCCCCCGCTCGGCCATGTGCTGGCCACCGCGCACGACATGCGGCGCGAACACCGGGTCATCAGCGCGCTGCACCCGACCCGGGTGCCGGTCCCCCGTCCGCTGCTGCTGTGCGAGGACGAGGAGGTGCTCGGGGCGCCCTTCTACGTGATGGAGTTCGTGGAGGGCACCCCGTACCGCACCGCCGGCCAGCTCGCCCCGCTCGGCCCGCAGCGCACCCGGGACGCGGTGCTGTCCCTGGTGGACACGCTGGTCGAGCTGCACGCGGTGGACCCCGCCTCGGTGGGCCTCGCGGACTTCGGCCGCCCCGAGGGCTTCCTGGACCGGCAACTGCGCCGCTGGGGCAAGCAGTTGGACGCCTCCCGCAACCGCGACCTGGCGGGCATCGACGAGCTGCACGCGGCCCTCGGCCGTGATCTGCCCCGCTCCCCCGCCCCGGCCGTCGTGCACGGCGACTACCGGCTCGACAACGTCCTGATCGGGGACGACGACCGGATCAGGGCCATCCTCGACTGGGAGATGTCCACGCTCGGCGACCCGTTGACCGACCTCGGCCTGCTGGTGATGTACAGCCGGCCGCTCGGGGCGCCGGACTCCCCCGTCTCCACCACCGCCGAGGCCCCGGGCCACCCCGACCCGCGGGAGCTGGTCGAGCGATACGCGGCCGGCTCCGGTCGGGACGTCTCGGCCGTCTCCTGGTACACGGCGTTCGCCTGGTTCAAGCTCGCCGTGATCCTGGAGGGCATCCACTACCGGTACACGCTCGGCCAGACGGTCGGCCGCGGCTTCGACCGCATCGGCGACCTCGTGCCCGTCTTCATCGACCACGGACTGACCACTCTCCAGGAAGGCTGACCGGTATGGACTTCGCGTTCGACGCGCGCACCGAGGAGCTGCGCGCCAGGCTCCTCACCTTCATGGACGAGTACGTCTACCCGGCCGAGGCGGTCGCCGAGGAGCAGCGGGCCGCGCTCGCCTCGCCGTGGGACACCCCGGCCGTGGTCGGGGAGCTGAAGGCCGAGGCGCGCAGGCAGGGCCTGTGGAATCTGTTCCTCCCCGACGCCGGGTACGGCGCCGGGCTCACCAACCTCCAGTACGCCCCGCTCGCCGAGATCACCGGCCGCTCCCCCCACCTGGCACCGACCGCGACCAACTGCGCCGCGCCCGACACCGGGAACATGGAGGTGCTGACGCAGTTCGGCACCGAGGAGCAGAAGAAGCAGTGGCTGGAGCCGCTGCTGGCCGGCGAGATCCGCTCGGCGTTCGCGATGACCGAGCCGGAGGTGGCCTCCTCGGACGCCACCAACATCACCACGCACATCCGCCGCGACGGCGACGAGTACGTGATCACTGGTCGCAAGTGGTACATCTCCGGGGCGATGAACCCGGACTGCAGGATCTTCATCGTGATGGGCAAGACCGACCCGGACGGCCCCGACCTCCGCCGCCAGCAGTCCATGGTCCTGGTCCCGCGCGACACCCCCGGCGTCACGGTCAGGCGCGCGATGCAGGTCTTCGGCTACGAGGACCACTCGCACGGCGGGCACGCCGAGGTGGTCTTCGACCAGGCGCGCGTGCCGGTGGCGAACCTCGTCGGCGAGGAGGGCGGCGGCTTCGCCATCGCCCAGGCCCGGCTCGGCCCCGGCCGGATCCACCACTGCATGCGGCTGATCGGCATGGCCGAGCGGGCGATCGAGCTGATGTGCAGGCGGGCGGTGGGCCGTACCGCGTTCGGCAAGGCCCTCGCCCGGCAGGGCGTGGTCCAGAACTGGATCGCCGACGCCCGGGTCACCGTCGAGCAGCTGCGGCTGCTGGTGCTGAAGACGGCCTGGCTGATGGACACCGTCGGCAACAAGGGCGCCCACACCGAGATCCAGGCCATCAAGATCGCCACTCCGCGCGCGGTGGTCGGCATCCTGGACCGGGCGATCCAGCTGCACGGCGCGGGCGGGGTGAGCCAGGACTTCCCGCTGGCCGAGCTGTACGCGAGCGCCCGCACGCTGATGCTCGCCGACGGCCCGGACGAGGTGCACCAGCGCTCGCTGGCCCGCCGGGAGCTGAAGCGGTACCTGTAATCCCGTGACGGAGCGCGTGCGGGGGGGCGGTCACCCGGAGGTGAGCGCCCCCCGCACGGTCGCTCTCACGGACGCAGCGCCCGCAGCAGCAGGTCGGCGAGGTGGTCGGCGACCTCCTGGGGGCTCAGGGGGCCGTCGGGGCGGTACCAGGTCGACAGGTGGTGGACGGAGCCGAAGTGGTAGTCCACGATCAGGTCGGCCGGGGTCGCCGTGGAGAAGACGCCGGTCTTCTGGCCCTCCTCGATCAGCGCGCGGAAGCGTTCGTGGTAGCGCCGGCGCTCGGCGCGGACCTGCTTGTTCTTCTCCGGGCTCAGGTGGTGCATGGACCGGAAGAAGATCATCGCGTCGTCGAGGTTCTCGATCGTGGTGACGACGACGTCCGCCGCCGCGCCCCTGAGCCGCTGCTCCACGGGCTCGTCGGCGTTCGCGAAGGTGTCCAGCCGCTCCTGCTGGAGGCGCAGCACGCGGGCGTACACCTCGTGCAGCAGGTCGTCCTTGGAGCCGAAGTAGTGGTACAGCGCCCCCTTGGTGACGCCGGCCGCCTCCACGATCTCCTGCACGGAGGTGCGGTCGTAGCCCTGCTCCGCGAAGAGCCGGGTGGCGGCGGCCAGCAGCCGCTGCGGGACGGGCGTACCGTCCGGGTCCGTCGTCCTGGGCACTGCCGCCACCTGCCTTTCCCGTTCTGCTGATCTTCTGTGCTGCTAGTCCTGTCCGGTGCGGGAACGCAGCTCCCGCCGGAGGATCTTCCCACTCGCCGTCTTGGGCAGGTCGGGCAGGATCTCCACCTGCCGCGGGTACTTGTAGGCGGCCAGTCTCTCCTTGCAGTACGCCGCGAGTTCGGCCGGGTCCGTCTCGGCCCCCGGACGGAGGCTGATATAGGCCTTGACGGTCTCGCCACGGTACCCGTCCGGCACGCCGACCACGGCCGCTTCGCGCACCGCCGGGTGCGTGTACAGGACGTCCTCGACCTCGCGCGGCCACACCTTGAAGCCGGACGCGTTGATCATGTCCTTCTTGCGGTCCACGACGTACAGCCAGCCCTGCTCGTCCATGAACCCGATGTCACCGGTGCGCAGCTCGCCGTCCGGGAAGGTCTCGGCGGTGGCGTCGGGGCGCCGCCAGTAGCCGGGCACCACCTGCGGTCCGCTGACGACGATCTCGCCGTGCTCCCCGAACGGCACCTCCGCGCCCCGCTCGTCCAGGATCCGCACGACCGTGTCGGCGCCGGGCAGGCCCACGGACAGCGTCCCGGACACCGGGTCCACGGGCGCCTCCAGGTGGGGCGGGACGGAGGCGCAGGGGGCGGTGCACTCGGTGAGGCCGTAGCCGACGCGGATGTACGGTCCCAGGCGCTCCCGGAACTTCTCCACCAGGGCCGGCGGCACGGGCGCGCCGCCCGAGGACAGGGTCACGAAGGAGGAGAAGTGCTCGGGGCCGGCGTCCGGGTGGGCGGCGAGCGCCATGTAGGCGGTGGAGGGGCCGACCGTGTAGTGGGGGCGGTGCTCGGCGAAGGCCTCCAGGACGACACCGGCCTCGAAGCGGTAGGTGAGCACCAGGGTGCCCGCGCCGCTCAGGCAGGCGCCGAACTGGCAGACCATGCCGGTGATGTGGAACAGCGGTGCCAGCGCGTAGTAGACGGGTGCCTCGGGCAGACCGAGCCCGGTGGCCTGCCGTTCGGCGTTGTGCATGATGTTGGCGTGCGTGTTGGTGGCGCCCTTGGGGGTGCCGCTGGTGCCGGAGGTGTAACTGATCAGGGCGATGTCGTCGGGGCGCGGCAGGCGGCCCTCGGGGGCCCGGCCGCCCTTCCGGGCCACGGTCACCAGGTCGTCGGCGTCCGGTGCCTGGGGCAGCCGCTCGAAGGCCAGCACGCGCGGGTCGTCGCGCGTCTGGAAGTCCCGCTCGCACGCGGTGAGCGCGATCCGCACCGGCGAGCCGGCGGCCGTCTCGCGCAGGTACGACTCCCAGGCCCGGTCGGAGCAGATCAGCGCGGTCACCTCGGCGTCCCGCAGGACGTGCGCCACCTCGCCCGACTTGTACATGGGGTTGACGGGGACGACGGTCGCGCCCGCCTTCCAGGCGCCGAGCACGGCCAGCACGAAGTGCGGGGAGTTCTGCAGCAGGACGGCCACCCGGTCGCCGCGCTCCAGGCCGCGCGCGGCGAGGTGGGCGGCGACGCCGTCGGTCAGCTCGTCCACCTCGCGGTAGCCGAGCCGGGCGTCGAAGTAGGCGAGGAGGGTGCGGTCGGGGGCCTCGGCGACGGCGTCGCGCAGGGCGTGCACGAGCGAGTCGGCGGGGTCGAGCGGGGCGCGCTGGGTCTCGTCGAGCAGCGCGAGCCAGGGGCGGTCGGCGTAGCGGGAGGTGGTCACCGGCCGGCCTCCCACTTCTGCTGGATGTGGTTCATGGTGGCGAGCCAGCGGTCGGGCTCACCGGCCCGTACCTGGTAGTAGCCGGCGACCTCGGGGTGCGGCAGGATCAGGAAGCGGTCCTCCTCGATGCCCTTGAACAGCGCGTCGGCCACGGCCGCCGGTTCGATCGCGGTGGGCTGGAGCACCAGGTCGCCGGCGCTGCCGGTGGCGGCCAGCATGTCGGTGCGGACGCCTTGCGGGCAGACGGCGTGGACCTTGATCCCGCGGTGGCGGTACGTCAGCGACAGCCACTCGGCGAACGCGTAGGCGCCGTGCTTGGTGACGCTGTAGGAGGGCGCGCCGATCATGGTCAGCAGTCCGGCGGCGGACACGGTGGAGACGAACCGTCCGCTGCCCCGCTCCAGCCAGTCGGGCAGCAGCGCGTGGGCCGCGCGGACGTGGGCCATCAGGTTGACGTCCCAGGACGTCGCCCAGGTCCGCTCGTCCAGCGGGGTGTCGAGGTCGCCGTCCTCGAAGGCGACGCCGGCGTTGGCGCAGTAGACGTCCACCGTGCCGCCGAGCGCGTCCCGGGCCTCGGCGACGATCGCGGAGGCGTCGCCGGGCACGGCCGTACCGCCGATCTCGTCGGCCACCGCCCGGGCCTTGCGGGCGTCCAGGTCGTTGACCACGACCCGGGCGCCCTCGGCGGCGAACCGCCGGGCCAGCGCGGCCCCGATCCCGCCGCCCGCTCCGGTGACGACCACTCCCGCATCCTGCACGGCTTCCACCATCGGTCTCCTTCGACACGACTTTCGCGCGGCGCGCGTCGGCTCTGACCGGCCCAGACTAACCGGTCGGTATGTGTGAAGGAAGGGGAACTGCTCCAACCTGAGGGGCGGGGGGAACTGCGCGACCAGCCCTGCACGGCCCGCACGCGACGATCCACCGGAGGATCCATGCACCTCTCCCGAAGAAGCCTGCTCGCCTCCACCACGCTGGCGGCGGCCCCGACGACTCCCCGGCATCCCGGGCGTCCCGGGGACCCCGGGGACCCTGGGCACCTGCGCACCGGCTTCGAACGACTCGCCGCGGACGGCTACTCGCTCCTGTCCGGACGGAGGGTGGGCGTCGTCACCAACCCCACCGGCATCACCCGGGACGCCGAGCACATCGTGGACGTCATGCACCGCGACCCCCGCGTCGAGCTGACGGCGGTCTTCGGCCCGGAGCACGGCTTCCGCGGCACCGCCCAGGCCGGCGGCTCCGAGGGCCGCTACGACGACCCCGCCACCGGCCTCCCGGTGTACGACACGTACCTCAAGAGCGGCCGGCCCCTCGCCGACGTCTTCACCGCCAGCGGCGTCGACACGGTCGTCTTCGACATCCAGGACGTCGGCGCCCGCTTCTACACCTACATCTGGACCCTCTACGACTGCATGGAGGCGGCCCGGCTCGCCGGAAAACGCTTCGTCGTCCTGGACCGCCCCAACCCGGTGACCGGCCGCGCGGCCACGGGCCCGGTGCTGCACAGGGAGTTCGCCACCTTCGTCGGCCGGCAGCCGATCGCGCAGTCCCACGGGATGACCGTCGCGGAGCTGGCCCGCCTGTTCAACGGGGAGTTCCTGACCACGCCCGTCCCGCTGGAGACCGTACGCATGACGGGCTGGCGGCGCGACGGGTTCTACGACGCCTCCGGCCTGCCCTGGGTGCCGCCGAGCCCGAACATGCCGACCCCGGACACCGCGCTGGTGTACTCCGGCACCTGCCTGTTCGAGGGCACCAACCTCTCCGAGGGGCGGGGCACGACCCGGCCCTTCGAACTCCTCGGCGCCGAGGGCGTCGACGGGCGCTGGGCGGCCGCCGCGAACGAACTGGGGCTGCCGGGCGTGCGGTTCCGGGAGGCGTACTTCACGCCCACGTTCTCCAAGTTCCAGGGCAGGACGGTCGGCGGGGTGCAACTGCACGTGACCGACCGCGCCGCCTACGACCCCGTGCGCACCGGAATCGCGCTGCTGGTGACCGCCCGGAAGGTGTGGAGCGGCTTCGCCTGGCGGTCCGACGACTGGATCGACAAGCTCACCGGTTCCGACCGGGTGCGCACGATGATCGACGCGGGCGCCGGCCCGGACGAGGTGGTGGGCGCCTGGCAGGGGGAGCTGGCCGCGTTCCGGCGGGTGCGAAAGGAATATCTCCTCTACGGGTGAGTCGTCCCCTATGGCCAACCCCCCATCCCCGCAGGACGATACGCACGAAGCGCACCGTTTCGCACCGTGTCCCGAGCGACGAGGGACGAGGGACGAGGGAGCCTGGTATGGCGGATGCTGGGATGAGCGTGACTCCCTACTGGGAGCTGACCTTCGACGCGGACGGGGACGTGGACGGCCCCGAACGCGACCGGCTGTCGGCGCAGGTCACCGAGCACGGTCTGGGTGACCTGGTCGTCTTCTCGCACGGCTGGAACAGCGACCGCTCGGGCGCGACCGCGCTGTACCGCCGTTTCTTCGCCCCGATGCCGAAGCTGGCCCCGAGGGCGCGGCTCGGGTACGTCGGTGTGATCTGGCCGTCGATGCGGTTCAGCGACGAGCCGATCCCCGACTTCCCGAGGTCCGCGCCGGCCGTGGAGGCGCAGGCGGTGCCGCGCCCGGCGCTGGACAGGGACACCCGGCGCGCCCTGCTGGGGGCCTTTCCGGGCCGGGCGCCGGAGCTGGACCAGTTGGCCCGGATGCTGGACGAACGGCCCGACGGCGCGCGGGGGGTGGCCGAGTTCGGACGGCTGGTGCGGCTGCTGCTGGACACCGACGGGGACCCGGGGCCGGCCGACACGGACGAGGTGGGCGAACCGGTGGTGTTCGGCGGGGACCCGGTGGCCGCGTGCGAGCAGTTCGCCGAGGCGCTCGCCGCGCTCGGACCGGAGGGCGGCGGGGCCGGGTTCGGCCTGCCCAATCCGTGGGACGGCGCGAAGGAGCTGCTGCGGCAGGCGACGTACTACCGGATGAAGCAGCGGGCCGGGAAGGTCGGCGAGCAGGGACTCGGTCCGGTCCTCGGGCGGTTGGCCGAGGTGGCACCGGCGGTGCGGGTGCATCTGGTCGGGCACAGCTTCGGCGGCCGGCTGGTGGCGTTCGCGCTGCGCGGGCTGCCCGCGGGCGTGGGCACGGTCAGGTCGCTGACCCTGCTCCAAGGCGCCTTCTCGCACTACGCGTTCACGGACCGGCTGCCGCAGGCCCCGGACCGGTCCGGGGTGCTCAAGGGCCTCCAGCGGCGCGTCGACGGCCCGCTGGTGAGCTGTTACTCGCACTTCGACACGGCCCTCGGCACGTTCTACCCGCTGGCGTCCCGGCTCGCCGGGGACGACCGCTCGTGCGCGGGCAGCGAGATCGCGGCCGTGCTCGGGCCACGCTGGGGGGCCGTGGGGCACGACGGGGTGCAGGCCGTCCCGGGCACCGCCCGCCTGGACCTGGCGGCGGCCCTCGCCGGACCGCTGCCCGCGTCCGGCTGTGTGAACGTGGACGCGGCGGCCGTGGTCCGGCGCGGGGGCGCGCCGACCGGGGCGCACAGCGACATCGTGCACCCCGAACTGGCGCGGTTGGTGCTGGCGGCGGGCGGCATCGTCTGATGTGCGGCCGACGGGCGTCCGGAACCGTCGCCGACGCCCGTCGGCCCGTGTGCTCACCGGTGTGACGTGTACTCCACGACCTGCTGGAACGTCGGCCGGTTCTGCCAGCTGATCTTGCCGTGCTTGATGCCGCCCAGGGTGCGCTGGACGATCGAGTCGGCGCACCACTGGTCGCCGGCCGAGCACTGGTCGTCACCCGGGTAGACCTGGGCGGCGGTCATCCCGGACGCCTGCTTCAGGGTGCTGATCAGGGTGTCCCGGCAGGCGCTGAGGCTGCCGTCGCCGCAGTACCTGCGGGCGAGCGGGCCCTGGACCGACTCGCCGAGCACGGACCGGATGTCCTTGTCGACGTAGCTCCACCAGCCGTACTGGAAGGAGCTGCCGGCGTGCGAGCCGGTGGGGCCGTGGCCGGCGGACGGCGCCTCGTCGACCGGCAGGCTGTTCGTGATCGCGGTGTACAGGTCGTCGCCGAGCCCCGGCTGGAACTCCGCCTTGACCAGCAGCGGCCACCAGGCGTCCAGGATGCGGATCGCGTCGGCGTCGGCGTAGGTCCTGGAACCGGCCGACGTCTCGGTGCGCTTGGCGCCCGCGGTGACCCAGGCCTGCAGCTTGCTCACCGCCGCGGCGGCCGTGGAGTCGGTCACCGGCGAGGAGTTGACCACCTTCAGCAGCTTGGGCAGCACGTCCTCGGCGCGCAGGTCGGCGAGGGCCGCGTCCGCCATGGCCTGCACCAGCTTGGTACGGGTCACCCCGCCGGCCGCGACCAGCTTCTTCACCCGGTCCTCCAGCAGATTCCCGCGGTGCACCGAGCCGTCGCCCCAGGGCGCGGTCGAGTAGTCCTTGGCCTGCTTGTTGTTCCAGGAGACGTAGTAGTCCTGGTCGACGGAGTTGGGGTGCGCGGAGGCCGGGGTGTAGTCGGCGGTGTTGGTGGCCGGGTCCCAGTTCCGCCACTCGTACTCCGGCTGCGCCCACACCGGGAACTCGGTGTCGACCCCGCTCGCCCGGACCGGGTTGTCGCCGCTGTTGTAGTAGGCGATGTGCTGGGAGTCGGCGTAGAACCAGTTGAAGGTGTAGTTGATGTGCTGGGCCGCGCTCTGGAAGTCCTTCGGCCCCTTGACGTAGTCGGGGTCGTTCAGCATCTGGAAGCCGATGATCGAGTCGGCCTCGTGCAGGTAGGAGGAGCGCAGGGTGGTGTAGGCGACCTTCTTGCCGCCCACGGTCGCCCGGTACTCCACCGGCCCGTACTTCGTCCGCCAGACCCGCATGGTGTACGACCCCGCGGCCGTGCCGTCGGCGGTGGTCGGCTTCCAGGCGTTCTTCTGTTCGAGCTTCTCCATGGCCGTGCAGGTGCCGTGGTAGAGGTAGTGGTAGTCGTCCTGGCACAGCTCGACCGCGTAGGTGTCGATGATGTCCTGGCCGGAGGTGGTGGCGCTCCAGGAGTAGTCCTGGCCGCGGCCCAGTTCGACGTACATGCTCAGGCCCGCGAAGGAGGCGCCGCGGGCGCTGATGCCGGGGCCCTGGATCTCCTGGAGCATCAGCAGCTGCGGGGCGAAGTAGCCGGTCTGCGGTCCGAAGACGGCGATCGGGTGGCCGCTCGCGGTGTACTTGCCGCTCACCACGAGGGCGTTGGACATGCCGCGCCGGGCGGAGCCGAGGGCGGTCTTCGCGGCGGTGGCGGTGCTGCTCTTCGCGGTCGCGGTGCCGGCGCTGCCCGTTCGGTCGTAGACGAGCGGTTCCTGGGTGACCGAGCCGGTGTCGGGCAGGGCCTCGCCCCGGGCGTCGGCGGGCTTGCCGCCGTAGGGGAAGCTCTCGCCGTTGTGGACGGTCAGCACGGCCTCGGGGTCGTTGCGTTCGCGGAAGGACTCCCAGACCCTGGTGCCCTCCTCGACCCCGTACCTGGCCTGGGCGGCGAGCAGGGAGACGGCGTTGTCGACCTCGCCGCCGCCGCCGGAGCCGAACAGCGAGCCGATCACGGAGGCCAGCGCGACCAGGTCGGTGACCTTGAAGTGGTCGATGGTGCCGGCGTTGGTGATCGCGTCCTTGTGCCCGGTCAGGACGTACTCGCCGGGGAAGTAGCGGCCGCTGTCGGAGGCGTCGATGTAGGAGTTGACGCCGTCGAGGTAGGCGTTGACGTCGGCGAGGGCCTGCTGGCCGCGGGCGCCGTTCCTGGCGACCGCGTTGTCTATCTGGGCCTGGAGGTCGGCCTCGGTGTAGGGCGCGCTGCGGTAGAACTGCTGCTCCAGGCCCTGGTTGGCGGGGGCGCCGCCGGCGAAGGAGGTCAGCTGGCCGCGGCCCACGTGCCGGAAGACGTCCATCAGCCACAGCCGGTCCTCGGCCGCCGCGTAACCGGCGCCGAACTCGGTGCCGTACCGGGTGGTGCCGGTGATGTGCGGCACACCGGCCTTCTTGTCGCGGACGATCGTCACGTCACCGCGGCCGGCCGGCTTCTCGGTGGAGGCGACCTGGTCGGCGGGGACGCCGAACGAGGAGTCGTTGAAGAACGTGTTGACCGTGGCGTCGGTGAGGCCCTTGTAGCCGGTGGCCAGGTTGGCGTAGGGGCCGAGCTGGTCCTCCGCGTGCCCGGGCTGGGTGCCGAAGGCCTGGTTCAGCAGGATCTGCGCGAGCGTGGCGTTGCCGTTCTCGCCGGGCGGGAGGATGTCGGAACACTGGCCGCCGCAGTAGTCGTTGGCGGCGGTGGTGTGGACCGCCGCCACCGCCGTCTGGGTGAGCGGGGAGAGAAGACCGGCGACGAGGACGCATACCGACGCGGTCTTCAGGAACCCGGGGAGTCGGTGGAACGTTCTCGGTTTGGCAGGGGTGATACGTGGGGTTCGCCGTGGCATGGCAGCTCCTCGCGACAGGGGTGCACGGAGGTTACCGCCGGTATCCCGCCGTTTGAAGATGAACAAGCGTCACGTTCTGGAATCCACAAGGAGATCCGGAGAAGAGATGGAGCCGAATCGCCTGTCGATACGTCTATTCGGCGACGTCCGTGCGACGACGCCGAAGTGACCGAAGTACAGGTGCAGGTGTGACGGAGGTGCAGGGCGATGGCCGGTTTCCGGAGTCTGGCAAGACAGGTACGCGATCCGGGCTGTGATCTGGCACTGCGGCGGTACTCGCTGCGCAAGTGCCTGGAGAAGTTCGCCCCTTACGGGCATCGGGCGACCTGGGACCATCTGTGCTCCCGTGCGGGCTTCGGTCCCGAGGACCGCTCCCCCGACCCGGCGCGGCTCGTGGCCGCACTGGAGGAGCTGGAGGAGGCCCGGGACGTCTGGCTCGGCTACGAGACCGACTTCACCGAGCGACGCAGGAAGGAGAAGCACGACGGGCTGCGCCGGCCGGGCAGCGTGGACGACTGGCACCGGATGACCTGGGGCGGGTTCGGGGTCGCCTGGTGCGACGACCCGCGGGTGCATCCCGAGGAGCCGCTGGCGGTGGTGCTGCGCCGGCTGATCGCGGCGCTGGAGCGGGAGCCGGGCTCGTCGTGCCCGGTCTGCGGCGGGGAACGGCTGGTGTGGCGGTACGGCCTGGATCACGAGCCGTCGTCCGGCCCGGTCTGCACGGACTGCGGAATCCTGGTCCCGCGCCCCGTCCTCAGCGCGGAGGCACTCGAACACGCCAGGCGGGGCCGCCTCCTGATGACGGCTTGACCGAGGGGCCGCCTGGCCGCCAGGGGGTGCGCAGGGGATGCCGCGCCCCATCGGGACCCGGTGCAGGCGCGTTTCGGCGGACGCGCGCCGGTGCCGCGCGGACGGCCACGACGGCGCCGCACCCGGTCCACCGAGCCCGCGTCCCGCCGTGGAAGCTCAGCGGGCCTCGGGCAGGAGCCGGGACCCTGTCAGGCGTTCACCGAACACGTCGTCCGGGTTGGACAGGACGCAGTTCTCCAGGGACAGGCACCCGCAGCCGATGCAGTCGGCGAGGTGGTCGCGCAGACGGTTCAGCTGGCGGATCCGCTCCTCCAGTTCCGAGCGCCACCGCTCCGACAGCCGCGCCCAGTCCTCCCTGGTCGGCGTCCGCTCCTCGGGCAGCTCGGACAGGGCGTCCCGGATCGTGGCGAGCGGGATGCCGACCCGCTGGGCCGCGCGGACGAAGGCGACCCTCCGCAGCGTGTCGCGGCTGTACCGGCGCTGGTTGCCGGGGGTGCGCCGGCTGGAGATCAGGCCTTTGGACTCGTAGAAGTGCAGGGCGGACACCGCGGCCCCGCTGCGCGCGGACAGCTGGCCGACGGTCAGCTCGTGGATCTTCTCGGGAATCTGGGGCACCCCTCAGAGACTACAGAGACGGCGCGCCGTGCCCGGCCCGCCGTCCGTTGACATCGCCCCCCGACCCGACCATGCTAAGCAGTTGCTTAGAGATGCGAGCGAGAGGGCCGGGAACATGGCAGAACCGAGAGTCTTCACCTCCCCCGACGAGCTGCGGGCAGCCGTGGGCGAGCAGCTGGGCCACACCGACTGGCTGGAGATCGACCAGAAGCGGATCGACCTGTTCGCCGAGGCGACCGGGGACCACCAGTGGATCCACGTGGACCCGGAGAAGGCCGCGGCGGGACCGTTCAGGACCACCATCGCCCACGGTTACCTCACCCTGTCGCTGCTCCCGCTCTTCGGGCCGCAGCTCATCCGGGTCGAGGGCGTGAAGATGGGCGTGAACTACGGGACGAACAAGGTCCGCTTCCCCTCGCCCGTCCCCGTCGGCTCCCGGGTGCGCGCCACCGCGAAGATCACCGGCGTCGAGGACGTCACCGGCGGTGTGCAGGTGACGGTCGCCTTCACCGTGGAGCGCGAGGGCGGCGACAAGCCGGTGTGCGTGGCGGAGTCGGTGGCCCGGTACTACCTGTAGGGCCCTGACCGGTCCTCACCCGCAGGCCCTAACCGGCCCCGACCATGCGCAGCACGAGGTCGGCGTAGAGCGCGCCGACCTCCTCGGGGGTGCGCGGGCCGTCCACGGTGAACCAGCGGGCCACGTCGATGCACAGCGACAGCACGGCGAGCGTGGTCCCCTTGACGTCGGGCACGTCGAACTCACCCGAGGCCACGCCGTCCTCGATGATCCCGCGCACCTCGGCGTCCACCTGCCGGCGCAGCGCGACGATCTCGGCGCGGGCCTCGGGACCGAGGGCGTCGAGTTCGTACTGCACGACCCGCGCCGTGGTGCGCCGTCCCGCGTGCCAGCGGACGAAGGAGCTGACGGCGTCGGCCAGCCGCTCCCTGGCGGTGCCCTCGCGGCGGGCCGCCGTGCGCAGGATGTCCAGGGCCTTGTCGTGGCCGATCCGGCTGATCCGGTGGAGCAGCTCTTCCTTGGTCTTGTAGTGGATGTAGAGCGCGGCCGGGCTCATACCGGCCCGGCCCGCGATGTCCCGGGTCGTCGTCGCGTGGTAGCCACGCTCGGCGAAGGCCTCCACGGCGGCGACGAGCAGCCGCCGGGCCGCGTCAGGGGTGACCTCTTCCCACGGCTCCACTTCGCCGCCGGTCGTCTCCTCCGCCGTACTCATCGCTCGTTCGCCCCTCTCGTGACAGGAGCACCACCATACCGCCGACGGTGAGCGAGCGCTTAGCGTAGCCGTGCGGGGCTTTCCGAGCGTACGGGGTGTTCAGAGCTTCTCGAAGGGGTCGTGGTCGGCGAGCAGCTTCTCCAGGCGGGCCTGGTCGACCCGGCTGACGAGCTGCCCGGCCTCCTGGCGGTCCCGGACGACCTTGGCCAGGGTGAAGGCGGAGGTGACGAGGTAGAGGACGGCGATCGCCAGGAAGCCGCGCACCCAGGCGTTGGCGTCGAGGCGGAAGATGCCGATGGCGGTGGCCACCATGGCGAGGGAGAAGGAGGCGACGGCCTGGCCGTAGAACGCGGCCGTGCTCTGCTGCTTGACCGGTGTGTCACTCATGGCCCAAGCATCGGCGGACGCGGGCCGCGCCACATCCGCCGGGATACTCAGGAACGTACTCAGAACGCCGAAACCCCGGTCAGGGCGCGCCCGATGAGCAGCTTCTGGATCTGGCTGGTGCCCTCGTAGAGGGTCATCACCCGGGCGTCGCGCAGGAGTTTGCCGGCCGGGTACTCGTCGATGTAGCCGTAGCCGCCGAAGACCTGGAGGGCGTTGTTGGCGGCGCGGACGGCGGCTTCGGAGGCGAACAGCTTGGCCTTGGAGGACTCGACGGCGAACGGTTCGCCGCGGTCGATCAGGTCGGCGACCCGCCAGGTCAGCAGCCGGGCCGCGTCCACGTCGACGGCGATGTCGCTGATCAGCTCCTGGACCAGCTGGTGGCGGGCGATGGGCCCCCCGAACTGCTCCCGCTCCCCGGCGTACCGTACGGCCGCGTCCAGCGCGGCCTGGGCTATCCCGACGCAGCCCGCGGCCACCGACATCCGCCCCTTGGCCAGCGCGGACATGGCGACGGAGAACCCCTTGCCCTCCTCGCCGAGCATCGCCGAGGCCGGCACGCGCACGTCCTCCAGGACGAGTTCGGCGGTGGCCTGGCCGCGCAGGCCGAGCTTGCCGTGGATGGTGCGGCGGGCCAGGCCCGGCGTGTCGGTGGGGATGAGGAAGGCGGACACGCCCTTGTGGCCGGGGGCGTCGGTGGAGCGGGCGAAGAGCAGGACGACGTCGGCCCAGGTGCCGTTGGTGATGAACATCTTGGTGCCGTTCACGACGTAGTCGTCGCCGTCGCGCACCGCGCGGGTGGTGAGGCTGCCCGCGTCGGAGCCGGTGCCGGGCTCGGTGAGACCGAAGCAGCCGACGAGGTCGCCCGCGGTGAGCCCCGGCAGCCAGCGCCGCTTCTGCTCCTCGCTCCCCCAGGCGGCGATGGTCTTCGCGACGAGCCCGAGGGAGACGGAGACGATCCCGCGGACCGAGGAGTCGCCGCGGCCCAGCTCCTCGGTGACCAGGCAGTAGGAGAGGTGGTCGCCGCCGGAGCCGCCGTACTCCTCGGGGATCGTCAGACCGAGGAAGCCGACCTCGCCGAGCTTCTTCACGATGCCCCGGTCGACCTCCTCGGCGCGGTCCCAGGCGACGGTGTGCGGGGCGATGTCGCGCTCCACGAAGTCCCGGGCGAGCCGCTGTACGGCCGTCTGCTCCTCACCGAGCCCCAGGTTCACCACGAGACCACCTCACACCTTGAAAACCGTACATTTAAATTAGCACTGCTAGTTTCTTCTCCGCCCTACTATGTGCGCCATGGCCCGACCGCGCAAGCCCCTCCTCAGCACCGACCGGATCGTCGAGACGGCCCGGGATCTCGTGGACCAGGAGGGCCTGGCGGCGGTCTCCACCCGTCGGCTCGCCGCCGAACTGGGGGTGAGCGGGCCCTCGCTGTACAACCACTTCCGCACCAAGGACGAGATCCTGGAGGCGGTCGCGGACTCGGTGAGCGCGCTGGTCGACCTGTCGATGTTCGAGGACGGCCGGGAGTGGCGGACCGCGCTGCACGACTGGGCCGTCTCCTACCGGGCCGCCCTGCGCGACCACCCGAACATCGTCCCGGTCCTCGCCCGCGGTCCCGGCCGCCGGCCCGCGGCGCTGCGGCTGGCCGACGCGGTTTACGGCGCGATGGTCGACGCGGGCTGGCCGCCGGCCCAGGCGACGTCCATCGGCGCGCTGATGCGGTACTTCATCATGGGTTCGGCGCTCGGTTCGTTCGCCGGGGGCTTCGTGGACGACGCGAGCGCGTACGACCCCGCCGACTATCCCCACCTCGGCCAGGCCCACCTGCTCGCCGAGCAGCAGGAGAAGATCGACGAACGGGCCTTCGAGACGGGCCTGAGCGCACTGCTGGACGGGCTGGCGCAGCAGTACGAGCGGGTGCGGCAGGGCGTGTGAGGGATCTCCGGGGCGCCCCGCGTGCCTGAGCGCGCCCCTCGGACGGCTCAGGCAGCCGTACCGGCGGGTGTGCGTCAGGACTCTTCGGGACGGGCCGAAACGTCGGCGGGGCATGCTGGGGGCATGTCCACGAAGGATCCGCGGGCCGCCGCCCTCGCCTCGCTCGCCTCGCTGGCCGCCGACGAGACCCGCGCCGCGTGTCTGCTCGCGCTGCTGGACGGGCGGGCCTGGAGCGCGGGTGAGCTGGCCCGGCACGCCGGGGTCGCCGCGTCCACGCTGAGCGAGCACCTGGGCAAGCTGGTGGCCGGCGGTCTGCTCGCCGAGGAACGGCAGGGCCGGCACCGGTACGTCCGGCTGAACGGCGCCCGGGTGGCGCAGCTCGTCGAGGACCTGGCCGCGCAGGTGCCCGCGGCGGCGGTACGGCGGGCCCCGCGCACGCTGCGGCAGTCGAGCGCGGGCGCCGCCATGGCCCGGGGCCGCACCTGCTACGACCATCTGGCCGGGCGGCTCGGCATCACCGTCACCGACGCGCTGACCGGGCGGGGCCTGCTCCGCCAGGACACCGGGTTCGCGCTGACGGACGCGGGGCTGGAGTGGTTCGGCGCGGCGGGCATCCCCCTGCAGGACGGGGGCCGCCGCCCGCTGGCCCGCGCGTGCCTCGACTGGACCGAGCGGCGGCCCCACCTCGCCGGGGCGGCGGGGGCCGCGCTGTGCCGGCACGCGCTGGACGCCGGGTGGTGCGTCCGGATCGGGTCCGAGCGGGCCGTCAAGGTGACCCCGTCGGGCGAGCGGGCCCTGTCCGACCTGCTGGGCATCGAGCCGGCGGCACTGCGCTGACCGGCGGACCCGGCCGTTCACGCGTCGGCACTGCCCTGAGCGGCGGGCCGGGCCGCCGCCCACGCGGCGGCATTGCCCCGACCACCGGACCCCGCCGCCGCCCACGCGGCGACACCGCCCCGACCACCGGAGCCGGCGGCCGTGCACGCGGCGGCGTCAGAAGAGGACCAGGGCCCGGCCGCCCTTCCCGGCCAGCATGTTCTCGAAGGCCGCCGGAATGCCTTCCAGCCCGATCCGTTCGGTGACCAGGGCCGACAGGTCCAGCCGGCCCTCCCGTACGTGCTCGGCGAGGACCGGCAGGTCGCGGGCGGGGTCGGTGTTGCCGTAGACGCAGCCGGACAGGGTGCGCCCCCAGTGGAAGATCTCCAGGGCGTTGAAGGTGACCTGCTCCTCCTTGCCGCCGATGCCGACGACCGTCGTACGGCCGCCCCGGCGGGTGGAGTCCCAGGCGGCGCGGATGCTGACCGCGCGGCCCACGCACTCCACGGAGACGTCGACGCCCTGCTTGCCGGTGAGGGCGCGGATCTCGCGCGGGGTGGTGTCGGAGGCGAGGACGTAGTCCGTGGCACCGGCCGCGCGGGCCAGCTCCTCCTTCCCGGGGGAGACGTCGACCGCGATGATCCGGGACGCGCCGGCGATGCGGGCCGCCTGGAGGGTGGCCAGGCCGACCCCGCCGACACCGAACACGGCGACCGTCTCGCCCTCGCGGACCTTCGCCGCGTGGTGCACGGCGCCGTACCCGGTGAGGACGGCGCAGCCCAGCAGGGCGGCGTCCGCCAGCGGCACCCCGTCCGGCAGCGGCAGCACGCAGGACGCGGCGACCACCGTCTCCTCGGCGAACGCGGCCACGTTCAGCCCGGGGTGCAGGTCGGTGCCGTCGCAGGTGCGGGCGTAGACCTCGGCGGTGCCGTTGAGGGCGTTCGCGCACAGCCAGACCTCGCCGAGCCCGCAGGCATGGCAACGGCCGCAGGACGGCGCCCAGTTGAGGACGACGGGCTCACCCTCGGCGACATGCGTGACGCCCTCGCCGACGGCGACGACCGTGCCGGCGCCCTCGTGGCCGAGGACCGCCGGGACCGGCACCAGCATGGTGCCGTTGGACAGGGACAGGTCGGAGTGGCAGACGCCGGCGGCGGCGAGGCGGACCCGGACCTGCCCGGGGCCCGGGTCGGGCAGCTCGATGCCGGTGATCTCCAGCGGAGCGCCGATGGCGGGCAGGACGGCGGCTCGTACGGCCATGGGTGTCGGACTTCCTTAGAACTGGAGGGACTTGGTCTGCAGGTACTCGGCGAGTCCGTGCGCGCCGAGTTCCCGGCCGACACCGGACTGCTTGTAACCGCCGAAGGGTGCCAGCGGGTTGAACCGGCCGCCGTTGATGTCGACCTGGCCGGTGTCCATGCGGCGGGCGAAGGCCACCGCGTCGGCCTCGTCGGCGGCCCAGACGGCGCCCGCGAGGCCGTACACCGTTCCGTTGGCGATGCGCAGGGCGTCCTCCTCGTCGTCGTACCGCAGGATCGACAGGACCGGCCCGAAGATCTCCTCCTGGGCGATGGTCATCTCGGGTGTCACGTCCGCGAAGACCGTGGGGCTGACGAAGTAGCCCTTCTCGCGCGGGGCTTCGGGGCCGCCGGCGACCAGCCGGGCGCCCTCGGCGATGCCCTGCTCGATGTAACCGCGCACCCTGGCCTGCTGCTTGGCGTTGACCAGCGGTCCGATGCGGTCGCCGTACTTGGCGGCGGCGCCGGCGGCCAGGTCGACGGCCTCGGCGTACCGGTCGCGGTGGACCAGCATCCGGGTCCAGGCGCTGCACGTCTGGCCGGAGTTGGACATGACGTTGGCGACGCCGACGTTCACGGCCCTGGCGAGGTCGGCGCCCGGCAGGATGACGTTGGCGGACTTGCCGCCCAGTTCGAGGGCGACCTTCTTCACGGCCGCGCCGGCCACCGCGCCGATCTGCCGGCCGATCGCCGTGGAGCCGGTGAAGGAGACCAGGTCGACGCCCGGGTGTTCGGCAAGGGCCTGTCCGGCGATCGGGCCGTATCCGGTGACCAGGTTGAACACGCCCGGGGGCAGGCCGGCCTCGTGCACCGCCGCGGCGAAGAGCTGGGCGGTGAGCGGGGTGTCCTCGGCGGGCTTGAGGACGATCGTGCAGCCGGCGGCGAGGGCCGGGGCGACCTTGGCGACGATCTGGTGGAGGGGGTAGTTCCAGGGGGTGATCGCGCCGACGACACCGATCGGCTCGTGCAGGACCGTGGAGTTGCCGACCTTCTCCTCGAAGGCGTGGGTCGCGGCCAGCTCGGCGTAGGAGCCCGCCACGGCGATCGGTACGGCCGCGTGCACGGCCTGGGAGAAGGCGAGGGGCGAGCCCAGTTCCGCGGTGACCGTCTCGGCGATCTCGTCCTTGCGGGCCGCGAGGGCGTCCCGGAGCGCGGCCAGGCGGGCGGCGCGCTCGGCCGGGGGTGTGGCGGCCCAGTCGGGCAGGGCGGCGCGCGCGGCCCGTACGGCGGTGTCGACGTCCAGCGCGCCGGCCGCCGGGACCCGGCCGATGACCTGCTCGTCGGCGGGGTTGACGACGTCGATCACGTCCGTGCTCTCGGCGGGGCGCCACGCGCCGTCGATGTACAGGCCGTCCTGTGCCTTCATGCTGTGTCCTCCCGGCGGGTCCGCGTCGTCCGGCACACAAACTAGCGATGATAGTTTTCCGGCGCCAGACGTTCCCTGGCCGCGGACGTCGTAGGACATCATGGCGAACGGACCGGCCGGCGCGGGAGGCGAGTCCGCACCGGCCGGTCCGCCGGTCATCGGGTGGTGGTCACCGTGTGGCGGTCAGATGGGCGAAGACCACCACGTTGCTGGTGTAGCCGGTCCGCTTGCTGAAGAGGCCACCGCAGGTGATCACCCGCAGTTCCGGGCGGCCGGTGGGGCCGTACACCTCCTTGTCGGGGAAGCCCGTCTTGTCGTAGACCTCCACCCGGTCCACGGAGTAGACGGCGGTACGGCCGTCCGCCCGCCCGACCTCGATGGGTTTGCCGGGCCGGACCTGGGCGAGTCCGGCGAACACGGCCGGACCGGTCCTGGTGTCGCGGTGTCCGACGGCGACCGCGGTGCCGGCCTCGCCCGGCGTGGGGCCGCCCTGGTACCAGCCGACCAGCCTGGGCGTGTCGACGGGCGGTGTCTGCAGTTGCCGGTCCCGGTCGAGGCGGAGCGGGGCGACGGGGGCGTCGATGCCCAGGGAGCGCACACGGAACGACGTCGGCCGGGACCGGGGCAGCGGGCGGGGCGGCGGCGCGGCGGCGTCGGCCCCGGAGGCCGCCACGGCGTGCGGGCCGTGCCCGGTGGCTCCGCCGCCCGCCCCGCACCGGGAGCCCACCGACACCAGGACGACCGCGAGCACGGCGGTCCTGGCGAGGCGGTAGGCGCGGGTCCGGTACCAGGGCCTGCGTCGGTGGCTACGCGGCACCATGGGGCCGCCGGCGGATCACCCGTACGTACACGACACCACCGACCGCGAGCAGGCCCACGACACCCGCGGCGGCCACCGGGGAGTACGCGGCGGCCGTGTCGATGAGGCCGCCGCCGCCGGCGTGCACCCCGCCCCGGGGGCCGTCGTGGTCGCCGCCCTGGCCCCAGGAGCCGTCGTTCTGCTGGTGGTCGGCGATCTGCCCGTTCGGACCGTTGTCGCCCTTGTCCCCGTCGTGGCGGCCGTCCTTGCAGTTGACGCGGAAGACCTTCTCCTTCAGCGCCACGGGGGTTCCCACGGCCCAGCTGAGCTTGTACTGCCCGTCCGCCAGGCCCAGCGGGTCGGTGTGCCCGGCGCCGCCCGCGAGCTGGATGGTGCCGGTGACGGTGGCGGCTGTGGGCAGCGGCGGCTGCGGGGTGATGGTGTAGGCCACGGCCGTGAGGGTGTCGAAGTTGACGGCCTCCAGATAGAACCTGCAGACCACCGGATCGTCCTTGGCCGACCCCACGAGCGGCTCGCGCAGGTGGCGCTCGTCGTGGATCCGGATGTCGCCGTTCTCCCCCTGGGCCGCCGCGTTCGGCGCAGCCACCCAGGACGCGCCGGCCGCGGCGAGGGCGGTGAGGACGACTGCGGCGCCCGCGCGAGAACCGGCGGCGCGTGGGAGTGTCAGGGTGGGCATGCGCAATCCTCCGAGTTCAGACGATTTTCATACAAATCGCTCTTTCGCCTGGACTCTGCGTCATGCACCCCATGGGCCGTCGGCACCGACGCCCGACGCGCCGTCAGATGTCGCTCGTGCGGCGCAATCCCGGCCGCCTGCGCCCCCTCCCGCTCACCCGTCCGGACGAGCCGGGCCGGCCCGGCGAGCGCAGCGCCACGCCCGACGACAGCAGGAGCAGTGCTCCCAGCATCACGAACGGAGCAGCCACCCCCGCCAGACCGGCGACCAGACCGGCGGTGGCGGGTGCCGCGACCTGGCCGAGCCGGTTGCCGGTCAGCCGCAGCGCGAGCGCGGTGGAGCGGGCCTCGTCGGGGGCCGCCTGCACCACCGTCGTCATCGACAGCGGCTGGCCCACGCCCAGACAGAAGCCGAGGACCGTGAGCATCACGCCGAGCGCCCACACCGGCACCGGAAGCGCCACCCCAGCGCACAGCAGCGCGGCCAGCAGACAGGTCACGGTCAGCAGCGCGGGCCGGCCGAGCAGCCGGAGCAGCGGCGTGAGCACGAGCCGGCAGGCGATGGTGGCGCCGGCCCGGAGGCCGAGCAGGACGCCGACCACCGACGGAGCGATGCCCCGGTGTTCGCCGACCACCGGGAGGTAGGCGGTGAGCACGTCGGTCGCGGACAGCACCGACAGGCTGATCAGCATGCCCGCGGGCACGCCCCGGGTGCGCAGGATCCCGGTGACCGGCACGCGGGCGTCCCGCCCCGGGCGGGACCCGGCGGCCGTACGGTCCTCGATGCGCCACAGCGAGGTGAACGCCACGGCCGCGGCCGCGCCCGCCACCACGAGGGCGAGCGCGCTGCTGCGCGCCATGTCGGGGCCGCCGATGAGCGCGCCCGCGGCCACGGGGCCGACGAGCTGGCCGAGGGAGGCGCCGATGGTGAAGTGGCCGAAGTTGCGGTCCTGTTCGTGCGGCGCGGACTGGCGGGCCACCAGCGACTGGGCGCCGATCACGAAGCAGAGGTGGCCGAGGCCCATCACCCCGCTCCACAGGGCCATCGCCCACAGCGATCCGGCGAGTCCGCTCAGCGCGCAGCCGCCCGTGACGAGGACCACGCCCGCCGGCAGCAGCGGCGCGCAGCGGCCGTGGTCGGTGCGCCGGCCGAGCGGTACGGCGGCGAACAGCGGCAGCAGCGCGTACACACCGGCGATGACACCGACCGCGCGTTCGTCGGCGCCCAGCGCGAGGGCCCGGTAGGAGACGGCGGGCCGGGCCATCGACACCGCCGCCTGCGCGCAGGAGAAGGCGATGACGAGGCGGAGCAGCCAGCCGCGGTTTCCATCGGGCGCCATGAGCGCACTCCCTCCCTCGTCCTCGGAACGACGCTCAGATGGTGCCGAACAGGATGCCCGCGCCGAGCACGACCAGGGAGGTGAGCACGGCCCACTTGACCACGAACCGGGTGTGGTCGCCGAACTCGACCCTGGCCATGCCGACCAGGACGTACACGGCCGGCACCAGCGGGCTGGACATGTGCAGGGGCTGGGCGATGATCGAGGCGCGGGCGATCTCCACCGCGGACACGCCGTGCGCCTGCCCGGCCTCGGCGAGCACCGGCAGGATGCCGAAGTAGAAGCCGTCGTTGGACATGAAGTAGGTGAGCGGGATGCTCAGCAGCCCGGTGACGAACGCCATGTGCGGGCCCATGCCGTCGGGGATGTTGCCCACCAGCCACCTGGCCATGTGGTCGACCATCCCGGTGCCCTGCAGGACGCCGGTGAAGACGGCCGCGGCGAAGACCATGCCGGAGACGTTGAGGACGTTCTCCGCGTGGGCGGCGATGCGGGCCTTCTGGTCCGGCATGTGCGGGAAGTTGACGGTCAGGGCGAGGGCCGCGCCGAGCAGGAACAGCACCGGGATCGGCAGCAGCTCCATGATCATGGCGGTGAGCAGGGCGACCGTGAGCAGCGCGTTGAACCAGTACAGCCTGGGGCGCAGGGTGGCACGGTTCGGGTCGAGGCCCTGGAAGCCGTCGTCGGCGGGCTCGGTGCCGGGAGCGCCGGCGCCGGGGCCGCCGCCCGTCCCGGCGGCCGTGGTCATGGTGCCGCCGCCGGGAGCCGCCGCGGGCTGGGCGGTCGTGCCGGAGCCGGCGCCGACGAGGACCGTCTCGGTCTCCTCGACCAGCACCTCGTCCAGCGTGAGCACGCCGAGCCGCTTGCGCTCGCGGCGGCCGAGGACGTAGGAGAGGGCGAGGACGAACAGCAGGCCCATGGCGAGGGCGGGGATCATCGGCACGAAGATGTCGCCGGCGTCGAGCTTGAGCGCGGTGGCGGCGCGGGCGGTGGGGCCGCCCCACGGCAGGGTGTTCATCACGCCGTTGGCCATGGCGGCGACGCCGGTCATCACGACCAGGGACATCTTCAGGCGCTTGTAGAGCGGGTACATCGCCGACACGGTGATCATGAAGGTGGTGGAGCCGTCGCCGTCCAGGGAGACGATGGCGGCGAGGACCGCCGTACCGACCACGATGCGCAGCGGGTCGGCCTTGCAGAACCTCAGGATGCCCCGGACGACGGGGTCGAAGAGGCCGACATCGATCATCACACCGAAGTAGACGATCGCGAACATGAGCATCGCCGCGGTGGGGGCGAGGCTGGTGACGCCGTCGATGACGTAGTCGCCGAGCTTGCCGCCCTTGCCCACGAACACGCAGAACAGCGCGGGTATGAGTACGAGCGCCGCGATCGGCGACATCTTCTTCATCATGATCAGGACCAGGAAGGTCGCGATCATGGCGAAGCCGAGGATGGTCAGCATGTGGATACCTAACGTTCGCCCTTGAACATCCCACCTGGGGGTCGGCGGTGCGACGACGTTAGGTCCGTTCAAACGTCGTTAACAAGACGTTGACCTGCGAGCAATAAGCGCAAAAGTCCAGGTCACGGCGGTGCGGCCGGTGACCGGGCCAGGCCTCTCACCTAGTCGAGCACGCGGCTCAGGTAGGCCCGCAGCAGCTCCCGTGCCTCGTGGATGATCGCCTCGTCCCCCTGGGGATCGACCCGGAAGGCCAGCTGGACCAGGGTGTCCGCGGTCTCCACGGCGACCAGGAAGACGCGGCCCAGCTCCTCGTCCGGGGTGCGGTCCAGATAGCCGGAGAGCAGGTGGCTCAGCCGGTCGGCGACCCGGGTGTTGGGCTCGGCCTGCCGGACGCCGACCGGGATCTGGTTGCCGAAGTCGACCAGGGAGAAGCCGGGTGCGGTGCGCTTCATGGCGAGGTACTCGTCCAGTACGGCGTCCATCGCGGCCCGCCAGTCCCCCCGGCGGGCGGCCTTCAGCCGCTCGGTGACGCGCTCGGCGTACCGCTCCAGGTTGCGCTGGGCGAGGGCGTCGGCCATCTGCCGCTTGTTGCCGAAGAAGCGGTAGACCGAGCCGATGGGGACTCCGGCGCGCTCGGCGACCGCGCGCGTGCTCAGGACGTCGTAGCCGACCTCGTCGAGGAGTTCGGCACAGGCGTCCAGGATCCTGGTCAGCCGTTCGGCACTGCGCCGCTGGACGGGCGCACGACGGAGCGATGTCGCGTGGGGCACGGGCTTCATGATGCCTTTCCGCCGGGGTCCGGTGAACCTCTCCCCCAGTACGAAGCCGAGCCCCCGGCACACTCAGGGACACTGTGGGCCAATCCAGGCCTGCCGAGGCCCCGTATGTGCCGTGGGAACGGCTCCCCAGCCACCTCGCGGACCCGGGCGTTGGCCCGGGGCGAGGGAGCTGGGGAATCACAGGGCGTTGAAGGCCCGACGCCCTGGGCGGCCTGCTACGGCCGGACGTACGGGCGGGTCATGATCTCCATGTTGTGGCCGTCCGGGTCGTCGAAGTAGGCGCCGCGACCGCCGAAGAGGCGGTTGATCCGGCCGGGCTCGGTGTGGCCGGGGTCGGCGTAGTAGGTGACCCCGACCGTCTCCAGGCGGGCGATCATGGTGTCGAACTGATCGTCGGGTACGAGGAAGGCGTAGTGCTGGGGCTGGATCGGCTCGTCGCGCTTCCCGTAGTAGTCGAGTGTCACGCCGTTGCCCAGGTCGACGGGCAGGAACGGGCCGAAGGGGGCGCCGACCTCCAGACCCAGGATCGCGGCGATGAACTCGGCCGACAGCTGCCGGTCCGTGGCGTAGACGGCGGTGTGGTTCAGCTGGACGGTGGCCGACGATCCGGGTTCAGGCCGGCGGTGCTGATCACGAGGCATGGGTGGATGTGTCTCCGGGTCTTGGATCCGCTGTGGAGCGCCGCGCAGGGGCGCAGGGAGGAAGACGCGGAGAAAGGGCGGGGCTCTGGCCCGCCTCGTGCTCACGCCGAGGCCGGGTGCCTCACTCGTGTATGGCCCATGGCCGACCCGGCAGTCACCTGAGCGATCTTAGCGCCTTACGGCCTTCATGATCACAACGGGTCGCGAAGGCCGACGTCAGGCCCTAGGTCCTTTCTTTCGGATCAGGTCGGCCTGGGGCGACGGTGCCTTTCGGCTGACCCGAGCGGGGTCTGGTGCGTGCAGCTGCAAGGCGGAGGAGGGAGTCGACGCGGAGCGTCGGCGACCGACGACAACGCCGCAGATGTGCGTGCCAGGCCCCGCGACGCCGACAAGATCCGAAAGAGAGGGCCTAGGCGCGCCCCTCGGAGAAGACCTCGCCGTCCCCCGCGCGCCGGTCTCCGCGTCGGAGACGGTGATGTCTGCCGTGCTTTCGACGGGTTTGCCCTGGACGGCCCAGGGGGTGCCGTCGTCGGCGTAAAGGCGGGCGGTGACTTCGTGGGTGCCGTGCGGGATGACGCCGGGGGCCACGTGGTGCGCGGGGCCGTGCAGGCGGGCGATCCCGTGGCCGTCCACGAAGAGGCGGGCGAAGCCGTGGCCGGTGACCGCCGCCGGACGTGCACCCGGCGCGGAGCAGCGGAAGTGCCGGAAGGTCAGCCGGACGTCCCAGCCGCCGGCCGGGTCCGGGGTGACCTCGATGCCGACCCGGGGGGCGTTCTTCGCGGGCACCTCCCGCAGGTTCCGGCCGGTGCTGTCCGTCTCGTCCAGCACCTTCCCCACGGGTGAGGGGGACACCGTCCCCCCGTGCGCCTCACCGGCCGCGCAGCCCGCCGCTCCTAACGGCAGCAGGACGCACGCCACGAGCGCGGCGAGCCGTCCGCGCTTCCATTTCGTCCAGGACATGACCGGGAGGGTAGAACAGCGGCCCGGCGCCCCGGATCCCCCTCAAGTCTGGTCTTGCGCGGGCCCCCGCTGATTCCTACGGTGTTGCATAGGAATCGGGACGCGAGGGAGCGATCATGAGCGGGGACGCACGGAAGACCGCCGAGGGGCTGGCGTATCTCACCGGGTTCGGCAACGAACACGCCTCGGAGGCGGTGCCGGGCGCCCTGCCCGAGGGCCGCAACTCGCCGCAGCGCGCGCCGCTCGGCCTGTACGCCGAGCAGCTGAGCGGTACGGCCTTCACCGAGCCGCGGGCGCACAACCGCCGCTCCTGGCTGTACCGCATCCGCCCGTCGGCCGCGCACCCGGCGTTCACCCGCACCGACAACGGCGCGCTGCGCACGGCCCCCTTCACCGAGACCGTGCCCGACCCCAACCGGCTGCGCTGGAACCCGCTGCCCGCGCCCCCGGCCGGCACGGACTTCCTCGCCGGCCTGTGGACGCTGGGCGGCAACGGCGACGCGACCCAGCGCACCGGCATGGCCGTGCACCTGTACCACGCCAACGCCTCGATGGAGCGGGTCTTCTCCGACGCCGACGGGGAACTGCTCATCGTGCCCGAGCGGGGCGGGCTGCTGCTGCACACCGAGTTCGGCCGGCTTCATGTGGAACCCGCCCATGTGGCCCTGATCCCGCGTGGGGTGCGCTTCCGTGTGGAGCTGCTGGACACCGCGTCCGACGGCGGGCCGGCCCCGACCGCCCGGGGTTACGTCTGCGAGAACTACGGGGCGCCGTTCCGGCTGCCCGACCTCGGCCCGATCGGCGCCAACGGGCTCGCGCACCCCCGGGACTTCCGGGCGCCGGTCGCGGCGTACGAGGACGTCGAGGGCCCGGTGGAGGTGGTGAACAAGTTCTGCGGCAACCTCTGGACGGCCACCTACGACCACAGCCCCCTGGATGTGGTCGCCTGGCACGGCAACCATGTGCCGTACGTCTACGACCTGCGCCGGTTCAATGTCATCGGCACCATCTCCTACGACCACCCCGACCCGTCCGTCTTCACCGTCCTGACCTCCCCGTCGGACACCCCGGGCCTGGCCGGCGTGGACTTCGTGGTCTTCGCGCCGCGCTGGCTGGTGGGCGAGGACACCTTCCGGCCGCCGTACTTCCACCGGAACGTGATGAGCGAGTACATGGGCCTGATCGAGGGCGCGTACGACGCCAAGGCGGAGGGCTTCGTGCCCGGCGGCGGCTCGCTGCACAACATGATGTCGGCGCACGGCCCGGACCGGGAGACCTTCGACCGGGCGAGCGCCGCCGAGCTGAAGCCGCAGAAGATCGACGACGGGCTGGCCTTCATGTTCGAGACCCGCTGGCCGGTGGCCCTCACCCCGCACGCGGCCGGCGCCGAGCACCTCCAGCAGCGCTACGACGACGTGTGGCGGGGACTCGAGCGCCACTTCCGGGCGTGACCGCCCCCGTTGCGCCGAACGTTCCCCGCCGGGTACGGATAGCCGCGTGACCTCCTTCGCTCCGGATTCGATCGTCCTGAACCGCAAGCTGCCGCTGTGGTACCAGGTGTCGCAGTCGCTGCGCGCCTCGATACTGGGCCGCTCGCCCGAGGATCCGCTGCGCCTGCCCACCGAGGAGCGGCTGGCGGAGCACTACGGCGTGAGCGTGCTGACCATGCGGCAGGCGCTGAAGGAGCTGGAGGACGAGGGCCTGATCAGCCGGCACCGGCGGCGCGGCACGTTCATCGAACCCGGCGTCCGGCGCGGCGCCCCGGTCCGGCTGCTGGGCTCGGTGGACGCGATCGTGGCCCAGCAGTCCGGGATGACGAGCGAACTGCTCGGCCACGGCCGGGTGCCGGTGCCGAGCGGGCTCGCCGAGTACTTCCCGGACCTCGCGGAGGTGGCGTCGTACCACCGCCTGCGCAGCGACGAGAAGACCGGCGAGCCGACCAACCACGCCGTCAACCACATCCGTCCCGAACTGGCCGAGCGCGTCGACCTGGACGACCTGGTCCGCTGGCCGATGACCAAGGTGCTGCGGGACGTGGTGAAGGCCGACATCAGCCGGATCACGGACACCGTGGAGGCCCGGCTCGCCGACCCGGAGACGGCCCGGCTGCTCGAAGTCCCGCTGCTCAGCCCGATCCTGCACTACACGGGTGTGACGTACGACACCGAGGGCCGGGTGCTGGACGTGGCGGTCATCCACTACCGGGGGGACCGCTTCTCGTTCACGGTCACCCTGGAAGCCACCTGATTCCGGGGTCGGTTCAGGCCGTACCATGCCCACCGTGACGCACGACGACGCTCCGCTGCTGGCGGACCTCATGCCGTGGTCCGTCGCACCGTTGCGGCCGGGCCGCGGCTGGCCGGTGGCGCCCGACGCGGTCTCGCTCACGGCCCGCTGGGACGCCCTGCTGAGAGCCGACGGACCCGAGCGGGAGCGGCTGTTCGAGACGACCCGCGCCCGTACGCTCCGGTCCGCGGTGGGGCAGTTGCCCGGGCAGGCCACCGGGACGGAGCGGCTCGCGCGCGCCGGCGGGCCCTGCGCGGAGCCGGTGCGGGTCCTGGCCGCTCCCTTCGACGAGCAGTGGCTGATCCCGGACCACCGGCTGCTGGACGCGGCCCGCCCGGAGCTGTGGCGGGTGGCGGACGCACGGCAGGTGTTCGCGGTGGAGACGGGGGATGCCGGCAGCCCGGTGCTGGCGACCCCGTACCTGCCGGTGCTGCGCGCCGGCCGGGTCCGCCCGCTGTACCGCCGGCCCGGCGGCACGGAACCGAACCTGGCCCCCGGCCTGCTGGACCACCTGTCGGCCCGGCTGGGCGCACCCACCTCGGCGCCGGACGTGCTGGCCTGGATCCTGGCGGCGGTCCGCCCTGACCTCACCGTCCCGCTCACCGACGATCCCGCCCTGTGGGCGGCCGGTGTGGACGTGGGCCGCCGGACGCTGTGGCTGATGCTCCGCGACGGCGAGCGCCCCAAGCTGCCCGGCGGCCGCCGCCCCTACGTCCGCGCGCCCCTGCCGAGCCGGCCCGCCGGCCTGCGCTACGACCGCGACGAGGAGGCCCTGTACCTGGACGAGGGCCGCATCTCCCCCGTACCGCCCGAGGCCTGGGACTTCGAGGTGGCCGGCGCCCGGGTGCTGGAGAGCTGGTTCGCGGTCCGCACCGCACCGGCCGAGCCGGGCACCCTGGCCGCGATCCGCCCCTCGGTCTGGCCGCAGGCGTGGACCTCGGAGCTGCTGGAGCTGATCACGGTCCTCGCCCTGCTGGCGGAAGTGCGGTCGCTGCGGGCCGGGCCGGAGGTGACGTCCCCGGTCACGGTGGCCGTCCTGCGGCAGGCGGGCGTCCTGCCGGCCCCGGAGTCGTCCCGCCGCCCCGCCTCGGTCCTCGATCACCAAGAGGAGGGGCCGGAGGGGCAGTTCGCGCTGCTCTGACCCGCTGCCCGCCGGCGCAGGGCGGCCTCCAGCCGGGCGATGTCCTCGGCGTCCCTGGCGCGGCGGGGCCGGGACGGGTCCCAGACCGGCATCATGCGCTTGATCTCGATCTGGACGCGCGGATCGACGATCGGCGCCTCCAGCGCCCCGACGCGGGCCGGCCCCGCGCCGATGCCGTCCGACCCCGCGGCGATGCGACCCGGCTCCGTGCCGAGCAGCCCGTCCGGCCAGGGCGTGCCGGCCCAGGGGCCGCCGGCCACGGTCACCCGGCCCGCCGCGTCCGTGCCGAGGAGGGTGAAGCTGCTCTCCAGGCCGTCCTTCTCGAAGTCCAGCTGGAGGTCGGCGGGCGGTCCGGGCACCGGGGTGTGGCCGAGCCGGGTCAGGGTGCCGGCGAGCGGTGCCGCGTCCTGCGCCCAGGCGAACCAGTCGATGTCCCCGTGGTCCCGGGTGACCTCGCCCAGGAAGAAGTCCATGGCCCAGCCGCCGCGCAGCCAGAGCGGGATGCCGTCGGCCCGGGCTGCTTCCAGCACCTCGGAGATCAGCAGCAGCTGGCGCCGGGCCCGGTCCTCGTTCACCGGCCGTGGCGCTCGGTGTCGAAGGAGTCGAGGACCCGCTCCACCGCCCGTTCGAAGACCGCCTCCAGGTCGATCGGCCCCGGGTCCTCGCTGAACGCGGCCGCCATGCGCGGGTAGGCGCCGGAGGCGATCTGACGGCCCAGGTAGGCGACGCGGGCCGCGTTCTCCTCGGCCTGCGACCAGGGCAGGGCACGGGCCCGCTCGGCGGTGTCGAGTTCGCTGCGGACGTACGTCGTCACGACCCCGTTGAGCATCGCGATCAGCTCCAGCCTGGTGCCGTACGGCGCGTCCAGCGGATCCAGGCAGGCCAGGCAGTGCTCCAGGTAGCGCAGGGCGTGCGGACTGAAGCCGTACACGGGTGACATCAGGCGCGGCAGCCAGGGGTGCCGGTACATCAGCTCGCGTGTCTGCGCCGCCACGCGGCGCATGTCGGCCCGCCAGTCGCCGCTCGGCTCCCAGAGGGCGTGCTCGGCGCCGGCGGCGTCCACCATCAGCTCGTACAGGTCCTCCTTGCGGGGGACGTAGTTGTACAGCGACATGGTGCCGCAGCCCAGCTCGGCCGCGACGTGCCGCATCGACACCGCGTCGAGCCCCCGCGCGTCGGCGATCCGGACGGCGGCGGCGGCGATGTCGTCGCGCGTGTACGCCGGTCGCGGACCCCGGCCGGTGCGCTCGGGACGCGCCCAGATCACCTCGGGGACGGCCCCTCGGACTGCCATCGGTCATCACCTCGGCCACCATCGTAGTTACGTACGCCGTACGTAGTGCGGTATGGTCCCGGCCCGACAACTACGTACGTCGTACTTAGTGAGGGTCTGGAGAAGCGCTTCGGCGCTGTCCGGGCGCTGCGCGGGCTGGACCTGGCCGTTGCCGAGGGCACGGTCTGCGGGCTGCTGGGGCCGAACGGGGCCGGGAAGACGACGGCGGTGCGGCTGCTGACCACCCTGCTGCGCCCGGACGGGGGCTCGGCGCGGATCGCCGGGCACGACCTGGTGCGGGAGGCGGCGGCCGTGCGCCGCCGGATCTCGGTCACCGGGCAGTTCGCCTCCGTCGACGGGGACCTCACCGGCCGGGAGAACCTGCTGCTGTTCGCGCGGCTGCACCGGGTGCGCGGGCCGGCCGCGCGGGCCGGCGAACTGCTGGAGCGCCTCGGTCTGACCGAGGCGGCGGACCGCAGGGCGTCGGCGTACTCGGGCGGTATGCGGCGCCGGCTGGACCTGGCCGCGAGCCTGGTCCGCCGTCCCGACGTGCTCTTCCTGGACGAGCCGACCACCGGCCTCGACCCGGCCAGCCGGGCCCGCGTCCGGCAGGCCGTGCGGGAGCTGCGGGCGGAGGGGACGACGGTGCTGCTGACCACGCAGTACCTGGAGGAGGCCGACCAGCTCGCCGACGACCTCGTCCTGGTGGACCGGGGCCGGGTCGCCCACACCGGCTCGCCGGCCGCGCTCAAGGCGCTCATCGGCTCGCAGGTGGAGGCGGTGGTCGCGGACCCCGGCGCGCTGGCGTCGGCGGCGGCCGTGCTCGACCGGCTCACCGGCCGGGAGCCGGTGTTCGACCGCGAGCGGAACGCCGTCGCCGCGGTCACCACCGACCCGACGCTGACCCTGCCCCGCCTGGTGCGCGAACTGGACGCGGCCGGCGTGCCGTTGCTGGACGCCGGCATCCGGCCGCCCACCCTCGACGACGTCTTCCTGCGGCTCACCGGTGAGCCCACCGACCCTGAGGAGCTCGCCGCATGAGCGCGTTCGCGTACGACGGACTGACGATGGCGGGCCGGCAGTTGCGCCGGGTCCGCAACAATCCGGGACTCACGGTGCTGGCCCAGCTGATGCCGGTCAACATGCTGCTCTTCTTCGGCTACGTCTTCGGCAGCGCGCTGGCCATGCCGGGCCGCGAGTACCGCTCCTTCCTGGTGCCGGGACTGCTGGTCGCGACGGCCGCCGGCGGACTGATGACGGGCATGTTCCAGGCCGCCCAGGACACCCACCGGGGCGTCATGGACCGGTTCCGCACGATGCCGGTGAGCCGGGCCGCCGTCCCGCTCGGGCAGGCCGTCGCCGACCTCGTCGTCACGGCCGCCGGGACGGTGCCGCTGCTGCTGGTCGCGCTCGCGGTGGGCTGGCGGATCGAGGGCTCCGCGGGCGGGGCCGCCGGGGCGGTGGGGCTGCTGCTGCTCTTCCGGTTCGCCTGCACCTGCGCCGGGATCCACCTGGGCCTGCTGTCCCGCAGCGAGGACGCCGCCGGACAACTCGGCGCCTCTTCCTTCGTGCTGCCGCTGCTGTCGAACGCGTACATCCCGACCGGCAACCTGCCCGGCTGGCTGCGCGCGCTCGCCGAGTGGAACCCGATCAGCGCGGTCACCACGGCCCTGCGGGACCTCTTCGGCAACGCGCCGGTCCCCGAGGACGCGGCCTGGCCGGTGGCGCACCCGGTCGCCGGCTCGCTGCTGTGGAGCCTGGCCCTGATCGCCCTGTTCCTGCCGCTCGCGGTGCGCGGGTACGCGCGGGCCGAGTGAGCCCGCACTGCTGACAGGAGCGCCGGTCAGGGGAGATCATCCACCCCATGGACCACCTCCCGCTGCCCCTGGAGGGCATCACCGTCGTCGCCGTCGAACAGGCCGTCTCCGCGCCCTTCGCCACCCGGCAGCTCGCCGACCTGGGCGCCCGCGTCATCAAGGTGGAGCGGGTCGACGGCGGCGACTTCGCCCGCGGCTACGACACCGCTGCCCGCGGCCTGGCCTCGCACTTCGTGTGGTGCAACCGGGGCAAGGAGTCCCTCGCGCTGGACCTGAAGGACCCGCGCGGCCTGGAGGTCGTACGGCGGCTGGTGGCGGACGCGGACGTGTTCGTGCAGAACCTCGCGCACGGGGCGGCGGCCCGGCTCGGCCTGGACGCGGCCACGCTGTGCGCCGCGCACCCCCGGCTGATCGCCGTGGACATCTCCGGGTACGGCTCCTCGGGGCCGTACGCGGACAAGCGGGCGTACGACATGCTCGTGCAGTGCGAGGCGGGGCTGGTGTCGGTGACCGGGACGCCGGAGCAGCCGGTGAAGGCGGGCATCCCGGCGGCGGACATCGCGGCGGCCATGTACGCGTTCTCCGGCGTGCTGGCCGCGCTGGTGCGGCGCGGTACGACCGGGCGGGGCGGGCCGGTGGAGGTGTCCATGCTGGAGGCGCTCGCCGAGTGGATGGGCCATCCGCTGCACCACGCGCTGCACGGCGGTGAGGCGCCGGCCCGTACCGGGCTCGCGCACGCGGTGATCGCGCCGTACGACGCCTATCCGACGGCGGACGGCGGGCGGGTGCTGCTGTCGGTGCAGAACGACCGGGAGTGGCGGCGGCTGGCCGAGCAGGTCGTGGGCCGCCCGGAGCTGGGCACGGATCCGGCGTACGCGACGAACGCCGCGCGGGTGGCGCACCGGGAGCGCACCGACGCCCTGGTCGCCGGGGCGCTCGCGGTGCTGGACGCCGAGGAGGCGCTGGCCCGGCTGGAGAAGGCGGGCATCGCCTGCGCGCGGCTGCGGGACGTGCACGAGCTGGCGGAGCATCCGCAGCTGGCGGCCCGGGAGCGGTGGCGTCGGGTGGGGTCGCCGGTGGGCCCGCTGAGGGCGCTGCTGCCTCCCCTCACGCTGCCGGGCGGGGAAGAGGCACGGATGGGTGATGTGCCCGCACTCGGGCAGCACACCGGAGCGCTGCTGCGTGCCGTGGGGATGACGGACGACGAGGTCGCAGCGCTGCGCCGGGACGGTGTGGCGGCCTGAGCGCGGGCACCCCTGCTCGGGTCAGGGGCCCTGCGGTGCGGTCAGTGACCGCCGAACAGTGAGCGGCGCAGCCGGCGCAGTGGCGCGAAGAGCGAGACGCGGCCGATCCGCGTGCCACGGTCGCTGCGCGGGCGCACGGAGTCACGCGCCGTCAGTTCGCGCATCAGCGAGATGGCTTCGACCGTCTCCCGCTGCGGTATGGCGGGACCCGCCAGTACCGACAGATGGCGGTCGAGGCGCGAACTGCTCGCGCTGCTCCCGCAGGTGATCGCAGGGACCCTCGCCCTGCTGCGCACTGTTATCTGTTCCATGTCACTCCCCACCCGTACGAGTCCACCCGGCCCGGGCAGGGTAACCCTATCGCCCCACCGGGGCACGCGTGTATCTCGGCCACAGGATTCACCTTCCCCGTAAGGGGGTTGACCATCCCCGTTTGACTACTCTCCGAATCCGACCGATTTCAGGGTGAGTTGGACAATCGGCTGGCCGGTGGGCTGCGTTGATCCGCCGTCCGGCTCGACGGTTACGGCGAGTGACGTCGAGGCGGTGTCGAGTCCCTTCGCGACCAGGGGCGTGTCGCCCGCGAGGAGCCCGAGGGAGCGCGGTTGCGCCCGGGGACGCGTGAGCCAGAGCTGGTGGACGCGTCCGCCGGGCGGGGCGCCGTATCCGCTGAGGGTGACGACGGCCTCCCGCTCGGATGCGGAGGCGATCACTCCGATACCGCGGCCCCGGGCGTCCTCGCTGCTCGTCGCGCGGGCGTCGGGAGCGGCCAGAACGTGGGCGATCTCACGTGCCCGGGCCCGCTCGGCGGTGAGCCGGTCCTCCGTGCGGTGTGCCTGGACCGCGAAGAGGGAGGCGACGACGAGGGCCGCGGCGGCGGTGACCGTGGCGAACGGGGCGAACAGGGGGCGCCGGCGGGGCGGACGGGCGCGACCCGGCGGCGGCTGGGCTCCCCAGACGTGCGGCGGCAGCAGCGGGGCCTGTCCCCGGCCCGGCGCCCGGGCGGCCGCGCGGCCGCGGGCCGGCGCCGGCTCCTGCGGGGTGCCGCGGACGGCGGACAGCACCCGGTCGCGCAGCGCGGCGGGCGGCGGGGCCGCCGTGGACCAGGCGAGCCGGACCGCGTCCTCGGCCAGCTCCCGCGCCTCGGTGGCGCAGCGGTCGCAGCCCGCCAGGTGCTTCTCGAAGCGGCGCCGCTCGCCCGGGTCCAGGGCGTCGAGCGCGTAGGGCGCGGCCAGGGAGTGCGGGTCCCCGCGGCGCAGCAGTTGGCCGAGGATGCTCATACGGCGCCTCCCAGGCACTGGCGCAGCCGGGTGAGCCCGTCGCGCATCCGCGTCTTGACCGTGCCCAGCGGCAGTGACAGCCGTTCGGCCACCTCACGGTAGGTGTAGCCGTCGTAGTAGGCGAGGGTCACCGACTGGCGTTGCAGGGCCGTGAGCCGGTTCAGGCAGCGGCGCACCCACTCGCGTTCCAGGCCGGCCTCGACCTCCTCGGCGACCTGGTCGAACGCGGGCTCCGCGGCGCGCAGGGCCTCGCGCTGCTCGCGTTCCCCGGCCGCGCGGGCGCTGCGCACCCGGTCGACGGCGCGGCGGTGGGCGAGGGTGAGGATCCAGGACAGGGCGCTGCCCCGGCCGGGGTCGAACCGGGCGGCGGAGCGCCACAGTTCGAGCAGCACCTCCTGGGCGACCTCCTCGGACTGGGCCGGGTCGCGCACCACCCGGCGCACCAGGCCGAACACCGGCCCCGACACCAGTCCGTACAGCTCCTCGAAGGCCCGCTGGTCGCCGCCCGCCACGAGCGCCAGCAGTTCGTCCGCCCGCATCCGGGCCCCCTCGCCGTGGCCGCAGCCGGCTCTTCCCCGCGCACCGCGCATCCGCACCGAGACACACCTCCCCGAGGGGTTACGGATCAGCGGGCCGAAAACGCGGGTCCCGGAGCGGGAAAAAGTTTTTCGCCGCCGACCAATCCGATCGGCGCGTCCGGTCCGTATACCCCTCCGTCACAAGGCAAGTCGGCTCTGAGGACGGACGGCATGACACCTCACTTCTCCAGGGGCGCCCTCTTCGGGAGGGCGTTCTCCGGGCGCGGCACGGGACGCACCGGACTGGTCACGCTCATCTGCGGCGCACTGGCCGCCGGAGGGCTCACGGCCGCCGGTGTGGCCGCCCTGGCCCCCGGGGCGGCCTCCGCCTCCTCCCACCGCGAGGCCCCGCTGATCTCGGGCACCCCGCAGTACGACAACACCGACCTGTACGCGTTCGTCAGCCCGGACAAGCCCGACACGACGACGATCGTGGCGAACTGGATCCCGTTCGAGGAACCGGCCGGCGGACCGAACTTCTACACGTTCGCCGACGACGCCCAGTACGACCTGCACGTCGACAACAACGGTGACGCGCAGGACGAGTTGGTATTCCGCTACACCTTCAAGACCCACACGCGCAGAGGGGACACGTTCCTCTACAACACCGGCCCGGTCACCAGCCTGGACGACCCCGACCTCAACATCACGCAGACGTACGACATCGACCTCATCAAGCTCAGGCACGGGCACGAGACGGCGCGGACCAAGCTGGCCGACGACGTGCCGGTGGCACCGTCGGACGTCGGCAAGGCGTCCATGCCGGACTACGGCAGACTGCGCGCCCAGGCCGTGTACAGGACGGCGGGCGGCGCCGCGACCTTCGCCGGGCAGGCGGACGACCCGTTCTTCGCGGACCTGCGCGTCTTCGACCTGCTGTACGGCGGGAACCTCACCGAGGTCGGCCGGGACACCCTCAAGGGGTACAACGTCAACACGATCGCGCTCCAGGTACCGAACGACCTGATCCGCGAGTCGTCGGGGCAGCCGGTCGTCGGCATCTGGTCGACCGCTCAGCGCCGTAACGCGCAGGGCTACTACAGCCAGGTCTCGCGCCTGGGCAACCCGCTGGTCAACGAGGTCGTCAACCCGCAGAAGGACAAGGACAGGTTCAACGCCTCGCAGCCCGCGTACGACGCGCAGTTCCTGAAGAACGTCACCAACCCGGAGCTGCCGAAGCTGATCGAGTCCATTTACAAAATCAAGGCGCCGGCGGAGCCGCGCAACGACCTGGTGGACGTCTTCCTCAAGGGCGTCAAGGGCCTCAACCAGCCGCCGCGCGTGACCCCTTCGGAGGAGCTGCGGCTGAACACGTCGATCAAGCCGAGCATGCACCCGAAGCGGCTCGGTGTGCTGGACGGTGACAACGCGGGCTTCCCGAACGGCCGTCGGCTGGGCGACGACGTGATCGACGCGGCGCTCCAGGTCGTCGAGGGCGAACTGGTCGGTTCCAAGAACGACCTGGGTGACGCGGTCGACAAGAACGACAAGAAGTTCGAGAGCTACTTCCCGTACGTCGCCGAGCCCACGGCCGGTTCGCGCGGGCGTCTCGCCAAGGGCACGACGGCGGGCGCGGACGTGCGCAGCGGGCTCGCGGACGCCCTCCAGCCGGCCGGTTCCGCCTCCGGCGGCTCGGGGAGCACCATGCTGATCGCCGCCTCGGCGGCCTCCGGCGCGGCCGGGATCCTGCTGCTCGGCGCCGCCTTCGCGTGGTGGCGCCGACGCCTGCAGCGCCCGTACTGATCCCGCCCCACCCAGACCGGCGCGGCCCGCGACCCCCACGGCGGGCCGCGCCTCCCACACGAGCGACGGAGGACGAGGCATGGGCCCGCGCGGGCAGGACGACGAGCAGGACGGACAGGACGGGCAGAGGGCCGGCGCGAGCGCGAGCAGCCAGGCCCTGCCGCCCGCACCGGCCGACGCCGACGAGACCGGCGGCACCGGGCGGCGGGCGGCCGCCGAGGAGAAGACCGGCGGCACCGGGCGTGCCACTGAGGCGGAGGCCGGCGGTACCGGGCAGAAGGTGGACGCCCAGGCGGAGACCGGAACCGACGTGCGGGTCACTGAGGCGACGACCGGCATCGACGACCAGCAGGGCGCCGAGGCGGAGACCGACAGCGACGACCAGCGGGCCGCCAAGGCGGAGACGGGCGACGAGCCGATCACCGAGGCGGGGACCCACAGCGACGAGCGGGCCACTGAGGCGGAGGCCGGCGACGACCAGCGGGCCGCCCAAACGGAGACCGGCGACGAGCGGGGCGCCGAGGAGAAGACCGGCAGTACCGAGCGGGCCACTGAGGCGGAGACCCGCAGCGACGAGCGGGCCGCCAGGGCGAAGAGCGGCGACGACCAGCCGGTCACCGAGCCGGAGACCGGCGCTGATCTGCGAGTCGCTGCCGTGCGGCGGGTCGGGGCGGTTCGGCGGGTGTGGCGGGGCGGCGCCCAACTCGTCGTAGCCGCGTCGCTGTTGGCGGTCGCCCTCACCGGTGGGGCGATCGCGCTCGGGGCGGACCGGGGGCCGGTGGCCGTGCCGGTCGCCGCCGGTGCGGTGGATCCCGGGGTGCTGAGCGGCGGGAACCTGGACGCGAGCATCACCGCGCTCCAGACGCATCTGCGGGCCCAGCCCAAGGACTACGGCGGCTGGGCCACCCTCGGCCTGGCCTACGTCGAGCAGGCGCGGACCAAGGGCGACCCGGCCCGGTACCCGCAGGCGGAACAGGCACTGCGGCGCTCCCTGTCGCTGGCGCCGGACAACGACCAGGCCCTGGCCGGCCGCGCCGCCCTCGCCGCCGCCCGGCACGACTTCCACGGCGCCCTGTCCTTCGCGGACGCGGCCCTGCGGCGCAACCCGTACAGCGAGCGCGCCCTGTCCTCCCGGGTCGACGCCCTCGTCGAACTCGGCCGGTACGCCGACGCGGCACAGGCGGTGCGGACCGCCGACGCGCGCAAGCCGGGCGTGCCGGTCTTCACCCGGTACGCCTATGTGCGCGAGCTGCGTGGCGACGTGCGCACGGCCCGCCGGGTCCTGCAACAGGCGCTGACCTCGGCCGCCTCGCCGGGCGACACCGCCTACGTGGCCACCCAGCTCGGCCAACTCGCCTGGAACCAGGGCGACCAGCGCACGGCGCTCACCTACTACGCCCGTGCCCTGGCCGCCGACGACGGCTACCTCCCGGCGCTGGAGGGCCGGGCGCGCGCGCGGGCGGCGAGCGGTGACCGGGCCGGGGCCGTCAAGGACATGGAGACGGTGGTGGCCCGCGCTCCGCTGCCCGCCTCGCTGGTCGCCCTGGGCGAGCTGTACGAGGCGCGGGGCGCGGCCGGCGACCGGGCGCGGGCCCGGCAGCAGTACACGCTGGTCGACGCCTGGATCGCGCTGGCCCGCGCCAACGGCGTCGACGCCGACCTGGACACCGCGCTGGCCGCCGCCGACCACGGCGACAGGCGGGCCGCCCTGCGCGCGGCCCGCGCCGAGTGGGCCCGCCGGCACACCGTGCACACCGCCGACGCCCTCGCCTGGGCGCTGCACGTCAACGGCCGTGACGCCGAGGCCCTGCCCTACGCCCGCCGGGCCACCGCCACCGGCTACCTGAACGCCTCCTTCCGCTACCACCGCGGCATGATCGAGCTGGCCACCGGCCACCGGTCGGCCGGCCGCGCCTGCCTCACCGCGGCCCTGAAGCTGAACCCCGGCTTCTCCCCGCTGGGCGCCGCACGGGCCCGCACGGCGCTGGAGGCGGCCCGGTGACACCCCGTCTGCTGTACGTGCTGCTCGCCGGGTGCGCCCTGGCGCTCCTCCCGGCCGGCACCGCGAGCGCGCACCCGCTCGGCAACTTCACCGTCAACCGCTACGACGGCCTGGTAGCCGCTCCCGGGCAGCTCCGCGTCGACCATGTGGAGGACCTGGCCGAGATCCCGGCGACCCAGGCCAGGCCCGGCATCGAACGACTGGGGCTGGCCGCGTGGGCCGGGCAGCGCTGCGCGCGGGCCGCCGCCGACAGCGCCCTCACCGTCGACGGGCGTACGGCCACCCTGACGGCCGCCCGCAGCAGCGCGCGCCTGCGCCCGGGTCAGGCCGGCCTCGACACCCTGCGCGTGGAGTGCCGGCTGACCGCGTCGCTCCCCCGCACGGGCACCGTGACCCTCGGCTTCCACGGCGCGGGCGCCACCGGCGGCCCCGGCTGGCGGGAGATCACGGCGCGGGGCGACCGGATGACGCTCACCGCGACCGACGTGCCGAAGACGTCGGTCTCGCGGGAACTGACCTCCTACCCCAAGGACTTGCTGTCCTCCCCCGCCGACACCGTCACGGCCTCGGTGCGGGTGCGGCCCGGTGGCCCGGCGCTCGCGGCGGACGCCCGGCGGCAGGCGGCCCCGGGCTCCGGTGTGCTGCCCCGGGGCGCCGACCGCTGGACCCGGGCCTTGGACGACCTCGTGGCCCGGCGCGATCTCACCGTCGGATTCGCCGCCGTGGCCCTGCTCATCGCGGTCGCCCTGGGCGCGATGCACGCACTGGCCCCGGGCCACGGCAAGACCCTGATGGCCGCGACGGCCGCGGCGCGCGGGGGCCGGGCCCGGCCGCGGGACGTGCTGCCGCTGGCCGCCTCGGTCACCGTGACCCACACCCTGGGCGTGGTCGCCCTGGGCCTGCTGGTCACCGCCGGCTCCGCCGCCACACCGGCGGTGATCTCCTGGCTGGGCGTCGCCAGCGGCGCCCTGGTGCTGGCGGCAGGCGTCACCCTCGTACGCCGGGCCTGGCGCACCCACCGCGAGCGGGTGACCGTACCGGCCCATGGGCACGGGGAGCGGCGGGAGTTGGCGGCTGTGGGAGCCGGACATGGTGCCGACGACCACCGTCATCACCATCATGGTGGTGAGCACACCCACGAGGGCCACGCCCACAGCCACGACGGGCACTCGCACACCCACGGCGGGCACACCCACACCCACGGCGGTCTCACCCACACCCACCCCGTGGCGCCCACCGTCCGCGGCACGATCCTGCTGGGGTTCGCCGGTGGGCTGGTGCCCAGTCCGTCGGCCGTGGTCGTGCTGGTCGGTGCCGCCGCGCTCGGCAAGGCGTGGTTCGGGCTGCTGCTCGTCGTGGCGTACGGGGCGGGGTTGGCGCTGACCCTGACCGCCGCCGGGTTCGCCGTCGTACGGCTGGGCGCGGGGGCGTCCCGGGTCATGGAACGGCGCCCGCGCTGGAGCGCGCACCCCCTGGCCGGCCTCGTGCGCCGGACCCTGCCGCTGGTGTCGGCGCTGGTCGTGCTGGCGCTGGGCACGGGACTGGTGCTCAAGGGGGCCGCGTCCGCGCTGGGCTGAGCCACTTCGGCGCGACGGAGACCCCGTCCTGCGGAGCCTCCGCCGAAGTCACCCGCACAGTTCACCCGGAAGGGCGAGCCCGCACGGGTCAGGCCGCGTTGGTGAGCACCGGCAGGTAGCCGCCGGACTGGCCGGACGCGGTCGGGTGGTACGACTCGCCGATGTCGAGCCAGTTGACGCTGTGCAGCCATGAGTCGCCGGAGCAGATCTCGTGGCCGCTGAACGTGGTGCGCACGTCACCGAAGACGAAGCCGTGGGCGCCGGCGCGGGCCTTGATGGCGGTGTCGATGTAGTCGGCGGCGTCGTTGATCGCGGACCGCTTGGTCTCCGAGAGGCCGAGGCACGTCTGGCCGAGCAGGTAGAAGCGGGGGTAGCCGAGGACGACCACTCGGGCGGACGGGGCTTTGGCGCTGATCGCGTTGTAGACGGTGTCCAGCTTGCCGGGGAGCGTGTTGGCGACGTACGCCTTCGCGGTGTTGATGCGGGACAGGCAGGTGCTGTCGGAGCTGGTCACACAGGTGGTCATGACGTCGGCGAAGCCGGCGTCGTTGCCGCCCACGGTGATGGAGACCAGCGAGGTGGAGGAGTTCAGCGAGCCGAGCTGGCCCGAGAGCACGTCGTCCGTCGTGGCGCCGGAGCAGGCGCTGAAGGCGAACGAGGAGGGGCCGTGGGCGGCGTTCCACAGGTACGGGTACGCCTTCGTGCTGCGGTCGCAGCTGCCGCTGGAGCTGATGTAGCTGCCGGAGCCCACCCCGGAGGAGTAGGAGTCGCCGAGTGCCACGTAGCCGCCGTTCGCGGCCGTCGAGGAGGCCTGCGCCGAAGCGGCCCCGGTGAGACCGAGGCCGGTGGCGAGGAGGAGCGAGGTCACGAATCCGGTAAGTCGGGAACGTCTCATGGAACCTCCCTTTAGCAGGATCTCTGCCATAACTGTCGTAGCAGCTACGCGTGTTGACAGGAAGTGTCCATGCCAAGACTTTTGCGTTCTCAACAGGATCAACCCGGAATGTTCACCGCTCATGTATGGCGCGGGCACGCCGGGTCTGCTGACGCCCTGTCACCTCGTCCGCCGGGCCCCGCGACGGACCCGCGGCGAAGAACCGGACGCCCCGGCGAGGGAAATGCCATGCGCGGAGCGCATCCGTGCCGGATCATGGCGGCATGTCTGCCAACCCACACGACGCTCTGCCGATCCGGCTCCACGTCGACGACTCCGACTCGCCGTCCGACGTCGTCGACGCGCTGTTCCTCGGCCGCTTCGCGACGGGCGAGCAGCCGTACTCGCACGCGGTGAACATCGACCGGGTGCGCTCGGGCGCGACCCTGCTGCCGGAGGGCGCCCGGGTGCTGCGGGTCGCCCGCGACGACGACCGCAGCGCGACCCTCGCCGAGGGGGACGGCTGGACCCTGCTGATCTCCCGCTGGAGCCGGGGCGCGGACGTCACGGTCACCGCGACCAGCGCCGAACTGGCCCAGCAGATCCTCGACCGGGCCACGGACGGCGCGGCCGACGAACCGGAACCGCAGCCGGAGAACGTGACGATGGGGTTCTGGTACGTCTCGCCCAGGCGCGGCCCGCACCGCACCACCCGTCAGATCTCCGCGGGCACCTGGGAGGAGGTCCGGCCCAACTACACGGCGCCGGTGGCGCAGGCCATGGACCGCCTGATGAAGACGACCCCCGAGGACATCGCCGGCCGGCTGCTGCTGCTCCACGGGCCGCCGGGCACCGGCAAGACCTCCGCCCTGCGCACCCTGGCCCGGTCCTGGCGGGAGTGGTGCCAGGTCGACTGCGTCCTGGACCCGGAGCGGCTCTTCTCCGACGTCGGTTATCTGATGGACATCGCGATCGGCGAGGACGACGGCGCGGGCAAGGGCCGCTGGCGTCTGCTGCTGCTGGAGGACTGCGACGAGCTGATCCGCGGCGAGGCCCGGCACACCGCCGGGCAGGCCCTGTCCCGGCTGCTGAACCTGACCGACGGCCTGCTCGGGCAGGGCCGCAACGTCCTGGTCGGCGTCACCACCAACGAGGACCTGGAGCGGCTGCACCCGGCCGTGGTCCGCCCCGGCCGCTGTCTGGCCCGCATCGAGGTGGGCCCGCTGACCCGGACGGAGGCGGTGAACTGGCTGGGCACCGAGCAGGGCCTGGGCCGGGAGGGCGCGACCCTGGCCGAGTTGTACGCACTGCGCCGGGGCACCACGCCGACGTCGGTGCCGGGCGCTCGGGAGGGCGCGGACGCGGGTCTGTACCTGTAGTGCTTTCATGAGGGTATGACCCTGCTCGTCGGCACGTCGGGGTGGCAGTACAAGGACTGGCGGGACGTCGTCTACCCGGCCGGGGTGCCGACGCGGCTGTGGCTGGAGGAGTACACCCGGCTGTTCGCGACCGTGGAGATCAACAACGCGTTCTACCGGCTGCCGTCGTACGACACCTTCGCCGCCTGGCGCGGGCGGGTCCCTCCGGAGTTCGTGGTCGCGGTCAAGGCCAGCCGGTACCTCACCCACATCAAGCGGCTGAAGGACCCCGAGGAGCCGGTGCACCGCCTGATGACGCACGCGGCGGGCCTCGGCGACCGCCTGGGCCCGGTCCTCCTCCAGCTCCCGCCGACCCTGCGCGCCGACCCGCCGCTGCTGGACGCCTGCCTGGCCTGTTTCCCGCCCGGTACGAGGGTCGCGGTGGAGCCCCGGCACGCGTCCTGGTGGACGGGCGAGGTGCGTGAGGTGCTGACCTCGCGTGGCGCGGCCCTGTGCTGGGCGGACGTCCTGGCCCGCCCGGTCACCCCGCTGTGGCGCACCGCCGACTGGGGTTACGTCCGCTTCCACCAGGGCCGCGCCCGGCCCTGGCCGCGCTACGGCCGCCGCTGCCTGGACACCTGGGTGGACCGCATCGCGACGACCTGGCCGGACGGGGAGGACGTGTACGCGTACTTCAACAACGACCCGGGAGGCGCGGCGGTCCGGGACGCGGCCGTCTTCGCCCGCTCGGCCAGCCGAGCGGGACTGCCGGTCACCCGGACACCGGAGCCGGTGAAACTCGGCTGACCGGCATCCGCCGCTACTGCCCGAACGCGGCCCGCAGGGCGTCCCGTACCGCGGCCAGTGCCTCCGCCTCCCCCAGGCCCAGCCGCCGCACGCGATCGGCGTACGCCTGCGCGGCCAGGGAAGCCTCGCGTACGGCGGCCGAGCCGGCGGCGGCCACGAAGGTGCCGTTGCGCCCGCGCGTCTCGATCACCCCGTCGCCCTCCAGCGCCCGGTACGCCTTGGCCACCGTGTTCACCGCGAGCCCCAGGGACTCGGCCAGCCCCCGCACGGTCGGCAGCCGGTACCCCACCGGGAGCGCCCCGGACCGCGCCTGCTCGGAGATCTGCGCCCGCACCTGCTCGTACGGGGGCGCGCTGTCATCGATGCGGATCTTCAGGCTCACGGGGCCGATTGTCCCGCACCCGGGGAAAAATGGGAGGCAGCCCGGCCTTCCCGTCCGTACGGTGCCGCATCATGACCGTACTCGTCCGCCCCCTGCGTCCCGACGTCCCCGGCGACGCCGAGGGGTTCGCCCGTGTCCGCCGACTCGCCCTGCCGTACCTGCTGTTCACCCCGGAGTCCGTCCGGCACACGGCCACCCGGCTCCACCCGGACGCCCGTTTCCGGCCGCTCGTCGCGGAGGAGGACGGGGAGATCGTCGGCACGGCGCAGGTCCATCTGATCCACGACAGCCGCGAACCCGGGCAGGGCGCGCTGAACGTCTACGTCCGCCCGGACCGGACGCACCGGGGGGCCGGCCGGCTGCTGGTGGCGGCCGCCGAGAAGTATCTGACGGGCCTGGGCGCGACCCGGCTGTTCGCGTGGGCGCTGGACGAGCCGGCGAACCGGGCCTTCGCCGAGCGGCGCGGCTACCGGCGGGGCCGTACCGCGCGGTTCCTCCGGCTGGACGTGGCGCACGGCACCCTGCCGGCGCTCCCGGAGCCGCCGCCCGGTGTCGAGCTGCGGACGGCCGCCGACTTCGCGGACGATCCCCGGCCGCTGTTCGAGCTGGACGCGGAGACGATGCTGGACGAGCCGAGCGACGTGGACCACGCGCTCACGGACTACCAGGCCTGGCTCGCGGAAGCCTGGGACCACCCGCTGCTGGACCGGGAGCTGGCCACGGCCGCCTGCGTCGGCGGCCGGCCGGTCGCGTTCTCCGTGGCCCACACCGACGGCTACGGCCGCTACTCCACGGCGATGACCGGCACCGCCCGGGCCCACCGCGGCCGTGGCCTGGCCAAGCTCGCCAAGATCCATTCCCTGCACCGGGCCCGCGCGGCCGGTGTCACCGAGGCCTTCACGGGCAACGACACCGGCAACGGCCCCATGGTCGCGATCAACGCGTGGCTCGGGTACGAGGTCTGCGCGCAGGAGGTGCGCTATGTCCGCGAAACCGGCTGAGCCGGCGGCCCGGTTGGAGGTCGTCCTGGTCAAGGCGGGCCGTACGAAGATCCGTTACCCGGCGGAGCTGCTCGGGGACGACGGCGACCGGATCGCCGTACGCGCCGCCTGGGCGGGGGCCGGGGTCCGCGACTTCGGGTTCGTGCGCTTCGAGCCCGGTGACGTGTTCACCGAGTACTACTGGCGGGACCGGTGGTACTCGGTCAAGGAGGTGCGCGCCGCGGACGGCTCCCTCAAGGGCTGGTACTGCGATGTCACGCGCCCCGCGGTGCGCTCCGGCTCGGAGCTGGTCGTGGAGGACCTCGACCTGGACCTGTGGCTTTCGGCGGACGGACGGGACGTACGGCGTCTGGACGAGGACGAGTTCGCCGCGAGCGGTCTCGCCCGGCGGGACCCGCGGGCCGCGGCCGCCGCCGCGGCGGCCCTGGACACCCTGGAGGCGCTGGCCCACGCCGGCGGCTTCGCGGAGCTGCTGTCCTGAGCCGCGCGACCGCCGTGGCGGGGTCACATGGCGGCCACCACCGCGTACCGCTCGTCGTCCACGGCCTTGCCCCACAGCAGGGGGTCGCCGGACAGTCGCTCCACGCGCACGTCCCGGGTGAGCGGCTGCAGGAGGGCGGCGAGCCGCGCGGCCGGTACACCGACCGGGGTGAGGGTGCCCCAGACGCCCTCGACCAGGACGAACCGGCCCCCGGGCCGCAGCAGGTCCCGCCAGCGCCGCAGCACCGCGGCCGGGTCGGGCAGCGCCCACAGCAGATGCCGGACCAGGACCACGTCGAAGCGCTGCCGCGCCACCGGCGGGGCGAGGGCGTCCCCGCGCAGGACCCACGCGGTGCGCCCGGCGAGCTTGGCGCGGGCCCGTTCCGTCATCGCCGGGGAGCGGTCGACGGCCGTCACCCGGTGCCCCTGTTCGGTGGCGAGGAGTGACAGGGTGCCGGTTCCGCAGCCCAGGTCGAGGATGTCGGCGGGGAGTTCGGGGAGCCAGGTGCGGAGCCGGTCCGCCCAGGCCGCGCGGACCGCGGGGTCGCGCAGGCCGTGGTCGGGTTCGTCGTCGAAGGCGGCGGCCCGCGCATCCCAGTCCGCTTCCGGGGCATCCGCAACGGTGTAGCTGTTCCTGCTCGTCATCCCCGGAGTGTGACAGCCGCCACTGACAACGCGGCTTTCGATGAGGAACTCTCGCCGGAAGGGTCCGCCCCGCGTGACACCGCGGAGCCCGGTGGGCTCGAAGGAGGCAGTCATGCGCCGTGTGACCGTGCACAAGCCCCTGAAGAGGGGGACGGACACCCGCCGGATCCGCGACGAGGCGGAGGAGCGCCCCGCGGGACGGCCCGAGGTGCGCAAGGACATCGCCCGCACCTGGTGGCCCGACGCCTGACCTCCGGGAACATCCGATACCTGAGCGCAGCCTGAGTGGCCCCTTAAGCGAACCATAAGGATCTTCTCCGGCCGCTCCCGGCGAGCCGTTTCACGGTTTTTCCGGGCTAGCTTCGGATCCGCGGGGATCCGGGGCCCGTCCGGCGGCTCAGGTCGGACAGGCCCCGGCGGCGGCTCAGCTGAGGGCCGAGGCGCAGGTGGTGGCGGTGGCGTGGGACGGGTCGAGGGCGTTGGCCACCTCGTGGTAGGCGATCCGGTCGAACAGGGCGATCGCGAGGTGTTCGGAGAGGTCGAGCGGGCACAGGTCCTGGAGCAGCACATTGTGGACGTCGGAGCCGTTCAGGTACTGGGTGCGCCAGGGGGTGGCCACCTCGTCGTACTTGGTGGCGATGACGGTGTAGCGCACCCCGGGGACGGTGTCGCCGCCGGCGTTGAGCTTGGCGAGGAAGGCGGAGCCGGTGATCTGGTCGGCGAGGCCGGGGGTGGTGGCCTTGAGCAGGTCCTCGGCGCCGGGGAAGTACGGCAGCAGGTTGGTGAGGCTGTCCAGGTCGGTGCCGTGGTTGTCGGGGGCGAGGCCGACGAGGGCGCCGACCTTGGCGGCTCCGCCGAGGAACCTCAGGTAGTAGCGGGGCATCATGCCGCCCTGGGAGTGCCCGACCAGGTCGGCCTTGGCGGCTCCGGTCGCGGCGAGCACCTTGTCGACGAAGGCCGACAGCTGCTCGGCCGACTTGTCGATGGGGCCGAGGCCGTGGAAGAGGGGGACGCCGGGGAGTTGGCCGTAGTCGAGGGAGTAGACGCAGTACCCGCGGCTCGTCAGGTAGGGCGCGAGGCCGAGCCAGTTGTCGACCGAGTTGCCGAGGGTGCCGTGGACGAGGACGACGGGGCGGGGGTGGGCGGCGGAGGGCTTGCAGGAGTAGTCGTTCCAGCCCGAGCTGGGGGCGGCGGTGTCGGAGGCGCTGGCGGTGGCGGCCGGTACGACGGCGACGGCGGCGGTGAGGAGCAGGGCGGCGAGCGGTCTGAGCGCTCGCTTCCAGGGCAGCATCGTGTGATCTCCTAGCGGCTCACGGGAGGTGCACGGCCTGACCCTGTGATCCGGATCACGGGATGCTGTTCATTCGTCAAGTTACGATCGGGTAGTGCAAGTGTGAAGTTACGCGTCAGTAAAAACTTCCGCCGCCAACCGGCGCTTCACCGGCCCGTCGACACGCCCGTCACGCCACCCCGTACGACGACATGGCGTACCCCGTTGCCGTAGGTCTCGAGGGGTTCGTGGCCGATCCCATGTGCGGCGATCCGGGCCAGGATGTCGGCGAGATCGTGCACGCCCGAGGTTGATCATGGTCCCGCCTACTCGATCAGCGCCGCCAGCACCTGATCGCGCAGCCGAGGGTGCGGGGTTGCCGGTGTTGAGGAGGAAGCGGTCGATGGCGGCGCGCCAGACCGCCTCCTCGTCGTCCTCGCCCCCCTCCCGGCAGGTGTCAGTTCCTGCCGAGCAGGCGCCAGATCTGGTTCTTCTTCGTGCTCAGTGCGCTCGCGGGGTCGCAGGTCCACTGGTGGATCAGTGCGCCCGCCGTGGTGGAGACGTCGCTGACGTCGACGCACTTGCCGCTGTGCACGGCGACGAGTTGGTAGTCCTTGCTGTTGCCGAGCGCGGTGACGGGGTTGAGGGTGAACTGCTGGTTGGTGCCGCCGTTGCAGGTGTACTGGATGACGGCGGCGCCGTCGGCGGTGGAGGCGCCGGAGACGTCGAGGCACTTGCCAGCGAGTTCGTCGACGACCGTGTAGGTGTTGGTCTTGCCGGTGACCGGCTTCAGGTCCAGCATCTGCTGGTAACCGCCCTCGCAGTTCCACTGCTGGTACTGGGTGCCGTCGGCCGTGCTCAGATTGGTGTCGTCCAGGCACTGCCCGCTGTTCTGGCTGACCGCGACCGTGGAGACGGTGGTGTCGGACGGCGGGAGCAGGGTGACGGTGTAGCCGTCCTTGGCGTTGGACCAGGGGATGCTCACGGACGCCGCGTTGTTGCCGACGGTCAGCGTGGTGTCGGAGATCGTCTCGGGGCCCGCCACCGCGGCGCCGTTGTTGTAGGGGACGCGCTGGACGACGGCACGCACCTTGCCGCTCTCGACCACGGACGTGGTGTTCAGGCCGGTCAGGTTCACGGTGACGGTACCGGTGTTGCCGTTGCTGCCGAGCAGGATCCTGGCGTTCTTGGCGGTGTTGTCCTTGGTGGCGAGGCCGTCGGTACCGGTGCCGGGGACCAAGTTGACGATGTTGCCGGTCTGGGAGCCGTAGAAGCGGTACAGGTACCACTCGCCCAGCGGCAGGTACCGGCCCGCGCTGTTCTTGGTCAGCAGGTTGGCCTCGTTGTCGTGCAGGCCGGTGCCGGAGGCCCAGTTGCCGCGCAGGCCGTCGGCGCCGGCCCGCTCCAGGCGGCCGATGAACCAGGCTCCGCCGCCCGGGGACTGCATGGACAAGGTGGCGTACTCGTTGATCTGGTAGGGGCGGGTGCGGGTCAGTCCGGCCGCCGAGAGCGTGGAATCGGCGCGGCCGGCGTCGGTGACGGGGTCGCCCGGTTCGTCGTGCCAGCTGTAGATGTCGGGGGCGACGTTGTGGGCCTTGACGTAGTCCAGGTAGGTGGTCCACCAGGTGTTGGACGCGTTCGGCTGGCTCGCCGTGCTGGGGCCGACGATCAGCTGGCCCGGGAACGCGGCCCGGACCCGGGCGTAGAAGCGCGACCACATCTGCAGGTACTGCGTCTGCGAGGGCTTCCAGAAGCCGCTGCCGTCGGGCTCGTTCCACAGGTCCCACTGGACCGTCATGTTGTTGGCCTTGACGTCGCTGATGAGCTGGGTGACGAAGTTGTCGAACTGCGTCCAGTCACCGTTGTCGCCGGGCCAGCCCTGGGTGGTGGTGCCGTCGGCGCCCCACAGGTCGTGCGGCAGCAGTACGAAGGTGCCGCCCAGGGCGGCGGTGCGCTTGTACTGGGCCAGGGTGGAGTTCCAGCGGGTCCGGTAGTCGGCGAGGCTGGTGGCGTAGCCGCCGCTGTTGAGCTGGGCGCCTCCGGCCCGCATGAAGTGCCACTTGATGTCCTTGAAGAAGTGGTCCTGCGGGAGTGAGCCGTCCGGCGTCATGCCGTAGATCATTCCGGAGGCGCGGTAGGCGGGGGCGCCCCCGGCGGTGGCGAAGTCGACGGTGACGCCGGTGTCCGCGGCCTGGGAGGGGCCGGCGGGGATCAGGGTCGTGGCCAGGGCGGTCAGGACGACGGCGGCGGACGAGAGTGCTCGGCGTCCGGTGCGGGTCGCGGGGCGGGCAGGTATCCGGGGCGACTTCATGGTGCGTCTCCTGCGGGAGTGGGGTGGGACCCGGGGCCCGGACGGTCCCGGGGCGGTGCGGGAGGCGGCCGCTCAGCGGCCCTCTCGCTGTGCGTGTGCTGCGGCCAGCAGCAGGTAACTGCTGGCGGTCCAGGTGTAGGCGCGGTCGCGCAGGCCCGTTCCGGTCAGGGCGTCGAAGTTCTCGGCGAAGCCGTGGGTCTCGCACAGGGCGCGGAAGCGGGCGCTGATGTCGTCGGCGAGGCGGTGGTGGCCGGCCCGGCGCAGGCCGTCCTCGACGAGGACGGTGGCGGGGGCCCAGATCGGGCCGCGCCAGTAGCCGTCGGGGAGGTAGTGCGGGGAGGTGGTCAGTTCGGTCGCGAGGCCGTACGGCGTGAGGTGGGCCTTGATGTGGTCGGCCAGCGCGCTGCTGACCTCGCCGGGCAGGTGCTCGCCCAGCACGACGGGCATCAGGTCCAGGAGGCTCGCGCTGCTCCAGGTGTTCCCGGTGGCGGCCGATCGGGCGACGAACCTGTCGCCGGTCCAGAGCTGGTCGAGCAGCGCCGTCTGGATCTCCTCGGCGGTCGCCGCCCACCGGCGCGCCTCCTCCGTGCGCCCCAACTCTTCGGCAAGAAGGGTGAGTTCACGCAACTGCAGGGCGAGGAAGGCGGACAGGTCGGCGGTGACGACAACCCGCTCGGGGTCGAAGGTGGTGGCGTTGTCCCAGCCGCTGTCGTTGCCGTGCTGGTAGTGGGGCAGTGAGGTTCCGGGAACTCTGCGTGCGGTGAGCCAGAAGTCCGTCCAGCGCTCCAACCGGGTGTAGGTCTCGGCCAGTTGGGCCCGGCTGGGCGGGGCCGGCAGTCTTCGGCGCAGGTGGCCGTGGGCCCAGCCGTGGATGGGTGGCTTGACGAAGTTGTACAGGACCTCGGAGTGGGTGACCGAGTCGGGCAGGGCGCCGCCGGCTTCCTGGTGGTCGAAGGGCAGGGCGAACTGGTCGAGGGCCAGTTCCGGGCGGCCGGACGCCAGGGCGAGGGCGTTGAAGCAGTGGTCCCAGCTCCACACCTTGTCCATCCAGTGCTTGGACATCAGCACCGCGGGCCGGGTGACCAGGCCCGTCGGCCGTACCGTCGCCGACCAGACGACGTAGGCGGCGAGTTCGGCCGCCGGTGTGGCGGACGAGCGCCAGGGGGCCACCGCGTCGACGAAGTCCGCGAACGCGCCGCGCGCCGACGTCACGATGTCGTCGAAGGCCGCTGAGGAGGTGTAGGGCGGGCGGGCGGTGTCGAGTTCCTCGAGCGCGATCTCCCAGCCGCCGTCCCCCTCCCCGGTGAGGGTGAGACCGCGGTCGCCGCTGCCCAGGGCCTGGGCTCCGGCCGCCTCGGCGAGGGTGCCGGACAGCACGGTGACGCGGTAACGGCGTCCGGTCTCGTACGAGGTGAACACGTGCGCGTCCGCCGCCGGGTCGTGGAAGAAGTACGTGCCGCTGAACGGGGTCAGGGTGTGCGCGGCGGCGAGGACGGCGATGCCGAGGCCGCTGCCCCGCAGCCGTACGGTGTCCGGCGACTCGTAGGCGAGGTCGATGCGCCCGCTCTCGCCGGTCCAGCTGAGCAGGCCCGGTGTCGCCTCGACGCGGGTCTCGGCGCGGTCGCCCGTCGTGTGCACGGGGACCAGGCGCAGGACGGCGTGCATGCCGTTCTGGTGCGAGACGAGGTGGAGGTCGTCGGCGTAGGTCTTCTCCGCCACCACGGGCGAGAGGTCGAACCAGGATCCGTACGTGCTGAACGGGATGTCGTGGACGGAGAAGGCCGGGCCGGATCGGGCGGCGGTCATGTGGCGTGACTCGTTTCTGGAGCAGGGATCGTCAGCGCAGGGACGCGCCTGTGGAGGTCAGTCCTTGACCGCACCGGCGGTCACACCGGCGGCGACGTAGCGCTGGGCGAGGACGAGGATGACCGCGGCCGGCAGGGAGGCGACGACGGCGGTGGCCATGATGGCGTTCCACTGCTGGTTGTTGTTGCCGATGTAGTGGTAGATGCCGAGGGTGATCGGCTCGTGGGTGCCGCCGTTGACGAGGGTGCCGGCGAAGACGAAGTCGGACCAGGACCACAGGAAGGCGAACAGGGACACCGTGACCACGGCGTTGCGGCTCATCGGCAGCACGACGGACCAGAAGGTCCGCAGGGCCCTCGCTCCGTCCACCTGCGCGGCCTGGAGCAGTTCGCGGGGAATGCCGGACATGAACGCGGTGAAGATCAGGACGCCGAAGGGGACGGCCAGGGTGGAGTCGGCCACGATCAGACCGGGGACGGACTGCAGCAGCCCGAGCTGGAGGTAGACGGCGTACAGGCCCATCGCCATGATGATGCCGGGGATCATCTGGGCGGCCAGCAGGACGAAGCTGAGGATGCCGCCACCGCGCGGGCGCAGTGTGGCCAGGGCGTAGCCGGCCGGGGCGGCCAGGACCACGGTCAGGACGACGTTGCCCAGGCCGATGACGAAGCTGGTGCCGAGGTAGGGCAGCTGCTCGTCGAGGACGGCGCGGTAGCCGGCCAGGGTGCCGTGCAGCGGCAGCAGGTCCGGGGGGCTCTTGCGCATGTCCTGGTCGCGGGTGAGGGAGACGTTGAGCATCCAGTAGACCGGGAACAGCATGAGCGCGGTCAGCAGGACACCGATGGTGGTCTTCCCCCACGTACGCCTGCGGCTTCGGCTCATGACAGCGCCTGCTTTCTCTGGACGCGGACGTAGACCAGGCCGAAGACGAGGGCGGCGACGACGAGCAGGTTGCCGACGGCCGCACCCGGGCCGAAGGCGGGCAGGAGGTTGCCGAAGCCGAGCTGGTAGGACCAGGTGGCGAAGGTCGTCGAGGAGTCCGCCGGGCCGCCCTTGGTCATGATCCAGATGATGTCGAAGACCTTGAGCGTGTAGACCAGGCCCAGCAGCAGGGTGATCGCGGACACCGGGCGCAGCAGCGGGAAGGTGACGCTCCAGAAGCGGCGCCAGGCGCCCGCCCCGTCCAGGGCCGCGGCCTCGTACAGGCCGGCCGGGATGGACTGCAGGCCGCTGTAGAGCACGACCAGGTTGAACGGGACGCCGATCCAGATGTTCGCGATGATCACCGAGGCCAGCGACCAGGACGGCGAGGTCAGCCAGTTCACCGGATCGATGCCGACGGCGTGCAGGGCGGCGTTGACGATGCCGGAGTCGCTGTTGAGCATCCACGACCAGGTGGAGGCGGACACGATCAGCGGCAGCAGCCACGGTACGAGGAACAGGGCGCGCAGGGTCGCGGAGAGCCGGAAGTGCTGGTTGAAGAAGACCGCGAGGGCGAGCCCGATGGCGTACTGGAAGACCAGGCAGACGGCGGTGAACACCGCGGTGTGCAGCAGCGCCGGGGCGAAGGCCGGGTTGTCGAAGACGGTCCGGTAGTTCGCCAGGCCCGTGAAGGGGGCGTCGCCCTGGACGAAGGAGCGGACGGTGTAGTCGCGCAGGCTCAGGTCGATGTTGCGGTACAGCGGATAGGCGTAGAAGAGGGCGAGGTAGACGGTCACCGGGGTGAGGAAGGCCCAGGCGGCCCACTGGGTGGAGGTGGGCCGGCGGCGCTTCTCGGTGCGGGCCGGGAGCGGGGCGGTGGTGGCCGACCCGTTCCGGACGGGCACGGGCCGGTGGTCCGGCGGATGGGTCGTCTGCTTCATCGCGCTCACGTCACCTGGCCGCGGTCTGCGCCGAAGTGAGCGCGTCCTTGGGCGACTTGGAGCCGCTGAGGGCGGACTGGACGGCCTTCCACATCTGCTCGGAGATCTTCGGATACCTGGTGCCCAGGTCGTCACTGGTGCGGCCCCTGGCCGCCTTGACCGCGGCCACCCACGGCTTCAGCTCGGCGTTCGCGGCCACCTGCTTGTCCTGGGCCTCGCTGGTGGGAGCCACGTAGGACAGGGTGGTGTCGGTGTCGTAGAGGTTGTCGCCGCTGGTCAGGCAGGTCGCCAGCTTCTGGGAGGTGGCGTAGCGGCCGGTGTCCTGCTGGACCGGGATGGTCACGAACTCGCCGCCGGTCGGGGCCGCGGCGTTGCCGCCGGTGGCGGCGGGGATGGGCAGCACGCCGTAGTCGAAGCCGGCCTTCTTGGCGTTGGCGAGCTGCCAGGTGCCGTTCTCGGCGAAGGCGTAGTCGCCGCCGGCGAACTCCTGCCAGCTGGTGGTCTGGGTGTTGTTGAGCACCGAGTTGGGGGCGTAGCCGCTCTTCAGCCAGTCCTTCCACAGGGAGAGGGCGGACACGGCCTGGGCGGAGTCGAGTTCGGTCAGCTTGGCGCCCGCGCCCCAGAACCAGGGCAGGAACTGGAAGCTGCCCTCCTCCGTGCCGATCGCCGAGAAGGTGATGCCCTTCTCGCCGGCCTTCTTGACCTTGGCCAGGGCCGCTGTCAGCGACTTCCAGTCCTTGACGGAGGAGACGTCCACGCCGGCCTCCTTCAGCACCTTCTTGTTGTAGTAGAGGGCGAGGGTGTTGGCGCCGATCGGCGTGCCGTAGGCCTTGCCGCCCGACTGGCCGGCGGCGAGCAGGTTGGGGTCGACCTTGGAGGTGTCCAGCTTGTTGTCGTCGGTCGTGGTGAGCACGCCCGCCTCGGCGAGGGTGGAGACCACAGGGTTGTCGACGATGAGGACGTCCGGCGAGTTGCCCTGCTGGGCAGCGAGGAGTGTCTTGTTGCCCAGGTCGCTGGTGTCGAAGCCGGTCCGCTTGACCTTCACCCCGGCCCTGGTGCCGCACTGGTCGAGCAGCTTCACCCAGGCCGAGCCCTTGTCGAACTGCGGGTAGGGGTCCCAGACGGTGTACGTCCCGCTGCCGGCGCCCTTGGAGCCGGTGCCGCCCGAGCCGGAGGAGCAGGCGGTGGCGGTGACGGCGACGGCGAGGGCGGTGAGGGCCGCAGCGGTCAGACGGCGCTGTCTGGAGGAGCTGTTCATGGCGAGGGGTCCTTTGTTCTGGGCATGCGGGTGCCGAGGCACGGGGTGGTGAGGAGTGACGGGCACGCCGAACAGCGCCGCTGAGCAGAGGGCGGTCGGCGGGTGAGGTGGGTGCGAGGTTGTCCGCGGGGAGCGGTCAGGGTGCCGTGGCGGGCCCGGTGCTGGCCCGCAGGGAGATCGGCGGCGCGAGGAGATGGTGCCGGGGCGGTGCGTCGGGGTGGTCGAGCCGCTCCACCAGCAGGTCGACGGCGCACCGGCCCATCTCCTCAGCCGGTACGTCGGCCGCGGTGAGCTGCGGAGTCACCGTCTCCGCCCAGCGTCCGGCGACGACCCCGGTGACGGAGAAGTCGCGCGGCACATGACGGCCGGCCTGGGCGAGCCCCCGGTACAGCCCGCCCAGCGCGGCCTCGTTCAAAGTGACCAGAGCGGTGGTGGCCGGGTCGTCGTGCAGGATCTGCTGGAGGCAGGCCTGCCCCGAGGCGGCGTCGTCCCCGCAGCAGTACGTCCGCACGGTCAGCCCGCGCTCGGCCGCGGCCTTGGTGAAGCCGTCCAGACCGCGGTGGGCGGACTCGTATCCGGCGCGCAGCAGCTGCTCGGGCCGGTTGACGAAGGCGACCCGGCGGTGGCCGAGGTCCGCCAGGTGGTGCACGCACGCCGCCGCGAGCGCGGTGTGGTCCAGGCCCACCCACCAGCTGCCCTCGGGGTGTGCGGTGCGGCCGATGGCGACGGCGGGAAAGCCGAGGTCGGCCAGGTGATCGACCCGGTCGTCCGCCAGCCTGATCTCCATCAGGATCGCGCCGTCGACCCGCCGCTCCCCCAGCAGCCGCTGGAAGGAGCGGTCGCTGTCCACGCCGCTCGGGGACAGCAGCACGTCGTAGTCGTAGGCCGCGGCGGCCTCCACCACGCTGCCGATGAAGTCCAGCTGCATCCCGGTGTAGTGGTTGCCGGCCGGCGGGAAGACCAGGCCGATCGTGCTGGTGCGGCCGTTGGCCAGGGCGCGGGCGCTGGCGTTCGGGCGGTAGCCCAGCTCGTCGATGACCTGCTGGATCCTGCGGCGGGTGTCGTCCGAGACCGGGCGCTTGCCGCTGAGTGCGTAGGACACGGTGCTCCTTGAGACACCGGCCCGGCGGGCGATCTCACCGATGTTCACGAGGGGCTCCTTGCTCGAACCGGTTCGGCATCTCGTCGGAGGGTACGCCTGCCGGTGGTGAGGGGTGCGGGGCGGAGGAGAAGGCGAGTCCCGGTTGTCGAACCGGTTCGCGTGAAGTGAAGGTAGGAACTGACCCCCCGTCTGTCAACACCTCTGGCCGCACTTTCCCCGCCCGACGCGAGACCGCCGGAATGCCGGCAGGACTTGGGTGGGTTGCGCCCGGAACCGTCGCGAGAAGCTCGTGTCGGAGGCATTGCCGGTCTGGGGCACCGGTGCTAGCTTCCCCGAACCGGTTCGATGACGTGATTCCTTCCGGCGGCCGCCGACCCTGCCCCGCCCTCTAACGGGAGCGAGGCCGGAGGTCAGTCTGCCCCGGAGAAACGCCCCACCACCGTGCCGCCCGCGATCGAACCGGTTCGATGCACGCCGATACGAGGACTGAGGACGCCATCCATGTCATCCGCTGACAGATCCGGCCGCCGCCGCGCCCCGGCCGCCATGGCGCTGGCCCTGGGTGCGGGCCTGCTGGCGGCGCCGGCCGTCCCCGCGCAGGCAGCCGACACGCCCCAGCCCGTCGCCCACTACACCTTCGACCAGGACGACCCCGCCTCCGGCCGGATCACCGACAGCTCCGGCAACGGCCTGACGGCGACCCTGGTGAACGGCTCCACCGCGCAGTCCGTCGAGGGCCACGAGGGCGGCAGAGCGCTGGCCCTGCCCGGCGGAGCGCCCACGTCCGACGGCGCGTACGTCCGTCTGCCCCGCGAAGTGCTCGGCGACGCGAGCGACTTGACCGTCTCGGCCCGCGTGAAGTGGAGCGGCACGTCGGCCTGGCAGCGGATCTTCGACCTGGGTACCGACACCACCCGATACCTGTTCACCACCCCGTACAACGGAAGCGTGCTGCGCACCGCCGTGACCACCGCAGGCGGGGGCGCGGAAGCACAGATCTCCGGCTACGAACCGCTCCCCGCCGACGGCTGGCGCACCGTCACCGTCACCCTCGACACCGCCGCCCACCGGGTCACCACCTACCTGGACGGCGTGCCCGTCTCCTCCGCCGAGACGACCGTCAAGGCCACGGACCTGCTGGACGGTGCGGCCACGACCGCCGGCTACATCGGCAAGTCCTTCTACCCGGACCCGCTGCTCGAGGGCGTGATCGACGACTTCACGGTCTGGCACTCCGCGCTCAGCCCCGCACAGGTGGCCGGTCTCGTCGCAGCCGTGCCGACGCCTCGGCAGCTCTCGCGGACGTCCTTCGCGGTCCGTACGACGACCGGGACGGCCCCGTCCCTCCCCGCAGCCGTCCGCTCCTCCTTCTCCGACGGCTACGACCGCGACACACCGATCGCCTGGGACGCCGTACCGTCCGGGAAGTACGCCCGGCCGGGACGCTTCACGGTCGCCGGAACCGCCGCCGGACGCGCGGTGGAGGCCACCGTCACCGTGGTCCGCGAGGGAGCCCTGACCGTCGATCTGGCCTCGGACACCGGCGCGTTCCACGGCGGTGCCTCCGGCACCCTCTACGGCGTGTACGGACCGGACGTCCCCACCGACAACCTCATCCAGGGCATGGGGCTGCGCACCGTCTCCACCAAGGCCCAGGACGGCCCGCAGCACCCCGGTGCCGACGCACTCGACGTCGTGAAGCCGCTGGCCGACTCCACCGACGGCGACGTGTACATCTACATGACCGACATCCACCGCGGCTTCCCGTACGAGTGGCCCGGCGCCACCCCGGCCGAGAAGCTCGACCTCTACAAGCAGAAGATCGCCAAGCAGGTCGACCAGGTGCTGCGGCTGCCGAAGCGCTACCAGGACAACATCGTCTTCGTGCCGTTCAACGAGCCCGAGGGCAACATGTTCGGCACCGGTGAGTGGAGCTACGACAAGGTCAGCTGGCTCACCGACCCTGGTGCCTACTTCGCCGCCTGGGACGAGGTCTACAGGCTCATCAAGGGCAGGATGCCCGACGCCCGTATCGCCGGCCCCAACACCAGCGTCCTGTACGACCAGGTCAAGGGCTTCCTCGCGCACACCCTGGCCGCCGGCACCCTCCCGGACGTCATCACCTGGCACGAACTGAGCCACCCGGAGGCCGTGCGCGAGAGCGTCGCCACGTACCGGGCGTGGGAGAAGGAGCTGTTCGAGGGCACCGACCACGAAGGCACCCGGCTCCCCGTCAACATCAACGAGTACGCCTTCAACTACCACACCTCCGTCCCCGGCCAGATGATCCAGTGGGCGTCCGCGATCGAGGAATCCAAGGTGGACGCCGACATCGCGTACTGGAACATCGACGGCAACCTCTCCGACTCCGCGGTGCAGTCGGCCCGCGGCAACGGCCAGTGGTGGCTGCTGCACTCGTACGCCTCGATGAGCGGGCACACGGTGAGGGTGACCCCGCCGTTCCCGGGCGAGAACTACACGATGCAGGGCGTGGCCACGCTGGACGAGCACAAGAAGCAGGCCCGGCTGATCTTCGGCGGGTCCACCGGGAAGGGCCACATCACCTTCGCGGGCGTCCCGGAGAAGGTCTTCGGGGACAGCGTGCACGCATGGGTGCGCGAGATCGGGTGGAGCGGGCAAGTGGGCGACAGCTCCGGCCCCGAGTTGCTCACGGAGACGAACCTGCCGGTCGGGGACGACGGCGAGGTCGTCGTCGACTTCGGCGACGGCACGCTGCCGGCGCTGAAGGAGTCCTCGGCGTACGAGATCGTTCTCAGCCCGGCCGGGAAGGCGAAGGGCACGCAGGCCGCGCCGGTGCGCTGGCGGGGCTCGTACGAGGCCGAGGACGCCGCCCACACCGGGTCCGGCTACTCGAGGAACGGTCCGGAGGGCTCGCCGCGCGACGTGTCGAAGTTCTACACCTCCGGCGGCTACGACGTGGGCGGACTGCGCACCGGCTCGGACGTCACACTCGACTTCACGGTGGACGTGCCGCAGGACGGCACGTACGACCTGAGTGTCTTCGCCAACTCCCATAACACCTTCGACAAGGTGAAGGAGCAGGGCCCCACCAACGTCTTCCTGCGGGTGGACGGCAGGGCGGACGGCGAGCAGGAGCTGTACCTGCCGCTCGGTTACAAGTGGGTGGTGTGGGACCACACCGACACCAAGGTGCATCTCACCAAGGGCAGGCACACCCTGACGCTCGCCGCGAAGAGCCTCGACGGCAGGCGTGCCACCAAGGGCGACGCCATCGTCGACCGCCTCACCCTGACCCTGCCGGACGCCTCGGCGGCCACCCGGGTGTACGAGGGCGAGCTGGCCTGGACGAGCGGCGGCGCGCGGCCCGTCTACGACCTGCCGAAGCACACCGGGACCCCCGCCACGGGCTCGGGCGCGGTCCGCGTCGCGAAGGGCCAGACGGCGACGTTCTGGGTCTACTCCCCCGCCGACCGCGAGGCCACCCTCCGGGTCGACACCCTGGGCGCCGCGAACGCCCGGCTCTCCGTCAACGGTCACGACGTACTGCGCCTGTCCAAGGACCGGCACGCGGTGGCGGTCTCCCTCTCGGGCGGCATCAACAAGGTGACGGTGACCGGTGCTTCGGCCGCCACGCTGGTCGACCGCCTCACGGTCACGCCCACCGAGGGCACGCTCAAGGCGCGTACGTACGAGGCCCAGGACGCCAGGCTCGCCGGCTCGGCCACGCTGACCCCGCTGTCCCTGGCCACCGACGGTACGGCGATCACCGGCATCGGGGGCGACCCGGGCAACGGCAACACGGCCACCTTCACCGTCACCGCGGACAGGGCCGGCCTGTACGCGCTGCGCCTGCGCTACTCCAACCCGGAGCAGTCGGAAGCCACCCACTACAACCCGGACCCGCTCGTCCGGCACGCCGACATCACCGTGAACGGCGGTGCGATGCAGCGCGTCGGCTTCCCGCACACCTTCCACCCGAACAACTTCTGGGAGCTGACGGTCCCGGTCCGCCTCGCGAAGGGACCGAACACGATCACGTTCCGCTCCGAGGAACTGCCGGACTTCGACGGCACCACCTACGCCTCGGACACCTTCCCCGGCCTACTCCTCCGCTCCCGCTACGCCCCGCTCATCGACCGGATCACCGTGGCGCCGTACGCACGGGAGGTCCGCTGAGGTGATCACCGCCGGCCGACGCCGCAACAGGGGGTCTCCTGGACTCGGTGCCCCGCCGGCAGGAACGGGAACCCCATGTCTCACACGACCGCCTCCGCCGAAAACCAGTGGTTCTCGGCGCAGTCAGTCGGCCAGGGTCGCCGGGCGTATGACGTCAGGCCCGAAACGCCGACGGGCACGGTCGGCGGCGGCTTCGGCTGCGCGGGCGCGATCGTCGCCGGGATCCAGGGAGAGCTGGTGGAACGCACTGTGAGCCGGCAGCAGAGCGTCGGCGCGGACCACGAAGGCGCGGACTCTTGCCCGCTGCAGCCCGAGAGCGTTCAGCAGGCCCAGGGCGGCTACCGCGAGGGCCGGTGAGTGGTTGGTGGGTTCTGCCAGCGCGCGCGTACGGGTGGTGGAGCTGCGGTCGGCGTACCTCACCGTGAGGGCGAGCCGGCTGGTGATCTGACGTTCGCCGCGCAGGCGTTGGCCGATCTGGTCGGCGAGTCCCAGGACCACGCGGTGATGCTGCGCCGGGTCGAGGCAGTCCCGTTCCAGCACGAGGTCGGCGACCAGGTGCGCCGCCGGTTCCGAAGGGGTGACCGGGCGGGGGTCGTGACCGCGAGCCCGCTCGGCCAGCAGACGGGCGGGGCCCGCACCGAGAAGTCGCTGCAGGGTACCCGCGGGCAGCTCGACGACCTGGCCGATCGTGTGCAGGCCGTACCTGCCGAGCGTCTCCGCCGTGGTGCGGCCGATCCCGGGCAGTGCCGTGACCGGACGGGGGTGGAGCCAGTCGGCCGCCCGCCCGGCGGGAACCCAGGTGGTGTCCCCCGGCGCGGACGCGTCGGCCGCCATGGCGGCCACCATGCGGTTGCCCGCGAGACCTGCGCTGCTGTCGATGCCGTAGAAGAGCTTCAGCCTCATCTTCGCCAGCTGGACGACATCGTAGGGGGACAGGTCGAAGTACCGAAGCGCCGACGTCAGGTCCAGCTGTACGGCGTTGGGCGGGACAGCCTGGACATGGGGCGTAATTCCATACATCAGTTCGATGACATCAGCGTACTGATCCTCGGTCAGCGTGGCGTGCAGATGGAGGTGGGCGATGTGCCGCTGACGTGTGCTCATCCTGCGCTCCCCGGGCTGCGGTGGCCGAACTTCTTCAGGTCGGCCGAGCGGGCGCCGGCGGGCTGGAGGTCGGCGTACGGGTGCAGGCGGGCGCCGGTGGTGCCGTTGGCCAGGGTGCGCCGCGGCTGGGCGGGGGTCGGGTGCGGATGGCTCTCGCCGAGGAGGGCGAGCGCGGCCTCGGGGCCGTTGTCGCGGCGGGCGGCGGCGATCCGGTCCAGGTCCCAGGCCATGGTGCCGACGACGGTACGGCGGGTACCGCGCACCTGGACCGTGCCGCGCACCAGCAGCAGGCCGCTGTGGAAGACGGTGTGCGCACAGGCCGGATGGGAGTCCTCGAAGAAGGCCAGGTCGACCAGGCCGGACCCGTCCTCCAGGGTGACGAAGATGATCCGCTTGCCGCTGGCGATCGGCGGCGTCTGGGTGGAGGCACGCACACCGGCGACCAGGACCTGCCGCCCGGCTCGCAGACCGGCCAGATGGGCCGCGTCGGTCGCGCCGATCTCGCGCAGCAGCCGGTGGTGGTGCTCCATCAGGTGCTTGGAGACATCGATCCCGAGCGTGCTCAGCTCGGCGTCGAGAGCCTCGCGTCCGGTCATCTCCGGCAGGCCGCTGGGCTCCGCCCCGCCGACGGCACCCGCGTCGATGGGCAGCTGGCCCTTGCCGGCGGACCGCGTGCGCGATGCACGGTGGAGTTCGGCGATCTGGAGCAGGAGATCACGTCGAGTGAGGCGGCCGTCGTGCAGACAGTCCAGGGCGCCGATCTCGGCGAGGCGTTCGGCGACCGGCCTGCTGGGACGGGCCCGCTGCCAGAAGTCCGACAGCGATCCGTACGGCTGCCCCTCCTCGATGCGGGCGCACTCCTCCTCGCTGATGCCGTGGACCTCGGACAGCGCGAGCCGCACGCCCCACTGGTCTCCATCGGCCTTCTCCACGGTGTGCTTCACCAGGGAGTGGTTGACGTCGACGGGCAGGACGGGGACGCCCCGGCGGCGGGCATCGGAGACGAGGACCCGTTTGGGCCACATCCCGGGGTCGTGTTCCAGCAGGCCCGCCAGCAGGAACGCCGGATAGTGCGCCTTGAGCCAGGCGCTCTGCAACGCCGGTACGGCGAAGGCGACCGCATGAGCGCGGCAGAAGCCGTATGCGCCGAAGGCCTCCACGGTCTTCCAGACCTCGTCGCGGACGGCCTCGCTGTAGCCACGCACGCGTGCCCGGCCGTGGAACCACTCCCTGATGCCGGGCAGCCGGTCTTTCTCGCCGAGCGCCCGCCGGGCGATCTCCGCCAGCGCGTGGTCGCAACCGGTCATCACCGAGAGGGTCTCGATGATCTGCTCGTGCCAGATGGTCACGCCGTAGGTGTCGGCGAGCACCGGCTCCAGGTCCGGATGTGCGTACGACGGTCTCCCGCCGTGCCGGGCGGCGATGTATCGCTCGGGCATGCCGCCGGCGACCGGTCCGGGCCGGAAGAGGCTGATGTCGGCGATGACGTCCTGCACGTCGCGCGGCTGCAGTCGGGACAGCAGGTCCTGCTGGCCGGGCGATTCGAGCTGGAACAGGCCCAGGGTCTGGCTGTCCTGGATGAGCTTGAACGCGAAGGCGTCGTCGAGCGGCACCTGCCGTGGGTCGTCGAGGTCGATACGGTCGCCCGTCGTCCGCTCGATCTCGGTGACGGCGTGGGCCATCGCGGACTGCATCCGCACGCCGAGGACGTCGAGTTTGATGTTGCCCAAAGCCTCGATCTCCTCCTTCGCCGCCATCGCCATGGGGTAGTCGCCCTGCGGTGTGGGCTGCACCGGTAGCCGGTCCAGGAGGGTCGCGTCACTGATGACCACGCCGCAGGGATGCATGGCCATGCCGTGCACCAGGGAATCGAGGCCCTCGGCCAGCTCCCACAGCGGTCCGTAGCGGTGTGCCTCGGCGGCCAGTCGGCGCAGTTCGGGCAGTTCGGCGAGGGCGCCGGTGATGTCGGAGGCGGGCAGGTGCGGGAAGCTCTTGGCGATCCGGTCGACCTCGGCCGGGGCGATGCCGAGGGCGAGGCCGGTGTCGCGCAGGGCGCGGCGGGCGCGGTAGGTCTCGGGCATGGCGGTGACGGCGACCCGTTCCCTGCCGAAGCGTTCGAAGATCGTGTCGTAGCACTCAAGCCGTCTGGCGGACTCCACGTCGATGTCGATGTCGGGCAGCGAGGCCCGGCGCACGCTGAGGAAGCGTTCGAACAGCAGGCGGTGGTCGAGCGGGTTGGCGGTGGCGATGTCCAGAGCGTGGCAGACCATCGAGCCGGCGCCGGAGCCGCGGGCCGCGACCCTGATGCCCTTGGCCCGGATGTCGGCCACGACCTGGCCGACGGCGAGGAAGTACGAGTCGTAGTTCAGCGCGGAGATCACCCTGAGTTCCTCGTCCAGCCGGTCGAGCGCCGCTCGGTCGCGGTCGAGGCCGCGCCTGGCCATGCCGGTCTCGCATTGCCTGCGCAGGAACTTCGCCGCGCCGTCCGGTCGGGGCTCGGCGCCGAAGAGGGACGGTTCCGGGAAGTGGCGGGTGCCGAGTCCGAGGTCCGCCCGGGGATCGAGCGCGCACGCGGCCGCCGTGGCGGCGGTGTCCGCCATCAGACGGCGCGCCCGGCGGATGTCTCCTCCGGCGCATTCGGTGATCATTCGCGCGACCGTCTCCATGTGCCGCTCGTCCTTGAGCCAGCGCTGCCCGGTGTCCAGGTGGCGCCGGTCGACCGGTCGGAGCAGGCGCGCGGCGTCCAGGACGTCGGCGAGGCGGTGCTGGTCGGGATCGGCGTAGCGGACGGCGTTGGAGAGCACGGCGGTGGTGCCGGTGCGGTCGGCCAGGGCAAGGGTGCGAGCGGCCAGGCGCAGGGATCCCGGCCCGATGCCGAAACGTTTCTGCGTAACGGCTTCCAACCGGACGCCCCTCCCGAAGATCTCCTTCCAGGGCGCCAGCAGCCTTGTCGCGACATCCTCCCGGCCCACCGACAGCGCCCGTGCCGGCTCCGAGAGCGGCCCGAGCAGCACGGTCAGCCCGGGTCCGCCGTACTCGCGCAGCGCCTCCCACGGCACCACCGGCGCCGTACCGGACACGGCCCCCACATGGGCCGCCGACGTGATGCGGCACAGCCGCGCCCATCCCGCGCGGTCCTGCGCGAGCAGCACGAACCGCAGCGGCGGCTCGACGACGTGCGCGCCGCCACGCACCGGGGTACGGGCACGCCGGACGGGCGGCGGAGGTGCGAGGGCCTCCACCGCCAGGTCGATTCCGAAGACCGGCCGGACTCCGTCTTTCGCGCAGGCCTGTGCGAACCGGACGGCGCCGGTGACCGTGTCCCTGTCGGTGAGCGCGAGCGCGGACATGCCCCGCTCGGCCGCCCGCCGGGCGAGCTGTTCGGGGTGGGATGCGCCGTAGCGGGCGGAGTAACCGGACGCGACGTGCACGTGGGCGAAACCCTCCATGCCGCACCTCCATCACTTCACCCTTTTTAGCCTATACATCCGATACGTTCATCGTACGCTCGTTCGAATACTCTAGCCCCATCAGCCCCGGTCAGCGAACTTGCTTCGAACACAACAGCGATTCTTTGGCGAGGCGCGCGGCGCCCGCACGCAGGAAGCCCCCGCACGCCGGAGCGTGCGGGGGCTTGCCGGGGTTCGTCCGTCAGCGGGGGCCGATCGTCAGAAGACGTGCACCCCGTAGGCGCTCAGCGCCTCGGTCACCGGCTGGAAGAAGGTCGTACCGCCGGAGGTGCAGTCACCGCTGCCGCCCGAGGTCAGACCGTAGGCCGTGGTGCCGCCGTACAGCGGGCCGCCGGAGTCGCCGGGCTCGGCGCAGACGGTGGTCTGGATCAGGCCGGACACGACATCGCCGTTGCCGTAGTTGACCGTGGCGTTCAGCGCGGTGACCCGGCCGCTGTGCGTGCCGGTCGTGGAACCGCGCCGGTAGACGGTCGTGCCCACGGAGGGCGTGGCCGCGCTGGTGATGTCCTGGCTGCCCACGGCACCCGACTTGGCCACCGAGCTGTTGGTGTAGCGCACGATGCCGTAGTCGTTGCCCGGGAAGCTGGAGCCGGCCGTGGTGCCGAGCGTGGTGCTGTGGGAGGAGTTCGACCACCAGGTGCCCGCGCCGTCGGTGCAGTGCCCGGCGGTGAGGAAGTAGTAGTTGCCGCTGGAGTCCTGGACGTTGAAGCCCAGCGAGCAGCGCCAGCTGCTCGCGTAGATGGCGTCGCCGCCGGAGATGAGCTCTTTGAAGGTGCCTGGTGTGTGCTTGACGACCAGGGCGTCCGCGGTGGCGCCGGCCTGCTTCCTGATCTTGGCGATCTCGGCCTGCGACACCGTGCTGTCGACGGTGACGACGACGCGGTGGGACTTGCCGTCCACCGCCCAGGCCGTACCGGGGATGTCGGCCTTGAGGACGGAGTCGCTCGCCTTGGTGAGCTGGCTCGCGCTGAACGTGTGGCCGTCGCTGGCGTTCGCGTTGGGGGCGGCGAACGCGGCCGCGGCCAGGAAGCCTGTGGCCACGGCGGTGAGCCGGGTGCGTCTCGCCATGGTGCCGCGGGGAGTGGTGCGCTTGTTCCTCACTTGTCGTTCCCTCCAAGGGAAGTCAGGGGCCCGCGTGGGGTCGGGGCCCGTGAGGCGCAGCCAGGGGACCGACCGGATATTCGAATACGCATGCCCCTGACAAGCGCTGGGGGGAGTATTCGGCCGAACGGCCGGTCGGCACAAGGGTGCCTTTCGGCCGTCGGCCCGGAACCACCCGGATGCACCAAGGCGGCCCGGGCCGGCGCACCGCCGTCAGCTCAGCCGGCGCTCCCCCGCCGTGATCGCCACGTCCAGCGTGTTGCCGGGGGCGGGGAAGGGGCAGATGAAGTGGTCCGCGAAGGCGCACGGGGGGAGTTGGGCCCGGTTGAAGTCGACGGTCGTGCGCCCCTCGGCGTCCGGGGCCGGCGCGTGGAGGAAGCGGAAGCGGAAACTCGTGTCGCCGCTGGTGGCGTCGGCGAACACCGCCCACAGCCGCCCGTCCCCCTGCTGCGCGACCTTCAGCGTCCGCTCCTGTCCGCCCAGCGCGAAGGTGAGTTCGCCGGCGAGGGCGAAGCCGCGCTCACGGCCGTCCGCGTTGCCGAGCCGGATGGTGCGCGTGCCGTCGTACGGCGTGAACCGCCCCGGCACCGACCAACGGGGGTCGTGGGGCCCGGCCTCGATGCCCCGGAAGGCCTGCCGGGCGGCGGAGTCGGGGTCGTACACCCGCACGCCCCACACCCCCTCGCGCACCAGTACGACAAGCCGCTTGCCGCCGAGCGCGACCCGCGACCGGGATTCCGGACCACTGTCCGCGGCCAGCCTGACCTCGCCGGAGAAGGGCCGGCCGGCCACGGAGAGCCCGTCGGCCCCGGCGGCCGTGAGCACCACTCCGTCCTCGGCCGCCACCCAGTTCCCGGGAATGTCCGGAAGTCGACCCTCCGGATAATCCTCGATCCAGTGCGTCGCGGTCAGCGCGAGCGGCCCGTAGGGCGCCGAGACGCTCTCCACGCGCTGCTCGTGCCACTGCTTCCAGGCGTCGGACGCGTCGGTCGTCATGCCATCGGTTCCTTTCCACGGTGAACGGCTCGTCATGTCCGGCTCTCCCCGGCCGGCGGGGACAGCCCGAGAGGGGCACGGCAACCGGGTGCGGCCGCCGGGCGGTCATGTCGTTCCCCCGGTCACGGGCGTCGCCCCGGGGACGGGCGTCGCCCCGGGGGCGGTGTGGCGGTGGGCGGGCCGGGCCAGGCCCAGGTGCTCGCGCAGGGTGCTGCCCGGGTAGAAGGTACGGAACTGTCCGCGGTGCTGGAGCACCGCCACCGTGCCGTTGACCAGCCGCTCCAGATCGCGCCGCGGTTCGACGGGGACGAGGTGGAAGCCGTCGGTGACGCCGTCGGCGTGCCAGGAGGCCATCAGCTCCGCGAGGTCGACCGGGCCGCCCCGGTACAGCGGGCCCCGCACGGTGGGCCGCGGGCCGCCGCCCCCGTGTCCCGGCTCGGCCGCGTACTCGCCGTCGCCGAGGTCGACCAGCAGGGTCACCAGGACCCGCAGCGCGTCCGGGTGCCGGCCGGACGCCCGCGCCTCCTCGCGCAGCAGGTCCCGGGCGCCGGCGGCCTGGGCGGGCGCGACGGCGCGCACCAGGGCTACGTCCGCGTACCGGGCGGCGACCGCCCGGGTGGGGCCGTCGGTGGCGTCGACCACCCGCACGGGGTGGCCCTGCGGCGACCGGGGCACGGTCGACGGGCCCCGGACCGGGAAGGCGGTGCCGGTGAAGTCGGCGCGGTGCAGCCGGTCCCGGTCGAGGAACCGGCCGGTGGACGCGTCCCGGATCCCGGCGCGGTCCGCCCGGCCGTCCCCCGGTATCCCCGCCGCGCCGGCGGCCTCGGCCGCCTCCTGCCACACGGTCTCGGCCGGAGCCGGGTGCGGGCGGCCGGACAGCCGGGCCTCCGCCTCGGTGGGGGACACGTCGGTCCGCCAGCCGGCCCGGCCCCCGCTGACCCGGTCCAGGGCGGCCACGGCGGCCTGCACCCGGAAGGGCTCGGTGTGGGGGGTGGTGACGGTCGGCACCAGCCCGATCCGCCGGGTCTCGGGCGCCACCCGGCACAGCACGCCGAGCGCGTCGGGCCCGGGCCGGGCGAAGGAGTCGTCCAGCGTCACGAAGTCCAGTCCGCCGCGCTCGGCGAGCCGCGCCAGCTCCACGTGCGCCCCGCCGTCGGCCACTCCCGGCAGATCGAGGGCGGCCGCGAGGTGCAGCAGACTACTCATCCCCGCCCCCCGCGCGTCCCGCCGCCCGCGCCCTCACAGCACCTTCGCCAGGAACGCGCGGGTGCGGTCCTCGCGCGGAGCGCCCAGCACCTTCGCCGGTGGCCCCTGTTCCACGATCCGCCCGTCGGCCATGAACACGACCGTGTCGGCGACCTCCCGGGCGAACCCGATCTCGTGCGTGACGACGATCATCGTCGTGCCCTGCGCCGCCAGGTCCCGGATGACGTCCAGCACCTCCCCCACCAGCTCGGGGTCGAGCGCCGACGTCGGCTCGTCGAACAGCAGCAGCCTCGGCTCCAACGCCAGCGCCCGCGCGATGGCGACCCGCTGCTGCTGCCCGCCGGACAGCTGCCGCGGATAGGCGTCGGCCTTGTCCCCGAGTCCGACCCGCGCCAGCAGCCGGTGCGCGTTCTCCACCGCCGCCCTCCGGGGCCGTTTCAGCGCGGACACCGGCGCCTCGACCACGTTGTCCAGGACGGTGAGGTGCGGGAAGAGGTGGAAGTTCTGGAAGACGAAGCCGATCCGGGTGCGCTGCCTGAGCACCTCCCGCTCGGGCAGTTCGCGCAGCCTGTCACCGGTCCGCCGGTAGCCCATCAGCACGCCGTCCACGCGGATCTCGCCCCGGTCCACCTTGTCCAGGTGGTTGATGGTGCGCAGCAGCGTGGACTTGCCGGAGCCGGAGGGCCCGAGCACGACGGTGACCTCGCCGGCGCGCACCTTCAGGTCGATGCCCCTGAGTACGTCCAGCGGGCCGAAGCTCTTGTGCACCGACCTGATGTCGACCATGACACTCATCGCGCGAGTTCCTTTTCCAGTGAGCCGCTCAGCAGGGCCAGTGCCGCCCGGGCGGTCGCGTCGTTCTGCCGGAAGGCGGGGCCGCCGGTGCGGGGGCGGGTGAAGGCGCCGGGGGTGCGGGCGTCGGTGTAGGGGCCGAGGGCGAAGCGCCGGGGGTGCGGGCGTCCGGCGCGGTCGAGGATCCGGCCGTCGCCGGGGTCGATCCGGAGCAGTCCCTCGGGGGTCTCGGCGGCGCCGTCGGCGTGCAGTTCGCGCAGCAGGCTGTCGCGGGCGCGCCCGAGGGTGGGCTCGGGCAGCCGGGCCTCCACCAGGGCCCGGGCCTCGACGGAGAAGCCCGGCACGGTGGGGCTGGTGGCCCGGAACACGCCGTCCTCGGCGGTGACGGTCATGCCGGCCCCGACGAACCGGAGCAGTCCGGCCCGGGACAGCGCGAGCATCTGCCGCAGCCGGGGCCCGGGCGGCCCGGAGGCCAGGTAGCTGAAGAAGCCGTGCCACCAGGTCCCGATGTCGCCGAGCCGCACGAGCTGCCCGTAGACGGAGAGCAGCCCGAGGAAGACGGCCAGGTCGGCGCTGTGCGCCGGGTCGTGCCGGCGCCCGAGGTCGGCCTCGATGTACTCCCGGAGCCCTTCCTGGAAGTCGTCGTGCGAGGCGTACCGCACGCCCTGCAGCGGGTGGTCGAGCGCGCCGAGGTCGAGCCGGTCGGCCGGATCCGGTACGGCGGCCGCGACCAGTGCCCGGGTCTCGGCGGTGCCGCCGGCCGCCGCGTACTTCTCCTCGAAGTCGGCCCAGGCCATCGCCGTGCGCCCGGGGTGGGCGGTGAACAGCCGGTGGTAGTGGGCGAAGCCCAGCTCCTTGTCGACCAGCGGCCACACATCGCGCCGGAAGTCGAAACCGCCGGGCCGGGCGAGCAGTTCGTCCACCTCGGCGGGGCCGAGGAAGCGGGGCAGCGGGGGCCGGTCGCCGGTCCAGTCGTAGCCGATCTTCGAGTGGTACGGCACCCCGCGCCGGGAGCCGACGTACAGCACCGGTTCCCGCCCCGAGGGCACGTACGTCTCCCCGTCGTACCGCCCGCCGCGCCCCTCGGTGAGCAGCACCATCAGGTCGACGAAGGCCAGCCCGAAGCCGCGGACTATGACGGGTGCGCCGGGTTCGAGCGCGGAGAGGTCGCTGTCGGCGGTGAAGTCGGGCGGCAGGTGCACCAGACCCTGCGCGCGGGCGTACGCGGACAACGCGATCTGTTCGGTGTCGAGTTCGGCGTCCTGGTGCCCTACGGCGAGGATCACCAGGTCGGCCGTGAGCGGGCGCGGGCGGCCCTCCAGCCAGACCTGCTGGCGGCCCTCGCGCGGCCCGGTGACCCGCAGGGCGCGGTGGGGGTGATGGTGGACGGTGACGTCCGGGGGCAGTTCGGCGAGGGCCCGCTCGTACACCCAGCGCAGGTAGCGGCCCTGGAGCTGCCGGTCGGGGAAGGTACGGCCGTCCAGCCCGGCCCACTCGTGCAGGGTGGGGCCCTCGCGGACCGGGCCGGCCATGGGCACCGTGTCGTCGGTGAACATGGTGACGTCCTCGGCCTGCGAGTTCATCCACAGCAGCGGCGACTGCGCCTGCCGCCAGATGCGTCCGCCGCCCGGCGGATGGGGGTCGACCAGATGGATGTCGAGGCCCGGACCGGCGTACAGCTCGGGCGTGTTGGCGGCGAGGCGTTCCAGGATGCCGGTCGCCCGCGGCCCGGCTCCGACGATCACCAGCTGCTGTCTCATCGGGCGTTCCCCGTGCCGCGGGCGTAGCGCTTCTCGACGTAGTACTGGCCGATGCCCAGCAGCGAGGTGACCACGGCGTACCAGAGGGTGGCGACCATCAGCAGCGGGATCACCTGGTAGGTGCGGTGGTAGATCAACTGGGCGGAGAACAGCAGGTCGTTGACGGCGATGACGCTGACGATCGCGGTGCCCTTGAGGGTGCCGATCAGCATGTTCCCGGCGGGTGGCACGATGGCGCGCATCGCCTGCGGCAGCACGATCCGCCGCCGGCGCCGCCACGGGCTCAGGCCGAGCGCCTGGGAGGCCTCGATCTGGCCGCGGTCGACGGAGAGGACGCCGCCGCGGACGACCTCGGCGGCGTAGGCGGCCTCGTGCAGGGTGAGGCCGATGATCGCGACGGCGACCGGGCTGAGCAGGTCGACGGTCCGCACGCCGAACAGCCGCGGGTACAACGCCCCGATGTTGAACCACAGCAGCAGCTGCACCAGGATCGGGATGGACCGGAACAGCCAGACGTACCCCCAGCCGACCGCGCGCAGCACCGGGTTGGCGGAGAGCCGGAACGCGGCGATCAGGGTGCCGAGGGCGAAGCCGAGGACCATCACCACCGCGGTCAGCCACAGCGTGAGCCACAGTCCGCGCAGGACGGAGTCCGAGGTGAAGTAGTCGGCGACGACGTCCCACTGGAACGCCCGGTTGCGCAGGACGGAGTTGACGGCGAACCCGAGCAGCACGAGGACGGCGGCGGCCGCGGCCCACTGGCCGTACCGGCGCTGCGGGACGATCCGGGGGGCGTCGGCCGGCTCGGGCAGGTCCGATGCGGTGGGGACTTTGGCGAGGGTGTCGGATGACATGCGAAGGCTCCGTGACGCGAGTCGTCGAAGACGCGATGAGGCGTCGGAACGGGCGGTGCCTTCACACGGGTGCGCTGTGCGGCGCGGATACGGCCGAGCCCCTCAGCAGGGCCGTGCACCGAGAGTACGGGGGCGTTTCCGTCCGCTGTCAAGGCTGTCCAGAGTGTGAGCCGTACATCTCAACTCGGTTGACGGGAAACCGGATGCCTGTTCCACTTGGCCCATGCATCCACAGCAGTGGCTGGTCACCCGCTCCCACATCGACTTCGGTCGCGTGTGGTCCTGTTCCTGTTGAGCTGACCCCCTGCGCGCCCGCCCCCGGGGCGGCGTTCTCGCGTTCTCCGGCACTCCGCCGTTCTTCCCGCCTTCACACGCGCCCCCCTCGCGCCTCGGCACCTCTGCCGCTCCCGGCATCCCTTCTGCTTTCGGCACCTCTTCTGCTTTCGGTACCCCTTCTGCTCCAGGAGACCGCTACCCGATGCACAAGTCCCTTTATCGACATGTACTGCCCTTTGTCACCATCACCGCGGCCGCGTTGCTCCTGACCGCCTGCGGCTCCGGGTCCGGTGGCCCGGGCGGTACGGACGCCTCCGGCGTGGCGGCCAGGTCCGGCGGGGTGCCCACCACGGACGTCGTCTCCGCCGTGCGCAGGGACGGCTCCGCGGCGCGGCTGCTGCCCGCCGGCACGACGAGCCTCACCGTCGCGGTCAGCGTCGGGGGCACCCCGCCCGGCACCACCTACCTCGACGACGGCAAGGCCCTGACCGGCCAGGACGTCGACTTCACCCGGGCCGTCGCCCGGGTCCTCGGCGTCCGGCTCAAGGTGGAGCAGGCGAGCTTCGAGGCGATCCTGCCCGCCCTGGACAGCGGCAAGTACGACGTCGGCGCGAGCAACTTCGGCGTGACCGACGAGCGCCGCAGGACCATCGACTTCGTCACCTACATCAACGACGGGCAGGGCTTCGTCACCCGCGCGGACAGCAAGCTGTCGAAGGTCACCGACCTGAGGCAGTTGTGCGGCCTGAAGGTCGCGACCAGCGCGGGCACGACGTTCGAGGCCACGCTGGAGCAGAACAGGCACGTGTGCGCCGACGCGGGCAGGAAGGCGTACGAGGTGCAGACGTACGCCGAGTCGAGCGCGATCTGGTCCTCGCTCCAGCAGGGCCGCAGCGACATCGTGATGTCCACGATCAACGGCCTGCGTTACGCGGTCGCGCACCAGCAGGGCCTGAAGTTCCTGAACGAATTCCACCGCCTGGACGTCGGTTTCGCCTTCAGGAAGGGCACGAAACTGGCTCCGGCGTTCCAGGCGGCGGTGAACAGGCTGCTGTCCGACGGCACCTACGACCGCATTCTCGAGAAGTGGGGCACGACCGGCTCGGCCATCAGGAAGTCGCAGATCAGCCCGCCGGAACGGAAGGACTGAAGCAGCCCGCGACAGGGCGCCGGGCGGGGGGGGGGGGGGGGGGGGGCCGGCGGGGGGGGGGGGGGGGCGGGGGGGGGGCGGGGGGGGGGGGGGGGGGGGGGGGGGTGGGGGGGGGGGGGGGC